>CAVYPU010000013.1:0-110249 GCA_963770415.1 uncultured Acidobacteriota bacterium
AAGCTGTCAATTTTTTGGCTTTTCGAAGCCACTCTGTTTCCGCGAGAGTCGGTTTTTGGCCGTTCTCAGGATGAGTCGATGGTTTTGACCTGTGTATTCAACCCGTTTTCTTCCTCTCTTCCGTCCTTGGGTCCTTGTCTTCGGCGTCCAGACACACGTATCCTAGGTCGTTGCCTGGGGAGTCATTTTGCGCTGCAGTCGAATCCAGATCGCCACATTGCAAGCCAAGCACGCCCAACCCAACTCCGCTCGCACTTTCTCCAAGCCGCGGCGCAGGAACCTGCGCAATCCCCTCTTTTCCTTCAAACAAGCGTTCGAGAACTCCGCCGCCTGCGCCCGTCGCCGATAAATGCTCTGGTACTCGGGCTGTTGCATCTTGCGCCGAAACGCGGCCACTTTGGGATCTTCTTCGGTTCGATACAGGGTTCGTCCGCGCTTCGCTTTGGGGCAGCACTGAGAACGGAACGGACACCCCGCGCAGTCGCTCGCCGGGGCGCGATAATGCTTCTCGATCGCTCCCACCTGTGGCTTGCTGCGTTTGTAAGCCAGCGTCTTGCCCTGGGGGCAGGTATAGCAGTTCTGCTCCGCGTGGAAGGTGAAATGGTCGGGCATGAACTGGGGATTCACTCCCCGTCGGCGCAGCTTGCTTTGGGAGCGGTCCTTCCCCAGCGAGCCCACCAACTCCGTGGGCCGTGCGGCCATGTCCAGGATGTTCTGCCGGGTGGTGTAGCCGCCATCCACCAGAATCTGATCCGGCAAGCGGTGCGTGTTCTCCCGGACGCGGTCCAGCGCCGGCTGCAACTCGTGGCTGTCCTCGCGGGCTTGACTCACCTCGTAGGCGAGGATCACTCCGCGATGCTCATCGGTCGAGATCTGGGCATTGTAGTTGGGCGCAATCCCTCCCGTGCTCTCCCGCATCAGGCGCGCCTCGGGGTCGGTCACACTGGCTTTTTCCCCTTCCCCCTGCCGCTTCAATTCCTCTTCCGCCCCACGCACCCGCTCCGCTCGTTGCTTGGCCGCGCGTTCCTCCGCCCGGCGCTGACGGGCACCGCCTTCCCTAGCCGACTGCTGCTGGAGGGCCGCCCACTGCTCCTCCGCCGCCCGCCGGCACTCGGCCAGCCTCTCGGCGCTCTTAAAACTGCGGGGCGAAGCGGCGGCGCGAATCTTGGTGCCATCGTGCGCCACCCGCTCCAGGTGCACCGCCCCTTGCGCCATCAGCACGTGCACCACTTGCACGAACAGCTCATGCAGCGCCGCCTGGTAGCGGGTCTGAAACTTCGACAGGGTCGTGTGGTTCACCGGGCGCAAGGCCAACAACCAGCGGCAGCCGGGTTCATGCTTCGACCACTCGGCCAACTCGCGCCCCGCCTGCACCCCTCGCAGGCGGGCGTAGATCCACAGCGCCACCAGCGCCTGGGGGTGGGAATGGTTGCGCCCCGCCTGCCCCTCGAGGGCTTTGACGCCCTCATAAAAGAGGCTCAGGTCCAGCCGCTCCAGCAAATCCCAGAGGGCCCGCACCTCGTGATCCTGTCCCACCAGCCGATCCGCGTCCACCACCTCCAGCACGATCTGCTGCCGGTCCAGGGGTTGCAGGCGCAATTGGGGCTTGCGACGAGAAGGGGCCGAAGAGGGGGTGGGAGCAGAGGCCGGCGCTCGCTCCTCCAACCCCTCGACCAGTACCGCCTGCTCAGCGCCCATGTGATCCCGCCTCCCGCCGTCGCGGGGACGGCCGACGCCGAATCGTCAGGGTGTGCTTGTCTTCTACCCCCCACTCGATCTCCTCGCCCTTCTCCAACTCTAAGGCCTCCGCCAGTTGGGCGGGACAGATCAGATAAAACTGGCGAGTGCCCCCGGCACGCTGAATCAATTGCACTCTCGATAGGAATCCCATGAGAGAATGGTATAACTAGCTATATAACAAGTCAAGAGAAAAATGCACGAAATTTCAAAAAATTGACAGCTTCCGAGCCTTTCCGCAAGTCCGGGCGGCCGAGCCGCATTCCGGCCAGCCGTAGGGCTTGCCCTACCCGCGGGCCAACAGCCCGTCGAAAGGGGACGGCAAGCCGTCCCCCTACCCTCCCGTCGTTATTGAGAGATTAGGCCGAAGTTCCAGTAGCCTTCGAGGGATATGCTTTTGATTCCTTGAGGGATACATTCAAGCTCGATTTCCAGTTACTGGGAACGTACGGATCAGCTCGTACGCCCGTGCCTGGAGCGGCGTCGGCTCCGGCACCTGCTTGCAGGTCAACTTCAGCTCTCCCGATTTGAATTCGTAGGTCACTCGGGCACGGCTGGCCAACTCTGCCAGCAGGGTGGCGAAGCTGTGCACGGGAAGTCCCTCCCGCGTTTCATGAGATTGCTTCTTGGCTTTCGCCGCGGCCGTGGGTTGGGCGGGCAGAATCGGGTCGCGTCGCTTCCGCTCCTCCCGTCGCTCCTCATCCTCGAACAACAGCGGCGCCCAAGCCCGCCGCAAGTGCCATTCCACATAGTAGGCCAGCAGACATAAGAAAATATGCGCGGGTACCCGCTCCTCGGTGCGATGCCGAATGGGCCGCACCAGCAGATCGATCCCTTTCAGACAGCGAAAGGCACGCTCCACTTCCGCCAGGCTCTTATAGCTGCGCACGGTATCTTCGGCCGAGAGGTGCTCGGCCGGTTCACTGGTGCGCAGCACATAAATTCCATCCAGCTTCGCTTCCTGAGCAATAGACTCCGGGCGTCGGCTCCATTCGAAACTCCCCTCTCCGATCCGGCACTCGAAGTGTTTGCCCACCTTGTAGCGCCCCAGAACTTTACCTACCTTGAGCCCGATCTCGGACGCCTTCAGCAACTTCTTCTTGCGGCGCGCTACTTCCTTGGCGATCTTCGTCAGACGCTTCTCCGTCGCTTCCAGCAACGCCTGCCGCTTGCGCCCCCGTTCCTCTTCCAGCAGCGGATTATGACAGACCACGAGCCGCTCGCCGGGGTAATCCGGAGAGCTGATTTCGGCCAGGTTCTGTTCGTCCAGCAAGGAGAGTTGCAAGCTCCCTTTCTGCACTAATTCTCGAATTGCTCCGCTGGTCAGCGCCGTGATCCAGCCCATGCCAGGATGCTGGCGAAGTTTGTTGATCTGCGGCGGGGTCAGCATGCCGCGGTCCCCTACCAGCACCACCCGCTCCAGCCCAAAGCGCTGGCGCAACTTCTCCACCTGATCGCCCACCGTGCTGGGGTCGCCGGTGTTGCCCGCATAAACCTGCACCGCCACCGGACGCCCCGCCTCGTCCGTCATCACCCCGTAGACGATAATCGGGAGCTGGTCTTCATCCCGATTGTGGCCGTACTGCACCAGCGGGCAGGTGCGACCCTCATAGGAACTGCTGCTCACATCGTAAAGCACCAAGCCGCCTTCCCTCAGATGGCGGGCGGCCAGTTTCTTCTCGATGCGTTCCTGCCGTTGCAGCAGCCAGTCCATGGCTGCGTAAAGGTCATCTTCGCTGGCCTCCTGCACCCCCAACTCTTCCCCCAAGGTGGTGGTGCTCCACTCCCGCGTGGTCGCCAATTTGGAGGAGGGCGAGATCAGCCGCTGGACGATCATGGCCACCACCAGGTCGCGTTCGCGGCAGCGCTTGGAGGAGATCAGAGTGTCGAGGTCGAGTTGGCGGATCATGGCCAGGATCGCCTCAACGTGGCCGTGGGGAGAGGTATGCGCCGTGTGCAACAGATCCTTGGGGGAGACCAGCGTCTCGCCGCGCAGCAGGCGGCGCAAGGTTTCGATCTGAGTTTGCGGCCAAGCGGAGAGATTGGCCAAGGTGCGTTTGCAGGTTTTCTGGCCCTCCCGCCAGCCCTCGCGCAGGAGGATGGCGGGCGGGGAGTTGCGGTTGGGGACGGTTTCGATGTACATGGGAGCTATTATTCACACATAGCAGCAACTGTCAAGCACAATATTTGCACATACATGGGAACACAATGAAAACCACAATTCCGCCAAGTCCTGCATAATCAACACCTAACCCGGAGGTTCGGCCTAATTGTCACTGGAACTTCGGTCTAGTAAAGAGCCAATGTCCAGGGGCGGGGCTGAAGCCCCGCGCTTCCGACGCCAAACGAATAAGAACGCTTACTTCTGCAAGTAAGCACTAAAGCTGTGAAGTCGTCTTGACAGTCAACTCCTGCGCGCAATAGGGGCAGTATTTATCATCGGCGCGAACCTCTCTTTTGCACTGCGGGCAGGAGGGACGGAGGTCGAGCTTGCAGTTGGGACAGAAATTGAAGCGCGCGCTCACGCTTGCGCCGCACTCGGGGCAACTGTAAAGGAGCGGCTCCCGCACCAGGAAATAGATGATCACTCCGATCAAGTAGGGGACGAGAATTGCCAACAAGGTCCAAAGCGTGGAATTCATTCCACGGCGCTTGGCGTCTCGATTTATGTAGCCGTAAAAGAGCAGAAGGCAGGCAATCCCGAGTGAACCCAGGGCTGCCAAGCCCATGGCAAGAGGCAGCGGCGCCTCTGTTAGCTTGAAGAAGTGCACCAGTTGAGCCACGGCTTGTCCTACAAAGAAGAGCCCGATGGACAGGCCCTTGATCCAACGAGGAATGATCCGGAACTCGTCGGCGAAGCGGAATTTCTCGTGTGTCATGCGCCAGCGGATCATCCTTACGCTTTCATTCAACTGGTTTCTTTGTTCGATCATGGGTTTGTTCTCCCGTTCTCCGGGCTTCTGCCCAGTCCAGTCGTGCGGTGCAATTCGATAATCCATCGCCGAGGCGCACGCCGCTCAGCGAGGCAGGTTCGCGTAGTCATCTGTTGACGCGGCGCGCTGGCTCTGCCATGCGGCCAGTGCAGCCACAGCGCCCGCCGGCACGAGCCACAACAGCACGAAACCCGCTTCCCATACCAATTTCGGCAATGTAGCGTAATGCCCGAGCCACTCGAAGGCTCGCCACACCAGCGGCGCGCTCGCCACACCCAAGATCCAAGAAATTGCGCAGGAAATCCAAAGGGCCCGCAATCGGACTTGATCTTCGTTAAGCTCGCGGGCCCGCAAATGGACGCGCGCCTGCGTCACTTTCACGAGCCCCGGGCTCACGCGCATGGAGAGGGACTTCAGTTGCCGGAGGGCGCTTTCATCCGCCTGCGCACGCGCCCGGCAGAGTTCGCATTCTTCCAGATGTGCGTCAAGCCACTCACGGTCAGCGGTGCTGATCCCTTCCACCCTCAACGCATCCATGAGCTGCTCTGCGCGTGCATGCACGTTGTGACTCATGCTTGCTTTGCCTCCAAAAGATTTCTCAATGCTTCGAGCCCGCGGTAGAGCCTCGACTTCACCGTGGAAAGGGGCGAGTCAACGACACGCGCAATTTCGTCCAACTCCATGTCTTCGTGGAAACGCAGTGTCAGCACTTCGCGATAGGAGGATGGCAGGCGCCCCATCGCGGTGGCGATGGTCACAGCCTCCTCCCCCTGGAATGCCAACTCGAATGCGGAGGTTGATGTAGTGTCTTCAAGCTCCAAGCGGGGGCCCGTCTCGGACGGTTCCAGCAAGGCATCGAGGCTCTGGGGTTGCCGGCGGCGCAGGAAGTCAATGGCCAGATGCCGGGCGATGGTAAAGAGCCAGGTGTCGAACTTCCATCGCGGTTTGTACTGGTGGCCCTTTTCAAGGACCCGCATCCAGGTTTCCTGGAACAGGTCTTCAGCTGCCTCACGGCTGCCGGTAAGCATGACCAAATAACGGAAAAGGCGGTACTGATACTGCTCGATTAGATAGTCAAGCAGGGCAGGGTCGCGCTGCCGCAACCCCAGAGCCAACGTTCCGGCTTCCCGTTCAACCGTGTTCATAAACCAGCAAGTCGTGAGTCCCATTCTAACTATGTATACGGGAGACGTCTTCAGAAAGACGCAGGACGGGTTTCACTTGCCAGGCCTTATCGTTTCGAGTTTTGGTCATTCCCGCGAAAGCGGGAATCCAGTTCGGCTGGTAACGCGGCCCCCGCTTTCTCGGGGGTGACGTCAGGTTGACTTTCATTTCGTTGGGCGGGCCGCAGGCCCATCCGCACTCGGAATGACAGCTTGGAGGGTTCTTCAGTAACCCGTAAAACCCACCTCGCGCTGTCGGCCTAAGCTCCCAATACTGCTGAAGTCGGGGGACGGGGGGGCTATTCGGGCAGGCCTGCGAGTTTGGCGGTTTCTTGCCACAGGCGTTTCGCCGCTAGATCATCTTGTGCTGCTCTTGAGGGCGATGCCGGGCGGCATTTGTGAAAGTACATGCCGGTCACGCCGGCCACTTCAGGCGACGAGGCGAGGTACACCAGGGTCTCTGAACCCTCCTGGGGGGACAAGGCAAAGCGCTTGGCGGCGCGAACGCCGGAGGAGATCAATCCGCCACTCTCATCACCGAATCGAGTGGCGACGAAGCCCGGATGCAGGCAATTGGCGGTCACGCCGGTTCCTTGAAGGCGCCGGGCAAGCTCGCGGGTGAAAAGGATATTGCACAACTTCGAACGGCCATAAACTTTGAAACCCGGTCCTCCGTATCGCAGCCACTGCCATAAACCTTTCTTGTAAGCCCTCACAGATTGCAAGTCGTCAAAATCGAGCGTTGCGGACTCGTGGGCGTCCGAAGCCGTGTTCACTATGCGCGCCGGCGCGGAGGCCGCCAACCGCTCGCGCAGGCCGTGCGTCAGGACGAAGTAAGCCATGTGGTTCAGGGCGAATGTGCGCTCCAGACCGTCTTCGGTCTCTTGTCGCGAACCGAACAGGGCTCCGGCATTGTTGATAAGGACATCGATGCGCGGTTCGGCCGCGGCGATCTCCGACCCCACCCGCTTCATCTCGCTGAGCCGGGAGAGATCGGCATAGTGGATTGTGTGTGTAGCGCCGGGAGAACACTCGCGAAGACGTTTCAGCGCAGCATCACCGCGCAAGGGGTCGCGGGCCACCTGGATGATCCGCGCGCCCATCCTCGCCAGACTCTCCGCCGCCACTTGTCCGATGCCCGACGTCGCACCCGTGATAACGACCACTCGACCGCGCATGTCTTGGTTCATATCAGCAGGAGAATATCTTCAGCCGCCACTCCAACCTCTGTAGCTCTGAAAACACTCTTCCAAATTAGCTTACCATTGCATTCGGGCCTCGGCAATGCAAGGGCGCCGTCAAAAGGCATGCCGTCCGGGTCGTTGATCCGGTCTTTAGGTCAGCCGACTCTGGCGTGAAGGGGCTAGATGTCGCTCCCGTAAATTTGGGATGAAATAATTCATTGAAAGGGAGGGCAAAAAAGGTGAAACTGCGACACATTGTCGCCCTCATGGAAATCCACTTTTAGCCACGTTTTGCGATGCTTTTCACGTGACAACCCTCAACAATAATGCTACCCTACGATTGCAGTTTGTAGTTGTAATTCCGACGAGTCTCGCAAGACTTGAAGGGTAGAGTTGAGTAGCCTCGGGCCTTGCGACTGGTGGTCTTACAGCGGATCGCCGGGCTTCCCCGCCGTTGCCGTCTCCACAAATTGCAATTTCAATCAAACAAGGATCAGTGCAGCATGAAGGAACAAGGTACAGTAAAGTGGTTTAACGCCGCTAAGGGCTACGGGTTTATCCAGCGCGAAAGCGGTGAGGACGTATTCGTTCATTTTTCGTCTATTGTGGGCAACGGATACCGGTCGCTAGAAGAAGGCGCAAGAGTCAGCTTCGAAGTGAAGACCGGCCCGAAAGGGTTGCAAGCCGCGAACGTCGAGCGCGTTTAACTTCGACGTAAATCCGCTCGCGGCCGCAGTCACAGCGCCGCGAGCGCTCTCACCTGAAGGCCTGAGCGGCAAATAGGCTCGCCAGAAAAGAGGACTCACGATCCCGCCGTGGGTGTGTGCGCGCTTCGCTGGTGTTATGCTTGCCGCGGACGCTACACCCCGTCGGCGAGTCTTCGATTGGCGGGCCCAGAGGCGCGGCCTGATTTCGGTTTCCGCGCCAGCCTCTCATAGGCTTGCTTGAATTGGGAATTCTCCGGACTACGAGCATGGGCAACGCGGTACTCGCCCAGCGCCCCAGCGCGATCACCCTGTTTCTCCAGCCAATAAGCCAGGGAATAATGGAGTTGAGGATTGTCCGGGTCAAGCCGCAGCGCCGCGCGCGTTTCGGTAATTGCCGCGACCAGGTTGCCTTGGGCGCCTAGAGCAATGCCGAGGTTGTAGTGTGCAGAGTTATTCTCCGGGTTCAGGTGCAAACTCTCCCTGTACTCCGCAATCGCCGCATCCGCGTTGCCTTTCTTGTATAGGGCAGACCCGAGATTGGTGTGGGCGTTTTCGTTACCGGGGTTGAGACGTAGGGTGGCGCGGTACTCTCCAATCGCTTCTTCCAACTCTCCCTTGTCGTCGAGTGCCATGGCGAGGTTGTAGTGTGCGAGGTCATTACCCTGGTTCAGGCGCAATGCTTCGCGATACTCCTTGATCGCCGCTTCCAGGTCGCCTTTATTGTCCAATGTCAGCCCTAGGTTGACATGGACGTTGTCATTATTCGGATTGACGCGGAGCACCGTGTTGGTGGCGCTCAACGCAGGCACGCCGTTCTGGCTCTCCTCGTGTACATCAACATTAAATAACTGGAATTTTGAGAAAATGTGTTCGTTCCTCAGCCGCTTTCGGCCCCACTCCACACTCACCGTGACGCGATTGGGAAGCAGAAAGGCGGTAGGTGAATTCAAGAAGTGATATGGGCGATAGTCGATCTCCGAAGTCTGGCGGTTCAGGCCTATCTTGGAGGCGGGATGAAGAAGGTCCGTACGCAGCCGCAACACTCGATAGTCGGACGAGACCCAGGCAATTCCCTGCAAGTACAGGGAAGTTACGTCACCCAGAGCGACGATGAATCTTCCCATCGGGCTCGGCCCGTCAGGCTTCTGCGCAAAACCGATCACATAGGTCGGCTGGCCCCCCAGTGGCTGCGAGCCGAGAAATCGATAATTCGTCTGAGCCTGGAAATCAGGATGAAGAATCATCAGGGTACTTACAAAGCCGGAGGTAACCATGAAGCCTCCGTCGGTTTTTCCAGGGCTTAATGTCTGACCCTCCTTATTTCCACGGTATTCTTCCACGTCCACATGTCCGTTTTCGACGTTATGGGCGAGGACGTAACTGCATTCCATGGAGCGGGCATTCCGCGCTCTGCCGTTCCTGTCCAGTTGGGTTTGACGGATTACTTCCGATGCCGCAGTGTTCGATAATTCTCGGAATGTCTCGTCCACCTTGGCCCCGACGTGCTTCAGAAACTCTTCCAATCCGCCGCGAGGAGGAGGGCTGGAGGCGTCCAAGTCCCTGAGTTCGCCGGCCGCCTGTTTCAGTTCACCGACGGGCTGGTTCAAGACGTTTTCGAGAGGCTGTATCGATCCTTCCTGCACGCGTCTTTGCAGGTCGGTCACAAAACTCTGGGCATCGGGGGTGAGGCGCTTCCGGCGTAAGTCTTTAGCGAGGATTTGCGATTCAAGCGATGCACCTTCGAAGTCGCCGAGGGCGATCATGGCGCGAGCCCGCAAGTAATGCGCTTGGGGAGCCAGGTTGCCCTGGCGCAAAGGGTGATCCAACTTATTCGCGGCGGTGGCCCAGTCCTCGGCTTCGACGGCCGCCCGCCCCAACTCGAGATCGATCAAAGCGCTGTGCGAATCAAGCGCTCGCGCCTGTTCCAATTCACGTTTGGCCTCCTCAGGCCGGCGGAGGAAATTCCAACGGACTCCCTCCAGAAGAAACTCCTCTTCTGAAGGTCTGGCCCCTGCGGCGGTTGCAACCAGTGCCCTTCCCGAACCCTGCCAACTCCCCATTCGCATCAGGGCTAAGGCTGTAAGGAGACGAAACTCTGGAAGACCGGACTTTACCGCCGACTCCTGAATTTGCTTGAGAGTCTCCCAATCTGTTGGCTGTTTCCGAAAGCGGGCCAGCGTAGCCTCGAATGTCCGACACGACACTTCCGCTTGCGCCCGGCAGTTCTTCGGATGGGCAAGCCGTGGCAGCAGCCAAGCCTCGATCAGATCCAGGCTGGGTCCGTCAAGACTCTCATCCTGCCTCCTCAACAAAAGGCTCATGGAAACTGCTTGCCCTGATCCGCCGAGGTCGAGAAGCTCTTGCGTTTCCATGCACTCGGGGTGACTCGAACCCACAACGATCGAATGCTTGGACTCCACCTGAAACGGCAAGACAACCTTAAGACCGTACGCCCCGTCGCTGTCTGTTCGCGTCTCGGCTAAATGCCGGAGGGGTGAAGCAAGGGATGCCACCCACACGGTAGCCCCCGCCAGTGGTTCGCCTTCGACTGACGTTACTTTCCCCTCGAGAATCCAGGGACGCTGGATTGATCCTGTTGACCCTGACAGAGTACTTGAATCTGTTTGACTTGCTTGGGATGCGGGGAGGTCGGTCCCTACCACCAAAAGGATGTAAAAAGAGAGCAATCCAGCAATTATGAGTACCCTGCCTGTCGGTCGCACATTCCGCCTACCTTTCGAGCGATCTTTTGACCGTTATCCCAGCCAAAAGCGCGCAGAGCTTACACTGCCAAGAATTCAATGTCAATCTCGATCCGTCGCCCCCGTTTGGCGCCAACTGGCAAGGCGTAACAAACTCCTTCTGGCGTCATTTTCTTCATCGGCATATGCGGGCTCGGAGAAGAAGGTGTTTTAACCGATGATTGTTAAATAATTATTGCGCTATGTAAGTGCCTGTGTAATGAGTCAGTTGCATCTATGCTCCGGAGATCTAAGACCGCCGGCGCGACCCTCCTGCCAGCTCCCTCCCACTTGGGGGGACAACTCGAAATCCCCTTCTTGCGGCAAGGAGAAGTTAAATGTAGTTGGATCGTAACCATCTCGTCATTGATGTCGTTTAGCAATTCCGCATTTGCCGCCTTGACCCCGTCATCGGCGGGTGGCTAGAATTCGATCTAGGCGGTGGGGATATGAATCTTCAATTTTCCGCGCTCTTTGATAAGGACAATACGTCGGAATCCTTTTTTGACTCATTTCCCTCCCGCCCTGCGGTGTTTGCGTTCTTTCCTTCCGACTCGTCAAGCGATCCCCAGCCCTACCTAGGCCGTACAAGAGACCTTCGCCGGCGGTTGCGGCGGCTGTTGTCTCCAAAGAGGGAAGGCTCAAGGATGTTTAGCTTGCGGGCGTTTGCCCGCCGTGTGGAATGGCAGATCGTGGGGTCAGCATTCGAGTCTCAATGGCTGAGTTATCTTCTAAACAGACAATATTACCCACATCATTACCGTGCCCGTTTGCGCCTCAAGCCTCCGGCGCTTCTCAAGCTGAATCTACGCAACCGCTTCCCGCGCTGTTACGCCACTCACCGCCTGCTGAAGGACGGGTCCTATTACTACGGTCCGTTTCCTACCCAGGTCGCGGCCGAGCATTTCGGCGCGGAGTTCCTTGACCTTTTCAAGATCCGCCGGTGTGTTGAAGAACTGGACCCCAACCCTTCTCATCCCGGTTGCATGTACTCTGAGATGAAGATGTGCCTTGCGCCTTGCTTCGTGGGTTGCACCGACGAAGAATACAAAACCGAAGTGGGGCGTGTGGTGGAATTTCTGGACGGGCAAGGCCAGCCGTTGCTCCGCTCGCTCGCGACGGAGCGCAGCCTCGCCTCGCAAGCACTCGAATTCGAACAAGCGGCGAAGGTTCATTCGAAGCTCGAGAAAGTCAATGCCACGCTTCGCCAGAAACCTGAACTGGTGCGCAATCTGCTGGAGCTTCACGCCCTGGTTATGCAGAAGGGTGCGGAAGAAAAAAGCGTGCTTTTCTTTCGCGTCTGGCGGGGAGAATTGCGCGGTCCCGTGACACTCTCGCTCGATGAAAATGTGCCCTCGCCGCTTCCTCTGGACCGCCAACTCCATAGCTTGCTGGATTCGCTCGCAGGTGACCCCTCGTCGGCGAATCGGGCAGCCGACGCCCCTTCGTCTCCTTTGGCCTATCCGCTCCAGAGCGCCTCGACTGGCGAGCAAGCGAAGCGGCCCCCCGACCCTCCCCTCAGTTCCGCAGTTAATCCAGGTCCTTCCCGCAGGACAGGCGCGGAACCGGCTCCCATAGTTCCGCCCTGGGAGCACCTGAGCCTGCTTGCGCGCTGGTACTACAGCAGTTTCCGCGAAGGCGAGCTCGTAATGCTGAACTCCGAGCAGACGATCCCCCACACGCGGCTTATCCGCATCTGCCGCAAACTCCTTGCCGTGTAGCGCGGGTGTCTCTCTCACTGAGGCGGGAGCGTCTCGCCCACTTTACAAATGGAGTAGACACCTTGATGCTATGATTGCTAGGCTGGAAAAGGCATGATTGTTCTCATCGTGGACCCTTGAGATTCGAAACTGAAGGATGGCGCCTGGTTCGCCGGCTGCCGCAGTGTTCCAACTGACGCCGGATTGCGTTCGAGTCAAGGTGGTAGACAATGAAGATCAGGCTCTGGGGCGTGCGAGGTTCGACGCCAACTCCGGAAAAAGGGAACGGGCGATACGGGGGCAATACCACCTGCGTCGAGGTGAGACTCGACAACAACACTCTTATCATTCTCGATTGCGGCAGCGGGGCGCGAGCGCTGGGCAAGAGCCTTGGCAATGAGTTCGAGAGCCGGCCGCTCGAAGCTTATGTCTTCCTCACGCATTTCCACTGGGACCACATTCAGGGGATTCCATTCTTTCTTCCTCTTTACAAGCAGGGCAACACGGTTCTGTTTCACTCCGTCCGGCGACCGGGGTTCGAGTTGCAGCGAATCGTGGAAGGCGTGATGGGGAGTCCCTATTTCCCAGTTGAGATGGGCGCCATGCCGGCGAAGCGCCGCTTTATCGAACTGGATGAGACCCCCGTCATTATTAACGGAGCAGTGATCAGCGCCGCGCCGCTTCATCATCCACAGGGAAGCGCCGGGTACCGCATCGAGGCGGACAACCGGGTGTTTGTCCTGGCCACGGACACTGAGCCGGGATCACCCCATCACGATCGTGCCCTGGGCGCGCTTGCCCAGGACGCCGACCTCCTGTTGTACGACTCCCAGTACACACCTCGGCAGCTCGAGGGCGAGAAGAAAGGCTGGGGACACGGCACATGGCAGGAGGGCGTGCGCATCGCCAGGCAGTCAGGCGTGAAGCGCCTCGCGCTCTTCCACCACGACCCCGATAGCGACGATGCCTTTGTGGATCGCCTGGTCTGCCAGGCTCAGCAGGAATTCCCCAACACTCTGGGAGCCGCCGAAGGGCTTGAATTATGCCTAACCACGGGTGAGATAAGAAAAGTCGGCGCGCCGCGGTCCCACCAGACTGAATCCGAAAGTTGACTAACCTGCATTTCTCATCGCCCTAATCCCTCGATAACGACGGAGGGTAGGGGGACGGCTTGCCGTCCCCTTCGAGCGGGCCGTTGGCGCGCGGGTAGGGCAAGCCCTACCCCTACACCGCCTGGATTACGGTGCCGGGAGCAAAGTAAGGGGCCAGTTTCTCGTAGGTAACGGTGAGGTCTTCGGGCAGGATGCGAGTCTCCCCCAGAGTCGTCATGAAATTCGTATCGCCGGTCCAGCGGGGGAGGATGTGAAGGTGCAGGTGATCCGCCACGCCCGCGCCGGCGCACTTTCCAAGGTTTATTCCTAGATTATACCCTTCAGGGTGATAGCATTCTCTTAATGCCGCTTGGAGGCGCCGGGCCAGACTCATCATCTCGACCAGCGTGTCCGGTTCGGCGGCCTCGAGAGTGGCAATGTGGGCATAAGGGATGACCATCGAGTGGCCGGTCGTATACGGAAAGAGGTTCAAAAGGACGAAATTATGGCGGGCGCGGTAAAGAAGCAGGCTGTCGCGGTCGCGCGAGGGTTCGGCCGCCGCCTTTTCACAGAAGACGCAGCCGCCCGTCTGATTGGCCTGGGTGACGTAGCGAAACCGCCAGGGACTCCAAAGGTAGTCCATAATCCGGGTGCCGTCTTACAAGTTCAGCGCGAGATTGCTCGCGGAGCCTGCCCTGAGCGAACTGCGGAGATCCTTCGCCACCCTCAGGATGACGGCGAAGGGTTCGGAATTGCACGCACGAGAGGCCGGGGCGGCCCCTTAAGAAGCCGCCGGACCCGGTGGTTCGGGAGCCGGGGCAGCCGGAGGGGGGGCGGGTGTTGCGACCGCCGCCGAAGTATTAACGAGGTCCTTCAGTTCCTTGCTGGGATTAAAGTGGGGAATCTTCTTTGCCGGCACGTCCACGCGAACCCCGGTTTTTGGGTTCCGCCCGATCCGGGCCCTGCGCTGGCGGGTGCGGAAGCTGCCGAAGCCCCTGATCTCAACCTTGTCTCCCACGCGCAGCGATTTCACGATGCACTCGAAGATCGTCTCGACGATGACCTCGGAATCTTTGCGGCTCATCTCGACGGCACGTGCCACATCCTCAATCAGTTCTGCTTTGGTCATTTTTAGCTCCTGGTGCGAAGTGTCCGGGATTCCCGGTCTTCAGGGGCATGACAACAAGATATTCACACCCTGCGAGACAATCTCCACACCCCTCCTTCACAGCCGTTCTTCGAGGGCTTCAATCAATCAATTTCCCCCTCCCTGAGAAGGGGACAACGGGGTGGTACAGCAGGCTCCCACGTCGAGTTAAGACTCAACCGCCGAGGGCGACGACGAGTACTCGAGCGCGTTGATGCCTGCCGAAGAGAGTGCCTCCGCCATAGTGGATTTTCTTAATGGTTCTTTGGGTTTCACGACATCCGCCGCAACAGCGGGTGCGGGCGGCTCTTTCAGACTCAAGGCGATTTTTCGCTCGCGGGCGTTCAGGCGAACCACTCTGAATTCGAGCTCGCTCCCAACTTCAACTTTCACCTTGTCATTTCGGCCACGTTCATCTTCGAACTCAGAAATATGGCAGAGGCCTTCGATGCCCTCCGCCAGCTCGACAAACGCACCGAAAGGCGCCACGCGTGTCACTTTGCCTCGCAGCATGTCCCCCACACGGACCTTGGCGAAAAACGCTTCCCGGGGATCTTCCTCTAGCTGTTTCAAACCCAAGGCCAAGCGGCGATTCTCCGGGTCGAGCGCCAGCACCACGGCATCGACCGTCTGCCCTTTTTTCAGGACTTCGGAGGGATGCTTCACCTTCTTATTCCACGACATGTTGGAAATGTGAATCAAGCCGTCAACCCCGTCTTCGATCTCGACGAAAGCGCCGAATTCCGTCAGGTTGCGAACCCTGCCATGCACGAGCGCGCCCACCGCGAAGCGGTCTCCCACCTGCGACCAGGGATCGGGAAGAGTGGACTTCATGCTAAGCGAAATGCGCCGCTTTACGGCGTCGACGTCCAACACTCCCACTTCCACCCGTTCGTCAAGTTTGAGAACCTTGGAGGGATGACGCAGCCGCTTGCTCCAGCTCATTTCCGAAATATGAATGAGGCCTTCCACGCCGGGCTCGAGCTCCACGAAGGCGCCGTAATCGGCAAGACTCACCACGCGGCCGGTTACACGGTCACCGGCATGGAAGGTGGCCGCCACGGTTTCCCACGGGTCGGGAGTGAGCTGTTTCAAGCCCAGAGAAATCCGGCCCCTTTCGGGATCGTGCTTGAGCACCTTTACGCTGATGTCCTGGCCCACTTGGACGACCTCCGAGGGGTGTCCAATTCTGTCCCCAGGAAAGGTCGGTGATGTGAAGCAGCCCGTCGATTCCACCTAAATCGACAAAGACGCCGTAATCGGTGAGGTTCTTCACCTTGCCTACAACCTCGGCGCCTTCCACCAGGCGCTCCGCCAGTTCAGCCTTGCGCCGGTTCAGCTCTTCCTCAATCGCACGCCTTGCGGCTGACCACCACGTTGTTCTTCTTTCGGTTGACCTTGATGACCTTGCACGGAAACTCCTGGCCTTTGAGTTCATCCAGGTTGGCGTGCATGCGCACATCGGCATGGGAAGCGGGGAGGAAAGCCGGAACCCCAATGTCCACCATCAGGCCGCCCTTGATACGATCCACCACGCGGCAGTTGATATTGCTCTGGTCCTGGAAGGCTCGTTCGACTCCATCCCAAGTCTTGCGACGCAAAGCCCTTTGATAGGAAACACTGACGGTGCCGGAAGTTTCGTCGTAACTCTCCACCCAAAGGTCAACCGTATCGCCGGGGCTGATCCTCAATTGGCCGTCCAGAGTGAGGAACTCGTCGCGCGCAACCTGCGCCTCACACTTCAGCCCAACATCCACCACCACTTCGGTGTCTGTGATCTTGAGCACCTGGCCCTGCACGATTTCACCTGCAGTGATGGAGGGAGTGGAAAGCGCTTCCATTCCCTCCATCAGACTTGCCACTTCGCTGCGTTTCAGGATTCCTCGCTTGGGGATCCGCTACTTCGTTCACGGGCTCCGGGATCAGTCCCTGCCTCTTGCAAACTACTACCGTTTTCGTCAGCGGACATCCGCCGGCCTCCTCTCCAGGTACCCGACGCAGGCCTACAAAGGAAACACTATTCTACCGTTGCGTGGAAAGCGAAGTCAATGTGCAGCAGTAATTCTAATGGGGGGACATCAAGCCCGAACCTGGCCGGGCGCCTATTCGGCGGGAAACTTGTAGGCAGCCTGTTTGATGGCTTTGCGGTAGTCGTCTGAATTCATTTCCACCAGCTTGCACATCTCATAGAGCCGCGAGCGGAGAGTCACTCCAAGCTGGTTTAAAGTGAACTCCACGTTGGGGACAACTTCACCCGATGGCGCGCGAACTTCACGATGCCCTGGTGATGTCGCCGAAAGGAAGCGTAGTCGTGATGAGAGTCACCTTCTTGTGGTTGTAACGTGAGTTGATAATATGCTGCAAAGTCTCTTTCACCCAGTCGCTGGGGTTCGTCGAGGCGAGTTCATCGAGCAACAGCACTTCCCCATCCAGCACCGGCTGAAGGACCGAAAGCTCCGAATTCTGGGAAACCGGGTTGTAACTGTCCCGAATGGCTTTCAGCAAGTCGTGGAAATCATAAAAGAGGCACTCGACGCCTTTTCGCAAGATCAATTCCCGAAGCACGGCAACTGCCAGGTGCGTCTTTCCCACGCCCGTCGGGCCGACAAAGAGCAACCCAAAATCCGTGGGATATTCCTTTACGAAATTCTCGGCGCTCAGCTTCGCCCATCTCAGGCTTTGGTTGTCCCTGCGAATGTCAAAATTCTCGAAAGGCGCAGTTCTCGTACCTTTCCGGAATGTGAGCTTGGCGAAGCAACAGGTCGGTGCGTTCCCCGTCGTAGCAGTCACACCGGGTCACCCGCCGGACGCCCTCCACTTCAACCGGCTTCCAGCCGGTTCCATCGCATTGGGGGCAGTCTTTTCGAGGCATGTTGATCTCAGGGTTTCCCCGCCTGCCGCTGGGTCCGGATCAGATAGGGCGGGGCGACGCGCACCAGGGCATTTTGGATGCGCTCCTGATCCGAGTGGCGGGCGGTCCACAAACTCCCTCTGCACATAGGCGACGAAACGCCTGCATGTCCTTCTGCATTTTCTGCATGCGGTCGCGCATGTTCAGGATGATCTCGATCCCGCCAGGTTCACGCCCAGGTCGCGCGTCAGGTTCAGGATGGTCTCCAGCCGCTCCAGGTCTTCATCACCGTAGAGCCGCGTGTTGCCGTTGGTGCGGGAAGGCACCAGCAGCCCTTCCCGCTCGTATAGACGCAGGGTTTGCGGGTGGATGTTGTACATCTCCGCCACGGCGCTGATCATGTAGCCGGTCTTGCCGCGAGTTTTTCTACCGCGTGGGCTCATGGATAGTCAGAAGTCGAAAGTTCAGAAGTCGAAAGTCTAAGGGTCGACAACACCTATTCTCTTCTGCAGCCTCAATCCTCGCCCTGACTTTCATCCTTTAACCTTCAACCTTCACCCTTCAAAGGTACTTCTTCAGTTCCTGCCGCGGGTCCTCCGGGTTCAGGCGCGCAAGTTCGCGGAGGATTTCCTTGGTCCTTTCATCTGCCACGTGGGGAACCACCACCTGGACCTCCACGAATTGATCGCCGCGCGCGTCGCTGCGCAGCGAGGGCGTACCCTTCCCTCGCAACCGTAACTTCTGGCCACTCTGCGTGCCGGGCGGGATCTTGATCGTAGAGGGCCCCAGGAGGGTCGGTACTTCCACTTTCGCGCCCAGGGCCGCCTCGGCAATGGTGACTGGGACCTTTACGTAGATATTGTCGCCCTTGCGCTCGAAAATCGGATGGGATTCAACTTCCGTCACAATATACAAGTCGCCCCGCAGGCCCTCCGCCGGTGCCGGCGTTTCCCTTCCCCGGAACGCGCACGCGAGATCCTGTGTCCACTCCCGGAGGGATGCGCACCTCGAAGGACTCGGGCTTTCGCACCGAGCCTGCCCCTCCACAGGCTGGGCATGGACGTCGCTGGCGGCCGGTGCCGCCACACTGCGGGCAGGTCATGGTGAATCGCATTGCGCCCGCCTGACGCGTGGCTTTTCCCGTTCCTCCGCACGCCGTGCAGGTGACGGCAGCCCCGCCCGCTGTGCCGCTTCCTTTGCAGGTCGGGCAGGTCTCTTGCCGCCCGACGGTGATCCGCACCTGCGTGCCGCGAATCGCGTCCCAGAACCCCAGATGCATCTGGTATTCGATGTCGCTTCCCTTTTGCGGCCCCTCCTCCCCTTCCTCTTCGTGTTCGTGCCCGCCGGAACGGTTGAACAACTGAGAGAAGATATCCCGAAAACCGCCGCCGAAGCCTGCCCGCTTTTCTGTTCCGGTGTCCGCATGGTCGAAATTCGAGAAATCGAATCCCGAAAAGTCAAAGCCCGGCGGCGGGGCGCCCGTGGAAGAACCAGCGCCCGGGCCCGGGCCGCCCGGCGGAATGTTGTCCGAATAGAAACCGTACTGGTCGTAGACCTGGCGCTTCTTCTCGTCACCCAGAATCTCGTAAGCCTGCGAAAGCTCCTTGAACTTTTCTTCCGCCCCTTTGTTGCCGGGGTTAACGTCCGGATGATACTTCCGCGCCAGCCGCCGGTACGCCTTGCGGACCTCCTCCTGCTTGGCGTCACGACTCACACCCAGCGTCGCGTAGTAATCTTTTTGTGTTCCGACAGGCATTTTCCTACTTGTTTGGTCCTTCCGGCGGCACTAGCGGCTCGATGAGTCTGATCCCACATAAACGGGTTCCGCTGATTCCAAAATATGCCGGCGACGAATGTAGTTCCTGCTTTGCTCGATGGCGCTTCGCTCTACCAAGTCCACCTTGCGACCCAGCACCTTTTCTAGCTCGTCCTGCATCTCGACCACATTCATTAGACTCCACCGGCTGTGTGGATCGAAAGTGACTAACACATCCACGTCACTGTCTGGCCGAAAGTCATCTCGAAGTACGGAGCCAAACAACGCCAAGTCAGTAATTCCCCACTTTCGGCAGAACTCGCCAACCCTCTCTTTCGGGAATTCAATTTGGATCATGGCCCAATTCCTACTCGCAGAATACAGTATCGATGGTCCGCTTGCGTGCCCCAGACCCTAGCCCCCCATAGGCGCTAGATTAAGCGTTGCGACGGGGTCCCGAAGGGACTCAACATCATTAGCCGTAGGTGCAACCTACGGTACGCGCCAACCCAAAGTGATGAGCCCAACCCCGGAGGGGTTGAATTCGACCCCTCCGGGGTCGCGGGCAAAACTCAATGTATGCCTTCTCGACCGTAGGTTCCACCTACGGCAAATGACCTTCATGCCCTTCGGGCATGTTGGGCGCCCCACCGGCCCTTAACCTAGCGCCTATGCCCTAGCCCCCGGTCCCCAACCCCTAGTTCTTCATCTTCTCCATAATCGCGCCCAAATGGTCGGGGCAGCGCGAGCGCAGCCACTCCTCCAATTGGCGCTGGATCTCCCTGGCCGCCGGAGTATCCATGATCTCCTGGTCCAAACCCAGTTCCATGAACTGCCTCCAGTGGCACTGGGGGCATTCCACACCTACTAAACCTCGATGTTCCATAAGTTCACAGTTGACAGTCAACAGTCGATAGTAAAGGCTTCCTCCCCCTCGCCCACCAACTGCTCTCCTGTCGCTCCTTCCGATGATTCGCCGCTCCTGGCCAACTGAGATGTCGTCAACTGCCAACTGTTGACTGACGACCGCTGACTCTCTCCTGAAAATCACCCTCAAATACGTCATTCCCGCGCAAGCGGGAATCCATTTAGGCGACATGGACCCCCGCTTACGCGGGGGTGACCTCGTGGGCGATTCCCTCGGATGGGCCACAGGCCCATGGAAACTCCTTAGCTCTTCTTCTTGTCGTCGCTATCCACCACTTCCGCGTCGATCACCTCTCCGTCGCCTTTCCCCTTACCGGGTTCCGAGCCTGCGGCCCCGCCGGGCGGGGTTGAGGCACCGGGCGCGGCGCCAGGGGTCTCTTGCGCTGCGCGCGCTGTCGAAGCCTGCTTGTACATCGCTTCCGCCAGCTTATGCGAAGCTTGCGTCAGGCGGTCGACGGCAGCGTTGATCTTCGAGATGTCACCGTCCTGAATCGTCTTCTTGGCATCTTCCAAAGCGGATTCGATGTTCTTGGCGTCGCCTTCGGAGATCTTCTCGCGGTTCTCCTTCAGCATCTTCTCGACCGAATAGATCAGTGAATCGGCCTTGTTCTTCGCTTCCACGTCGTCCTTGCGCCGGCGATCCTCCGCGGCGTGGAGTTCGCCTTCCTTGGTCATCTTCTCCACTTCCTCCTTGCTGAGCCCGCTCGAAGAAGTGATGGTTATCTTCTGTTCCTGGCCCGTGCCGAGGTCCTTGGCGGAGACGTTCAGGATGCCGTTAGCGTCGATATCGAAGGTCACTTCAATCTGCGGGATGCCCCGCGGCGCGGGTGGAATTCCCACCAGGTGGAACTTGCCCAGCGTCCGGTTGTCGCGCGCAAACTGGCGCTCGCCTTGCAACACGTGAATCTCGACCGAAGTCTGGCTCTCCGCCGCCGTCGAGAAGGTCTCGGTCTTTCTTGTCGGGATCGTCGTGTTGCGTTGGATCAGCGCAGTCATCACGCCGCCCAGCGTTTCAACCCCCAGCGTCAGAGGGGTAACGTCCAGCAGGAGCAGGTCCTTGACCTCCCCGCCCAATACGCCTGCCTGCACCGCCGCGCCCACCGCCACCACTTCGTCAGGGTTCACGCCCTTGTGCGGCTCCTTGCCCTGGAACAGGTCCTTGACGATCTGTTGCACGCGCGGGATGCGCGTCGAGCCGCCCACAAGCACCACCTCGTCGATCTTGTCGGGAGTCAGATTGGCGTCCGATAGCGCCTGCTTCACGGGTCCGACCGAGCGCTGGAAGAGGTCCTCGCACATCTGCTCGAAGCGCCCTCGTGTCAGCTTCAGGTTCAGGTGCTTCGGCCCCGAAGCGTCAGCGGTAACGAAGGGCAAGTTGATGTCACTTTCGAGAACTGTCGAAAGCTCCATCTTGGCTTTCTCGGCGGCTTCCTTGAGGCGTTGCAGCGCCATGCGATCCTTCGAGAGGTCGATGCCCTGGTCCTTGCGGAACTCGTCTACGATCCAGTCCATCACGCGCTTGTCGATGTCGTCGCCGCCCAGGTGCGTATCGCCGTTGGTGGACTTGACCTCCACCACTCCTTCGCCCACTTCCAGAATCGAGATGTCGAAAGTCCCACCTCCAAAGTCATATACGGCGATGGTCTCGTCACTTTTCTTGTCCAACCCGTAAGCGAGCGCCGCCGCCGTGGGCTCGTTCACAATGCGCAGTACTTCGAGTCCGGAGACCTTACCGGCGTCCTTGGTGGCTTGGCGTTGAGAGTCGTTAAAATAAGCCGGGACAGTGACAACCGCCTGGGTCACCTTCTCGCCGAGATATTGCTCCGCGGCATCCTTCATCTTCTGGAGGATCAGGGCGGAAATTTCCGGAGGCGAATACTCCTTGCCTTGGGCAATTACCCGAGCGTCGCCATTGGGACCCTCGACGACTTTGAAAGGCACCGTCTTGATCTCGCTCTGCACCTCATTGAACCGGCGACCCATGAACCGCTTGATCGAATAAATGGTGTTCTCGGGGTTGGTAATGGCTTGGCGTTTAGCGACCTGCCCTACGAGCCGTTCACCTGATTTGGTGAACGCTACAACCGACGGCGTGGTGCGTCCCCCTTCAGGGTTGGTTATGACTACAGGATCCCCGCCTTCCATCACCGCAACCACCGAGTTGGTGGTGCCAAGGTCGATTCCAATTATCTTGCCCATTGCTAATTTCCTCCTATGTGGATGAGTACCCAACCTGGGTCCACATTCGACAAATTAGATGTCGGACCCCGTCCATTAGTTCCTCAATATAATAAAAAGTGAGTGTATGTATGTCAAGCTTAATTTTGCTATGATCTTAAAATGCTGATAATGGGCAAGTTATTTGACTTATGCTGTAAACTAAATAATCGGCTCGACTTCCCTTGACCATAAACGCCTTTGGTTTATTATTGCAATCAGGGAGATTGACTATGCTTGGTAAAACGCACAAACCGGAGTATACCCCTGAACACGCCCGCGGAGGAGTTCAGGAGAAGCTGCCCGAAATCGAAACTTGGCCGAACCAATACAGGAACTATGAGATCACGATTTCGATTCCTGAATATACCTCAATCTGCCCGCGCACCGGATTGCCGGACTTCGGGACGATTACCATACACTATCTACCGGACAAAATGTGCCTGGAGCTGAAATCACTGAAGTACTACATTCTCGCCTACCGGAACCTGGGCATCTTCTATGAGAACGCAGTCAACCGCATTCTTGACGATGTAGCCCTCGCCTGCAACCCGAAGTGGGCGGTGGTGCGAGGCGAGTTCACCACCCGTGGCGGCATGCGGACCACCATCGAGGCTCGGCACCCCAGAAGGACAGTGCCTAGTGCTTAGTGGCTAGGATTCGCGCTTCCATGGGAATGGCTGGTTGGATGGCGACGGCCATCACTCAATCGCCACGCGGCGGAGGAGGTTGAAATCGGTCAGCATTCGGCCGGTCCCCTGCACTACCGAGGCCAGGGGATCTTCGGCGATGGAGACAGGCAAGCCGGTATCTTCGCGGATTCTCTTGTCGAGGTTTCTGAGTAACGCGCCGCCGCCGGTCAGGACAATGCCCCGATCGGAAATATCGGCAGAGAGTTCAGGCGGCGTACGTTCGAGGGCCACCCGGATGGCATTCAGGATGGTCGCCACGCATTCGGAAAGCGGGTCGCGGATTTCAGAGTCGTCGATGGTGATCGTCTTCGGGACCCCTTCGAGCAGATGGCGTCCTTTGATTTCCATGGTGAGGGGATTATCAAGCGGATAAGCGGAGCCGATCTCGATTTTGATCTGCTCGGCGGTGCGCTCGCCAATCAGCAGGTTGTACTTGCGCTTGAGGTAAGAAGCAATCGCTTCGTCCATCTCATTTCCGGCCACCCGCACAGAGCGCGCATAAACAATGCCTGCGAGAGATACGACGGCGATGTCCGTGGTACCGCCGCCGATATCCACGATCATGCTGCCGGAAGGCTCAGTAATGGGCAAGACCGGCGCCGATGGCCGCCATCATGGCCTGCTCGACCAGGAAGACTTCGCTGGCGCGGGCGCGCATGGCGGAGTCCTGCACGGCGCGCTTTTCCACTTGCGTGATTTCCGCCGGCACTCCGATGACGATGCGCGGGTGCACGAACATTTTGCGGTTGTGCGCCTTTTGGATGAAGTAGTTAAGCATCTTCTCCGTCACTTTGAAATCCGCGATGACGCCGTCTTTCAAAGGCCGAATCGCGACAATGTTGCCCGGTGTGCGCCCCAGCATCTCTTTGGCTTCGCGCCCCACCGCCTCGATCTCTCCGTTGACGTTGTTGATGGCCACGATGGAGGGTTCGTTCACCACAATGCCCCGCCCACGCGCGAAGACCAGAGTATTGGCGGTTCCGAGGTCGATGGCGAGATCGGAAGAGAAAACGCTAAACAAAGATCGCAGGTTCATGAATTTGCCACCCCGCCCCGGCGGGGGCTTGGTCCGTCCGGAAGATGGAGGATTGCCGCCCCTCAGCAAACTAACGGCGGAGTTTGAACAGGAACGAACGGCTTCGGATACCCTTGGCGATTGGGGAGCCCCCGGTCATGACTCCTGGCTGCGAGTCCCCGGGAACTCTTGATTATTGTGCGTCAGGCCGGCGTGTCAGTGTCGCCGCCCCGGCGGGTGTACTGCCGGAGGGCTGGCCATGCCCCATTCCACCAGCCGGCGATGCGCTCGAGGCCAGTTCAGACGATTTGTATTTAGGCTCGCTGACGTACCCCCGGGCAGCGTCCTTTCCGATACTGTTAATGACCAATTGCAACGGCTGCGAGTAACCTTCGGGGTAGAACAGGACCGGCTCGTACAGGTTGACGTGCTTCTTGCTCACTTCCGAATCATTCACGATCATCACCAGGTCGCAATACTTGTGCTTTTCATTGGATTTCCGCAAAGAAATGCTCATGGGGCCGTCTTTTTGGAATTGCTTCGACTTGGAAAGATTGAACTCGAAGTAACTGCGCTCGCCTTTCCGTTCCAGCGCTACCAGCTCTTCGTGAGTCTTGGCGATTGACCCGCTGAGCTCGTCATGAGACTTCGTGATGGACCCGTTCAGGTCGTCGCGTGTCGATTGCAGGTCATTGCGCGTTTGTGCGACGGAATCCCTGGTCTCCTGGATCTCCCGCTGATGTTCGTCAATCGCCTGTTGCTGCCGCGTCAACTGAGATTGAAGCTGCTTGTACCGCGGGTCCTCAGGGCGATAGGCCTTCGCAACCGCTTTGTGTTTCTGCAAGCGATGCTGCAGGTGCGCGGGCTTCGCGACGGGCGCTTGTTCCGTTGTGCTCACTACGGGTGCGGGAGCGGCCTCAGTAGCGGGCGCAGCCGCAACCTGAGTTGCAGCCGCAGGCGCGGCGGCACTTGGTGCGGGAGCGGCTTCCGCCGCGTTGAGCTTCTGCATCAGCGTCTGAATCTGACCCTGCTCCTGGTTGAGCATGGCGCTTAGCTGGCTCCGGCTGGCAGCTAGTTGGTTTACAGAACGGTGCTCCATGACGGCGTAGGCCAGCACCCCGCAGAGCCCGATGGTCAAAAGTACAGTAGCAATCTTCGAGCCCCGGCTGGGTGGCAAGTATTCGTAAGGCCCTTCTTCTTTGATCGGCTTTTCTTCCATGTTTTCCCCCAATGAAAAGTTCCGCTTCTCCAGTTCCATATAAGTGATGCACATCCTCTGCCAAAGAGTTCACACAGTAACCGCTTGAGGATCTGAGTGTTATACGACATGCCCGGGCGGCCGGACGGCGCTTCGGACGGCGAAACTACATGGAGGGAGTAGAAAGTGCTCGGTAGCCATACTTTAGGAGTGAAAGCTACGGCTCGTCACTTGTAGGCACAGCCCTTTTGTGGAAAACTGGACGTGACAATTCCCGGTATCGGTCACTATGTTTTTCAATTGCTGGAAGTGCCAACAAAGGATTGAATATCCCTCCGGAAGCCGCATAGGCACGCGCGATTCCTGCACCCGGTGCAACTCCGACCTGCACGCCTGCCGCAATTGCAAGTTCTACGACCCCGGCAAACACAATCAATGCGCGGAACCCCAGGCCGAATGGGTGCGCGATAAGGAAGCCGCCAACTACTGCGGCTGCTTTCAACCCAACCCGACCTTGCTGGGCTAGTGGCGGTGGATCGCCCGGCAGAGCTGCCCATGCGATGAATCTGCTTCTTTGATCAATTGGCCACTTCAAACCCACCGGCCTTTTCGAAGGCATCGGCGACGCGCAGCAGCCGGGCTTCATCGAAGTGCTTGGCGAGGAGTTGCATGCCCACGGGCAGGTGCGGTTCGCCTTTGGTTTTGCCGCAGGGAACGCAAATGCCGGGGATGCCGGCGAGGCTGGCGGTGACGGTGTAGATATCGGCGAGATACATTTGCAGCGGGTCGTCCATGCGCTCGCCGAGCTTGAAGGCGGGGATGGGGGAGGTGGGAGTGACGATGACGTCCACTTCGTCAAAGGCTTCGAGAAAATCCCTGGTGATGAGGGTGCGCACTTTCTGGGCTTTCAGGTAATAGGCGTCGTAATAGCCGGAGCTCAGCACATAGGTGCCGAGCATGATGCGCCGCTTCACTTCGGCGCCGAACCCTGCGTAGCGCGTCTGCTTGTACATCTCCTGCAAATCCGCGTGCTCCGGCGGAGCGGAACCCGTAGCGCACGCCGTCGTAGCGCGCCAGGTTCGAGCTGGCCTCCGCCGTGCAGATGATGTAGTAGCAGGCGATGGCGTAATCGGTGTGCGGAAGGCTGATGGGCACGACCTCGCATCCCAGCTTCGCCAGCAGGTCGATTCCCTTCTGGATGTTGTCGCCGGTTTCCGGATTGAGCCCCTTGAGATACTCCGCCGGGAACGCCCACCTTGAGGCCGCGCACGTTCTGGTCGAGCCCGGCCACGTAGTCCTCCACCGGCACGTCCGCCGAGGTGGAGTCGTGCGGGTCGCGGCCCGCAATGGTCTGCAGCAGGCGCGCCACATCGCGCACGGAGCGCCCGAAAGGCCCGATGTGGTCGAGCGAGGAGGCGAAGGCCACCAGTCCGTAGCGCGAGACCCTGCCGTAGGTCCCCATCATGCCCACAATTCCGCAAAAGGCCGCCGGCTGCCGGATGGAGCCGCCCGTGTCAGAGCCCGAGCGAAGCCACGGCCATATTCGCCGCTACCGCCGCGGCCGAACCGCCACTCGAGCCGCCGGGGACGCGCGTTAAATCGTGAGGGTTGTGGGTGGGGAAAAAGCCGGAATTTTCCGTAGACGATCCCATGGCGAATTCGTCGCAATTGGTTTTGCCCAGGATGACCGCGCCTGCCGCCTCAAGCCTTTCAACGGCCGGGGCATCGTAGGGCGCGACGTAATTCGCCAGGATCTTCGAGGCGCAAGTGTTGCGCGTGCCCCGGGTCAGGATCACGTCCTTCACCGCGACAGGGATTCCCGCGAGCGGACCCAAGGGCTCGCCCGCCGCAAGCTGCCGGTCGATCTTTGGCCGCCTGCTCGAGGGCGCGTTCAGGGCACAACTGCAGATAGGCGCGCACCTCTTTGTCGCGCCGCTCGATGTGTTCGAAGTGAGCTTGCGCAACCTCCACCGCAGAGACTTTCGCGGTTCGACCAGAAGCTCATGGCAGTGGGTCGATGGTGAGTTCAGTGAGGTTCATTCTATCTTCCAGCGCACCCTACTCTTCCCTCTCGATAACGCGCGGAACGCGGAAGCAGCCCGCGCTCGGATCGGGCGCGTTGGCGAGCGCCTCATCCTGCTCGAACGTCTTGTGCGGCTCGTCTTCCCGCAGGGAAGGGTTGGCCGCAGGCCGGATAGGTCACCTGCGCCATAGGCTCCACTTGCGAGGTGTCCAGCTCATTGAGCTTCTGCATGTGCTCGAGGATGGAATCGAGCTGAGGCAGAAACTTCTTCACCTCCTCGGGAGTCAACTCGAGATGGGCGAGTTCGGCGACGTAGCGCACGTCCTTTTCTTCCAGTGCCATCACTGCACCTTCCCCAACCTGCGCCCGCTGTAGTTTGCGCGTGAGCGTGCCAACACCCCAGTAGCTGAAGACGACGCAGCCGGATTCCGTCCCGGGTAATCGTTTGATTTCGCGGAC
The DNA here is from genome assembly GCA_963770415.1 of uncultured Acidobacteriota bacterium. GTDB lineage: Bacteria > Acidobacteriota > Terriglobia > UBA7540 > UBA7540 > CAVROP01. Next base: position 27,542 of record CAVYPU010000013.1, read on the forward strand.
GAGAGAGAAGTTTCCCCCGGCGGTGGGCGCAGCCTGCCGCCTGCACCGATTTTGCGAAAGTTGATGATCCTGAGGTGTTTGACCACGGGCTTGCCCAGGAAGATGTTTACATGCACGCGGATTTCCTCCGCCATCTGCTGCAGGGGTTCGGCCCAGGCGGGATCATCCGTGACCAGCGTCAGAGTGCCCAGGCTGAACGCCACAGGGCGGCATTCCTTGGCCAACGCTTGCCCCGCTACGCGAGCCCAGAGGGGAGCCAGGACTTCGATCACGGGCGGTTCCGTCCGGGAGAATTGAGGCTCGAGGACCTTGGACAGAATTTTGCCGATTTCTTCCATTGCAGGGTTCGGGCTAATCTTTGTTCTTGGGATTACGAATTTGGCAGTCTAGCACATCAGAGCCGGGAAAGGGAAAAACTTGTGAGCACTCGCGCCGGTCCTCTATAATTTCGGCACATGGGACTCATCCTAGCTTCAGGTTCTCCCCGCCGCCGGGAATTGCTGCGGCAGGCCGGCATCGAGTTTGAGGTCCGCGTGAGCGATATTGCGGAAGAAATTCAGCCCGGCGAGCAGCCGGAGGAATATGCACGCCGCGTGGCGCGCGAAAAGGCCACGCACGTCGCGGCCGCCTCCCCTCGCGGCAGCCTCGTTTTGGGCGCGGATACCGTGGTGGTGATCGATGGCGAGACGCTGGGCAAGCCCTTGGACGCGCCCGACGCCAGGCGCATGCTCGCGCTCCTCGCGGGCCGAACCCACCGCGTGCTCACCGGCGTTTGCCTGGTACGCGCTCCCGAAGAGATCGTGGCGCTCGATCATGAAACCACTCTCGTCACCTTCCGCGAGCTTGATGACGACGAGATCCGCGCCTACGTCGAGAGCGGCGAGCCCATGGATAAAGCCGGCGCCTACGCGATTCAAGGTCTCGCGTCCAAGTTCGTTACTCGCATCTCGGGCTGCTACTCGAACGTCGTCGGCTTGCCCGTGGCGCGCGTCTACGAAATGCTGCGGCCGCTTATGGGAAGAGAAGGCAGTAGGCTGTAAGCAGTAAGCAGTAAGCAGTCAGACGCATCCGGCGGAAAACCCTCCCTTGACATTCGTACGCTAGTACTAGCCTAGTGTGTTTGCTTGGTTCGCGCCGAAGCGGGCGGGTCGACACCAGGCTTGGAACGGGAAAAATGTCAAAAATCGATTGGCGCTACGCTCACCCCCTAGGCTGGGTCTACCCACAAAAGGCAACAATATATTTGACTGACCATGCGTTGTTGCCAACCGGAGCGAAGGGTACTTTGCCAGTTCTACTGGCCCTTCTTGTGTTCTTTGTCCCTCTGTGAGTCTATTCTCACCCTGCTTTCATAGGACAAGCAATCCAAGAAGCCGTTGTAGTCGAGAGTTTCCGTGTTCCCCCCTTTTTACAGAATGGTAATACCAAATACGGCAAATATGTTGCTGCGCAATTCCCTCAAATCCGTCATAATAGCTCCAACTTCCTTCGATCTTGAAAGTTCTTCCGCCCCTGCCCTTGGAAATCAACTCGAATGTCTCGGGAGTAAGTCCCATAAGAGGGATCGCTCTCTCGCCTTGGTCCAGTCGGAATTTACTCAGCTTGGGCACGTCAAAGTTAAAATGTTGAGGTTTGCCAATGTCTTTAAGGTCTGGAAGTCTCTGCCACGAAACGTCGAAACTCTCATGGATGTCAGAGACATTTGCAGAGCCGGACAGGTATTCAATATGGGATATCAGTCCGTACTCGGGTCCTGGCATTGAGCTAAAATTCATAACAAAGGTGAGTTGCAAGATAGCCGCCTCGCTGGAGATGAGTTGTTTTCTCGTCAAGTCCGCTATTTCTTTTGCAGCGTCGGCACTAAGTCCAGCCTTCTGCGTCGCTCTCTTCATTTCCTGCCACATGGCGTAGGTAAGGATAGCGTAAGCAACCACAGCAATGATTCCCGCTCGCTCAAGCAACTTCTGCGACACACCCTTATGCTCATGGGTCTCTGCGTCTATTTTTATTGCTCTTGGGGTTGTGAGAACAGATACCACGGGGGTGGGCGGTTTATCATTGGGACCTTCCTCGAACTTCCGTTCTTTGCTAATGGCTTCTACCTTTTCTTGGAGTCTCAGGAGGTTAAGACTCATGGTCCGTACTTCAACGAGCAACTTCTTGATGAGCAATGGAAAATCTCGATTGATGTTGTTCATTGCGCACCATTACCTGAAAGGATGCCATCTTGAGTAAGGTACATCCTTCCGGTCGCATGTTATTGAAAACAGCCACGTTAAAGGATGATCCGCTCATCGCCTTCGCGCCTCGTCACGCGTTCCCGGTCGAGGTACTCGAGCAAAGGAATGGCGTATTTTCTGCTCAATCCGGTGAGCTCTTTAAAGATCGCAACGTTGATGCGATTGCTTTGGGCCTTACGGCGCGCCAGTAATGCTTTGAGCTGATCGAGAGCCGTGCGATGAAAGATCAAATCCTCGGTCACTCTCGCGAGCACGTTTTCGCGCAGCAGGATTTGCAGCAGCTTTTCGGCCCGCGGGCGATCGACAAGCAGCCTGGCCAGCACCTCCGGCGCGCTCGGGACCGCGAGCCCGGCCTTTTCAAACGCCGCGCCGATCTGCTCCTTCGCGGCCTGCTCCTCCGCAGTCAGTTGGACCTTGCGTCCGGCGAGCCGCACCGTCTCGCCCTGCACATCGATTCGGCCCTGCGCGGCAAGCGCCTGGAGGAGCGAGTTGAAAAGGAGGTTCGAAGGCAACCCGGGCCGCGACGAACCCGAACCCCGGGCGCCGGTTCTGGAGCGCAGGTCTTCCTTGGGCAGGCCCGCGAGCAGCGGGTTTTCGGCGTGGAATTTCTGGAGCGCTCCCGAGACTCTCCCAGCCAATTCCCGAAAATAATCCTGGTGAACGAAGAGCTCCGGCGGCTGCCCCAAAAGCAATAGCCGGTTCGCGGAGGCGAGTGCCTTGCCGAGGCGCAGGACCTCCCCCGGAAGCCATCCGGTGCGCGACACAAGGCCGGGGAGGGAAGCTTCGCCGGCCTGCCGAACCCAGCTTTCAAGCCTGCCCTCGGAATCGCCCTTCTCGAGAGCGTCGAGAAACGGCATGGCGAGCGGGTCGTGGGCGCGCCGGCGGGCGGGCTGGTTATCCAGCACCGTTCCTCCTCCGAGGGTCGTGACGGGCGAGAACTGGCGGACGATGAAACGATCGCCCGGCATGAACACGCCGGGTTCGGCGAGCCGGAGTTCGGCGAAAGCGCTGCTTCCCGGCCGCATTTCCTTCTCATCAAACAAAACCACTTCGGCAATCGTTTCCGAGGTATTGCAGTGGAAATGAACTCTGGCGCGGTTTTTCAAAGGCCGGGCGGCCGGCAGCAGGTTCAGCCTGCAGTCCAGGCGCGCCGTCGCCGCAAAGAGTCCCGGCGGCGCGAGCATCATGCCGCGGGAGATTTCCCTGGCCTCGAGGCCGGGCAGATTCACAGCCGTGCGCTGTCCCGCGAGCGCGCTCTCAGCGGGGGCGTTATGAACCTGGATGCCGCGCACGCGCACCCGCTTGCCCAGCGGATAGATCTCCACTTCCGCGTCCTTCTCGATTCTGCCTGCCAGGAGCGTTCCGGTCACCACCGTGCCAAAGCCCTTCATCACGAAGGCCCGGTCGATGGGAAGGCGGAAGGGAAGGTCCTCGGGCTTGGGTGTAACCACCAGGGCCAGCCGCCGCAATTCCTCTTTGAGAGCCTCGAGGCCCTCGCCGGTTTTGGCGCTCACCGGCAGCAGCAATGCGCCCTCGAGAAAGGACCCGCGCACGAACTCCTGCACTTCGAGGCGCACTAAATCGAGGATGTCCGCATCCACCAGGTCGGTCTTGGTGATGGCCACGAGGCCCTGCCGAATGCCCAGCAGTTTGCAGATGTCGAAGTGCTCGCGTGTTTGGGGCTTGATGGACTCATCGGCGGCCACCACAAGGATGACCAGGTCGATTCCTCCCACGCCCGCCAGCATGTTGCGCACGAAACGCTCGTGGCCCGGCACGTTGACGAAGCCGACACGCACGCCATCGCCGAGGTCGAGGTGGGCGAAGCCCAGGTCTATGGTGATTCCCCGCCGTTTTTCTTCTTCCAGGCGGTCGGGATCAGTGCCCGTCAGCGCCAGCACCAGCGCCGACTTGCCGTGGTCGATATGCCCAGCCGTGCCTACTGTGATGTGTCGCATCCGTTCCTCTGATTATGCGAGAAAGGCAGCCTGTAAGCAATTGCCCTGGTTATACCCTGATCCCGCGGTGTAGGGGTAGGGCTTGCCCTACCCTTGTCGAGGACGGCAGATATGCGGGGACGGCAAGCTGTCCCCCTACCCCTCCGTCGCGGCGGACGTCCTCACCAGTGGCGAGGATTAGCTCACCGTGGTACGCTGTAATGAAAGGCAGAATCAATTCCAGGGATCTACGCTCGAGCGGAGGTGCAACGTGAAATTGCGACTAACCTGTGTTGCGGCGCTGCTCTGCCTGGCTGGCGTTGGGCGGGCCGACGTGCTGACTCTAAAGAACGGAGACCGGGTGACGGGAAGCCTGGTCATGATCAAGGGAGGAACCCTGCAACTGAAGACCGCTAGCCTCGGGACGGTTTCGATCCCCATAGCACAGGCCGCGACCTACGTGACGGATAAGCCCGTCGTGGTGGTCATCAAGGGACAAGAACCCATGCAAGGAATACTTGAGCTGCTGCCCAAGGGCGACTGGCGGCTCACAGTAGAGGGCGCCCCGGAGCAGACCATTGCGGCCGCCAAGGTTCAACTTATCATGCCCGTTGAAGAATATCAGAAAGTGGAGGAGGCCCCCGGGATCCTGCACGCGTGGAGGGGCACCGCAAGCCTGGGGTACAGCCTCCAAAACGGCAACCAGGAAACCAATACGCTCACCACGAGCATTGCTGTGGGGCGCGAACGCCCCGAGACACCTATCTTCGAAACCCATTGGCGAACCAAATTCGACTTCACCACGCTGTTTTCACACGCCGAGGAAAAGAGTGTCACCCCACCCTTCGTGATCACCAATACGGTTTCCTCACGCACCCTCACGGCGGATGCGCGGCAGGACTTGCTGTTCACTACAGATAACTTTGTGTTCGTCTTCGGCCAGATCAATCACGTCTCCACCCAGGACCTCTACTTGCAGCAGACCTACGGCGGCGGCATTGGGCGTGACGTCGTCAAGAACACGCGTACGACGTTCAGCGTCATGGGAGGGCCAACCTACGTGCAGCAGAAGTTCTTCAATAGTCTCTTTACCGACACCCTGGAACTCCTGGTGGCGGAAACGCTCGGCACCCAAATCTCCAAGCGGGTTCGGCTCGACCATTACTTGCACTTCTACCCGGACATGGAGGACAGAGGACAATACCGTTTTGATACCAGTGGGGTTGTCTCGTTCAAGTTGAGTAACAGGTTTTCAGTTAATGCCAGCGTGATTGATCTCTATTTGAGCAATCCACCCACAGGGCAGAAGAACAACATCACCGTTTCAGCCGGCATCGGGTATTCATTCTGAAATGTGATCCCAAGCGGGGCCCGGCTGGCGGATGCGTTGCCTTGTATTTATGCGCCCTGTGACGCCTGGAGAATCCCATAACGCCGAAAGAGAGAAAGAGTTCTGCCGCTTATCCCGGATTCGCTTCCCTTGACCGAACTACTGGAAACCAGTACTCTATGAATTTGAAGTTTCGTTGGAATAAGGCCAAGGCAAGGAAAAACTATCAGAAGCATGGCATCGCCTTCGACTTGGCAAAGGCAGTTTTCAACGACGCGTTCGCCATTGAACTTTTGGATGATCGCCGCGATTACGGCGAAGAGCGGTTCGTGATCATTGTCATGGTGGAGGGCCGCATTCTGTGCGTGGCGTATAGCGAGCGCGACGATGTTATCAGAATGATCTCAGCCCGGAGGGCCACGAAGCATGAGGAGCAAGCGTACTACGAGCAAGGGGCGTGTGGAACTTCGAACGATGACACCAAGCGCCATTGAACGCGCGGCTCTGGCCGACCCTGATGCCCGCCCTTTGACCCCCGCCGATCTCCGGCGTATGAAACGGACGCCGCAAATCAGAGTGATTCGCCGCGCCTTGGGTTTGACGCAGGAGGAATTCTCCTTGCGGTACCGGATTCCCCTGGGCACGCTCCGCGACTGGGAGCAGGGCCGCGCCATCCCCGACCAACCCACGCAGGCCTATCTGACCGTCATCGCCCGTAACCCGGAAGGAGTCCAACGCGCCTTGGAGGTTAATCGTGTGATTCCCTACTGACTTGAAGGCTTGCCCGGTGCAGGAACCGTGGGCTTGCCGGGTGAGGGAGCCGCGGACTTACTGGGTGGTGCGGCTTCGGGCCTTTCGGTTTCGCCGCCCAGCCAGACGCTTACAACGGTCCAATTTCCAAGGCGTTTTTGCAGGACCAGGTCGTAATTAGCAACGGCAGATGGGTCCTCGAAAGTCACGGACGCGAGCGTCCGCTGTTGGTCCGGCGAGAAGGTAAGGTTCTGAATCTCCACCTTGACCTCGGGCTTCGCCGGCGCATGATGAGCTTCGCCATTCGAAGGCGGGGGAGGCGGCGGCTGAAGCGCCGGGAGGAAATAAGTGCGGATGGCGGCATCAACGGAGCCGCTCGCTTTCCTGCCTTCCGGAGTGGCCAGGAACTTGGATCGAAGCTCGATGATGTCGAGGGCGTTTTCCAGGTCGTCGCGGATGACCACGTCGCTCACCTTCTTCTCCGACAGGCGAATCCGGTCCGCGAGCTTTGGGTCGGTCCGGACCGTAAGCGCCATGATCGCGGCCTCGGTCACAGTGCGGTCCGGTTCCGCATCCGACTTGTCGATGACCTGAAAGAGCGTTTGAGTGGCCGGGTCGCTGTCGTATTCCGCCAGCGCGCCGTAGTAGAAGCGCCGCAAGTTGAGATCCCGCTTGTCCTCCTGGAGCTTCCAAAGGGTTTGCATCGCCTGTTCGCCCCCGATGAAAGCCAACGACTGCGCCGCGTACTCGGCCGTACGGTCGTCTTTGAGCGCCTCAGCCAACTGCAGGACTATGCTCGGGCCTGCCGCGAATGCGGCGCGGAAAAGAGAGTCAGAGGCCTGCGCGTTGGGAGAGCTCAGAATTCCATCCAGAAGTTCCGGCGCCCAGTCGCCGGGAAGAGGTGTCTGGCCCTGCTCGCCGCTCTCGCTTTCCGGAGCCGGCGGGGCTTGCACGGCGTTTCCCTTCGGGGGCGCTTGCGCAGCGTTTCCCCTCGGCGTCGCCGGCGACGGCTGCTGCGCGAGGCAGTGGACGGCCAGGAAAAGAAAACAAGCCATGAGCAGAACGCTGCTCGAAACGTTTCCGGCCATACTTTTGGACTTCAATCCTTTCAAGGTGCTTTTCAGCTTATCCATTCAGAACTCTGCCCATTGTTGGATGCCTTGCGAAGCGGAGGAGTTAGTCGGGAGTCCCCAGCAGCGGAGGCAACTCGCGCAAGTCGTCCAGAAGCAAGTCAGGCCCGGCCTTTTCGAGCGTCTCAGGTGCGAAACCGTAAGTCACGCCGCAAGTCCAAACCCCTGCGTTCCGGCCCGTGAGAATGTCCGTATCGGAATCGCCGACCATGAGCGTCTTCTCGGCCGGGATCGACAACCGGCTCATCAAGGTTCTGATTCCAATCGGATCCGGTTTCTTCTGCGTGAAGCTATCGCCGCCGTAGATCTCGTAGAAGAAGGAAGCGAGACCCAAGCCGTTAATGACCGCGTGACTGGAGCCGGTAGGCTTGTTGGTAAGTATGGCCAGCTTCCGTTGGGCGAGATCCTCAAGGCCCTCGCGCACGCCGGGATAGGCAACGGTGTTATCAAGCAGGTGGTGCGCATAGTAGTCCAAGTAGAACTTAAGCGCTTTCTCCAGGTCGCCGTCGCGGGCTTCATTCCCTAGCGAACGCTTCATCAGGACGGTTACGCCGTGACCCACGTAAGACGTGATGGTTTCGAGAGGCAGCGGGCCAAGTCCCATATGCTCCCGCATGGCGTTAACGCTCAGAGCCAGATCCTTCTTGGTGTCTGCGAGCGTGCCATCCAAATCAAAAACCACCAGTTGAATTCCAGGCAAGGTGCGCCTATAGGTTGTCATCAACATTCCTTCTTTTCACAAGACAGGTGGAGCCGCGCCCGACTCCGGTTCGAGGGCGCGCAGCACAAGCGCCGCTTCCTCCGCCGGAATCGGGTTGAAATAGAATCCTTCGCTTCCCAGATAGCGGCGCTCGCCCTCAACATCGGGATGGAGCTCGATGTGCCAATGGAAATCCTCGGGCATCGTGCTCCACCAGCCTTGGGTGGGCTTGTGCGCTGCGAGGTTGGGCTCCGTGTGAATAACGAAATGTAAAGTAGCGGATATCTTCTCGATCCTCTGGAGGCAAGGCTTCAGGAAGGAAGCGAGAGAGTTCACCAGCGCCGGGTCCGACAGGTTCTTCTCAAAGGAGGACGCGTGCTCCATCGGCAGCACCCACAACTCGTACGGGGAGCGGGAGGCAAAGGGACAGAAGGCGATGAAATTCGCGTTCTGGTCCACCACTCGCTTTGCTTCCCGAATCTCCTGTTGGATGCAGTCACAGAAGAGGCAGCGGTCTTTCCTCTCGAAATGCAGCTTGCTCCACCGGAATTCAATTTCCAGGAATTGCGGCAGAACCGGCGAGCCCAATACCTGGGAGTGGCTGTGGCCATGTTCATTGCGGGCCGCCAGCCCCTGGTCCTTGAAAACACTAACGTAGCGAAGCCGCGTGTCGCGCTTGAGGTCCAGAATGCGATCGCGATAAAGGGCAACGCATTGGGCCAGGTGAGATACCGGAAGCCCTGCCAGCGTCACTCCGTGCTGCGGGGTTTCAACCACGATCTCATTCGCGCCCACAGGGTTCATGCGGTCGAACATGCCGACGGCTTGCCGGCCTTCGTCGCCCTCCACGTTAAAGATGGGAGCCCGATCATGAAACACCCTGGCGCTCCAGGCGCCGGTTGCGTCCCTCAGTTCCTGAATGGGCCGTGGAGTGAAGTGCTCATTTCCCGGGCAAAAGGCACAGACGGCTTCAGCGTCGTCGAAATCCGCCATCACCCGCCTTTTCCCAGTCACCACCCACCGGTGCGCGACCGGGTCAAGTCGAAGTTCAGCCATCTCCATCGCCTCTCTGTGGGGTTTGCTCCCGAGGGCACGAATAAGGCCCGCATCAGGATTCGCACCCCCTGTTAAGGACAAGAAGAGCGCAACCCGTTAGTTTAGTCCCAAATGCTCCAGGCGTCATCCGTCCGTAGTAGTCATTGCAGCGGGGCAGTGCCTTCCTGCCCTCGTCGAGGCTCGATAGAGTGCGCAGTGGACGCCAAGTCATGGATGCGCACTCTCGACGGCTCAGCGCCATTATGATAACTTCGCATCTTACACACGGAGAAAACTAATGGCCGAAATCCAACCCTTTCGCGCGCTTCACTACGATCCCTCACGGGTGGGGGAGCTTTCGAATGTCGTGACTCAGCCCTACGACAAGATCTCTCCGGAGATGCAATCGCGCTATTACCTTTCCAGCCCTTTCAACCTTGTCCGCGTGATCCGGGGTCAGGCTCAGGCGAATGACACCCCGCAGGACAACGTTTACGTTCGGGCCGCGCGGCATTTCCAGCAGTGGATCGAAGAACGCATCCTGGTTTCAGAGGCGGAACCCGGGATTTACCCTTACGACCAGGAGTATGAAGTGCCCGGCCGCCCAGGATCCAGGAAGATTCGCCGCGGCTTTATCGCGCTTGGCCGGCTGGAGGACTACTCGGCTCGAATCGTCCACCCGCATGAAGAAACCCTCTCGGGGCCTAAGACAGACCGGTTAGAGTTGCTGAAGATCACCCACGCACACTTCGGGCAGATCTTCATGCTGTACAGTGACCCCCAAGGGCTGGTCGAATCACTACTCGCGGAAGCGGCTCGCGAGAAACCGTGGGAGCAAGTCGCCGACGAGCACGAAACCCTGCATTCCGTCTGGCGAATTACCAAATCTGCGGCGATTCAGGGCATCGTTAGAGCGATGGAGGACAAGAAACTGGTCATTGCCGACGGGCACCACCGCTACGAGACGGCGCTCGCCTATCGGAATCATTGCAGGGCGCGTGGAATCTCCGGCCGGCAGTCGGAATACGTAATGATGACCTTCGTTCGAATGGAGGCTGACGGCCTCACCGTCTTGCCGACCCACCGCATGGTTCACAGTCTGCCGTCTTTCGATTGGTCCAGGTTCTTGTCTCAGGCCCGTTCGATCTTCGAAGCGGAGGAGTTCCCGGCTCAGGGGGAGAACCGCGACTGGACAAACCGCTTCCTGGAAAGTCTGGCGCAGGCGGGGCATGAAGGGCCGGCGTTCGGCGCTTACGCAGGGCGTGGGAAAGCTGCGATTCTCCGCCTGCGCAGCGGCTATGACCTGGGCAGTGCTTTGAGCGACCTTCCTCCAACCCAGCGCCGCCTCGACGTCGTCCTGCTGCACCGTTTGATCCTCCAGCATATTCTCGACATCGATCAGCAGGCCGTTCGGGAGGAGCGAAACCTGACCTACCACAGGGAGTTTCGCACGGCTGCCGAGGAAGTTGACAAGGGCGCGGCCCAGCTTTGCCTCTTGTTGAATCCCACCCCGGTTGAGGCAGTTCGCGACAACGCCCTGGCCGGACTGACGCTGCCGCAGAAGTCCACCGACTTCTATCCCAAGCTGCTCTCAGGTCTCTCCATCTACTGGCTGGATAACCCGGCGGGAATGTGAGGCGGGCGCTGCGTAGCTGAGCGGCCTCGAGGCCAGGCGGCCCGCCCTGGTTACGACGCGAAGGACTTGACCGCTCCTTCAACGCTATCGTACACATCAAACACAGTAACAAGTTTAGTAATATTCAACTGCTCGCGGAACCTTTTGGTCAGGTTCGCTAGCTTCATGTTTGCGCCCTGGCTTTGGGCGGATGTGAAACCGGCGACCAAGGTCCCCAGACCGGCGCTATCGATATAGGAGACATTCCCAAGATCCAGCACCAGGCGCTTCTTTCCCTGGGCAAGGGTTTCTTTGATCTTCGTGCGGAGTTGATTACTCTCTTCGCCCAGCGTCACGCGCCCCGACAATTCCAGAACTGTTACGCCGCTGGATTCCATTTCTACAATTTGCAACGCCATATTCGGCCTCCTTGAGATACACGTGAAAGAAGCTGAAAATTCTACAGAGGATCTCAGAAAAAGTAAATCAGCGATAGCGTTCGCGCATGAAGTCAGCGATACCCGCGTACGCGCGCGCGAGCGTCGGCTCATCCGGCAGGAACACGATGCGGACGTGGCGCGTCCCGGGCGCCTGTCCGAACCCGCTGCCATGCACGACGAGGATTTGCTTCTCGAGCAGCAGGTCACGCACGAAATCCTCGTCGCTCTCCGGAATCTCCAGGCGCGGATAAGCGTAGAAAGCCCCCCGGGGTTTCACGCAGCTCAGGCGCGGGGTGGTATTGCACCATTCGAAAGTGAGGTCGCGGCGGCGGCGCAGTTTCCTTCGCACTTCCTCCAGGTGATCTTGCGGGCCTTCGAGCGCCGGCCGCACCGCATACTGCTGGGGATGGTTCGAGCAAAGCCGCGCCCGGAGCAATTTGTGGATGCCCTCGATATAGGGCTTCAGCGCTGCGGCGGGGCCGCTCACCACCGTCCAACCCACTCGCCAGCCCGGAACCAGATAAGACTTGGATAAGCCGTTAAACGTTACCACGGGAAGATCGGGGGCAAGTGCGGCCATCGAGGTGTACGGGCAGTCGTCGTCCAGAATCAGCTTGTCATAAATCTCATCGGAGAAAATCAGCAAGTTCTTCTGCCGTGCGATTTCCGCAATCGCCTCGAGCGTCTGGCGCGAGTAGACGGCTCCGGTAGGGTTGCTGGGATTGATAACCACAAGGGCGCGCGTTCCGGAAGAAATGCGGCTGGAAAGCTGTTCGAGGTCCGGTTGCCAGCCGTTCGCCTCCTCCAGCATGTAAGCGTTGAGCGGCGCGCCGATCTTGGCCAGCACCGCGGAATAGAGCGGATACTCGGGGCTGGGCGTCAGAACGTTTTCGCCCGGATCGAGGAGCGCCGCGAGGCAAACATCCACCGCCTCGCTCACGCCCGCGGTCATGAAGACGCTCTGGATGTTGCGGATGCCTTTGCGCTCAGCCTCGGCGCGCGCGGCCGCTACCGCTTCCGGGATTCCCAGCGAGGGCGCGTACCCGTCCTGGCCGTCGCGCATGGCCTTCACCACAGCCTCGATCATATGGGGCGGGGTGCGAAAGTCGAATTGCAGCGGGTCGCCGATGTTGAGCGGCAGGACGCCTTGCCCTGCCGCGTGCACCTCTTCGGCCAGTACCGCCAGGTCGCGGATGGCGTAACGCACTTCGCCAGCCGCGCCGCCGCTTTCACTTCCCGGATTTGGTTTGCAGCCGTTGCATAGCATAGCCGTGACTGCGTCCGTAGGGGGACGGCTTGTTGTACGCGCAATTCCGCTGGACCTGCGAGCGCAGGCGCCATACTGGCTACAGCATGACAGATCAGCAACTGACCACAAGATAGCTCACGACTTCTACCGCTCTCCCCACTTGAGCTTTTGCTGGAGAATTCTGAAGTAGTCCTTGTTGGGGGACTGGATGAGTTCCACGTAAGAGTCCGCTTTCCTCAGTTCCACCCGGTCGTCGCTATGCGTGGCGATTCCGACTTGGCCGTCCACGGTGAGGTAGGCCGCCTCACGCTGGGTGGTCACGGCGATTTCAATGCTGGCGGTGTCGGGAACGACAAGGGGACGATGGGTCAGAGTGTGCGCGCAGATCGGAGTTACGATAAACGCCTCCACGCTCGGCATGGTGATGGGGCCGCCGGCAGCAAGGGAATAAGCGGTTGAGCCGGTGGGCGTAGAGACGATCAACCCATCCGATTTGTACGAGGAAACAAACTGGCCATTGACTCTGCAGCTCAAAATCCAGGATGCGGGAGATGGCGCCCTTGTTCAACACCGCGTCGTTAAGCGCCAGAAACGAGGAGATCACTTCATCGGCGCGGATCAACGAGCCTTCGATCTGCACCCGCCGCTCGCTGCGGTGCTCGCCCCTCAGCACGCTTTCGAGGGTGGGATAAAGCTCCTCCTGGAGTAATCACGGTAAGGAACCCCAGCCCTCCGAGATTGACCGCCAGAATCGGCACCCGCTTGCGGTTGAGCGCCCGCGCCGTGGCCAGAAGCGTTCCGTCGCCTCCCAGCACGATCAGCAAGTCCACATGGGCGGGCATTTCGTTGCGAGTCAGGCAAGGCTCGGAGGTCTGGATAATGGCGCCCGTTTCCTTGTCGATGCACACTTCGACGTCGCGTTCGCGCAGCCACTCGAGGAGAGGTGGAACGATTTCGCGCAGATTCGAGCTTCTTCGGCTTCGAGACGATCCCGATCTTCTTGATGCTCATTGGCGTCGGAGTATTTAATTCTAGCTGGAATTCCGCCAAACTGCATGCAGGAAATACTCGAGGTTGCCTTCCGCGCCCGGCAGCACGCTCTCCTGCTGGGCAAGATCGCGGAAGCCAAGTTCCAGCAGCTTGCGTGAAACCTTGGTCACGGCTTCCTGCCGCAGGGCAGGATCGCGCACGATGCCGCCTTTGCCTACCTGGCCTTTCCCGACTTCGAATTGCGGCTTGACCAGCACCAGCGCGTCGGCCCGGGTTTCGAGCAAAGGAGGGAGCGAGGGAAGAATCAAAGTCGCCGAGATGAAAGAGACGTCCATTGTGACCAGTTCGACACGGGCGCCGATCTGCTCAAGCCGCAGATGGCGCGCGTTGGTCTTCTCGAGCGAGACCACACGAGGGTCGCGGCGCAGTTTCCAATCCAGTTGATTCGTCCCTACATCGACTGCAAACACGCGCGCCGCGCCCTGCTGCAAGAGGCAGTCCGTGAAGCCGCCCGTCGAGGCGCCAATATCCAGGCATATCTTCGCCTCGGGATTGATGCGGAAATGCGCCAGCGCGCCTTCGAGCTTCAGCCCTGCACGGCTGGCGTACTTGAGCGGTTCGCCCAACAGGCGAAGCTCGGCACGCGCGCTGGTCATGGCGCCGCACTTCTCGACCTTCTGCTCATCCACGAGCACCAGGCCCGCGAGGATCATGGCCTGCGCCTTCTCTCGCGTGTCGGCCAGCCCCCGCTCAACCAGCAGTTGATCCAGACGGATTTTCTCGGAATGTTCCATGCTCATCGCCCCAAGAGAGTACCCCCAAAAGGCAAGGAATGAAAGCCCTGACGGGCAGGTGTCGGGCGCCAGGTGTCAGGGGCGGGCGCCATCCTGATGCCCATGGCGAGGCAGCCGTAGGAATCCAGCGCCCCTGTAGCGGCGGTATCGGGGGCTGCTTACATGTCTGCGCCTTGTGTCGCCGGCGTGTCGCCTGCCTGGAAAGCGATGCCGGCTCGACCCACAGTTGGGACTTCGGCGCTGCTGGTCACTCCAAGCTCCGGGCGTTTGTTTTCATCAACATTCCCGCTTCGTTCCTCATATTTTTTGTTTGCGGAGGCTTCCTCGAGCGCCGCGTTTTGGGGCGGAGCGTTGTGGGCGGATTGGGGGGTGGCGCAGACATTGCCTTGTATGTCTGCGCCTTGTATGGCCGGCGTGTCGCCTGCGCTCTGTGTCGCCGACATAGAAAGCGATGTCGGCGCCACCCAGGTGCTTGGGGCGGGTTCGTCAAGGCAGTCGGGGGTGGCGAAGACATTGTCTTGCATGTCTGCGCCCAGCGCTTTGAGCGCCTGACGCTGATTGGCGGCCGAAACGTAACCGCCATGTTTCAAAGCGTTCATCTTCGAATGCTGCTTCGAGGCCGCCTGGCGCGGCCCGGTCGAGCGTCGGGAGTTGGCCCGCGCTGCCTCGAGAAGTTCAGTTGTAAGCCGGGGTGATTTGCGTAAAGACACGATTCCTCCTGAAACGGGAAGTGATGAGAGCGGGAGAAGAACTCCCCCGCCGGTCGGGCAAGACACCCCAGTAGCCTACTACAGAGCCCAGCGCCTGTCAAGAGACAGGATGTCACACGCCTAGGCCAGGTAGGTTAGGGGAAGGGGCCCGTATGGAAACACTCGTGTCCAAAACAGTTGATCTGCGTGGGCGGACGATCTGCGGCTTCGCCGCTTGCTATGCGGGCTGGCTCCGCCTGCCCGGAACGCGCCGCAAACATCCAACCTCATCCTCACCGCGCCGGAGGCTCAGCCTCCGGCGCGGTGAGGATGAGAGAAACATGGCCATTTCGGCTCGGAAGGGCAGAGCCCTTCCGCAGAGCGGGGCGGCCGAGCCGCAACGCTCAGCCATTTTGGACAGTAGTGGTATGGAAACGACCCCCTCACCCGGCCCGCGCCGGCTGGAGAAGACGCCGTCGCGGTCCACCCTCTCCCCCAAGGGGGCGAGGGTTGCATAGCTGCCGCAGACCGCGGGTGGCGCCGGCATTACGAGCGAGCTGTTTGGACGTGTGCCTTGGGGTTCTCCGTCATGGCGACTGACGGGAGGCGGTTGGCAAGCACTTCCACATATTGATCGAGGAACCGTGCCAGGCACTGAGCGGCGCGGTGGCTTTCAATGGCGAACCGGATCAGAGCCGGCAGGCGTTGCGGCGCGCGGAGGGGCTCAAGCGCCAACCGCCACATGCGCATGCGGCCGCGCTCGTCCACCATTTTGCTGAAGTCGCAAGGGAGATCGCGCTGGCCCGTGTCGGAAATGCCGCGCAGGGCGATGGCAGGGATGTTTGACTGCTGCGCTTCCATCAAGACAGCAAAGCTCTCCATATCCACGGCATCGGCCAGGGCGCCCAGGCGGGTTTTCTCCTCCACCGTCTGTGAGATCTCATTCACAGATACAAAAGAACCGACGGGCTTCGCGCCGCATTCTACGGCGAGTCCCAGCAATTCGTCGCTGCTCGAAACCTCTTGGCCGGGGCCGAGGGAGCGCACGAGCCGGGCAGCAAGCACATCGCTCACCTTGTATGCCGGCGCGAGAGCGCCTGCCAGGCCCGACGCCACCACAACGTCCGGCATTCCAGTTCGCAGAACCAAACGGATCGCCCGAGTGGCATGAGAAGCCCCCATGCCCGTAAGGACGGCGAGCACTTCTGCGCCGCCTATGGTCGATGCATAGCACGGCGTCCGCTCGATTTCGAGGGGGCGAAAGGATCGCAGCCGAAGCCAGGGAGCAAGTTCCGAGCGCACCGCGAAAGTAACAACCACTTTCATGGGATCCGGGTCAGATTCGGGACCGGAAGGAGGTGGATTGCCGCTCCCTCGCTTTCGCAGGGGACGAGGCTCGAGGGAAAGGCGGTCAACGGGCGGCCTTCGCGCTCGAGCCATTGGCGCCGTTCGGCGCTGGAGAGAGTTGCCACTTCAGCAGCCTCCACATGTCGGAAAACTGGCGCTTCGCTCCGAGGACGGCGGAGGGCTCGTAACCGACGTGCACCATGCAGTGCTCGCATCGCGGGTCGCGCCCGCGCCCGTACTTTTCCCAGGGCGTCTTATGCATGAGTTCGTCGAACGTGGCGTAGTGGCCGTCGGTGATGAGGTAACACGGCGACTTCCAGCCCTTCGGGTTGTACGTAGGATTGCCCCAGGCCGTGCACATGAGCTCCTCACGATTACCGCGGAGGTAATCGAGATAGATGGGCGAGGTCATCAGAGCATATTTCTCGAGAAGCTCGCCCGCCTGCCGGAACTTCTCGTGAACATCCTGCCGCGACATGAAGATCTCTTTGGTCTGAACCGCGGCGTACGAGTAGGCTGGAGAAATCATATGACCGTCTACACCCAGAGACTCGGTGTATCGGAATAGCTCATCGATCTCTTTGAGATCGGTCTGTTTGTAAATAGTCGTGTTGGTGCAGACCTGAAAACCCGCCGCTTTGGCGGCTTTAAGGCCCTCCACCGCTTCGCGAAATACGCCGCTGCGCTCGACGCAAATGTCGTGGGTCTCCTCAAGCCCGTCGAGATGGATATTGAAGAAGAACCTCGAGGTCGGCTTGAACTCCTTGAGGAGCTTTCGGGTGAACATGCCGTTAGTGCAGAGATAGATGTGCTTCTTGCGGGCCAGAATGCTTTTGACGAGTTTGCCGATTTCGGGATAAATCATGGGCTCGCCGCCGCAGATGGAGACAATGGGCGCGCCACACTCATCCACGGCATTCAAGCATTGGTCCACAGTAAGTTTTTCGCGGATTGTTTCCTTGTACTCGCGGATGCGCCCGCAGCCGGTGCAAGTCAGATTGCAGGCGTGCAGCGGCTCGAGCATCATGACCAGCGGAAACTTCTCGACTCGGCGTAAGCGCTTGCCGGCAATATAGGAGGAGAGGCTGGCGGTCAAAGAAAGGGGAAATCTCAAGAGGCGCCCCCGTTTCCGTTTCCTCCGTGATACTCCTTTGGCACTAAACGAATTTCTTCAACCGGCTCACTGCCTTCAATCATGCGCGAGTAACGAGCCAAGGCGTAAAGAGGAAAGCTATTGCGATAGAGATGATACTTGAGATAGAAAACCCGGGGGAAGCCCGTGCCTGTGAAGGCGTCTTCCGCCCAGGAACCGTCCGGTTGCTGGCGGTCCAGCAGGTAGCGCACGCCGCGAGTCACCGCCGGATCGGTGGGATCGCCCATCGCCAGCAAGCCGATTAAGCTCCAGGCCGTCTGCGAGGGCGTACTCGGCGCTTTGCCTTTAAGAGCCGGATCGTCGTAGGAGGCGCAGGATTCCCCCCAGCCGCCGTCGGCGTTTTGGACTCCGCGAAGCCATTCGGCGGCACGCTGGCAGCAAGCCTCATGTTGCAAGCCGAGAGCCTCCATGGCGCGCAGAACGCCGCTGGTGCCATAGATATAGTTCACACCCCAGCGGCCGTACCAGGCCCCTTCCGGAGTCTGATCGGCTTCGATAAATTTGCGGGCCCGCTTCACCACCGGGTCGGACGCCTTCCAACCAAACCTGCCCAGGCATTCCAAAGCGCGCGCCGTCAGATCCGCCGTGGAAGGATCAATCACCGCGTTGTGGTCTGCGAAAGGGATCTGGGTCAACCATCGCGAGTCGTTGTTGTGGTCAAAAGCTCCCCAACCTCCGTCGCGGTTTTGCATTCCAAGCATCCACTCGATGCCGTGGCGTTCGGCTTCCTCAAGGCGGGAAGCGTCAGGATAAGCCACCCGATGGAGAGATATCAGAACGAAAGCCGTATCGTCCACATCCGGACAGAAGTCGTTGCGGAATTCAAAAGCCCATCCGCCTCCTTGACACGGGGTTTCGGTGCTCCAATCGCCGGGAGTCATGACCTGACGGTCCAGCAGCCATTCCGTGGCCTTGACTAACGAGGGATGATTCGAGGCAACCCCCGCCTCATGCAAAGACGTGATGGCGATTGCCGTGTCCCAAACCGGAGAGAGGCACGGTTGAAGACGAATTGTGTCGCCTTCTTCGATTTCAAAGCGCGCCAGTTGGCCGATTTCGCGCTTGGTGAGCGGATCGTCAGGGCCGCGGCCCATTGCCAGGAGTGCGAACACAGCATTCATCATGGCCGGATAAATAGCACCCAGCCCATCGCTACGCTCCAAGTGTTCAAAAAGCCAGCGAGCCGCCGCCCCTGCGGCGCGTTTGCGCAACGGCTTGAATGGAAACCGGTTGTAAATCTTTAAAGTGCGATCGGCAAGTAGGAAGAAATTTCGCCAAGTGAACAGCTTGCGATCCCACTCAAAAGCAGGAATCCGGCGCGAAGCATCCCGGAAGAGCTCATGAACACGTGATTCCCTCCGGCAACGGCCAGCGCGGCTTGAGCGCGTAGAGAATCATCAGCGGCACCACGATGGCTCGCGTCCACGAGGACATGGCGTGGATGTTAATCAAAAACCAGCGAGGCAGGAACATCAGTTCGGGGAGAATGGCGGGAACATATTCCCAGCCCAGCGCACCGCTTATTGCCAGGTAGAAACGAGTATAGGAATTGCTGCGCTCGAGTCCCCCGAGGGCCTGGACCCTGAGGCGGGCTTTCATCATGTGCGCCGCGCTTGCCGGATCGCCGGCCAGTCTGAGTGCCACGTAACCCTTAATGGTCGCATTGAGCTCAGCCGGGCCCCCCGCGTAGATATTCCATCCGCCATCCCGAAGTTGGTGACGGCGCAAGTAATTGGCGAGTTTGGCGACTCGACCGGGATCAGCCTTCCCAAGCACGTGAAGATAAAATATGTAATCGGATTCGAGCGTTGTGTCGGCCTCGAGTTCTCCCACCCAGTAACCCTCGGGCGCTTGCAGAGAGAGCAAGTGATCGACTGCCCGCCCCACAACTTCCCGGAGGCGATCCTCAAGTCGAGGGGCGGTGGTTGCAGCGACGGCTTGGGCACCGATTCCGCTACGCTGCGCCATAGGTCCCTCCGAGAGAAGTTGATGAATGGCCGGATTTCAATTCCGACGGCAGCACAAAGCTCACGTTCTCTTCAATCCATTCTACCTCTTCAACGCGGTTGAAACCGAGGCCCTTCATATGCTCCACTACCTGCTGCACCAGCACTTCCGGCGCGGAAGCGCCGGCAGTGATCGCGACGCTGCGCAGACCCTTCACCCACTCAGGAGCAATATCACGCGCTTCCGCTATAAGATAGGCCGCCGTTCCATCGCGCCGGGCCACCTCTACCAGACGGTTCGAGTTGGAACTGTTCTTCGCCCCGACAACCAGAACGGCCTCGGCCCGCTGGCGCAGATTCTTTACAGCCATCTGCCGGTTTTGGGTCGCGTAGCAGATATCCTGGCTGGCAGGGCCGATGATGCTTGGAAACCGCTGCCGCAGGCGGCTGATGATTTCTTGTGTATCGTCAACACTCAACGTGGTCTGGGTTAAATAGACGATCCGCTCAGGGTCGGGAACCTCCAGCGTATCGACCTCTCCCGCCTCGGAAATCAGACGAATGGAAGCCGGCGCTTCCCCGATCGTACCAACCACCTCGTCGTGGTTCTGGTGACCAATCAGAATTATGGTGTAATTCTGGCGGGCGTATCGGATTACTTCCAGGTGGACCTTCGAGACCAGAGGACACGTTGCGTCGATAACTTGAAGCCTTCTTTCGCGCGCTCTTTCGCGGACCTGGGGGGAAACACCATGGGCGCTGAAAATAACCAGCGCCGCAGGGGGGACCTCGTCGAGCGAGTTGACGAATACCGCGCCCTGTTGGGCAAGCTCATCTACGACATGGCGGTTATGGACAATTTCCTTGTGCACATAAATGGGACAACCGAATTGCTCGATCGCCAAGCGAACCACTTCGATCGCACGGACGACGCCCGCACAGAACCCTCGTGGGCGAAGAAGGAAGAGCCTCCTCTCTTCAGCCGGGCCGTTTGTGGCGTCGAGCCACCCCTTCCGTTCATCTGAATCCACCAACCCTCCAGGCACAAACCGAAGGCAATGTCATGAGATGCCCATGATTTTGACCATCGATTGCAATAGACAACGACGCCCCGTATGACTGTTGTCATATTGCAGCTTACAAAACCTACCAGTTAAAATCAAGCACTCCTCGCACCAGGTAGCCTCTTAGATCGGCTCGCTGTGCTCGCTTTCAGCCGGCTCATTCCCTCCTGCAAGTCGGCGTCACGCCCAAATCTGCAAGCGCCTCAATGCCTTAGGAAGAAATAAGCAGACATGGCAATGCCCACCGCGATAACGAAACGGCGGACCAGTTGCGGGTCGAGCTTCTGGGCGAAGTAGGCCCCGCCGTAGCCGCCCACAACGGCTCCCACCAGCATCACCAGAGCCTGAGGCCACAGCACGGCGCCCGCGGCGATGAAGGTAACGACAGCCGCGCCATTGATGGCGGCGTTGAGCAGAGTCTTCAAGGCATTCATGGCGTGGATGTCTTCCATGCGCAGCATGGTCAGCAGGGCGAGCATCATGATGCCGATTCCGGCGCCGAAGAATCCTCCGTAAAATGCAATCAGGAACTGGAAGAAGTTTGACGCTACAACCACCAACCAGCGGGGCTGCTGGGAGGTCTTGAATGTCGCCTCTATCCAATCCGCGAGCTTCTTGCCGAAGATGAGCAACAGCGTGGCTAGGAGGAACAAATACGGCACAAAGCGCATGAAGGTAGTCTGGGGAGTTCGTAGCAGGACCAGAGCGCCAAGAGTTCCGCCCGTCAGGCTGGTGGCGAGCATCTCCACGAGAATTCGAAAGTCCTTGGGAAAGCGCTTCCGATAAGCCCCCGCGCTCGCGACGGTCCCAGGCCAGAGCGCCACCGTTGACGTAGCATTTGCGGAAATGGGAAGCACGCGCGTGAAAACCAGGGCGGGAAATGATATGAAGCTGCCGCCGCCGGCAACCGAATTCATGGTTCCCGCAAGTCCCGCAGCTACAAAGAGCAATGTGGCGTTAGGTAGGGTCATGGAGAGCAGTCGAGAGTCAAGAGTCGCTACGTCCGTAGTATCGAGCGAAACTTCACCGGCGCGCGCCCGATCGACTCCTCTGCGAAAGCCTTAATGCGATTCACGATGCCGTCCACATCCAACCCATACTTTGCATGCAGCAGATCGGGCGCCCCGTGTGGGACGATGCGGTCGGGTACCGCGATACGCAACACGCTGGCGGGAACCCTTCGGTCTTGAAGCAAGGCGGCGACCTGGGCGCCAAAGCCCCCTGCTTCCGTTCCTTCCTCGGCGGTCACCAGGAACTGCTTTTCCGCCGCCAGGCAACAGATCACATCCGCATCGAGCGGCTTCATGAACCGCGCGTTGATGACCGTCGCGGATATGCCCATGGTGTCAAGGCGGGTAGCGGCTTCAAGGCAGGGATAAACCATGCTGCCCAGGGCGAGAATACCGATATCCGCCCCTTCCCGCATAATCTCGCTCTTCCCGATCTCGAGCTTCTTGAACTCCGGGTCGAAGGGAATGCCGATCCCGTTCCCTCGCGGATAGCGCAGCGCGGCAGGTCCGCCTACCGAGATCGCCGTGTACAGCATATGGCGCAATTCGTTTTCATCCTTGGGTGCCATCACTACAATTCCGGGAAGCGCGGAAAGAAAGACCAGATCGTAAAGCCCGTGATGGGTAGGTCCGTCGGCGCCGACGATGCCGCCCCGATCGATCGCGAAAGTGACGGGAGCTCGCATCAGGCAAGCGTCGTGCATCACTTGATCGAAGGCACGCTGGAGGAAGGTGGAATAAATCGCGGCGACGGGCCGCATCCCTTCGCAAGCCAGGCCGGTGGCAAAAGTCACAGCGTGCTGTTCGGCGATGCCCACGTCAAAGAAGCGGGTGGGAAAACGCTTGGAGAATTCATCCAAGCCCGTGCCCTCGCTCATGGCGGCGGTAATAGCCACAATGCGGGGGTCTTTTTCCGCCAACTCGCACATTGCCTTGCCAAACACCGAGGTGTAGGAAGGAGCCCTGGCCGGCGCTTTGTGGAAAGCACCGGTGGAGATATCAAACTGCGTCACGCCGTGATACTTCACCGGCAGACGTTCGGCGATCTCATAGCCCTTGCCCTTCTGAGTAACGATGTGAACCAGCGTAGGCTTGGGGTTCTTCTTGACCTTAGCAAGCACGGTCAGAAGTTCATAGATGTCGTGACCGTTGATGGGCCCGAGGTATTCGAAACCGAGCTCCTCGAACACCAAGCCGGGAATCAACACGGTTTTTGCAGATTCCACGATGTCCTTGGATATCCTCAAAAGCCGCGGTCCCACGTGCGGAACCGCCTTCATCAACTTCTCCACCTCTTCCCGCAGGCGGTGGTAGGCCTGGCCGTGAACGATGCGGTTCAAATATCCGGCCAGTGCGCCCACGTTGGGCGAAATCGACATCTTATTGTCATTGAGAATCACCAGGACCTTCTTCTGAAGCGTGCCCAGGTTGTTGATTCCCTCGAGCTCTTCGCCTACCGTCAGGCCCCCGTCGCCGACCACGGCCACCACATGGTAGTCCTCGCCTTTCAGGTCGCGCGCCACAGCCATGCCTAACGCGCCGGAGATGGCCGTGCCGGCGTGGGCCACGTTGAAGGTATCGTAAGGGCTTTCTTCGCGCGACGGGAAACCGGAGATCCCTCCGTACTGGCGGATGGTGGGGAAGCGGTCCCGCCGCCCGGTCAGAATCTTGTGCCCGTAAGCCTGGTGGCCGACATCCCAGACGATCTTGTCCTTGGGCGTGTCGAAAGCATAATGGAGCGCCACGGTCAGCTCGGCGGCGCCGAGGCTGGAGGCAAGGTGGCCGCCGATTTTCGATATCTCGGAGACCATGTAATCCCGAAGCTCACGAACCACCACGGGCAGTTCTTCGCGAGGGATTTTCCTCAGGTCCGCGGGCGATTCTATGCGCGTTAGATATTTGTATTCCATCACTTCTTCCTTACTGCTACGTACCGGGCAATGCCTTGCAGGACGTGGGCGCGGTCTCCGTAGGGTTCGAGAATTTCGCAGGCTTCTTCGACAAGCTGGGAAGCCATGCGCTGCGAGGCTTCGATTCCATGCACGGATGGGTACGTAGCCTTGTGTTGCTGGTCGTCCTTCCCCACCGTTTTGCCTAGGGACTCCTTCGTGCCAAGCACGTCCAGCAAATCATCGACGATCTGAAAAGCCAAGCCCGCTTTCTCGCCGTAGGTCGTGAGGCGGGCCAAGTCCGCATCTCCGGCCTGAGCGTAAAGAGCTCCACATCTTACTGCGGAGCGGATAAAGGCGCCTGTCTTGGCGGAATGAATGTACTCGAGCGTGCTGCTGTCCACCTTCTGCCCGGCCATTTGGAGATCAATCACCTGCCCGCCAATCATGCCGCCTTCCGTCCCCAAAGCGTGGGCCAACTCGTGGATCACTCGCAGCTTCGAGGCTTCGGGGGGAGGACCCGGTGAGGAAATGACCTCGAAAGCCAATGTCAGCAGCGCATCGCCGGCCAGGATAGCCGTTGACTCGCCGAAGGCGCGATGCGAAGTGGGTTTGCCCCGCCTCAAGTCGTCGTTATCGAGAGCAGGAAGGTCGTCGTGGATCAGAGAGTAGGTGTGGATCAACTCGAGAGCGCTCCCCAAGCGCAGGAGCGCGCGCTCGTCGCCGCCCAACAAACGCCCGGACTCGAGGCAGAGGATAGGCCGCAGCCGCTTCCCACCCGCCAGCACCGAGTAGCGCATCGCCTCATGGATGCCCGGTGGGAAGTGGTGGGCAGGCGGGAGCAACCGCTCAAGCTCCTCATCGATCTGGCTGCTGGCCCTAGCGAGGTACTGCTGGATCGTTTCTGTAGTGACTGTGCTCAAAGTCCTGTTCGTAATGGATGGTTTACGTTCCGGCGCCAGGCACGAAATGCCAACTCGCCCCCCCCCCACAGCCTGACAGTCCTTAATTGTGACCTGAATTCGCTCAGATGGGAAGCACTATCAGCTTCGAGAGTGAAGGCAGAACAGCCGCAGGGTATTTGGAGCCGCCGCTTTTCTCATCCCCTGGCCAGGCGCGGACCCCGCCAACCGGGGCGGCGCTCCGTCGCCGTTTATTCCTCACTAGCGGTTGCGCCCGTCTCGAAGGGTTCAGCCACCACCTTGCCGCCGGCCTTCTTTATGAGGATCTCCACTTTCCCCTCCGCCTCTTCCAGTTGCTTCTGGCAGGTGACGGAAAGTTTCATCCCCTCCTCATAAAGCAGCAGGGCCTTTTCAAGCGGCAGCTCCGCATCCTCGAGTTGGTGAACAATTCCGTCCAAGCGTTCCAGGTTCTTTTCAAAGCTTTCGGGTTTGGCGGGGTTTGGTGATTGGGTCATAGGACTCCCTAAGCCAGCTCTTTCACTGTCTGCTTCCCCAGAACTTGCGCCACCTCAACCGCCATGGCGTAGCGACCGAAAGGAGCCGCGACCTGCACCCCCTGAACCAGGTTGCGGATTGAGAGCAGGGTCTCTTGGGCAATCTTGACACCTTCGGCCCGAGCCGCGTCTCCTGTATCCGCTTTTCTCATACGGTCCATGATCGCCTGCGGGACAGTGATTCCAGGGACTTCGTTGTTCATGAACTCAGCGTTGCGATAGCTCGTGAGGGGATAAATCCCCGCAAGAACTGGAACACGGCCCTCAATGGACTCCATTCGCTTCAAGAACCTCTCCAGTTGTTCGACGTCGAAAATCGGCGGGGTGAGCGCGAAATTGGCGCCCGCTTTCAATTTGAGCTGGAAGCGGTGCAGTTCTTCCTCCGGGTTGAGAGCGCAGGGATTAAGCCCCACTCCGATCAGGAATCCCGTTGGCTTGCCCAAAGGATTGCCCCCCACGTCCAACCCTTGGTTCAGGTTGTTGAGGATGCTGACCAAGCCGATGGAATCGACCTCAAACACAGCACTCTCGAGAAGCGTCGAGAACTGCGAAGTGTCCCGAGTGATGGCGAGGATGTTACGAAGGCCCAATGCGTGCGCTCCCAGCGCGTCGGCCTGAATGCTCAGCAGCGAGCGGTCGCGAGCGCTGTAATGCAACAGGACTTCGATCCCCGCCTGCCGTCCGAGAAGCGCCGCTAGCGTAAGGGCGCTCATGCGGCCCATCACTCCCGTGCCGTCGGGGATATTTACGGCGTCCACTCCCTTCGCCAGAAGGTATTGCGCGCCTTCCATCTCCTTGGTGGCATCACAGCCCTTGGGAGGGATAACCTCGGCCAGGATCGGGAATTCCGCGCGCGCCAGCTTCTCGGCGAGCCGCGAGCGATTCTCGACTGGAATGGGCTCGAGCGCCCGGCCTGGACGCTCCACCGCGCCAACAGCCACACGCGCGCGATGCGGGTTGAGCGAGCGGACGGCCTCTTTGATCGCCTTGATGTGCCCCGGAGTCGTGCCGCAACAACCGCCCACCAAGCGCGCTCCGCATTGAATATAACGGCGAGCGTAACCGGCCATGTACTCCGGCGAGCTGAGGTAAATGTTCCGCCCTTCGACCGTGCGGGGCATCCCCGCATTGGGTTGTGCGGAAAGCTTCTTGTCCGTCACTGCTGCGACGATCTCGAGCGCCTCCAGGATGGCTGCCGGACCGACGCTGCAATTGAGGCCGATGACATCCGCTCCCCATTCGTCGAGCCTGCGCGCGAAGTCCTCGGGCAATACTCCGATGGGCGTGCTGCCGTCTTCCTGCACCGTCATCTGCACGACCACCGGCAGGGAGCATACGTCACGCGCCGCGAGCAGGGCCTGGCAAGCTTCGTTCGGGTCGCTCATGGTTTCGATAATGAGCAGGTCCACGCCGCTTTCCGCCAGCGCTGCGATTTGCTCTCCAAAGGCTTTCCGTGCTTCCTCAAAAGAGGTCGGCCCAAGAGGGGCAAGGCGGATACCCAGCGGGCCAACCGAGCCCGCTACATAAAGATCCTCGCCTGCCACCTCACGAGCCAAACGCCCCCCGGCCAGGTTGATTTCACGGACCTTGTCACCCTGATTGTACTTGTCCAGGCGCCACCGCGAGGCCCCGAAGGTGTTGGTTTCAATGATATCCGCCCCCACCTTCAGGTAGGCAAGATGGACCTCCTTGACGAGTTGCGGCGAACTCAGATTAAGCTCATCGAAACAGCGGCTTGGGGCGATACCTCTCGCATAAAGCATCGTCCCCATCGCTCCGTCGCAGACCAGGGGCCGGCTTTCGATCTTTTCCAGGAATGGATCCCGCATTCTGATCCTAGTTTAACACGCCGTTCGGCGGACACGAAATGGAGGCATGAACCGTGGGTAGTGGTACAGTTTGGCGTGGCACAGCCATCCTGGCCGTGTCAGTGCACGAGCGGGACGCCCGTGCCGCTTCATACTGTACCACTACCGAACCGTGAACCGATGATGTAGCAACTCGCTCGCGTAGCATAGGATCAAGTGATGTCTTCTTGCGCTTCGGAAGCGGTGCGCATTACCCGGGGGGTGTGGGCCTCCCCGCAACCCGCAATGCGCCATGTGAGCAGGGGCGTATGAATGAGAGGCCCTTTGGGAACGAATTGCACAAAAAGGCTTAAGTTAGGAAGCGTTTCATGTTAGAAAGGGCATACCCATGATAAATCGCATCCTGAAATCCTTGCCGGCATGGGGGCTCGCGATCATCGCCCTGGGGGCGGCGCTCCCGGCGCGGGCTGCCGAGACTCTCACAGTCCGTGGATTGAGCCAGCCGGTGGAGATCCTCCGCGACCGCTGGGGAATCTCGCATATCTACGCCAAAAACGAAACCGATCTCTTTTTCGCGCAGGGCTACAACGCGGCGCGCGACCGGCTGTTTCAGCTTGAGCTTTGGCGGCGTCAGGCCACAGGGACGGTGGCGGAAATCCTGGGGCGCAACGAACTCAAGCGCGACATCGCAAACCGCCTGTTCGTGTTTCGCGGCGACCTCGGGCAGGAACTGGACTGGTATCATCCTCACGGGGCGGCGATCATCCAGGCATTCGTAGACGGCATCAATGCCTACGTCGAGGAAACCGAGCGCCATCCCGAGCTGCTGACGCCCGAATTCAAGATGCTCGGCATTGCGCCCGGCAAATGGACTCCTGCCGTGGTTATCTCCCGCTTCAATGGTTTGATGGCGAATATTAATGAGGAACTAAACATCGCTCTCGCCGTTCGAACTTTGGGTATCGAGAAGGTCAAGGACCTCTATTACTTTCAGCCCGCGAATCCCAAGCTGGAGATCGACCCGGCCATCGACGCATCTCTGCTCTCGCGGGATATCCTGGAACTCTATTCCGCATTCAAGCAGCCCATTAGGTTCACGCCGGATGAACTGGTGGCGGCGTATCGCAATGATCGTAGAGGCGAGTTTGCCTCGTCACGTGGTGGCGTAAAGCCGCCGCTACCTCCTGCTTTCGCAGAGGGGGCTGCTGAAGATATCGGCAGCAACAACTGGGTGGTGAGCGGGCGGCTTACGCCCGGCGGCTTTCCGCTGATGATGAACGACCCGCACCGCGCGCAGGAGGCGCCGTCGCTGCGTTACTGGGTGCACCTAGTGGCGCCGGGATGGAACGTGATCGGCGCGCGGCGAGCCGTCGCTGCCCGGCGTTTCGATCGGGCACAACGAGTTCGGAGCCTGGGGCCTCACGATTTTCGGCACGGATGAGGAAGACCTCTACGTCTACGACACCAACCCGGCCGATGCCATCGCAGTACAAATATCGCGGCGCATGGGAGGCGATGAAGGTCATCAAGGACGCAATCCCGGTCAAGGGCGAATCGGCGGTTGCGGTGGAGCTGAAGTACACGCGGCACGGGCCGGTGGTGTTTGAGGACAAGGCGCATCACAAAGCCTACGCAGTGCGCGCCGCGTGGCGGGAAATCGGCGGCGCGCCTTATCTCGCCGAGCCTGCGCATGGACCAGGCGCATAGCTGGGAGGAGTTTTACGAAGCGTGCACCTACAGCCGCATGCCGGCCGAAAACATGGTCTGGGCCGACGCTGACGGCAACATCGGCTACCAGGCCGTCGGCATCGCGCCGCATGCGGCCCAACTGGAGCGGCCTGGTTCCCGTGCCCGGCGACGGCCGCTACGAATGGGATGGCTACCTGCCCATCAAGGCCCTGCCGCACGTTCTCAATCCCGAGAAGGGCTTCTTCAACACCTCGAACAACTACCTGATTCCGCCCGGCTGGCCCTTCAAGGAGGCACTCCATTACCTCTGGGCCGACCCCTATCGCGCCGCGAGCGTGGCGGAGTTTCTGGGCTCCGGCCGGCTCTTCACCGTCGCGGACATGGTTGAGCTTCAGAACAGCGACCTCTCCATTCCGGCGCGCAGCGTGACTCCGCTGCTCGCAGGACTGGATCTGACCAACCCCGAGTCGCGGCAGGCCGCAGGCTCGCCTGCTCCACTGGGATTACGTGCTCGACAAGGATTCGGTGGCCGCCGGCATCTACGAAATGTGGCAGCGCCGCCTGCGCGAGAACGTGCGCGCGCTCGTGGTGCCCAAGGAGGCGCAGACGTTCATCGGGCGCGCTTTCCGATGACGAAGATCATCGGGTGGCTCGAGGCCCCTGACGGCCGCTTCGGCGCCGACCCCATCGCGGGGCGGAACGAGCTCCTCGAGTAGAGCCTGGACGAAGCCGTGGGTGAGCTTAGCAAGCGGTTCGGGCCTGACATGGAGAAATGGAAGCTGGGCGCGTACCACCATGCGCTGATTCATCATCCGATGAGCGGCGCCCTCAATCCCGAGTTGCGGGCAAAGTTCGACGTGGGCGATCTTCCGCGCGGCGGCGATGGCTACACCATCACGGCGACCGGCAGCGAAGATAATCAGACCACGGGCGGGTCGTTCAAGATCGTCGTCGATACCGAGAACTGGGATAATTCCGTGGGCTTGAATAATCCGGGCCAGTCAGGCAACGTGAATGATCCGCATTATCGCGATCTCTACGAACTCTGGGCGCGCGGCAAATATTTTCCGATTTTCTATTCGCGCCCGAAGGTGGAGTCGGTCGCGGAAGAGACATTGGTGCTCGAGCCGGCGCCGGGCTCGGCAAACCCCGGCGCCAGGCCAGGTGGCAAACCTTGAACGAGACAACCTCCTCGGCAGTCGAAACGAAATCGAGCGCCCGTTACGCTGTGCTGGCCGGATTTCTTGGTTGGACGCTGGATGCCTTTGACTTTTTCGTGCTGGTGTTCGCTCTGTCTGCGGTGAGCAAGAGTTTTGGGCGCTCGATTCCTGCCGTCGCACTGACATTGATGATTACGCTGGCCATGCGACCGGTCGGCGCTTTCGTTTTTGGCCTGCTGGCCGACCATTACGGCCGACGTTTGGTGCTGCTCGCAAACATCGCCTTCTTCACGCTGGCAGAGGTGTTGTCGGGCCTGGCGCAGAGCTACCCGCAATTCTTCCTCCTCCGGCTGCTTTATGGGATTGGCATGGGGGGCAATTGGGGCGTGGGCGCGTCGCTGGCCATGGAATCCGCCCCGCCCAAGTGGCGCGGCTTCCTCTCCGGCCTGCTTCAGGAAGGCTACGCGCTTGGCAACGTGCTGGCCGCCATCGCTTACTTCACCATCTTTCCGCATTGGGGCTGGCGCGCCATGTTCTTCATTGGGGCTGTGCCGGGCCTCCTGACGATGCTGGTTTGCCTGCGCGTCAAGGAACCGCGGGCGTGGCAGGAGTCGCGCACCGATTGGTCGAGTTACAAGCGGGCCATCTTCAAGAATTCGCGTTTATTCTTCTACCTCGTCGCTTTGATGGCGGCAATGAATTTCATCTCCCACGGCACCCAGGACCTTTACCCCACTTTCCTCGAGCGCCAGCGCCATTTCGGAGTAAACGCCACAGCGTTGATCATCGGCATCTCGATGATCGGGCGCAATTTTGGGCGGGCTTACATTCGGCCACTTCTCGGACCGCAAGGGCAGGCGGCGCGCCATGGTCTGCGCGGTGCTTCTGGCGGTGGTCGCCCTGCCATTGTGGATGCTCGCGCCCAACCAGCCCTTGATCATTCTGGGGGCCTTCATCATGCAGTTCATGGTTCAAGGAGCCTGGGGCGTCATTCCCGCGCACATCAATGAGTTGTCGCCGCCGCAATTGCGAGGATTCTTCCCCGGCCTCGCCTACCAGTTCGGAGTCCTTATCGCCTCCTCCATCGGCTACTTCGAGGCGCTGATCGGCGAACATTTCAGCTACACCGTATCCATGGGAAGCCTCGCCCTGGTGGTGCTGTGCTTCGGCGCCATCATTATCTCCGCGGGTCCCGAGGCCAAAGGCGTGCCGTTCGTCCGCTGACAAGACCCTATTGCCCTGTCATTCCCGCGAAAGCGGGAATCCACAATACAAATCTTAGGAAATGCCCTGTAAACGAGCTGGATTCCCGCTTTCGCGGGAATGACGACACCTTGGAGGGTGGCGCTTCGCTGTTGACACCAATGTCAATGGGAGATTTCCCTTGCCACTTCGGTGCGGTACGTGTTAATTGAATGGATTTCTAATTCTGATTTGCGCGAGAGAGTGTATGAAACAATCAAGAATTCAATCCGTGAAGAGCCAAGCTGCGGCGCGAGAGCCGCGCAAAATCGTCCGGCTAGCCGTGGTAGGGCTGGGGACGGTGGGGACCGGTACGGTGAAGGTGCTGGTCGATCACCAGGCGGAGGTCCAGCGGCGGCTGGGATGCAAGCTGGAACTAAAGACTATCTGTTCGCTGGATATAACCCAGAAAGATATTGCCTGGACAGGCGACAGAGTGAAACTCGTCCAGGATTGGCACGAAGTGGTGCGCGATCCTGAGATTGATATTGTGGTGGAACTTGTAGGCGTGCTTCCCGTCGCCCGCCCTCTTGCCTTTGCGGCCATCGACGCCGGCAAGCACTTCGTGACCGCCAACAAGCAGCTCATTGCGCTGCACGGGGTGGAACTCACCGAGCACGCCCGCGCCGCCGGCGTGAGCATGGGTATCGAGGCCTGCGTCGCGGGAGGCACGCCCCTGCTGCACGCCATCCGCGAGGGCCTCGCAAGCGAGCGCTTCGCCGGCGTATATGGCATTCTGAACGGCACCACGAATTACATCCTCACTGAAATGGAGCGCCGCGGCTGCAGCTTCGCCGACGCCCTGGCCGAAGCGCAGCAGAAAGGCTACGCCGAGCCCGATCCCACTTTTGATATCGAGGGCTACGACGCGCGCTACAAGATTGCCATCCTCGCCATGCTCTGTTTTGGCCAGGCCGTGGATGTGGAAGCGATTCCCGCCCAGGGGATCACCGCCATCGATCAGGTGGATTTTGCTTATGCCCGCCGCTTGAACCATACCATTCGACTCATCGCCTCCGCCCAGCGGCGTGATCGGGATCGCCTGGAGATTTTCGTGCGACCCATGATGATCCCCACCACGAGCCAACTGGCCAAGGTGCTGGGCTCCCTCAACGGAATCCTGCTGATGGGGGACAAGGGCGAGAACACCACGCTGACCGGGCGCGGCGCAGGCGGCGACCCCACTGGCGTGGCGGTGCTATCGGACGTGATGAACATCGCGCGCACCATAACGGCGGGCGGAAAGGGAGCGTCGCCGCTCGGCTACGAGACGTGGCGCCCCGCGAAGACCGCCCCGGCGGCTGAAAACGTCATTTCCGCATACCTTCGCCTGGTGGTCCGCGACCGCCCTGGCATACTGGCGCGCGTCTGCGCCCTGCTGGCCCGCCACCGCATCAACATCGACTCCGTGCTGCAAGAACCCGCCATGCCCAAGAGCGAGCTGCCCTTCGTCATGACCCTCGAACCGACCGAGGAAAAGCACGTGGCGCAAGCCGTCAAAGAAATCGCGCGCCTGCCCTTCATGGCTCGCGCGCCGCTGATGATGCCGTTTGCCGATTTGCCCTAAGAATAGGAGTCAGGAGTCGGAACTTTAGTTTACTGCGACGAGCAGAATTAGTAGTGCAGAATTGGCAGTGAAGAATGGTGAATTGGGATGCGGGCTCCGTCCTCCTGGAGTCAACAATGGCATCGCGTCGGCTCACCATTTACTATTTACCATTCATAATTGCCTACTGCCTACTGCATTCTGCATTCTGCTTACCTGCTTGGTGAGCCGGCTGGGACTCGAACCCAGAACCCCTGCCTTAAAAGGGCAGTGCTCCACCGTTGAGCTACCGGCCCACATGTGTCGCTTGCAAGGTCGTGCAGCGATTCCGCCGCTCATGGCACGATGGTCCGCCTCCCTCGGAATCCGGACCGGGAGGCTACCAGAGGACGCGACCTTGCGCTATGTGTCCTACCAACTTACAACAATGGGACCGCGCCCGTAAACACCAATCCACAGTTTCACTCTCTGACCGCTCTCATTCCGGGTACGCCTGGCGCCGGGCTCTGATCTTCTGTATTCCGGCTCGTGGCTTCTGACTCTTGATCTGCTGGCTCGACACTCGTTTCTTGTCACCGTCCTTGAGATATTGCCGCCTGTGCGCTACTCTGTTTAGCTTTCAGGTCGCCTCTCGAACGAGGCGGGAGCCTGTTACGAATGTCCTACTATATGCGCTCAATCTGATTTGAGAGGAGAAGATCATGGCGAATGTCAAAGGTCTCAAGGTCTTGGAACCCACCCAGAGGTTGCGCGGTACTCTGCCGAAGATCGGAATTCGGCCGGCCATCGATGGGCGGCGCAAGGGCGTGCGGGAATCGCTCGAGAACCAGACGATGGAGATGGCCAAGTCCGCGGCCAAGTTTTTCAGCGGGCACCTGTGGCACCCCAATGGGCTGCCGGTGGAATGCGTGATCGCTGACACTTGCATCGGCGGCGTGGCGGAGGCGGCGGAGGCGGCGGACAAGTTCGCGCGCCAGGGCGTGGGGCTTTCTCTCACTGTTTCTCCCTGTTGGTGCTACGGCTCGGAGACCATGGATATGGACCCGCTGACGCCCAAAGCGGTCTGGGGTTTCAACGGCACCGAGCGGCCCGGGGCGGTATACCTCGCGGCCGTGCTCGCGGGGCACAATCAGAAAGGGCTGCCCGCCTTCGGCATCTATGGCAAGGACGTGCAGGACGCGGGCGATACGAGCATCCCGAAAGACGTGCGGGAGAAACTGCTGCGCTTCGCGAAGGCCGGCCTCGCGGCGGCCGAAATGAAGGGGCAAGTCCTACCTCTCACTCGGCTCGGTTTCCATGGGCATTGCCGGCTCTGTGGTCGATGCCGCTTTCTTCCAGAACTTCCTGGGAATGCGCAACGAGTACGTGGACATGTCAGAATTCGTGCGGCGCATCGAGGAAGAAATTTACGACAAAGAAGAATACAAGCGCGCCTACGAATGGGTGAAGAGCGAATTGCCCCGAGGGTAAGGATTACAACGTTCCGGAAATGGCGCGCCCCAAGAAGGATGGCGACTGGCACACGGTGGTGAAGATGGCCATGATCGCGCGCGACCTGATGGTGGGGAATCCCCGGCTGGCAGCGCTCGGGTTCGGCGAAGAGGCTCTGGGACACAACGCGGTTCTGGCCGGCTTCCAGGGCCAGCGGCAGTGGACGGACCATTTCCCGAACGGCGACTTCATGGAGGCGATCCTCAACTCCTCCTTCGATTGGAACGGCATTCGCGAGGCGTTTGTCTTCGCCACTGAAAACGATTCGCTCAACGGCTGCGCCATGCTGTTCGGACACTTGCTGACCGACACGGCGCAAATCTTTGCTGACGTGCGGACTTACTGGAGTCCGGAATCCGCCAGGCGCGTCACCGGCAAGAGCCTCACTGGAAAGGCGAGCGGAGGGATTATCCACTTGATTAACTCCGGCGCGGCAACGCTTGACGCCACGGGCGAGCAAATGAAGGACGGCGTGCGGGTCATGAAGCCTTACTGGGAGATCACGGCGGAGGAAGTCGGGCGATGCCTGGACGCGACCCAGTGGAGCCCGGCCATCGTGGAGTATTTCCGGGGCGGCGGCTTCTCTTCCACCTTTGCGACCAAGGGCGAACTACCGGTGACGATGTCGCGACTGAACCTCGTGGAGGGGCTGGGGCCGGTGCTCCAGATCGCCGAAGGTTATACGGCGGAATTGCCGAAGGACGTGCACGACACGCTCGACCAGAGGACCAACTCCACCTGGCCCACTACCTGGTTCGCACCCACGCTCACGGGCGAGGGCCCGTTCAAGGACGTCTATTCTGTGATGAACAACTGGGGCGCTAACCACGGCGCCATCAGCTACGGCCACATCGGCGATCTATTGATCTCGCTGGCATCGATTCTGCGCATTCCCGTTTCCATGCACAACGTCCCGGCAGACCGCATGTTCCGCCCCAGCGCCTGGACGGCCTTCGGAGCCCAGGACCCGCAAGGAGCGGATTATCGCGCCTGCGCAAACTTCGGGCCACTGTACGGCAAGAAGTTGTAGTGATAGTCGGGCCACATCGCCTAGATAAGTGTTGTCCAGTTTAGAAATAACAGCCCTCTCCCCCTTGGGGGAGAGGGTGGCCCGCGACGGCGCTTTCGCGAGGCGCGCGGGTCGGGTGAGGGGGTCCGCGGAATGCGCCGCGCTTGATTGTAACGAGTGCCTTACCGTCGTCAACGAAGCTGGCTCGCGACCAAGTGGGGGGACGGCGAGCCGTCCCCCTACAATTCATGATTCGTGAACTCCTCACGTTTGCTTACGCGATCAACTTCTCCAAGTAAACCTTTTCCTTCCGAATGTCCTCGAGTTGGCGAGGGCCTGAAATCTCCCTCTCAATCGTCAGCGGCCCGTCGTAACCGAGCTTCTTCAAGCCCGCAAT
Organism: uncultured Acidobacteriota bacterium; assembly: GCA_963770415.1. GTDB lineage: Bacteria > Acidobacteriota > Terriglobia > UBA7540 > UBA7540 > CAVROP01. Next base: position 62,648 of record CAVYPU010000013.1, read on the forward strand.
AAGCTTGGGAAAATTCGCCTTCCCTTTGCCGATGGGAACTTCTTCGCCGATCTTTTTGGGATCGGTCGGGAACAGCCCATCCTTGGCGTGGGTGCCGCGGACGAGCTTGCCGATCACATCCAAGGCATCGACGGGGTTCCCTTTGCCGTAGAGGATCAGGTTGGCAGTGTCAAGATTCACGAACTGGTTGTCAACACCCACATCGGTGATGGCGCGAAGCAAGGTTATGGGAGTCTCCTGCCCCGTCTCGTACAGCATATTCTGGCCGTTCCCTTTGAGGTAGGTGGCGACTTCGCGCAGGGCCGGCAGGAGGTCCTTGTAAGCAGGGTCGTTGGGATTTTCAGGAATGAAGCCGAAGTGCGTGTGGATCGCAGGTATCTCGACCTTCTTCGCGAAATCGGAAGCCTGCTTGAAGTGTGCGATTCGTTGCGCGCGGTACTTCAGGGGCACCAGACCAATCGTTTCCGGCCCTTGGTAGAAGTCATAAACATTCGGTCCAGGACCGGCGGTATTGAGCGCGGTCACCTCGATGTTAAACTTCTGAACCGCATCGCGGATGCCCTTCTCCATCTGGTCCGAAAAATCCTCTGTCGAAACCTGGCAGGTCGGAACTCCCAGGTCATGCACTCTCTGCAAGGCTGCTTCGGGGTTCTTGCCCATGCCGATAATGATGCCCAGGCGCATGCCCTTTTGAGCCGGCGCGGCTGGCAGTCCGGACACGAGCCCGGCAGCCCCGGCGGCGGCAGAGACCTTCAAAAAATTGCGTCGGTCGAATGTTTGCATTGATGTTACCTCTTGTGAAATGGGATTCAGGATTCGGGATTCAGGAGCTGAAATTGGGACCGGAACTCGAAATTAGAAACTCGAAAACCTGACTCCTGAATCCTGGCTTGTTGACAACTTCTGAGACTACAGCATAGTATCCAATTTTGACCAAAATTGCTCGGGTGAAGCGCAGAATTCGGGGGCTTCCTGACTCCTGAATCCTGGCTCCTGAATCCTGCTCTTATGAAACACGCATATCTCGATTGCTTTTCCGGAATTAGCGGGGACATGTTCGTCGGCGCCTTGTTGGACCTGGGCTTGCCGCAGGAGCGGTTGCTTGCCGAACTGAAGAAGATTCCTCTGGGCGATTACGAGTTCAAGCGCACGCTCGCGGTGCGCGGGCATCTGGCGGGGACGCGGGTCGAGATCCTTATCCCGGCCAAGCAGCCGCATCGGAAACTCGGAGACATCCAGGGACTCGTCGCGGCGAGCGGCCTATCATCCGCTGTTCAAGAGCGAGTCATGAAAGTCTTCGGCCGCCTGGCGGAGGCGGAGGGAAAGCTTCACAACATGCCGCCCGAGCAGGTGCACTTCCACGAGGTGGGCGCGGTCGATTCGATTCTCGACATCGTGGGAACCTGCGTCGGCCTCGAGCTGCTCGAAGATTTCGTATCTCACATGTTCGCCGGTGAATGTGGGCAGCGGAAGCGTACGGGCTGCGCACGGTTCGCTGCCGGTGCCGGCGCCCGCAGCGCTCGAACTGCTCAAAAACGTGCCCATCTATTCGTCGGGCGTCGAAGGGGAACTCGTGACTCCAACCGGTGCGGCGCTTATCACTACTTTGGCCGCGGGCTTCGGACCTGTCCCGGCGATGAAAGTGGAGCGCATCGGATACGGTGCCGGAGCGCGAGAGATTCCAGGACAACCTAATTTGGCACGCTTGCTTCTGGGAGAGATTACGAAGGGTGTGACGGCCCGGACGGGTGCGCCCGGCGACGAAGTGGTCTCCGTAATCGAGGCCAACCTGGATGACATGAACCCGCAACTTTACGGCTTTTTCATTGACCAGGCTCTGGCTGCGGGCGCGCTCGACGTGACCTGCACTCCCGTCCAGATGAAGAAGAACCGGCCTGGAGTCTTGCTCAGCGTGCTTTGCGCTCCAGAAAAATGCGATGCGCTGGCTCAAATGCTCTTCGAAGAGACCACTACCATCGGAGTGCGCATCTACGAGGCGCGCCGCAAGATTCTGGATCGCGAGCTTGTCAGCGTGGAGACACCTTATGGCGCAGTCAATGTGAAGGTGTCCAGCCGCGACGGGAAAGTGCTGAATGTAGCCCCCGAATACGAAGACTGCCAGCGCCTCGCCACGGAAAAGGGCGTTCCACTCAAGCAAGTGATGACTGCGGCAATGCAGGCGGAACACCAGGTGTCAGGGGTCGGGTGCCAGGTGTCAGGGGAAAAGCAGGTTTCAGGTCCCGGGTGTCGGGTCTCAGGGGAAACGCAGGCTCCGCGCGTCGGCTGATTCGGTTTCGCGCCATCTGCCTCGGACAGCTTCAAGACTCAGCCCTCTCCCTTGGGGAGAGGGTGGCCCGCAACGGCGCTTCCACCAGCCGTTGCGGGCCGGGTGAGGGGTTACCTCCACACCACGCGGACAGGCCGACGCCACGAAGGTCAGGGGACGGCAAGCCGTCCCCCTACGATACCCAAACACCTGACACCCGGCACCCGACACCTACGATATGAGCACATTCTATCTCACGACTCCCATTTACTACCCCAACGCCCGGCCTCATGTCGGGTCCGCGTACACCACGATTGTCTGCGACGTGCTGGCGCGCTACAAACGCATGTGCGGCTACGACGTGGCGTTTCTCACTGGTACGGATGAACACGGCGAGAAGCTCGAGCGCGCCGCCAAGGCTGCCGGCCAGACGCCGAGTGAATTTGTGGCGGAGAAGCGCAAGCTTTTCATTCAGCTTTGGGAAAAGCTCGGCATGTCCGTAAGCGAATATCCTTATGCCGACCTCAAGCCGGATTCACTGCGCTTCATCGCCACCACCCATCCCGACCATGAACGCTCGGTGCAGCGCCTGCTCGTGCGCGCCCGCGAGCGCGGCTACGTGGAAAAGCGCCGCTACGAAGGCCGCTACTGCATTTTCGACGAGCGCTACATCTCCGAAGGCACTGACCCGGTGAACTGCGACATCTGCGGCCGGCCGGCGGAACTGATCAGTGAAGAGAATTACTTCTTCAAGCTTTCCGCCTTTCAGGATCGCCTGCTCGAGCTCTACGAGAAACATCCGGAGTTCGTGCAGCCGGACTACCGCCGCAACGAAGTCCTGAGCTTCGTGAGGAGCGGGTTGCGCGACATCTCGATCAGCCGTAAGCGCCTCAAGTGGGGCATTCCGTGGCCCGACGATCCCGAGCAGGTCTTCTATGTTTGGTACGACGCGCTCACCAGTTACATGACTGGCATCGGCTACGCGCAAGGCGACGAGGGGAACGCTGAGTTCAAGAAATACTGGCGCAATAAACCCGGCGAAGCGGAACTCGTCCACATGATGGCCAAGGATATCCTGCGCTTCCACGCCATCTATTGGCCCGCTTTCATTATGGCCGCGTATCCCGACCAGCCCGAGATGCTGCCCACAAAAGTGTTCGCCCACGGATGGATTTATTACGAGCAGGATAAGATGTCGAAGTCGAAGGGCAACGTCGTCTACCCAGAGCCCATCATCGACGCGCTCAATTCCTTTGGCGCCCCCGGCAACGACGCCCTGCGCTACTACCTGCTGCGCGAAGCGCCGTTTGGACAGGACACGAGCTTTTCGTACGAGGGGTTGATTCAGCGGTATAACTCGGACTTGGCGAATGACCTCGGGAATCTTGTGAATCGCACGGTCACAATGATCGGCCGCTGCCCCGGGGCGGAAGTTTCGCCTCTTCAGGGAACCGCTATGGACGCGGATGTTCCATTGCTTTGCCGTTCCCTGGACGGGCTGCTTGAGGAGTACAGACGATGCCTCGACAGGTACGACCTAGCCCGCGCCCTAGCGCTTGTATCAGCAATGGTAGCGGATCTCAACGGGTACCTTAATAGGAAGAAACCCTGGGAGACGGCGGCCTCCCTAGGGCGGTCTCCGTTCCCGCCCGGCTCCACGGTGCGCCCATCCGGACACGAAGCCCGATCCATCGAAAAGAGCGAAAATGCACGGCAACTGTTGAACGAGACCCTTTACGTGACAGCGGATGCCCTGCGATGTATCGTGGCTCTAGTTGCGCCCATCATTCCGCAGTCCTCCCAGCGAATGTGGGAGCAGCTTGGCTGCGAAGGCAAAGTCAGCGATCAGCGGATCGACCAGCTCAAGTGCGGCGAGCAGACGGCCGGCACGAGGGTCGGCAAGCCCGAGCCCATCTTCCCGCGCCTTGACAAGGCAAAGGCACTCGCCAAGCTTGACGAACTCGCCGAAGTTGATCGCGAGCGTGGAAAGCCCACCGCAGGGGCGCTTCGCGAAGCGCCCCTGCGAGTGCCCGTACAGCTTGACCTCACCAGTCCCGACGGCGAACCTGACAAATCTAAGGAGGCATTGAGACCCGTGCAAACTGAAAACAAACCCGAAACAGTGACTACTTCCACATCCGAATCCAGCATCCCCGGCACGCAGTCCCCAGCCCCCAGTCTTGAGCCCGCTGCCCCTGGCCCGCAGGCTCCTACCCTGATTACCATTGAAGACTTTGCCAAGGTCGAGATGCGAGTGGGCGAAGTGAAAGCCGCCGAGCACGTTCCCGGCGCTTCAAAACTGTTGAAGCTGATGGTGGACATCGGCACGGAAGTCCGCCAGCTTGTGGCGGGACTCGCCGAGCACTATCGGCCTGAAGACCTGATCGGGATGAAAGTCGCAGTAGTCACCAACCTCCAGCCACGCAAGCTGCGCGGCGTGGAATCAAATGGCATGATCATCGCAGCATCCGCAGGCGACCACGGCCGGCCGGTCCTCGTGACCTTTAAGGATAATGTGGAGAACGGGGCGAGGCTGAAGTAGGAGACGGACGTCCGTTGTCCGTGGTCCGTGGTCCGTTGCAATCTGACGAAAAGGTGTCGCGCAGTGGCGGGGAGAACCAGCTTTGAAAATCTCCAAGTTTACAAGCTGGGCGAGAAACTGGCAGATGAAGTTTGGACGGTCGTCGCTGGGTGGGAGCAGTTTGCCAAAACGACTATCGGGAAGCAGATGGTTCGGGCTGCGGACAGCATAGGGGCCAACATCGCGGAAGGCTCAGGGAGAGGAAGTTTTCAAGACAACCGACGCTTTGTGAGGATGGCTCGAGGCTCACTGAATGAGACAAAGCACTGGCTGCGCCGGGCGTATTGCCGAGGTCTACTGAGGAAAGATGACGTAAGACGAATTAGGCCCATCATCGACGAACTCGCACCCAAGTTAAATGCGTATCTTCGATCCATAGGAAGCGTCCGTGAGGCTGTCCGAGCTGATGAAGACGAGGAGGCAGCCACTGACAACTGACAACAGACAACGGACAGCTTTTCTGGACTCCCACGCTCATCTTGATGATCCTAAATTCGACGCGGACCGCGCGGAGGTGATTGAGCGCGCGCGTGTGGGCGGACTTCGCTACCTGCTGTCCGTGGGGGGTGGGACGGGACCTGACAACCTTGGTGCGCCGGTCGAGCTAGCCGAGCGTCACGATTGGATTTACGCGACGGTGGGCATTCACCCGCACGAGGCCGCGCATTTCACAGACCGTCACGCCCAGGAAATCTCGGGGCTGGCGCAACACCCGCGGGTGATCGGCATCGGCGAAATCGGCCTCGACTACCATTATGACCACTCGCCGCGCGAGGTTCAGAAACGCGTGTTCGAGCGGCAGTTGGAATTGGCTCAGGAAGCGAAGCTGCCGATAATTATTCACTGCCGCGAAGCGTGGCCTGACCTCACGGAGATAATCGAGGCCCACTGGCAGTCAAGCGGCCTGGGCGGAATCTTGCACTGCTTTTCGGGCGCGCGCCAGGATGCCGAGAGATTCCTCGATTGGGGATTCCAGGTCTCGTTTGCGGGCAACCTGACATATAAGAATGCGGAGAGCCTGCGCGAGGTGGCGCGCGAGATCCCGCTCGAAAGTCTATTGACGGAAACCGATTGCCCGTATCTCGCCCCGGTCCCTTACCGCGGCAAGCGCAACGAGCCGGCCTTTGTGAGCGAGGTCACGCGAACCCTGGCGGGACTTCACACCGTAAGCGCAGAAGAATTAGGCGAAATCGTGGTGCGAAACTTCGAGAGGTTTTTCGGGCTCGAAAGCAATCATCCCGCTTGAGCCCAGCTTGGCCGGCGGATAGTCAAGGCCAGGCGTTTCATCGGTGGGTGGCGCCGACATTGCTTCCCATGTCGGCGACACAGCGCGCAGACATAAGGCGCGATGTCTGCGCCACCCCAGCAAAGCTTGATCAGACAGACTCTTCCAGAAGCTTGACGAGGGCGTGGAGGGTGTGATTGACCGGCGTGGCCACTCCAAGCTCTGAGCCGCGCCGCACCAGATAGCCGTTCAGAGCGTCGATTTCGGTGCGCTTTCCGCGGGCGATGTCCTGGGCCATCGAGGAAGTGGCGTTGGCCATGCTTTCAGAAATTTCGAGCGTAGCCTCGGCCATGTTGACTTCCGGTAAGCGCACCCCGGCGGCACGCGCCACAGTGAGGGCCTCCTCGACAACGTCAATCATCAGCTTGCGCGTCGAGGGATTACCTGCAACGCGATGGTACCTCGCTCGGCCGAGAGCCGAAATCGCGTTGTAAGCGCAATTGATAATCATCTTCATCCAGAGCTCGCCCTGGACGTTCTCCGAAACACGGCAGGGGATGGCGGCGTGCTCGAAGAGCCCGGCCATGCGGTCGAGTTGGCGGCGGCGATTTCCGCTTTCGTCCGAGAAACCTGGCAGATCTCCGAGGATGAGATCGCCGCGTCCGGAATGCTTGACCCGCCCCGGAGCGGTCATGGCGGCAGCCACATAGACAACTGTGGCGAAAGCATCGATTTTGGCCGCGGAGCGAATCCGCTCCACGTTATCCACACCGTTTTGAAGGCTGATCACGGCGGCGTTCGGGGCGAGATGAGGCGCCAAGGCGTTCGCGGCCACTTCCGTATCCAGAGTCTTTACGCAAAAAAGCACAATTTCCGCGTCGCGAACGGAGCTGACCTCGGTTGAAGTCGATACGGGAATGTACTCCTGAAAATGCAGCCCGTCAAAAAATAGACCTTGCTGAGCAATGGCCGAGATGTGCAGCGGGCGCCCAATCAAAGTGACCGGCGCACCCGCGCGCGCCAGCATCCCTCCGAAATAGCAACCAACCGAGCCCGCACCCAGAACTGCAATGCGCGGCCAACAGAATTCCTCCACTGTACCCCCCCCAACAACCAAAGTAAGCAGAAGGCAGTATGCAGAAGGCAGGAGAATGGTGCAGAGCCAACCATGCTGGTGGCGACCCCTCCCGACCGACCGTGATCCAACTGGACAAGATTATTTTAGCTGAGCGTGCGAGCAAACGGTAGAAGACTCCGAAGCAACAGGCAGCAGGCTGCACGCAACGGTCACCGGCACAGCGACTTGCTTTTCTTCCGAACCATAGAATCAGACGCGAAGCCTACAACTCCGACCTTTGCCATCTGCCTGCTGCCTATTATCCTGATGCTTCATGAAGCGCGTCTATTTAGTTGTTCCCGCCTCCCTGCCCGGCATCTTGCTGAATTTGCGTTTCGGCCTGGTTTGCTTGCTGCTGCTGCGCTTGCAAATCGCCATTGACGCTTGGATCCGGCTGCGGAAGCGGGACTTCCCCGGGGTTGGTACCGGTATCCGGAGCGGCCGGCAGACCATTCTTGCCGGAATCGGTTGCCAGCGTTTTGAGGCCGGAGTCCATCTGCTCGTGCATGTGGTTATGCATATCTTGCAGGTCGCTGACTTGGGCCAGGAGAGTCAACCCGACGTGGCAGTCGTTTCCCTTGCTGGTGGAAACGCTGACGCGCACCTGGTTGTTATTATCGGGTGTATCGTCGAGACGGGTAATGACGTCCCCAGAAGTCAGCTCGCAATCCTGCCCGTCCACGGTGGACACGGCAAGGCTGGCCGAAACCACAAAAAGCCGTTGGGCAGGGTCGAGCGCCGCCGGAGCAGCGTCGGTCGAGCTCGGCGCCGGTTGCTGGGGCGCTGCCGCGCCTTGTTGTTCAGCGGCAAGCTGCGCCCTTACTTCTTCCGCAATGGCTTCTCTCATCTCCGGAGTTACTTGGGATGTGCCTTGCGCTTGCGGCGGAGGCGGCTGATACGTCTCAGGCGGCGGCTGGTAAGCCTGAGCCTGGACTTGGGCGTTGGCTTCGGCCTCTCTTCCGGCATCGTAGGCAGCCTCCAGGCTCGCGGAGAACAGGAAATCCGTCAGCCAGAATGCGGCGCTGGGGTAATACGGTGCGGGAGCGAAATACGGCCCCCAATACACGTACCAGGGCGGACGCGCCGCGAACCAGGACCACCGGTAGTAAACCCTCACTCGCCAGGGATTGTAGGCCCAGCCGTAAAAAACGGGATGGTAATAGTAGGGGGGCACGTAGCCGTAGTAGGGCACGCCGCGGTAGTTATAGGAGCGATAGACCCGCACATACGTGACATTGTTCACAATGTAAGTGCGCTGGATGTACGCTCTATTGCCGCGCGTAATGTAAGGCCGTTCCACGTAACCCCTGTGCATCCCCATGCTCACCACGCGGGTGTGGTCAGAACGCACCGTCACGATTTGCCGCTCACCGCGCAAACCGTGATTGATCTGCATTCCGCCTGCGTGGACCGTCGCAAACGCGCCATTGGGCCGGAAGGTTGCGGACCTGCCGCCGCTCAGAGCAACATGTGATACGGTCCCGTTCGGACGCACCTGGAATTGTCGCCCTCCGCTGGCGGCGATGGTTCGACTGCCGTCTGTATGAACCGCCACTTGTCCTTGCGGCAAGGGATTCCGGTTGATTCCGGTCATCCTGCCTCGGTTATTGTTCAGGCTTTGGATCTGTTGCCGGGACTCCGCCGGGGGCAGTATTTTTGGGGGCGGCTGATTCTGCTGTTGAAACCGCTGCTGCTGCGCGTTTTGCTGAATCTGAGGTTGTTTCGACTGCTGAAACTGCGGCTGGGGTTTCGGTAGCTGATTCTGCAGTTGGGGCTTTTGCTGTTGATACTGCGGTTGAGCTTTCGGCTGCTGGAATTCGGGCTGGGCCTTTGGCCGTTGATACTGCGGTTGAGCTTTCGGCTGCTGGAATTCGGGCTGGGCCTTTGGCCGTTGATACTGCGGTTGGGGTTTCGGTTGCTGATTCTGCAGTTGCGGTTTCGGCTGCTGGTACTCAGGCTGAACCTTTGGCTGTTGATACTGTGGCTGAGGCTTCGGCTGCTGGTACTGCGGCTGGGGTTTGGGTTGCTGATTGTGCAGCTCAGGCTTTGGTTGTTGATACTGGGTCTTAGGCTGTTGCTTCTGGAGCTGCGGCTGCTTCGTCTGCTTGATCTGTCCCTTTGTGTTTGTCGGATGCTCGTTTTGTTTCTTCTCTTTCTCCTCGTCGCGCTGGGCGGCCGAAAGGAACATCGGAACCACCAACAGTGCCAAGAGAGCAACTTTTCTCCATGAACTTTTATAAAGAGCCTTGTTCAGATACATTGTATCCCCCCGCGGATCAGGAATCCGCGCCTGCGTGACCATCGGCATTAACTACAGTTTACTCCGCGTGCACTGCATGAAATAGAGCAAATCGCAGGCAAGAAGTCAAGCCCGAGTTCACCCAGATGCTGACCCCATGGGAGTTATGGCGAAAGGCTTGGCCGCCTCGATCGATAGGCAGTCGGCCTCAAAGAGGGTGGAAAACCGTCCCGCTACTGAAAGCCACGTGGGTGGCGCCGACATTGCTTTCTATGTCGGCGACACAAGGCGCAGACATAAAGGGCAATGTCTGCGCCACCCCAGCGTTGGATTAAAAGCAACTGCAGAGATCCTTCGCGAAGTTTACCCTGAGCGCAGCGAACGGGCCCAGGGTGACAGCGCTTGATTTCTTCGCAACTTCAGAGCTACTGGGCGGCGAAAATGACGATTGGTGTATACTCACTCGAACCGAGGACTCCCGAAATGGGGTTCGGAGGGTAGGTTCATTACAGGAAAGGATCTCTCGTGTCATGAATCACATTCGGCTTGTTTATCCTTTGCTTTCCTTCGTTGCGGCGGTATCGCTGGGATGGGCTCGGTCGCCTCAGCACTCAGAGCCCGCTCCGGTGATCTCACCCGAGGTACACTCTGACAATCGTGTTACGTTCCGCTTTCGCGCCCCTAACGCGCAAGAAGTCATGCTGCACCGCGACGGCGCCGAGCCCGTGCCCATGCAGAAAGACGAGCAAGGCGTCTGGAGCCTCACGACCGATCCGCTCGAGCCGGACTATTACGGCTACTTGTTTGTGGCTGATGGCGTCAACTTGCTTGACCCCTCGAACCACCTGATGAAGCCCAACCTGCTCGGCAGCGAGAGTTTTGTCCACGTGCCCGGTCCTGCCTCTCTGCCCTGGGAGGTCAATGACGTCCCACACGGCGTCATCCACCACCACTTCTACAAATCGGGGATCGTCGGCGACGATCGGGACTTCTTCGTTTATACTCCGCCCGGCTACAATCCCAAAGTGAAGAAGCCTTATCCCACACTCTACCTTTTGCACGGTTTTAGCGATGACGCGAGCGCCTGGACCGCCGTCGGCTTCGCAAACGTGATTCTCGACAACCTGATTGCCCAAGGCAAGGCCAAGCCCATGGTCGTGGTTATGCCTCTTGGCTATGGCGCGCCGGAAATCCTCTCCCGTGGATTCGGGGCGTTTCGCGACCCCAGCCTCGTACAACGCAACCTCCAGCGCTTTCGCGAAGCCCTGCTCAAGGAAGTCATTCCACAAGTGGAGGCTGCTTATCGCGTTTCCAAGGACCGCAAATCCCGAGCCATTACCGGTTTGTCCATGGGCGGCGCCGAATCCCTTATAACCGGGTTAAACACTCTCGACCGCTTTGCTTGGATTGGCGCTTTCAGCTCCGGCGGCCTTATCGACGATTTCCCGGGAGACTTCCCAACACTCGACGCGAACGCCAACAAGCAGATCCGCCTGCTTTGGATCGCTTGCGGCACTGACGACCACTTGATCGACATTAATCGTAAGTTCCGCGAGTGGCTCAAGTCGAAGGGAGTTCAGCACACCGACATTGAAACACCGGGCGCCCATGTCTGGATGGTCTGGCGCCGCAATTTGGCTGCCTTCGCACCGCTCTTGTTTCAGTAAGTGCTTCGAGTCCGGCAGCGATGCAGGTGGCCTGCTTGCCATCCCCTTTTTGCGGGCCGATCGAGCTGCGGGGACGGCAAGCAGGCCACCTACGTCGTTATCGAGGCATTGGGCAGAACGCACAGTCTTGACATAACGTTGCGCGGATGGCACCATGAGAACTTGCAGATGGGCTGCGCTGCCGCGGCCCGAGTAGTTTTCCTGACAGCAGACGTGCCGGAGTGGCGGAATTGGCAGACGCGCTACATTCAGGGTGTAGTGCCCGTCAGGGCGTGGAGGTTCGAGTCCTCTCTTCGGCACCACAGTCCTTCTTTGTCGTGGGCTGCACCACTATCCTGACTAAATAGTTCGGCCTTGACGTCAAAGTGTCTCTCCAGCCAGCTTGAGGACCGCCGTCCGAGTTTTCGCCGAGAGGCGAAATCCCAAACGATCAAGATGTGCCAGGACAGGCTCGATCTGGGAGAGCCGGCCTTCCGCTTTCGCGCGCAAGAGGATTCCTAGCCCAAGTTCGTCACGGAGAGGCGTTTTTTGATTATTTTTGGCTCCGGTGATTGGTTAAGGTTTTTGTTTTCAGCCCGACCTTTCTGAAAAGTCGATGTAGTGTAGACCAACCCTCTTGCGGCTGGGGTACTCAACGTGACACCATCGCCCCGATGTTCTTGCGACCGAATCATCGGGACAAGGATGGCAAGGACCACAGCTACTGGTCGTTGGTCGAAACCGTCCGCACACCCGACGGTCCGCGCCAGCGGACCTTGTGTTACCTGGGCGAACTGAACAACTCGGCGCAGGCGCGTTGGCTGAAGGTGATCGAGGTTTTCAACGAGCAGGGCAAGCGCCGGCAGTTGAAACTGTTTCCTTCCGATGCCGAACTGCCGGAGAACGATCCCGACGTGGCGCGAGTGCGGGTGAGCCAAGTTCGCTTCGAGCGGGTGCGGCAGTTCGGAACTTCTTGTTTGGGTCTGGAACTGTGGAAGCGTTTGGAGCTGGATCGATTCTGGGCAAACCTGCTGGACGGCGAAGTTGCTGACGTGCCCTGGTCGCGCGTGGCCGCGCTGCTGGCGATTAACCGCTTGTCTGCTCCCTCGAGCGAGTTGGGCATCGAGGAGCGCTGGTATCCCAGCACGGCGCTGGATGATCTGCTGGGGATTGGGGAAGGCAAGATCAACGACAGCCGCTTGTATCGCTGCCTGGATCGTCTGCTGCCTCACAAGACGAAACTGGAGCGACACCTGAAGGAACGCTACGGCGAATTGTTTGGCGCCGAATTCGACGTGTTGCTTTACGATCTGACCAGTACCTACGTGGAAGGCCAGGCCGAGAAAAACCCGATGCTGCAGCGCGGTTACTCGCGCGATCATCGGCCCGACTGCAAGCAGGTGGTGATCGCACTGATCGTCAACGCCGAAGGTTTTCCCTTGAGCTATGAAACCTTCGATGGCAACCGTACGGATGTCACCACCTTGGAAACGGTCATGCGCATGGTGGAACGCAAGTACGGGCGGGCGCGGCGGATCTGGGTATTTGACCGGGGCATTGTGAGCGAAGCGAATCTGACGGCGCTGCGCAACCGGGGCGGGCAGTACTTGGTGGGCACGCCGCGTTCCAAGCTGAAGGGGATGGAACGCCAGCTTCTGGAGGGCACCTGGACGCAAGTGCGCGAGGAAGTGGAAGCCCAGTTGGTGGTGATGCCGGGCGGCAGCGAAACCTACGTGCTGTGCCGCTCCACGGCACGGCGGGAAAAAGAACGGGCCATCCGCCGCCGCTTCTCGGGCCGCATGGAACGAGCGCTGACGAATCTGGCTCAGCGGGTAGAGAAAGGCCAATTGAAGGACCGGTCGAAGATTGAGCGGCGGTTGGGGAAGATTCAGGAACGCTATGGGCAAGTGGCCGACCTGTATGAAGCGGACCTCGGTCAAGCGGAGGGGCGCTGGACCTTGACCTGGAACCTGATCGAGGAGCGTCGAGCCTGGCGTGAGGCGCGAGAAGGCGCCTACTTGCTGCGCACCAACCTGGAGGGAGCCGCGGTGGAAGAACTCTGGACCAAGTATATCCAGCTCACCGAAGCCGAGGCGGCTTTCCGGGCGCTGAAGAGCGAGTTGTCGATCCGACCCTTGTTTCATCAACTGGAGCCTCGCGTGAAGGCCCACATCCTGGTGGCCTTTCTGGGCTACTCGCTATGGGTCACGCTGAAGCATCTGCTGCGACGGAAAAATTCCGATTGTTCACCGAGCCAAGCCCTGGCGCTGCTCGCCACCATTCAGAGTGCGGATATCGTGCTCCCGACCACTGACGGACGGGAGATTCGCCTGCGGCGTGTGGCGGCCCTCACCGCTGAACAACAAAAACTCCTGACAGAACTTGGCATCTCGTTACCTGACCGGTTCAATTTGAACTTCGAATGTAGTGTAGACTCAGCCATAGCCTGAGCTGATTCAAAAGCACTTAACTGGCTCTTGGCCTCCTTCGTGACGAACTTGGGCTAGAGTGCCGGTGAAGGTCAACTTCAGTGCATGAGCGTGCAACCGCGCAAGTCGTTCATCGAGAATCACCACTGCGCCTGGAGTTTGAATTCCTAACGCGAGCACTTCCTTTTCCCCAGCACCTAAGTCTGCCACCGTCGGGACTTTATCCAGTCCCTGAGGCGCCTGAATCGCCAACCAGGGCAGGGTACTTACGACCGGCAAATCGACACCCATCGCTTTGCCGCGCTCCAACTCCTCAACTACCGCTGGGGGAATCACGATCCGCGTGTAAAACTCGGTCAGTAAATGCAGGAAACCGATTTGGTGCAGGTATTGGATCGGCGACGTGTTGCAGATCGCCTCATGCGCTCTTGAAGTCGTGGGTCAACTCCTCATCGCTGAGGTCGAAAGTGTTCACGCCATAATCGGCCAAATGACTGAGGAAGTAGGGCTTCGGCACACCGGCGAGCTGGGCGGCGGCCCCTGACGAAAGTTGGCCCATCTCGTATAGCTTGACAGCCGCAGCAAAACGTATCCTGGACGCCAGGACTTCCGGTGTAGCCTTCAAGGCGAGCAGCGTCTCATCAGGTATGGAAAAAGTAACCTGGCTCATAGGGAACCCACCAGCACATTCTAGCACAGTCCAATCGGGCCATCTGATGTGACCCATGCCTTTGTCGCGCCCGCGCATGCCGCAAGCCCCACCCGGAAACCACGAAAATTTAATCGTCAAGAAAACGCGCGGGCTGAAACGGTAGCGGCCCTAACGTCACTAATTGGACGTATGACGTGGCTCGGGCGTCTTCGGGCAACCGGCAAAGCGCTCGGGTAAGGAGAGGGCGGCGCAGGGGTACGCGCAATTTGCGTACCTCTGCGGCTTATCACCAGCAAACAGGATTGGCGCGAGGGAAAGGGCAAATGAAGACTCTCTTCTGGATTCTGCTTTTTTCAATGATGAGCGGCGGCTCAGAGATTCTGACTCTCGCGGCGGGTGATTTGATAAAGGGCAAGCTCGGCCGGAGTTCCAGGAAGACCTCGGAATCAAAGTGAGGCTGATCCTGCGGGTTGTGAGGCGGCGATATGGGAGATGTGGGCAGTTCGATGACTGAAACGATGGCACGCACATCGACAATTCCATTCCGGTGCGGTAGACTTGGGGAACCTCACAGGGATGCCTCAAGAAAGCAGGATACGCGGCGCGGCACGTTAGCCACGACGATGCAGAGACAGGATTTTGACGCCGAGTACGTGAGCCGCCTGACGGAAGGAGACGCCTCCGTCGAACGCCATTTTACCGCCTACTTCAGTGAATTTTTGCACATAAAGCTCCGCCGGCGGTTTTTGACCACCACCGAAATCGAGGACATTCGCCAGGAGACTTTCCTCAGGGTGTTGCAGGCGCTCCGCCAGAAACGTGCTTTGGAGCACCCTGAGCGCCTTGGGGCGTTCGTCAATTCGGTCTGTAACAACATCATCTTCGAATTCTCCAAAGCGCGTGCGCGGCACGAGACCTTCGATCCCGCCGAGCATGAACCCATCGATCACACGATTGACACGGAAGGGAGTTTGTTAGCTGAGGAGAGCAAACAAATGGTTCGCCTGGTCCTCGGTGAGCTTTCGGACGGAGACCGTAAGCTCCTGAAAATGGTCTTCTTGGAAGAAATGGACCGGGACGAGGTCTGCCGAGTCATGAACGTTGACCGGGGCTATCTGCGCGTACTTCTGCACCGGGCCTTGTTGAGGTTCAAGGATCTGGCAGACAAGGGACGGTAGCAGAGGCGGATTTTGTGTCTGTCAGACTGTTCGGGCGGCAATTCTCCGCCAAAGAGCGGGGTCGCCGCTACGCTAAGACGTGGGCTCGAGCGACGGGCGCTCGGGAGAACAAACATGCAACATAAACAAGCTGATCAAAGTATGTCCGTGGAGCGTTATCTGCTGGGCGACATGACAAATGCCGAACTGGCGCAATTCGAGGAGCACATTTTCGAATGCTCAGAATGTGCTGAACTCGTGAAGACAGGGGCGGTTTTCGTTGACAACGCGCGCGCCGTTCTCGCCGAACCGCCCGCGCACGCCGGGAGGGAAGCAACAACGCAAACCGTCAGGTGGGGGCCGACGCCGTGGTGGAAAACCCTTCTGGCTCCCGCTTTCATCCCGGCTCTGGCAGCCCTGGCGCTAGTCTGCGTCGTGGGCTACCAGCAGCTCGTGGTCATTCACAGCTTGCGATCGAGGCTCGAGGAAGTGAATGCGCCCCAACCTCTGGCTTCGTTCGCCTTGCATGCCGTGTCGCGGAGCGCGGAGCAGTCGATCGTTGTCCCCTCCAATGTGCATTTTTTCAGTCTCTACTTCGATGTGGCGGAAGAAAGCGCTTCGGGATATAGTTGTTCCATCCTGGACGGGACGGGCTCGGTCAGGTTCACGGAACATTTGCTACCGCCAAGGCCGGAAGCAGGGGGTCTTGTAACTCTGCTGATTGGGCGTTCAAGGCTGCCGGCCGGTGACTACACACTGGTGGTCAGCGCCGAGTCTCCGCAGGCGGCGGAAATTGGCCGGTACCCGTTCAAGGTCGAATACCAATAGGAGGATTCCTAGTGGAACAAGTCTTCCTTTACCACGCGCTTGCCACCGGAGTGTCCGGGCATATAACCCTGCCGTTTCAACAAATTATTGAAGTTCAGGCGCCCAGCGCCTTGCCGTTTACCGGAGGTTATTCCGCCTCGCGAGCGGAGGGGTTTCGCTTTGAGGAAATTATCTCCTTCTCTTCCGCCGAGACGATAACCACAGGAAGCGAAACGCGGCAGTTTTTCAATACCCTCGCGACGGCAACCATCGAGGGGCTGAACATCCAAAACGTGCTTGTGGCCGATCGGGTGGTGGCGCGACTGGCATCCAAATACTCGAAGGACACAGGCGAACGGACAGTCACCATTGCAGGAAGCCATTTCGAAAATCTGCGCATCGGCGGCTGCCCCATCGAAGTTCAGATTGATCCCGAGCGGTTGGGATCCAGGCGACGGTCGGAGGGGGCCCAGATTGGCACGTTCGCCAATCCGGTTAATCTCGAGCGTTGCTGGGGACTGGAAGTGCTCGAGGACGGCGCCCTCCACGTTCCCCAACTCGGCAAGCTGTATCTCGCAGAATATCTGGTTACAGCGTCTTACCAGACCATCACCATGCTACGCGTCGTGCTGGGCTGCGCCTTGGAGGGGCAGGCAACGGTTGGCCATGCCTCGAGCAACGGAGAGCCGATGCCTGGCCGTGGTAAGCCGTAAAGTCCTGCCACGCCTGGTTTTTGAAGTGCTTCGACTCCGCGACGGATGAGGGGCAGTTGCTCGCCAGCAAGGAATCAGACAATCAGGGGGCGGCAAGCCGTCCCCCTAAGATCCGCAGGGGCAGTGCTTACCTTGCCCTCTGGGCCGTTCTTCTCCTACTGCCGCTGACTGCGTGCGTGCGACGGCCTGCGGCTGACCCGGATTCCCTCTTTCGTCAAGCCACTTTGCTTCGCCAGCGCGGCGACATGCAACAGGCCCTGGTCCTTGCGGAGCGCGGCCTGGCGCAATTCGAGTCCAATCTCCACTCCGAATGGTACTGGAAGTTTCGCCTTTTGAAAGTCGAGGTGTTTCTCACTCAGGGTAAGGCTTCGGAAGCTTCCAAGTTGCTCGAAGAGCCATTGCCGGCGCTGCCTGAATCGCCGGAGATAAGGGCTCGATGGCTCCTCGACAGAGGTCTGGCGGAATTTTCCACCTCTCACTACCCGGAATCGAAGCAGCTTTTTGACCAGTCACTCGAGCTCGCGAAATCCCACGAGCTGCAGCCCCTTATCGCGGAAATTGAGGTCCGGCGCGGGGCGGCGCTCGCCCGCTTGGGCGATGCGGCAGCAAGCGAGAACGATCTGCGCGACGCCCTCACGCTTGCGAGGCAGTCGAAGGACCACTACCTCGAGGCTACAGTGTTGGGAAATCTCGGGTTTTTCCGCATGATGACCTCCCGCTACGACGAGGCCATAGCCTGGTTCGACCAATCCCGGGTTTTGCTCGACCAGCTGCAGGCAAAGGTGGCCACGGCGCGCGCGCTCAACAACACCGGCTACTGCTACACCCAACTCGGACAACCGGAAAACGCAGTTCCACTCTTCGAGCAAGCGGCGCGCCTGGCGGCAGAAACCGGCGATCTGACGGACCGGTATCTCAGCCTGGGGCGTCTTGGGGAATGGTATCAGGGCAGCGGCGACTACAAAAAAGCCCTTGCCTACTACGAACAGGCCATCGATGCGGCGCAGCAGGCGCATTCTCCGTATTGGACTGCAAAGTGGCTCTATACGATTGCCACGACTTCGATCGCCATGGGCGATCTGGCCCGCGCCGAGGAATACAACCGACGCGCCCTCGAGCTAGAAGCACAGGTTGGCAGGCCCGTGGAAAACCTCCCTGCCGAGATCAATCGAGCCCGAATCGCCGAAGCCAGGCAGCAACCGTCCCAGGCCGAGCAAATCTATCGCGCCGTGATTCAAGCCGCGGAAAAGCTTGAGGCGACGGAAGCGACAGGCTTCCTGCTTGAAGCGCGGGGCCGCTTGGCCAATCTTCTGGCGCGGATGCACCATGACAGCGCTGCGGAGCGGGAGTTCCAACTTGCTCTTGCTCTCATCAACGCCAGGCGCTCCGAGCTGAATCGTTACGAGTACCGGATCAGCTACCTCTCGAGCCTCGTGCAATTCTACCAGGGCTACATTGAGTTCCTTGTGGCACAGAATCGGAGCGTGGAAGCGCTCAAGGTCGCGGAGTCCAGCCGGGCGCGCGTTCTGGCGGAACTGCTCGGCGGAAGCGATCCCTCCCGCGCCACGGCTCAACCCGCCGATTATCGCGCCCTCGCGCGAGCCTCAAACAACATCCTGCTTTCCTATTGGCTGGCCCCCGGCCGGTCCTTCCTCTGGACGATTACGCCCTCGAAGATTGCGCTCTTCATGCTTCCTCCCGAGCCAGAGATCGAAGCGCTTGTGCGCGACTACCTGGGTACGGTTGAAGGTCTTCACGATCCTATGCGCGAAGGGGGCTACACAGGGCGAAAACTTTTCGAGAAGCTTGTTGCGCCGGCGCAGCAGTTAATTCCCCCAGGCTCTAACGTCGCCATGGTGCTGGACGGCGCGCTGCATAATCTGGACTTCGAGATGTTGCCCGCCCCCCGTCCCGAGCCGCACTATTGGATTGAGGACGTCACATTGTCCGTGGTCCCGTCGCTCGATCTCTTGTATCGCAACCTTGGGCGCCGTTCCAGCCGCAATGGGTCGCTGCTGCTCATCGGCGACCCGACGCCTCCCGATCAGAAGGGCTTTCCTAAGCTGCTGAACGCCGCGCTCGAAGTTAATGGAGTCGAACGACAATTCCACCAAGCGGTTATCCGGACAGGCGCCCAAGCGAGTCCGGGCGCTTACAGGGACTCAAAGCCCGACCAGTTTGCCGTCATCCACTTCGCCGCCCACGCCGAGGCCAATTATCGCGATCCGCTCGATTCCGCGATCATTTTGTCCCCCCGCGGAGACGCCTATAAGCTCTACGCGCGCGACATTGTCGGCTTGCCCATCCACGCAGGTCTTGTAACCCTTTCGGCTTGCCGTGGAGCGGGAAGCAGGACTTACTCAGGCGAAGGTTTGGTTGGATTTGCCTGGTCGTTCCTCGAGGCCGGCGCCCAAAACGTGGTGGCCAGCTTATGGGAAGTCGACGACGCCTCGACCGCCAGGCTCATGGAGGGGATGTATACCCGCCTGCGCAGTGGTGCCACGCCGCAGCAAGCCCTGCGAACGGCCAAGCTGGAAATGCTTCATTCCGCGGGACCCTATCGCAAACCTTACTATTGGGCGCCCTTTCAGGTGATTACCGATTCGCTCTCCCACAAATGAGGTCGTGTCTTCAAGGCTTGGCCGCGGCGGAGGCGGGAGGCGGGAATCCCGTGGGTGTGGCTTGGATCCCCGCCCTCTCTGGGGCCATGCAACTCTGGTCTGTAGGGGTAGGGCTTGCCCTACCCTGTGCGCCGGGGACGGCAAGCCGTCCCCCTACAACGGGCGCCGTCTTCATGATTTCCGTGTGCCGCACGCGCGACATGAACGACCGCTTTAAAAATATCGATTATCCAAAACCACAACCTTCGTCGTCCCCGCGAAAGCGGGGATCCATGTCGTTGAATTCCCGCCCCCCGCCTCCGCAGAGGACAAGTTTCGCGAGAATGACGAGAGTTTAGGGAAGCGGGGAATCACCTTTTCATGATTTCCGTGCGCCCCAAACCCTAATCCGCGATACGCGGGTACCAGGTAATCATCCCAAGGCTCAACGCGAAAAGGATGAGCTCAAATCTGTTTGACACACCGAGTTTGCCGATAATCCGCACGGTGCGTCGGCGAATCGTGCTCTCGCTGAGGGAAAAATGACGGGCGATGTCCTGGGTCGAGTAGCCGGCGACAATCAAGGTAATGATTTGGCACTCCTCAAGCGAAAGAACGAAGTCCCTCCCCTTGGACTTAACGTCATGATCAGACTGGGCGGTTGTTGCTTCCCAGCCGCTGCTCGCCCCGGCTGCGTACCGCGGCCCCATATCGAAGCCGGAGTAGCTTCGAGACGGGTAGTCCGCTGCAGCGTCCGTTTCGTCCATTAAAATCAAGCGTAAATGTCTCTGGTCTAACAAGTGCGCCTCCTGCCGAACTGAGTATTCACCGCAGCCTGAGGCTGCCCTCACCTTTGGAACTCAACTCACTCAACTCTCTCAACCTGCTTCGAGGACTCTACCTGGGTCGTAGCCTCATCTCGCCATGTCTGCTTTCTACACTAATAGTGGAGCTCGGACCCTCAGCGTTTCACGCTGGATTCGCAGCGGGCAAATATATTTCCAGCGGGTCCCGGACAGTAAGGGCAGGGGGTTATGTGGGGGCTAGTGGCTAGTTGTGTTAATAGGCGTAACTATTCTAAGCCCTGGAAGGGCGGGGCTTTAGCCCCGCCAGTAGGCAGATCAAAGTTGAAGGGGCCTTTAGGCCCTGAAGCAACACGGCTTCAGGGGCTAAAGCCCCGAGGACTGGCCTGTTCTCTGCGGCGGGGCTAAAGCCCCGCCCTTCCCACGCCGTACGCATAAGAACGCTTACTTCTGCAAGCAAGCACTAGTTCAGTTCGTTAGGGACGTGCAGTGCCTATCGGGCAGTCCAGCCGCAGTCGATTGGGATTGCCGACCCGGTAATGCCTTGCGCCACGTCGGTGCAAAGGTAGACGACCAATGCGGCGACCTCTTCAGGCTCCAGCAGGCGTTTCAAAGCGGCGGGGCCGACCAGCAGTTTTGCCACTACCTCATCTTCCGTAATGCCGTGGAACTTGGCTTGGCCCGCAATCTGCTTTTCGGCTAAAGACGTGCGAATAAAGCACGGACAGACCGCGACGGCGGTAATGTTGTGCGGGGCACCCTCCAAGGCGGTCGCTTTCGTGAGGCCAATTACACCGTGCTTCGCGGCCACGTAAGCCGACTTGAATTCGCTCGACACCAGGCCTTGCGTCGAGCTGATGTTGATAATCCGCCCGCAGCCCTGGGCCCGCATATGGGGGAAGCAGAATTTTGTGGCCAGGAACGTCCCTGTCAACATCACGCCGATCAAATGGTTCCACTCTTCAATCGGGAACTCCTCGAGGGGAGCAATGTACTGCAGACCTGCGTTGTTCACCAGAATGTCAATGCGCCCGTAGCGCTTGATAGTCATATTAATAAGCGAGACAATGTCGTCGGCTTTTGAAACATCGCCATGATGGAAATACGCCGACCCTCCGGCATCGACGATGGCCTGCGCGGTCGCCATCCCACATTCCGCGTCAATATCGTTCAGCGCCACGGCGACGCCTTGCTCCGTTAAGCTGACGGCAATGGCCTTGCCCAAGCCTCGGGCCGCGCCGGTCACAATGGCTACCTTGTCTTTCAGTGAATCGCTCATGCGCGTCAGGATGGGCAAGCGTGTGTCGGGATTGGGATTCATAAGCACCTCGCTTCGTGGTTTCGTAGGAGTGGCGCTTGGAGCGCAACCATAAGGACCCTGCCGAGAGCCGTTTCAAGCTATGAATAGCGTTCCACGCGAACTCGGGCGGTTATGGCGTGGGCCAGCATTCTCTCCGCTTCGCACTGCCGGTCGGTGACCTCGCCGATCATCTTGCTGGCCGCGGCCGTCATGCGCTGATAGGTCACGGTCTTCAGGAACTTGCCTACCCAAAGGCCGCCCGGTATAGCGCGCGGCGCGGCTGGTGGGCAGGATGTGGTTGGTGCCGATGCACTTGTCGCCATAAGCCACGGTGGTCTCCGCGCCCAGAAACAGCGAGCCGTAGTTGCGGAGGTTCTCGAGATAATAGTCCGGGTCCGCCGTCTGGATTTCCAGGTGCTCGGGGGCGTAATCGTCGGCCAGCTCCACGGCCTCCTCGCGGCTTTCGGCGACATAGATCTTGCCGTTGTCGCGCCAGGAGAGCGCGGCCACATCCTTGCGTGGGCAGGACCTCCAGTTGCCGCTCGACTTCGCGCACACATCGCCGCGCAAAAGCTTCGCTCAAGCAGATCAGCGCCACGCCGCTGTTGGGATCGTGCTCGGCTTGCCCCAGAAGATCGCAGGCCACCAGCGCCGGATCGGCGCGAATCGTCGGCGATGACCATAATCTCCGTCGGCCCCGCCAGCAGGTCAATGCCGCATCGGCCGTAAAGTTGCCGCTTCGCTTCCGCCACGTACTTATTCCCCGCCCCGCAAAGCATATCGACCGGCTCAAAGACTCCCATGCCAAAAGCCATCATGGCGAAAGCGGGGACTCCGCCCAGAATGAAGATGCGGTCCGCGCCGGCCTTTTTCATGGCATTGACCGTCGCCGGGAAAGAATCCCTGTCCCTTCACCGGCGGCGTGAAGGCATACACATTTTCCACTCCCGCAACCTTGGCGGGAATGATGCTCATCTGCGCCGATCCGAACATGGGATAGCGCCCGCCCGGAATGTAGCTTCCTACCGATCTTCACAGGTATATGCTTGTGCCCCAGAATGATGCCCGGACGCGTTTCGACTTCGAGCGGCTGCATCGTGGCCATTTGCGCCTGGGCGAAGGCCCGCACGTTCGCCTGGCAGAAGTCGGTATCTTTCAAGACCTGCGGATTCGACCCGGGCGATGGCCCCCTCGATCTGCTGCCGGGCTCAGTTGAAAGTCGGGCGGGTCCCAATCGTCGAACTTCCGGCTGTAGCGGCGAACCGCGTCCATGCCCTCACGTTCCAGTTCCAGCAGCATTCTGGACACCGTGGCCGTGCATTCGGCATCACTTTCAAAAAGGCGATGCCCACCTTCTTTGACCACCTTCATGGGTTCCCTCAATTGAGTCGAATCGGAATCGAACGCCCAAGGCAAGCGATTTTACCACGCTTGCACTTTCCGGTGAAAACGAGGGCGAAGCCGTTGAACAATAAGCCGTTGCAAGACCACCTGCATTTGCAGGGTGATTTGACTTAATCCTCAGTTCCGATTCCGCCGATAGAGAGAAGCTAGGAGGGAAGCGTAAGTAAGCCCACCCCAATCCGTCGATAAGAAAGGCGAGGATGGCAGGGGTGCATGGCCATGCGCCTCTGCGCCGTACTCGGCTCGTCCCGGGCGGTGTAGGGGTAGGGCTTGCCCTACCCTTGTCGAGCCCGGCAGAAATGCGGGGACGGCAAGCCGTCCCCCTACAGCAGCGAGGTTATCGACGGTTTAGGGGCCCACATTTCCTATTGCCCGAATAGTGCTCCGGTTGCGCAGAGTTTTAAAGTGCCAAGGCTGATCTATGCGGCCGACTTCTGTACGGGGATATTGGGTCTATGAGGAATAGATACCCTGCTAACTGAATTTCTAAGTGGTTATCGAAAGACACAAAGTTCTGACGCGGGTGACTCCGGTAACGAACATACCTTCCGCCAAGGCCCGAGATTCGGCCGTCGCCACAAGAGGTTACCCTGTCGCGTCTTTCGCCTGAGGTCGATTGCGAGAGGACCTGATAATGAGCGTAAATGAGATCACCGAAACTCGTCAGTACTTGACCTTCAAACTAGGCCAGGAAATCTTCGGCCTCGATGTGGCGAAGGTCAGAGAAGTATTGGATTTCACCACCCTCACCACCATCCCCAGGATGCCGGAGTTCATGAGAGGAGTGATTAATCTGCGGGGCAGCGTGGTCCCGGTCGTCGATCTGCGTCTCTGCTTCGCGATGTCGAAAACCGTGAGGACGAAAAACACCTGCATCATCTTGATGGAAGTAAAGATCGAAAATGAATCCCAGGTGATTGGGGCGCTGGCGGACTCCGTCGAGGAAGTTATCGATCTCGAACCCGAGCAGATTGAGCCCGCCCCCGGAATCGGGACCCAGGTCCAGGTCGACTTTATTAAAGGCATGGGGAAGCGGGACACCCAATTCATCATGATTCTGGACATTGACAGGGTTTTTGCGGAGGAGGAGTTGGCATCTGTACGTAACTCTCGGGCCAGTGAGCCGGCTGAAGGGAAGGTTTCTTAAGGGACACCGATAATTTCTCAGAAGGGTTGCGCTAGCCGGGATTTCTCACCACGATTGGCGAGGATCGGAACGGCGGGGCTGAAGATTCCGTGTGAAAACCCAGCCCCCTCCCCCTTGGGGGAGAGGGCTGTACATCTGGAATACGAAACCGACGTGCCGGGCGCGCCATTCCGTGAGCCGGCTGGATGACATGTGAGTGATTTCATCGCCGGCCACGGAAACGACGCCGGAGGTCGGCACATTTCAGAGATGACAGGTCACCCACAGGCATATAACATTCGATGCTTTTTGAATTGAAAGGTTTTAGGCGGACGAAGGTGTTGAGCAATCGAGGCCAGGCAAATTGGCGCACAGCATGGCCGTAGTTTTTGGAATTGAAGTTGGACGGAGGGGTTATCTTCCTGATGACTCAGGAGAGTTCCCACGCTTCTTTATATTCCCTTCCCCATAACGGATTGCCGCTGCGCAGCCAGTTCGTCCATGAGAACGATGGCGATCCCTGGCTGTCCATCTCGCTGCCGGGGGAACCGTCAGTGAAGTATGTGTGAGTATCGGCTGCTCCGTAGTATCCGCGCAGGCGAGTGATGTAGCCGCTGAAAGTTGAAAGCCTGGTGCCCATGAAGAGCTCGGCCAAGGAGCAAACCATCTGCTCGATGCAGGCGATGGCGGCTGCGGAAGTCCCGGATGGAATCAGACCGGCGAAATCTTCGAGAAAGTAAACCTCGTAGTGCCTGCGAAAAGTCGAAAAGAAACTCTTGTCAGGTTCGTCGGTCGAGATGTATAGCCGGGAGCCCGGCGGAATGCGCGCCGCCGCAGTATTAAAGATGTGGATGGATGAGATATTCTGCTGGGTGAATTGACGGATGAAGTCAGTCCTCCTGACATGCATCGCGTAGTAGGGCGCGAGAAGCCCGGCAATCCGAGAGGCAGGCACCATGATCTCCGGCCTGAATCTCAGATGATCTCGCACCAGCCGCTTGCATTCGGCAGCATGTTGGCTTTCCGTGAAGTAAAAGAACGAGTAAAAGTGCTCCAGCGTCGGGCTCTTTACGTTCAGAGTCCGGCACTCCTGCATCCTCGGAGTGAAAGCGAGGAAGCGCTGGCGCCCGGCGGCAAACTCATGAAGTTGCCTTGCCTCAGGTGACTCAGGAAATGGAATGGCCGGGAAGCAGAAAACCGCCGTTCCGGGTTCGAAGGTCAGATCGGTTGTGTCAAGCTGGGCCTGTGAATCACGGCGGTACTCGTCGTGAGGAAGAAATCTTACGATGGTCTTGAGAGTTTCCAGGGCGAAATACTGGTCAGGATTTATGGGCCTGAATTGGCCGTCCTCCCATTCGGGTTCTTCCGCGCGCCTATACGCTTTTGGAGTGACCAGAATCCTCTGCGAGAGAAACGCAAGCACCAGGGCGGTTTCGAAACACATGCGTGTGTTGTTGAGTTGACCGTGCCAGGGCGTGTAGGTGAGATATCTCAACGGGGCATTCATATTCGCGATCGGCAATCATCATCGTGTCCGGCGCGAAGCAATGGCGGTAATCGCCGTAATAGCCGTGGTTGCGGTCGTCGATACGACGGAGACCATTCCGATTACCGCCGCGCAGCAGCACGCGCCGTTCGCAGTGGGAACAAGCGGCACTCCAACGATTGGGGGCGGCGCTATGGGCGCGCACGGAGACGCGACGGGGGTCGTTGCTTGGGCTCCAGGTGGCCCCACGACCGAGGGAACGCTCGGAACCCCGGGTTGGGATGGCGACGCCGGAAAGCCAGGAGTAGTGAGAGAGGGCGGCGGGAAACCACCGAAGGGAGCAATATTCGGGACTCCGGGCAAGGATGGAAATCCGGGGAAGCCCGGCACAATGGGAATGCTCGATGGAGAGGGTTGCAGCCCCGGCGCACCCGGCTGGACAAGAGGCACGCTCGGCTGAAGAGGCGTCCCGGGATGGACCTGCGGCAATCCCGGCGGCGAGGGGAAGGACGGAGACACGCCGGGGGCTCCCGGTACGGCCGCGGGATTACCTGTTGTGCCGGTGCCCTCCGCGGTCGTGCCACCTTGCCCCGTTGTCCCGCCGCCGGTCGTACCGGTGTGCGCGGTCGTGCCGCCACCGGCAGTTCCTCCCGTAGTCGCACCAGTAGTACCAGTGTGAGCTGTGGTGCCGCCGCCCGTGGTTCCAGTGTGAGCGGTCGTGCCTCCTGTCGTTGTTCCCGTGGCGCCGGTCTGAGCGGTTATGCCTAGCCCCGTAACTCCTGTTATGAAGCCGGTCGCGACCGCGGTAAGCCCCACCGTGGCGGTCAGGGAGGCAGTGCCGAGGTTGCCGGTGGTCGCCACCCCGCCGCTGACTGTCTCGCCCACGCTGCTTTGCGAGCCGGCGTGCAGGAACATGAAATCTCGAATCAATCCGTGCACGTCGGAAGGGGACTTGGGTGGGACAACCAAATCTGCCCAGCGCTCCACCGGTACGTGATAGCTGAGCTTGTCCGACGATTCCATCTGGTCGTACTGGATCAACTGAAAACCCGGGTGCGGAGTGCTGCGAAGCTCCTGCGAGAGGTTTTGCGCGGTGGAAAAATTGCCGTCGAAATCCCAAACCTCAGCCATCACGCCACTCAGGCCGCTTGCCGATTGCCGGAAGGCATGGGAATAAACAATGCCGACGCTAAAACTCGACACGGCCACATTCGAAATCTGCAAGGTGGAGCCATCATCGGCACCCATGCTCGAGCGCACTTGCGTCAGGATTTCAGTGACGAGGTCCGACCAGTTCGGTGCAAAGATGCCGGTGTCCGCGGCGGAGGAAGTAAGGAAGGGCATAATAATGATCTGATTCCGCGCCGCGCCGTCCAACTGATATCCCAATCGTTCCAAGTAGTAGAACAGTTGCGGCCACTTTCCGGCTTTCTGGTTGGAAGAGAGAGGCAGCTTGTTATAGTCCGAGTCAACATAGCCTGCCTGGCCGGGCGAAGGATGGAAGAAGATATTCGCCTTAGTGAAATCCTTGAGGCCGTTGGGTATAGCGACACCAAACCAATTGGGGACCGTCACCTCCTCCAACTGGAAAAGCATCGTGGTGACGGAGACATCAGCCCCGTCGAACTGCAGGTTTCCTGGCGGGGGCACCGAGGGCGTTTTAACCACCCAGTTTCTGCTCTGTTGCAGACCTGTGCCGCCGTGCACGCCGGGAATCGGCGCGAGACTGATGGAAGAAAGGGTGAAGTTTGACATTCCTTAAGCCCAATCTGAGCAAGGCTCTGATGCCCCGCTCAGGAAAGCGCGCCGGCAAACCCTTCGTCAACGTAGTGGAGCAGCAAAGAAGTGGACGTGTACCCCGGCGGCAGCAATTCGCGATAATGCGGAAAATAGCGTCCGCGATAAAGCAAGCCATCGCCCAGGTACTGCCAGATGCGCAGGGCGCCTTCCGGAATATCAAGCTGGATGGGCCAAGGAGACTGGGCCTCGGGTTCCGGCGTGGCGTCAATGCACATCGTGATGCTGTATTCGCACTGCTCCCGGTTAACGTGCCTTTCGAGCACCGAACCGCTCTCATAGGCAGCCAGATAACAGTAGGATGGTTTCACCGCCGTCCGGGCGAGATCGCTTACGGCATGGGTGAGCTGCGAGTGGAAGAATCGCGCCACGCCCTCATTATGGGCGGCGTGCCGGCGCTGGACCTGCTCGTCGCCCAGGGCAAAGGATCCCACGCGCGTGTGATAGCGGTAATAGCGGCGCAGGGCTCCGATATGGAAAGGGGGCAACAGGCCGCCTACACTGGTGTACCCTCGCTCAAAGTTCTTGCCGCATTGCCAGACGCTGTCGAGCCACTGTTTGCGCCGCCGCTCGACGTATCCTGGCTCAACGAAAATCTGGGCGCGAGTGAGGACCCAGAGAGCATGCGCCGGGATAGCGGTATTCACAGGATATCCGGGAGCGAGTTCGGCAAGGTAGCGGATGTATTCGCCGCCTACCCAGTACGGCCAGAGGGAGCGAGTGCCCGGATCGTCTACCCAGACGACCCATTCGCCCGGGCACAGGCACTCCGCGGCCCATGCTCTCGCCAGCATATCCGGCGGGAGCGGCCCGTGCCATGAAAACCAACAGAGCGGGTTGACCATCAGGGGCCCGGCGGGGTCCTCTCCGTACAACCTGGAAGGCGCAAGGTAATAAGGCTGCTCATCGAGCAGACAGTGATAAAACTCAGTGGGGTAGCCGTAAGGAGTCATCGGTGTAACCATCCATTTACTGTGAATCGACTGTCGGCAAAGTCTGCTGAAGGGCAGTTCACCGGCATGACTTCATGCAAGCATTCGCTGGGAAAGAAAATCACCTGGTTCTGCAAGGGGTATACGGTTCGAAAAGGCCCCGAGGGGGAGGCGTGGTCGTTTGTCGCCTGGGTATCGTAGATTCGCAATTCGCCCCCGCCGAAGGCCCGCGGCTCGCGATGAAAGAAATACACAAAGGTGATGAAGCGGCTCGAGGCCTCGCCCGACCCGCTGTCGGCATGGGTGCGGAAGTACTCGCCGTGGTTCGTTGCGGTGAGCTGGATCTCGATCCAGGAGACGGGAAACCATGGCCGTCCAAGGCGGGTGAGAACGTGAGGTAGAAAGGCCATGAGCCGGTTCGAGAAGACCTGCTGGTACGTGCCGAGATCGTAAAGCACCCGCGAGCGGCGAGTGTGATAATCATGGTGGCTGTCGCCGTTTGCCCCGATAACC
This sequence comes from uncultured Acidobacteriota bacterium, assembly GCA_963770415.1. Lineage (GTDB taxonomy): Bacteria > Acidobacteriota > Terriglobia > UBA7540 > UBA7540 > CAVROP01. The sequence goes on from CAVYPU010000013.1 coordinate 91,441, forward strand.
TGAGTGGCGGTGAAAAGGCCGGTATTGCCCAGAGTGAAATCCACGAGCATCCTCCACTCTTCCGCAACCAGAAATTCGTCGAAGATCATCACGGGAGTCTGGGGCTGAACATTGTCCGGCATACGGGTCCTCACTCCTTTGCGCTATTGAGCGGGATAGTCATACGGTATGATCGCGGCGTAAACCAGTCGCTGGCCCAACTCGGAGTCCAGCAATCCAGCGTCCACGGGCAGCCGCTCGTACTCTCGGATGACGACGCGGAACTCGCCCGGGGGCGGCCGTTTCACGAAGGCGATCGTGCCCGACCAAAGCACGGCGTCGGCTTCGGCCGGCGCGGGATTATCTTCCGTTACTTTAACCTCCGTTAAGGGCGCTGCTTCCCAGCCGAGATCGCTAAGGACGTTCGGTTTGCGGCGCTCAACCGTAACCCTCGGCAAAGATTGAACGGGGCCTTCCGGCCCGAGTCCTCCGACGAACACGCGCGCCTTGCGAGGATCAACGGGATCGATACTGATCACCGCAGAGCGATTCGGCGCAAGCTGTACGAAGTCCGACAGCACCACCCGCGACAACTCCACGCCATGAATGGAATGCGGCTGATAGCGCGCCAGCGCAAGGCGGACGAAGGGCGTATAGACAAGGCTGGTTGAGAATTCAATATCGCAGTACCAGAGCCCTCGCTCCTTGTCGTACGCCACTCGGTGACCGGCCACATCAAAGCGCTGGGATGTTTCCTCCAGGATTTGCAGCGGAGCGGTGGCAACAGCCTTGGGGAAGTCGCTCGTCGATGGAATGGGGTTAATCGTGCCGCTCTGCCAGATGGGATCGTTGCCCCACTGGGTCAAGAAAGGTTTGTATGTTTCCCGAGTGGGGTAATCCGGGGGCAGAGCACCGGCAGGCCATAGCAGCACGCCTAACAATTCACTGTCGCCGGACGAATACCAGGGGCGATTGAGATACACTCGGATGCTGTTTCCGAAGCGAATATTGGATTTGACGTTGCTGCTTTCCTGGCGCTCCCACCCGAACGTCGGCACAACGTAGGCGACATCGGGCGTGTCAGGCCTGGCGGAACTGGGCACATCGACCACAAGGGGTTCGCCGCGACGTGTAAAGTCGAGGCCCGCTCCCGTGAAGTATTCCTCGAAGCGGGAAGTGGCTATGCCTTGATACTCGACCCAGCGGTGTTTAGTGTCGTCGAAACGATGCAAGGGTGCTGCGACCTGGGGCGGCGCCGTGACACCCTCCAGGTCGTCGAAGGGCGCGGAGAACCACAGGGTGTCAACCTTCGGAATGTAAACGGCGACCGCCCGGGTGTCGGTAGAGTCCGCGTAGATGGGCCCCGGATCCAGCGTCTTGAGCTGGATCGTTTCCACGTGTGCGTTGTTCTCCGCCTGGGTAGGGCCGGGTTTCGTCAGATCGTCAGTAAATTCGATCCAGCGCGCCTGCAAATCGATCTTGGCGCTGCTCTCGCCGTGAATTGCCAGCGCGCCGAGCAGCACCGCATAGTGCGACCCTTTCTGCCTCCAGGCTGTGATGGGAGTGAAAGAGTTTCGTAAGGCGGAAGCCAGAATCGGTTGGTGAATGTGGTGAATGACCGGCAATTGCACGAACGTCGGCCGGCCAAGCGGTTGCTGCACGGCATGGACCAGGGTCAGGGTTCGGGCAGGCGTGATCATGTCATGGCCGCCCTCGAGGACCAGGCGCGTCAGGAGCGCAATCGCATCACTGGTGTTCGAGAGAAGAGCATCCGCCACTCCGCTGGCCATGGCCGCAGTCTCTTCCGCGTCGAAAAACTCCCGTAGCCAGCCCCAGACTCCCATGATGCTGAGGTCCGCAGGGGAGAGATGGCTGCTCAAGTCAACTTGAGTGCTTCCCGATTTGGGTAACGAAACGGTGAGAACGCGCTGGGTGGCGTCCCATTGGGGCCTGGCGGCGCCCTCGACCAACACCAGACGGAAAGCGCTGCGACCCGGCCAGGAGGAGCCGAAATCGATGTAGGTTACCGACCCGGGACGCGGCTGGACGTCCGGCAGAGTGGAATAGCGTAGCGCGTTGTTGCTCAGTCGCCCGCTCGTATCATCCGGCGCGTTGGGGAGGTCGCGGAAGGCAGCGCCGCGCGCGATCGGGTCAGGCAAATAAGCCACATCGAGAGTGGCAGAGGACTCGAGCGGCATGCCGCCCTGCTTGGGAAACTCGTAGGCGTCGCGCGTAACGATCATGTCATAGGTGGACGCGTCCCCGCGCAGCCTGCCTTGCGCATCGTCGAACATTCCGTGCTGCTCCGCCATCCGGACCGAGGTCCGCGGAGGTCCGATGTGGCGTTCATCTGTCTCGGTTGTCGGCGTCGTGTCCAGCGCCAGGTCGTGGTTGTAAGAGCGAATGACGAGCCGCTCAAGCGAACCTCCCGCTTGCGCCGGCTGCCGCAGCACTACAACGGGCGGCGGGACCGGGTCAAAACGCATATAGCGCAGCGGCACGCCGTTCGCAGGCATCGCGCACTGGGCCGGAGTCCGGCTATTTAGCGGGACGCTGTTCCCAGCCAGATCAACCGCCCGCGCTCGCAACCTGTACCGCAGCCCGAAGCGCAATTCCGGAAGCGAACCCGGAAAGGCTTTGAAAGACGTAACCATCTTGAACGGCGTGAGCGGCTGATTCATTGTGGGATCCGCAGTGGTCGCATACTGCGGATCGGGACTTCGATTCAGCGCCACGCCCGGGCGGGATGCACTGAGGCTCCACCCTTCCCACTTCCCGATTCGTTCGTGGAAATACAAGTCCGTCCCGGGCTGGGGGATATTGTTCGCGGTGGCGACGGGGTCGGGCTGGCGCGTGGGATCATTGGCCGGCTGGGCCGCCGCCGGCTGCAGGAAGCCCTCTTCGTCCGCGACGTTGTCGACTAAAGCCAAGTGCGGTCCAAACCTGTAAACGGCGTTGCGGCGGTGCAGAGAGTTCCACTGCTGCGTCCGCGAGGACCAGATGTCGAAGCGAAAGCCACGCGTGAGATCGCGCACATTGAAGGGCCGGGGTAGAGCTTGGCCGGCGGTAAGCGCCTGGTCGAACGCGACGTTGTCGCGAATCGATTCCACCAACTGAAACCCGCGGTCGTCTGCCATCAAGGCCAGACCTGTCGAGCGCAGGGCCGGCAGGCTGTTGCCGACAACTGTGGGATCGTTAGCGACGGCAAAGTTGTCGGCAAGCGCCAGCGCTTTGAGGAGCGCGCCGTCGAGATCCACCTGCGCCAGATGAAAGTCCTGAGGAGGCAAGGCGAGGAACCCGCCAATCATGTCCCCTGGAATGTAATTCTTCGAAGCCACCGACGCCGGCGCGGTGGCCGGAGCGGCGCGAAACGAACCGGCGTCGCGCCAGTAGGCTGTGCTGGGGAAGTTGAATTTGGGCGCTAACTTCCATTTGAATCCGGGTACGAGGCTCTTCACTTCAATTGTTCCGTAAGCGCCGGCCTGAGGGGAGGCCGGGCACAGGCTGACGGGAACCTCAACGTCGAACACCAGGCCGAGCGCGCGGAGCAGCGAGGGATAGGAGTTCAGTGCGGTGAGGGCGCGATGAAAATCCAACGTCTTCGCAAAGTCGGCTTCCGTCTTGGGAAGCGGCGGGCGGTTGGGGGCCGGCGGCATGTTGTGAAACAGCGCGAAGCGGGTGATCGCGTCGCGCGTATTGGCCGGCGGGGTCACGCTGGTTGGCACGCCGTCGGGCGGCAGAGCCGGGGCCGCGGCGGCGGCTGTGGCGACGGCAATGCCCCCTCCGGCCAGGGTTTGGTCATGCTGCTCGCGCCACATTTCAACGCGCATCTCGGAGATAGCCTGGTCGAGAGTCGAGAGCCCGCGCTCGCGAAAGTTGATAACTTGCAGCAAGCCTTCCAAGCCCTCCCGATCGTATACAAAGTTGCCGGTCCCCGCCGCCTGGTAGGTGTATTTCAAATAGGCAAGAGCGTCGCGAACCGGGTAAGAAACCACCAGCCGCTTATCGTAAGGAGGAACTTTGAACGCTTCGACGTAAGTGGTCGAGGTGAAGATCTGCTTCCAGATGTCGGGCCGGAGCACGGTGCGATCAACAGCCACCTTGGCGGTTCGCGTTCCGCAAGCTATCTCGAATTGCAAGCCGCTCTGCTGAATCGACTCGGGCCAATTCAGAATGTCGGGAAAGGCAGCCAGGGTGGCGCCCTTGTCGAGCCGCGGCGACAGATAAATCGAAAGGCTGAGCGTCTTCCGCGCCGTGAGCCCGTTCGGCAGAAGTATGAAGATCAGGGTTTGACTTGCCATGTTCGTCATGCTCCCGCTGGGGCAAAAGCGCCGGCGTACTCCGCCCAATCCGGATAGCTGAGCACCTTACCCGCCCGCGGATCGCCGCTGGTGCTCCCATAGCTTTTTTCGACCGAAATTTGGACTGAAACGCTGAAAAACAGCACACTGACCGAGACGGTCAGGGTGGCCCGGCCTTCCACCATCTTTTTGCCGTTGGAAGTCTGGTAAGTGAGGCTCAGGTTCAGATCGATCGAAATCGAGATGATTCCGAGCACCGAAACCTCGCCGCCAATGTCCACAAACCCGGTGATGGTGGTCTCATTCCCCGTGCGTCCGCCGGACAACTGGATGGTCTTGAGCTGGAAGTAAATTCCAGCCATGATGTGAACCGCGCCCGAGGCAACCCCCAGGTCCAGCGAGAAGTTGCCGCCGAACTCGAGCGCGCCCTCGACCATCTGCACGCCGCTCGTATCCAGCACGATATGGACGAAGCCACCACCGCCGATAAGTTCGACGGTCAGCAGAAACGGCGAACTCCGCTTCGCGAAGGCGAATTCGAAGCCGGGCTTGCCATCCACGTAAGGCAGATCGAGCCCTGTCATGAAAGAAATGTTTTCGAGCGAGAAAACGCCGATGGAGACCGGCGGCAAGCCCAGCGTGTAGGTTACCCGGACTGCCGTCGGTTCGAGATCGATGGAAGGCCCATTACCCGCGAAAATACCGGGAGGCAGCACCTGCGCAAGTGTCTGCACAAAGGCCAGAGCGCCCGTGAACGTAATCGGGTTTTTGGAAGGCAAGGTAGCAACGACATTAGTCTTTTGGCCGTTTTGGGAGGTGAACTTGATGGACGATATATTCAGATCGATGACTCCCAACAAGCTGACGGCGAACTTGCTGAGCTTGCCACTGATGTTTGAGGAGGGCGGCCCGCCCTTCAGGCTGCGTTCGATCGTGGCGTTCAACGCGAGTTCTGAACCGGAATTGAACTGGATGGTTAGAGGAGGGAGATTGTAGCTCTGGAGTTGAGGACTCCAGTGAATTTTCGTGACCAGCGTTTGCGGGTTCTTCGAGTTGGGAAGCGTCTGGTTGCGAATCTCGGGTGCATTCTTACCCGCGTCGGCTTTTCCGCTCACCGTCGGAATAAGATTGCCGAGGGGAATCACGCCAAATAGTTTGGCGGTAAAGCCATCAAAGAAATCCGAAGGGTTGATCAGTCCCGCGGCGGCATCGGACGCCTGCCCTGCCACCAGTCCCTTTCTCGCCGAAAGCGCCTTCAGCGTCATATTCGGAGTGGCAAACCCTCCGGCTTGCTCGGCGCTGAATTGCAAGGGCGGCGGCGTGCTCACGATATCGGCGTAGACGCCCGCGTGCGGGTCCAGGTTGCCGGTAAGGTAAGGCTTGTAGAGTTCAATAGTCACCGGCTGAGAAGTGCCCAGCAACTGCTCGAGAGCCGGTACAGTCACCGAAGCCTGGTCGAGGGTGGGTAGAAAAGGGGCCTCCGGATACGGTGGCGGCGAGATCTGTAACGGCTGACTCGCGAAGAACAGCCCTAAGGTTTTCAGGGTTGTATCTCCTGCGGAAGGATCGGCGTAGGCCATCTTTTGGCCCTTTACCGAACATAGCCGCAGGTTACCCGAAGCAGCGTATTGACTCCCCACGTCAACAGGGTCCGGCTCGCTGTCCGCCATGAAGATAAGCGGAGTGACGAAGTCAATCGTTTTGCCGGCAAGATCCTCGCCCGTCAAATGAAAGGGAAAACCAGCGTTGTTGACATTGATCCAAAACGAAATGTGGGGCTGCGAGCCGCCCGGAAGCATGGAGGGAGGGTCGATGTCCGGCGTCACGACCGTGTTGATCCGGATGCGGCGGTACAACGGCATTTCGCGCCCGTCGTTCTGATAGGAAATGGGGGGGTAGGTCTTCTCGCGCTCCCGCACCACGACGTACAAGTGCTGTTTCAGGTAAGCCGTGGTGGAAGTGACATTGCCGCCATCGGGCGGCACGAACTTTCGCTCCGTCACTTTGACCAGCGAGGCCCGGTGGCCGAAGGGATGGAGATAGCCTGCGTACACCACCTTCACGTAGTGGTCGCGCCCTTCAGTCGCAAGGTGGACCCACTCGGTAAGCTCCAGGGCTTGCGGTACGGCGTTGACGGTGTAGCCGGGCACTGTGGGCCAACTGCCGCGAGAGGACAACCACCCCCCCAGCGCCGATAGAAACACGCGGCTCGCCTGCACGGGCTTGGGCACCCAGGTAGTGAAGCCGCCTGCGGCGTTGGGAACGTAGTAGCCGGTAACGCCTGAGGTGAGAATCACCAATTCGGCGCGATCGCGCCGCGACATCGCGGCAGGAAATGGATTCGGGTCGGTGAAATCCGGCAGCACGCCGTGATCGGTAAAATCCGGGGACCAGATGGCGCGCAAGGGAATGGGGTTCTTGTCGCTGGCCTCCACGAACTTGTATTGGACTCCGGACTTGGTCTGCACCTTCTGAATTTTGGCAATTCGAGTGTGCCAAAGTTCGGTTAGGCCGCTGTGGGTCTTAGGAAGTCTCGAGTGCGTCCATCCCACACCACCTCCCGGCGAAATCATGAGCCGAAAGGGCATTTCAATAAAACTCTGCAAAGGGCCAGGGCGCAATAGCGGAGGTGGTTTGGGGATTGCCAGAGCGGCCGGTGAGAGCATAAGCTCCAGTTTCGACCAGTCGAGCAGCGCGTCGATGCGATACGGTATTTCCTTGAGACTGGGTGGAAGGCGAAACACCAACTGGCTTGGGCCGGCCATGCGCACCGGCACGCTGCCCGCAGTATCCAGGCTATCAGGCGCATTAGGAAGCGCCGGGGGTTGCGGTGCGGGTAACGGCACCGGATGGTTGAACGGCGGCTCTTGCGCGACGTTCTGGGCCACCTCGAAGTAGGCCTTCTCGAGGATGCTCTGCGGCGGGAAGGTGAAGATGAGATATGCCGTCTTCGACGATTGCTCGACCACAAGCTTTGGATTCTTGTGATCAGAAGTGTCCAGCCGCAGGTTGCGCGCCTCAATCTTTAGAGTGACGAGGTCGTCCGGGCGTAACAGCTCAAACTTCAGTGCCATGCGCACCTCTGGTCATGCACACTCGTCGAGACCCGCGAGAGCCCGCCTGCCGAGCCTGTGGGGCGGTGCTGCTCGGGTCAGATAATCTTTCCGCCTGCCTGGTTTTTAAGCCCGAAGTAATTTACGAACCAATCAAAACTGCGCCGGCGCTCTCTTTCGAGGGACGCCCGGCGCTGCCAGACGTCGCTCTCGGCCACCTTGCGTAAGGCGCCTTGGAAGACGGCTGGAAAAGCGTGCGAATAGTAGCTGAGTAATTGCATGCACCCGAGCTCGCTCAGGTAAAGCAGGCCGAATCGAATGCAGTTATGGACCCAGTAAGGGCGCACTCCTGACATGTATCTCAAGAGTTGGTCGCGGGATTTGAATTCGTGCTGGACCTCTAGTTCAGGTAGCGCGACGATTTCTGCTCCCTGCAACCAGGCGCGCACGCTGAACTCCGGCTCTCCGGCGCCGTACACCATCATCCCGGAATCGTAGCCGCCTAGCCGCGCGAAAAGCTCCCGAGGTATTACCGTTGCCGAACAGGCCGCTATCGGTACGGGCGTGGCGCTGGGAACGTGATTCTTAATCCAGGAAGTACCCATCAGCGGCACCATGAGCCTGGCAGCCGTGGCCGCGAAAGCCCGTGCCGGACTGGGAGGTTGTGCCCGCAAGGATACGATTCGGCCGGACATTTTCCAGAACCAGCGCGTCCCAACCGCGATTGAACTGAACGTGAGCATCCGTGATAAAAAGGATGTCCGCCGAGGCAAGTGACGCCGCTTGGTTCCGGGCGCAAAACACTCCCGAGTGCTGGTCGAAGCGACATACTCGAATATCAATGTCAGGCTCGTCGAGAAGTTGCGGCACGACGGAAACAAGCTCCGCGATGCAGTTATCGGTCGAGGCGTCATCGACAATGACGAACTCGACCCGGGCCTCCGTGGTCCTGGAGCGAGCGATGGATTGGACCATCGGAGCAAGCCTTGCCCTCTCGTTCCGGGCTGGCACGAGAACGCTGATTTCGGGCCGCACAGGTTAACTCAGTCCTTTCTGCAACCCATTGAGGCGATCGCCGTAATCGCCGTAATCGCGGTTGTGGCGGTTGTCGATACCACCGATACCATGCCGACTATCGACGCGCAGCAGCAACCACACCCACCTGCCATTCCGGGCATGCTCACTCCTGGGTACACGGGAGCGGGGACGCAGGGAGCGGGGACGCAAGGAACTCCGGGAGTGGTCCCGGGCGTTCCAGGAGTTGAACGGAGTCGGTCCGCTTGGTGTAACTCCCGGGGTTGTGGGGGTTGAGGGTGCCGACGGAATCGACGGAAAGCCAGGAATCCCTGGAGCCGGCTGAAACCCTGGTGTTCCCGGGAAAGAGGGAAATGCCGGGAAACCAGGGGATGGGAACGACGGGAAGCCGGGAATCGAGGGAACGCCCGGCGTCGATGGGAAGCCTGGGAAGCCCGGACCTGACGGCGCGATAGCCGGGGGGACGGGAAGCCCGGGTACCGGCTGAGGAAAACCCGGGTGGACTGGCACGCCGGGTTGCACTCCCGGCACGCCTGGCTGAATCGGTGTGCCGGGTTGGACCTTGGGCACACCCGGTTTGCTCGGTGTTCCCGGATGGACTTGTGGTGTCCCAGGTTTGCCCGGTGCTGCAGGAGGAGTCTTGGGCGTTCCAGGGGTCGAGGGCTTTCCGGGCGTTGCAGGAGGTGGTGGAAGCTTTGGGCTGCCCCCTGGTCCGCTGCTCGAGGGTGAACCCGGATGGCCAGGAGTACCCGTCGTGCCGGTAACCCCGCCGGTGGTCCCGGTGGTCACGCCAGTGGTGCCTGTCGTCCCTCCGGTAGTTCCGGTGTGGCCGCCTGTCGTACCGCCCGTGGTTCCGGTGTGGCCCCCGGTTGTGCCACCGCCGGTGGTGCCGCCTGTCGTCCCACCTGTCGTACCGCCCATTCCGCCGCTGCTGCCACCGCCACCTGTCGTGGCAGCAGCGGCAAGGGCGGCAAAGTGGCGCAATGGGGCCGTTGCCCTGCCAACAATGCCAAAGGTGCTTCGCGACCTGGACGGCAAAGGCGCTGGCGGCGCCACTGGAGGTTTGTGCTTCTTGATCACCTTATGTTTTCGTTTGATCGGCATGACGCCTCCTTTTTCGTGACGGGTCGTTCGCGTTTATCTTCGCTTCGCAATCGCGGTGATTGCCGTGATCGCAGCAAGGGCGGTAGTCAACACCAGCGATACGCAACCCATAATTGCGGCGCAGTGACAATGTGTCCCCTGATGCTGGGCACAGTGTACGGGCGCTGGAAACCCGCCCATCGGAACACCAGCCGGCGGGCATGGCGGTTGCGGTGTCACGGAAACCGACGGTGTTCCGGGTCCCTCCTGAGAAGGCGTGACCTGCGGAGGCCCGGTATGTAGCCCCCCCGGTGTTGGGAGCACTGCGGTTGGTGACACCCAGGATGGCGGCATCCACGTCGGGGGCCACACTGGCGCTTGGCCCGGTGAAACCGGCCACTGCGGATAGGCGTAAGGGACTGACGGCGCCTGAATTGGCGCGGTCGGAACCAGGCTAGGCACGACGCACGTAGGTGATTTCGGGGTTACCGGCGGCAAGCCTTTTGGTGGAAACGTCCCAGGCGCCTGCGGTGCTGGAGTCGCCGGTGGCACTCCGGGTGACGGCGATGCCCCGGGCCCCTTGGGTATAGGACTCGGACTTGGCCCCTGGGGGGCAGGCCCACCTGGGATCCCTCCGGTATAGCCAGGAATCTCGAACTCCCCCGAACCCTCGGGAGGAAGGAGCGTGCCGCCGCTTGTGGCCGAGGCAAATACGATGCTTTCGCGGAGCGGTGCCGGAGGCTTCGCGGCCTTGATGCCGGGTTTGGGCAAAAACGCCGCCGCGCTGCGAAGCGCCTCGAGGTGCGCGCCGCTCAAATTCAGTGCCGAGCGCAGGCGCGCGGGGTCGTTCCTGAGCGCTTCTACGACGCCCGTGTCTTCCGCAGCCCGCCGAACCAATTCCGCGACGGAGTCCAATGCCATGAAAGCACCCACTCAACTGAGCAACGCGGTTCAGTATTCAGAATGAGGTCTCAGCCCAAACAAAATGACATTTTTTCGCTTACGGATGGACTAAATGTAGCATACTGTGAATGGAAGTCAATAATCTTTTGGTAAAAATTTTATTTCGAATACCGCGTGCTGGGAGAGGGGGAGGGGGGACTGTGCCGAGCCCAAGTTCTAATCATGCAGTCGGCGCCGATTTCGAAGGCCCTTCGGCGAGTGCCTGCTTGCTGTCCTGGAAGAGACCGCAGAACTTGCAGATCGTGGTTCAGGCATTACGTCGGATCAGGTTTATTGACGAAATCCTGATATGGAACAACGACCCGGAAACTCGCCTGCAGTTCTCCGACCCTGCCGTTCGTGTCATCCAATCGCCGAACAACTACCAGTGCTTTGGTAGATTTCTATGCGCAGCCCTGGCGCGCAACTCGGTGATTTATGTTCAGGACGACGACGCCTTGAATCACGACGTGGCGGGACTCTATCGCGTGTTTCTGAGTGACCCGACGCGAATCGCCCACGCACTGACCCCTCAGCATTGGCGCCGTCGCGAGCGCCACATTTATGGCGAGTCGCACATGGCGTTTCTCGGCTGGGGAGCATTTCTCCGGCAGGAGTGGCTGGCCGTTCTGGAACAGCTCCCCCCCACGATTTTTGAGGATTCGCTCTTCCTTCGGGAGGCCGACAAGTTTTTTACCATGCTGCTCGCGCGGCGGCACAACACCGTCCTCGGCAACGTCACGCATCTGGAGGGGCATTCCGAGCCGGGGGTCGCCCTCTGGCGCGAGCCGATTCATCGGCACATGAAGGGTCTGGCAGTGCGTCAGGCGCTCCGCGAATTGCGCCTGCGCAGGAATCCATCCGCCCTGGTTCCATGGAACGTCGTAATTCCCTGCCACAATTACGGCCGCTACTTAAGGGAAGCGGTGGAATCTGTGCTGGCCAGCGATGCCGACTATGAAATCCACATCGTCGATGACGCCTCGACGGACGAGACTTCCGCAGTGGCCATCGATCTCGCCGCGCAGTTTCCCCACATTCATTACCTGCGCAACCCGAGGAGGCGGGGTCCGGGTTATTCAAGAAACCGTGGAGTCGCCGCAGCCCCGAGCGACTTCGTCGTATTGCTCGACGCGGACGACCGGATCGGTCCGAGCTATCTCTATGAAGCGGGCCGAATGTTGGCGGAGGGCGCGGACGTTGTGAATCCCGACGCCATCCTGTTTGAAGGCTTCCGCAGCCTCTGGGAAGTTCCGGAAGTGACGACGCTCGAGATGCTCCTGCGCCACAATTTTGTTCACACTTGCGCCGCGTTTCGGCGCAGCCTGTGGTCGGAGGTCGGCGGCATCGATCAGGAAATCCCGCGTTGGATGGACTACGATTTCTGGATCCGCCTGGCGGCCGCGGGAGCGAAAATCCAGGGTCTCCACGGAGGCCACTTCTTCTATCGCCAGCACGAAGATTCCCTCACCCAATCAGGCGCTGTGATGAAAGACGACCTGCGAAAGTATTTGCGCCGGAAACACGTCAGCCTGTATCGCGCCCAGGCCCAACTGTAGGCGTGTGGAAACGCGCCCGCTTTTGGTCGGGCGCGGCTGAAACGTTCGCCTTCATGCCCACCCCTTCGCTTGTCATTCTGAGCGCAGCGAAGAATCCCGGTAGTTCTTCGTACTTCTCGGAACGAGTATATAAGGTATACGATTTGCTGTCCTCCTTGCTCTGGCCGCGTCTAAGTTTTTCAAAGCTTGCGGAGCGCAATCGTGAAGGAGCAGCGCATGTTCCGTGCCATCTTTGTCTCGTGTCTTGTCCTTTTCTGTGTCGATTGTGGGAGGCCGCGCCAAGCCGACAAAAGTCAGCCACCAGCCGCAGCATCAGCCGTCGACGCGGAATACCGCAAGTTTGAAGAGGCGTCATCCTTTATGCGGGCCCGCAATGCGCGCGATTACGCGATTTCGACCGCCAAGGGTATCGACGAGGGCAGCTACGTCGCCATCGGCGGTATCGAGCAATGGGTCACGATTCGCGGCGAGGACCGCGGCAATCCCGTGCTGCTGTTTCTGCACGGCGGTCCGGGCGACGTCACCAATCCCTGGTCCTTCGCGTTCTTCGCTCCTTGGGAAAAGTATTTCACCGTGGTGCAATGGGACCAGAGGGGTGCGGGTAGAACGCTGAGAAAGACCGGACGAGCTGTGGCGTCAACGATGACCGTTGACCGCATGACCAAAGACGGAGTGGAACTAGCCGAGTATCTGACGAAGCATCTTGGCAAAGAAAAAATTATCGTCGTCGCTCATTCGTTCGGCACGATCCTTGGCCTGGGAATGGTTCGCGCCAGGCCTGATCTCTTCTACGCGTACGTGGGCACGGGCCAGGTCGCCGACGAAGCGAAAAACTATTCGGCGGCCTATGACGCGCTGCTCGAAAAGGCCGAGGCTACCGGAAACCAGCAGGCCATCGACGAGTTGAAGCGCGTCGGCCCTCCTCCCTATCCCAGCGGCGAAGGCTACGGCGTGCAGCGCAAGTGGTCGAACAAATTCGAAGGCGCCTACGAGTTCCTCTACGGAACGATTGGGCTTGCCCTGGTCGCGCCCGGCGTCTCACTCGAGGACATCAACGACGATACCGATGGCCAGATCCTTGCCGACGTGCTCGTGTCGCAGACCAGATCCCTCAGCCCGGCAGAGCTTGGCCTGGAGTTTTCCCTGCCCATGTTCGTTTTTGAGGGCGATGAGGATTTCACGACTCCAACTGCCCTTGCCAGGGAGTACTTCAAGTTAATGAAAACGCCTCGCAAGCAGTTCGTCCCGATCCACGGAGGCCATTTCGCGATGTTCATACACTCCGATGAGTTTCTGCGGGAACTCGTCAAGCGAGTGCGCCCGTTGGCTGTGGGTTAAGTAAAGCCACACAGTTTAAAAGGCGTAAACTCCCCTGTCGTATCCGCCCGACTTATTCGGCGAATCACAGTGACGCAAGTTCAGAGTGCCACCCACGCCTGAGTGTCGGCGGCGTCGCGGGCCTTTAGGCACGTACGTGTGATGTCGAAGGCATCGGCGCTCGGGACCAAGGGCTGGCGTTCGCCGCGCAATTGGGCGATGAAGGCGGGGAAGAATTCGATCGTGGGTGGAAGGGGCAAATCCCCGGACTTCCCCCGCATACTGATGAGGCTGGCCCGCTTTTCAACGCCCGAGACTTCCAGCACGCCCTCGCTGCCGACGATGCGCAGGCGGTCGTCTCCGTGCGTCGAGGCAGCCTCAGGGCGCAGGAAGTCGAGGTGGCAAGTGGCGGTGCCGCCGTTCGCGAGGCGGAACAACATCCCGGCGTGATCCTCGCAGCCCGGATACTGCGGGTGCGCCTTATTCCCCTGGTAGGCCGCCACGGCGACATACTTCTCACCGGACACCCACCGCATGAAGTCGATGGCGTGGACCCCGATCCAGGGAATGGTCCCGCCGTAGGTCTTTCGTTCCTTGTAAAACCAGGGACGCTCCTGCCCCCACTTGTAAGACTTCTGGCTGGAAATCAGAATGGGTTCGCCCACCGCCCCCGCCTGGACGGCCTGCCGGGCCGCCTGGAAAATCGGTTGGCCGCGCATGTCCAGCATGATGGTGTAGTGAACGCGGCTCTCGCGGACCGCCTGCTCGAGCCGCGCGAGGTCCGAGAGATCGGTGGCCGCGGACTTTTCACTAACCACGTGAATTCCCTTGCGCGCCGCTGCGGTCGAGGCTTCGGCGTTCTGGTAGAGGGGCAGGCAAACTCCCACCACTTCGAGAGGCTCTTTCTCGAGCATCTCACCGTAGTCGTCATACACGCGAGTGTCGCGGCTTCCGGCGGCGTGCTTCGACACCCAGGCGCTGTCCTCATCAGGCCGGCTCTTGGCATAGGCAACCCACCGCACGTTCGCAAGCTTGGGAATGCTGCCGAGAACCGTCTCGAAATGGCCGTCGCGGCCGATCAGCCCTACCCGGATCGGGGATTGCGATGTGATCTCAGGCGCGGCAGCGGCGGCCTTCATCCCGGCCGCGGCCAGAGCCACTCCGGCTGCCGATTGCAAGAATTCCCGCCGCCTGACGGAGGGCGAATTGGAAACCAAAATATTCCGGTCGCATTTGTTTTTCATAGTTTAATTCCTCCAACGCCGTTTGCCGCCTGGCGCATCAGACCCAGCCTTGTCGGCTCTGCGATGTCCCCGAACAACATTTTCGATGGCCTACTTATCAAGTCACGGCCTGAGATGGCGGTCGAGAGGTCGCCCGGCCCAGGCGGCGTTTGCGCCAAGCTTTGGCGAGAAGCCAAAGGGCTGGGATGATTACAAACAGCCATGGTATGACGGTGACAATTGCAGTGATCAGAAAGGCAGCGCTTTCTGCCATGTCCGAACCGGACTCGCGCAGAGCATCCCATATCAGCGCAACCCCCCGCGCGTTCGTTGTGCGTTCCTTGACGCGAAACGTAAGACGGACGGCAATTTTCTCAGTTTCATTCGCCAGGATTTTCCGGCTGCCCGTCTCGCTGTCCAATTGCGACTGCGTGTCGGTTAACTGCTGCTGTATTTCTATGAGGTCCTTTACAGTCGCGGAAGGCTTGGCGAGCATCGCCCTTAAGTTGTCTCGAAAGGCCGTGAGATTCTTGACCTTGGCGTCAGTGTCAACCACCGCCGTCGTCATATCTTCGCGCTCTGTCGTATGCTGCGCCACGTGACCCAGATTCTGGACGTGAGCGAGCAGCTTCGTCAGGTCCTGGGGAGCCACCCGCAACGACACTGTACCTGAGGGAATGGAGTCGCCCGTCCTCGCAGTGATACTGGAGGATGTGACCTCGCATTGGATCGTCGCGCAGAAAGCCACGATGGACTCCCAGGATTTGTGGAGTTCTGGCTCCGGCGTGATGACTTCAATCTCATGACGTTCCGCTATGTAGCGCTGAAGCGGCGCTGCCTGTGCCGCCAAGTACTTCATCATTCCGCCTCCACCTACATACCCGGAAGCCGTCGGCTGGCGCGTGATGCTCGCCTTCTTCTTACAGCCCGTCGCAGTCAGCAGCAGGCCACCTAGAACCAGGGCAGCAATTTGGCGAATCATGGTTTTACCTCATCAACACTCCTGTGTCCCCAGCAGCTACTTTTTGCTTTCTCCTCCGCGGAGCAGGGAGATTGGAGCTTCTCCGCAGATGGGATACTGCGGCCGGCTGGCGCAGTCCCCGCTTTGTGTTGTCTGCGATTTCCCCTCGGGTGCCAGTATGAAAACCGGCTGGCTTGTCGTCCTGAGGAGTATTAATGGGCTTGCAGCCCACCCGAATGAACATCACCCCTCGTCGTCACCCCCGCGAAAGCGGGGGCCCACCATCGGCCCAATGGATTCCCGCTTACGCGGGAATGACGTGCTACTCGTGGGTCGATGTCCCGAAGGGGCAGTCTCCAGACATCCGCACTCCCTCGGGGAACCGAGGCGATTATACTCTCCTCCGCATGCCGATCGACTGTTGAATTTTCAGGTTGTAGCCCCGAGACTCGTTCTCGAGAGGCCCTGCGGCTCTCCGTGCTGCATATATGCGCAGATGCATTAATGGGAATACAATTATCTGAAATTAAAAGCCGCAGCGCTTGAAAGCCACCATCTATGGGTGACCAGCTCAAGTCGCCTGCCGGGCCAAACCTGCCCCTTCGGGACATCGCAGACCCTACAAGGCAGGGTCTGCGCCAGCCCACGTTCTCAAGACGCCGGGTTAGCCTTGCGCAGGAAGGGAGCCGCGCCGATCAGAAGCGCGATGGCCGGTACGAGCACCCAGTTCAGGAAGTAAATCAGGAAGGCCGTCAAGAACAGGACAGGGTAGAAGCCGCCATACGCAGGCCGTCGGTGGAGCAAAGACATGACCGTGTAAATGCCCAAAGTGATAAACGGAATGGCGAGAAACGCGGCGAGCGTTCCCAGCGCCGGAGCCAGCGCGGCCAGCAACCGATGGATAACTCTGCTGCCGGCATGCTTTGACAAGAAAGCGGCGAGCGCCCCGACCAGGGGAAGCAAGCATAGCCAGGGGAAGTAAAAGACGAAAAAGAGATGTGAGCCCGATCCTTGAGTCAGCCAATAAAAACGCGGCACGAGGCCGGCACTCTGGAAAAGGGCGAGCAGGCCGCTGCTGATGGCAGTAGCGATCAGCGCCGGCAACCACAAAACCTTGGTCCGGTAATTCATCGTTACCTCCTCAGTTTCCACACGACGGATTTCTTCCGAAAGTTCATGCCAGCATGGAACAGAATCGAGCGCCTCACGAAGAGCTTCTTCCGGCGAAACACCGTCCTCTTCAAGCGCCGCGGCCGAGTCCTCGACGTGGTCGCCAAGCTCGCGCAGAATCTCGTCTTCGCGCTGCGGGGCCAGGCCGAGCGCGCCCAGCCGCTCGCGGATCAACGCCTGGTTATTCAGCATGGGCAACTCCCGCCAGATTGTGAAGCGCCTGGAAGAACAGGCTCCATTCCCGGCGCAGAGGCGCCAACTGCCGCTTCCCCTTGGGCGTCAGGTGGTAGTAGCGCCGCTTGCGCCCGCTCGGCGCTTCCTCCCATTTCCCTCTCACCCAGTCGCGCTTTTCCATGCGATAGAGCAGCGGATAGAGCGAAGCGAGATTGAACTGGAGGACGCCGCCCGTGGCTTGCGATATGCGCTTCGAGATTTCGTAGCCGTGCATCGGCTCCTGGTCGAGCAGCGCCAGGATGGCCAGCTTGCCGCTGCCGCGTTTGATTCTGGCGTCGATTCCAAGCATGTGACTCTCCTATAGATGTGTATCCTATATATAGACTAACACCTTGTCAAGAGAAAACTCGCCGAAACGCCGCGAACCCGCGAGGGCCGCTCTGGGACGGGCGCCGCGCCAAAATTCAGAATCCGCCTGTGGTGGGATTCGCGGCCAAGCTGAAGTCCGTTACGGTGGCTCAGTGCTTCAATGTCGCTTGCCTGTTTCCCCCCTACTCGTAATGTAAGATGACCATTGGCGCTTTGGAATCTTCAGAGAATACATGAAGCCGGGATGCAGCGTCCAGGAATCGGCGAAAACGCAGGCGGACATTCCTGAGTCCTGACTCCCGAAGCCTGAATCCTCTTTTTTGCGGAGGTATAGTCTTGGCTGGCTGGCGCAGACATCCGATTGTTGATGTCTCGGAGGTTCGCGGCAGCGAACCGTTTTTTGGGCATCGGCCATCACCTCTAAGAGTTTCGCTTCGCGAAATCGCAGACCTCAAACGGCAGAGGTCTGCGCCAGCCCGCCGCACATTGTGGCACGGCCATCTTGGCCGTGCGCACGGGCAGAGCCGGTCCTGAGCGTAGCGAAGGAATGCCCGTGCCACCTTCCCTGGCCTAGGCGTGTGACATCCTGTCTCTTGACAGGGGCCGGGCTCTGTAGTAGGCTACTGGGGTGTCTTACCCGGCCGGCGGGGGAGTTCTTCTCCCGTCTTCATCACTTCCCGTTTCAGGAGGAATCGTGTCTTTACGCAAATCACCCCGGCTTACAACTGAACTTCTCGAGGCGGCGCGGGCCAACTCCCGGCGCTCGACCGGGCCGCGCCAGGCAGCCTCGAAGCAGCATTCGAAGATGAACGCTTTGAAGCATGGCGGTTACGTTTCGGCCGCCAATCAGCGGCAGGCGCTCAAGGCGCTGGGCGAAGACCCGGAGCGCTTCGAGGCTCTGCGGGCGGAACTGCGCAGCGCCTTCGATGCGGGCGACGCGCTTTTCGATCAACAGGTCGAGGACCTGGCCTGGCTCTACTGGCGGCGCGAGCGCCTGGAGCGCATGCAGACGGGCCTGAAGCGGCGCGCGCTCGAGGCAATCAAGGAGCGGCAGCACCGGCGGCGGCGCGAGATGGCGGACGCCACCTTCGACGCGTCGCGGCACGAGATGCTGTTATGCAGCCTGCCGGCCCCGGCCGACCCCGCGGTGATGCTGCGGCGAACGCTTTCTTATCTCGAGCTCGTGCGGGCCGAGGTGGGGGAGGGCGTCTACGCGCAGCGCCAGGGGGATGTGCTGGCGGAGCATTACGCGGACCCCAAGGGGTGGCGGCTGATGCTGATTTTCCGGCTGATCGGGCTATTCGTAGAGGCCAAGATAATAGCCTCGAAGGGTCCCGGGGAAGACTGCCGGCCGTACGTGCGCGAGGCCTTGGGAATGACCGACCCGCCCGGGGAACGGGACCGGCAGGAACTGTTGAAGCTGCTGGCGGAAGAAATCGCAAGCGTCGAGGAAGAGCTCGAGTACGAGGAACGGCAGAACGAAGAGCGCGCCGCGATCGAGCGGGAGGCGTGTCTCGCGCCGGAGGGGAAGACTTGGGAGATGCTGCTGCGGCAGGAAGCGGGGCTAGACCGCGCGATCGACCGCAAGGTGAAAATACTCCTGCAGTTGCGGAAGGACGCCATACAAGGCGCAGACATGCAAG
>CAVYPU010000014.1:0-329266 GCA_963770415.1 uncultured Acidobacteriota bacterium
GCGTGAATCTGGCGGAAGGCGCGGAGAAATCGGCGCGCGAGATCCGGGAACTGATCGGTAATATCCAAGGTGATGTTAAGGCAGTTGCCCAGGATACGGAGAAAGCCGGCGTTCAGGCCAAAGAAGAAGTGAAGCGCGGCCAAGAAATTGTGAACCAATTACTGGAAATCGAAACCGACATGAAAGGGGTTCAGGAGGGTGCGAAGGTCATCAACGACCAAAGCGCCGAACTCGGAGCAGCGGCCGAGCAGTTTCACAAAGGAACGCAGGCCGTCGCCGCCGGCGCCGAGGAGGCAGCCGCCGCATCCACCGAAGCCCGCAACACTACGCAGGAACAGACCAAGGCGCTGGAGCAGATTGACCAGGCAACCGCCGATCTTGCCCAGCTCGCCGAGACTCTGAAGACCAACACGGACTCGGAGAAGGGCGGTGAGGAGGTTGCCGCATCGGCGGAAGAGCTCTCGGCGACGATCACCGAAGCGAACAACGCGTCCCAACAGGTCCTGAAGGCTATCGACCAAATTTCCAAGGCTGCCGAGCAGCAGTCCAGCGCCACCACCGAATCCGCCAGTGCCATCCAGCAGATCGTGAAAAATCTAGAAAACATCCGGGGCAAGGCCACTACGTCCCTGGAAAAGGTAGGCGCCCTGCAAAAGCTGGTGGGTGACAGCAAGACGGGGGTTGACAAGCTGATTTCAGGCGTCAGCACGCGGCCAACGCCAGCAAGGTATCGGCCGAGAATGTGTCGAAGCTGGAGCAGCGGATTAAGCAAATCGACCGCATCGTGGATGCCATTTCCAACGTCGCCATGAAGACCGACATGCTGGCGATCAGCGGCGGAATCGAGGCCGGCCGGGCGGGTGAGTATGGCAAGGGATTCGCCGTCGTGGCGTCTGACATCCGGTCGCTGGCGGCCGACTCCGCTGACAACGCGCAAAAAATCAAAGACCTGGTGAGGAACATCCAGGAAAAAATCACCGTCGTCGCCAAGGACATCCTGCAGGTCGGTTTGGAGGCGGAGAAGGAAGTCCAGAACGCCAAGAAATCGACTGCCAACTTGCAGACCATCGAGACCGACATGGTGGAAGTGCAGAAGGGCGTGGCCGGCGTCAACTCGAACTCTGAGGCGGCGGCGGCAGCGGCCGAACAGGCCAAGAAGGGTGTCGACATGATTGCTGCGGCAGCGCAGCAGTCCTCGCGCGCGGCGGAAGAAGCGGCGGCATCGGCCCAACAACAATCCCGGGGCATACAGGAGCTGACCCAGGCCGTCGAAGAGATCGCGGCGATGGCAGACGACCTTCAGCACTAGCCGGCAGCGGTTTGCTGGAGGACGTGGGGAGAGTGATTTTGGGGAAGCGAGGAATCATGCCTTTCCTCCCTGTTAGGGCGCCGCGCTGGTCACGCACCCTTGCGGCGCTCTCCCCCAAGTGGATGAACAACTCATTCGCTTCCTCACGGTTGAAGACGGCGGGTGGGACTGCCGGTCATGGGTAGCCGACATTCGGATATCGCTGCTCAGAATGACAGGCGGGCTGAGCACGTCGACAAGCTGGTAGACGATACCTTTCATTCAAGGGAGATGCATATGGCAGTTACAGGACAAGAAGTTGCAGGCACGGAGCAGTTGGTTGTCTTCAAACTCGCGCAGGAGGAGCTTGCCGTTCCGATCCAGGTGGTACAGGAGATTGTGCGTTCGCCGGAACTGACCGAGGTTCCGAACGCCCCGTGCTACATGGAAGGAATTGGCAATCTTCGGGGCAACATTCTGCCGGTGGCCAATCTGCGAAGGCGACTGGGAATGAGCGCCAAGGAGAAAGACGAGAACACTCGCGTTGTGGTCCTTAACGCGGGCGGCTCCACCACCGGGCTGGTGGTGGATAGTGTCTCCGGGGTTATTTCCGTGGAACACGGCGCCCTGGAACCACCCCCTTCGACGACCGCGGGGGTCAACGGACAATTCCTCAAGGCGATTGCCAAGCTCAACGAGGGCAAAAGACTGGTGTTGATCTTGGAGGACGGAAAGATCCTGCCCACCCACGAGTCACGCGGGCCCCAGGCCGAAGGCACGCAAAAAGCGGCTGTGGACTCCGGCAGTCACGAAGCGCTGCAGGCCGGAGCGAAGGAAGAAGAAGAGCAACTGGTGACCTTCCGCGTCGGTCAGGCGGAGTTTGCCATCGAGATCGAGCGCGTGCAGGAAATCATCCGGACAACCGAGATTACACCCGTTCCCCAAGCGCCCAGCTACGTGTTAGGCGTGCTCTCGTTGCGCAACCACTTGCTCCCTATTATCGATCTGCGCGCCCGCTTCGGCCTGTCAGAAGCCGAACAGGAGCTGGAACAGGCCGACGGAAGCAAAGCCGCCAAGAGCGGCGCCACTTCTGACTCAAAAATCGTCGTGGTCAACCTGGATGACGTTGTAACCGGCATCCGGGTGGACTCAGTCTCAGAGGTACTGCGGGTTCCCAAGAGCAAGGTGGAACCTCCTCCGAGGATGGTTGATTCCAGTGATGCCGGCTGGCTGAAAGGCGTGGGCAAGCTGAACGACGGCAAACGCCTGATCATGCTGGTCGACCTTGGAAAGCTGCTTTCTGCCGAAGACAGGGCTCAGATCTCGGAAGCTACGGGGAACAAAATGGAAGAGAGTAACCACGCGACAAAAGCACAAGATGACGAGGAGCAACTCGTCTGTTTTCGACTCGCCCAAGAAGAGTATGCGATCAGCATCATGAAGGTGCAGGAAATCATTCGCGTGGGCCAAATTACGGCCCTGCCCAATGCACCGGTCCACGTCAGCGGCATCATCAATCTCCGCGGCAGGGTTTTACCCGTGATTGACATGCGCGTGCTGTTCAGCATGGCGACCAGCGAGAGAACCGAACAAAACCGCATCGTGGTCGTGGATATCGCCGGCAAGACGACCGGACTGATTGTGGATTCGGTCAGCGAAGTGCTCCGGGTGGCGAAGAGCCAGATCGAACCGCCTCCCGCCCTGATCGCGGACTCGGAGACTCATTATATCGACGGCGTGGCCAAACTCCAGGACGGAAAGCGTCTCATCACCCTCATTCATGCTGATTCCATCCTGAGCAGCGCCCAAGACGTCGCGCTGCCGGAAGGAACCGCACCGTCGTCTGCGGCGTAGCAAGTCGCTGACGGACATGTTGGGACGCGCCTCTGAATGGCACAGTTTCAGAGGATGGGTGATACGAGGAGAGCCTTACGGCGGGCACCTCTCACCCCTTACTCCTCTTCGGAGGGGTGAGGGATGAACTGATGGGGAATTGGATTCGCGGCCCCGAACGGCAGCGCTGAGCTCATTCACAGCTTTCGCCGTTACTGGGGAGGAGGGTACTGCGCAGATGGTGGGCGCGGCGCCGGATCATTTCCCAAATCCCCTTGGGAGATGCACATGCTATGAGCAAGAAGATTCGCGTCTTATTGGCAGACGACTCGGCGTTAATGCGCCGGGAATTGAAAAGACTCATCGAGGGTGATCCCAGGCTCGAAGTCGTGGCCAGCGCTCGGGACGGCGTCGAAGCGGTGGAGCAAACCAAGGCCTTGGACCCCGACGTGGTCGCCCTGGATGTCAACATGCCCCGGATGGACGGGATGACTGCTTTACAGCACATTATGGCGGAAGCTCCCCGTCCGGTGGTGATGGTCAGTTCGCTGACGCAGAAAGGGGCTCTGGCCGCCTACGAGGCGCTCGAACTGGGAGCGGTTGATTTTGTCGGCAAGCCCGATGGGACCGTCTCCAAGCTACTGGATCAGATCACCTTCGACCTGCGCACCAAGCTCTACAACGCGAGCGCAGCCAATCGTGGGAACCTGGTCCGGCTTAGCCGCACCAAGCGGTCACCCCGGCCACCGAAAACGGATTATCGGAACTCAGTTCCGCACCGCGCCTGCCGTCCGGGCCTCCGGCCCCGGCAAGATCGTTGTGATCGGGCAATCGACGGGGGGGCCCGCCACCATCACCGATATCATCTCCAAATTCCCGGCGGACCTTGGCGTCCCGGTGATCATCGTTCAACATATGCCGGGCACGTTCACCCCGTCCTTCGCGCAGCGACTCAGCGCGAGCTGCAATATACCCTTCTGCCAAGTAAAGATGGGTCAGTTGATTGAGCCTGGTTGTGGGTATCTGGCACCTGGGGATTTCCATCTCGCGCTCGGCTCGCGCCTGGGCGATAAAGGGTTTCTCGCGTATATCAGTACCAATCCCCAGGACGCGGCATACACCCCGTCCGTTGACGTCACCATGGAATCCGTGCTTTCCCGTTATGGCTCCAAAACCATCGCCGTGCTACTCACCGGCATGGGCGACGATGGCGCCAGGGCGATGACCGCGATTCGAGCGGCGGGTGGGCACACGATTGCCGAGTCGGAAGAGACAGCCATCGTGTTCGGAATGCCGAAGGCGGCTATCGAACGAGGCGGAGCAGAGTTTATCCTTCCCGCTTATGCCATCGGGTCAAAGATTGTTGCCCTAGTGCGAAGTTGACACGAGGCGCGGAAGCGAGTGCACGGTGAGGCGTAAGGAGTTGGTGACATGACCGACCGGCATGATCTTTTGATCGAACAGCTCGCCAGCCACGACCCGACGACTCGCCGCTATGCGGCTGAAGACCTGGGAGATCTGCACAACGCTTGTGCAGTGCCCGCGCTCGTGGAGGCGGTAAGAGATCCGGAAGTGGCGGTGCGCGAGGCGGCGGTCGATGCCCTGGTGGCAATCGGCGGACAGGCTGTCTCGGAACACGTTGCCCCACTCTTGGAAACGGAAGACGTGGCGCTTCGGAACTATGCCATCGAGATCCTGGAACGAGTTGGCCCGGAGTCGATTGACGTTCTAGTCGCGGCTTGCAAATCCGCCTCGCCCGATGTCAGGAAATTTGCTCTCGACATCCTGGGCAAGGTGGCCCGGGGTTGTGCCGGCAAGTGCTTAGAGGCGGTTGCGGCGCTTCTTGCGATGACAATCCCAATGTCGCGGGCTCCGCCGCCGAAGCCCTGGGTCACATGGGCGATTCACGGGCAACTCCGTATCTGGCGAACCATCTTGGCGGTCCGCCCTGGATGCAGTTGTGCGTATTCTCCGCGCTCTCGCAAATCGGCGGGGAAACTGCCCTGAAAGCTCTCCGTTCGGTTGAGGTCGGCAAATTATCGCCTTACACCAAGCACTTCTACGACTCTTCCCTCAAGGTCACCGAGGCGTCGGTAAGAAGGCCTTAGGTAACCCCATGCTAATGAATGACGACGAGGTTATGGGCCGAATCAGGGGCCTGATCGAACTGAATACCGGTATCTGCTTGGGCGCGAAGAAGGACCTCATGCTATCCCACCGGCTCGAAAGGAGAATGGCAGCATCCGGGTCACTGAGCTTGAAGGAGTATTACTTTCTCCTGGTAGAGAAAGACCGGTACGAACTGAACAATTTGATCGACGAGATCACCGTCAACGAAACCTATTTGTTTAGAGACTTTCCTCAACTCCAGGGATTCGCGGAGAAGGTTCTGCCTCCTTACCTGGACGCCAAGCGGCTCAATCGGGATTATCGCGTGAAGTTATGGTCCGCCGCCTGCTCAACCGGAGAAGAGCCCTACACGCTCTCCATTATCCTTCATGAAATGATCAGGGACTATCCCATGTGGGATGTGAGTATCGATGCCACGGACATCGATCGGGGCGTCTTGGCGGCATGTCGCGAAGGAGTTTTTTGTGACCGTTCGATGAAAGATACTCCCGTTCCTTATCGAATAAAGTACTTCTCCAAAATAGAATCTGGCTGGCAAGTCGACCCTACGCTTTCTTGCGCCATCAACTTCGGGCGCGCCAATTTGATGGATCGCGGTGATATGCGGCTGCGGCGGGACTACGATTTTATTTTCTGCCGCAACGTGCTGATCTACTTTAACGAAGATTCCCAACGCAAAGTGGTGAATGGTTTCTATGATGCTCTCGTTCCCGGCGGATACCTGTTTCTCGGTCACTCGGAATCGGTAGGCCGATTGACCGCTGCGTTCTCTCTGGAACGGATGGATAAGTTCCTGGCATACCGGAAGCCTTTATGAGACATACCATGTCGAAACGAATTCTGATCGTCGATGATTCCCCCGTTGTTCTGGCCTTCCACAAATATGCCTTGGAGACAGCCGGCTACCGGTGCGCGACGGCCCCGAATGGCTACTCGGCTTTGGAGCAGTTGTTCGAGGAACCTTTCGGGCTTGTTATCACTGACGTAAACATGCCTCGCATGGACGGCTACGAACTGGCAAAAAACATTCGGAAGACCCAGGGCTATGAGTTCGTCCCCATCATTCTCATCTCCTCTGGGGAGGGACCACAAGATCGAGCAAAGGGGATCGCATCAGGCGCCGACCTTTATATGTGCAAGCCGGTTGAGCCGGCAACGCTGATCGCCAACGTCAACATGCTGGCGGGGCAGATGAGGTAGTCGTCATGAATCTAGCTATTAAAGAAGACGGAAATCATCTAACGCTTTCGGGTTTGTTGACCATCGAGCGTGGGCACAAGCTGCGAGACGTACTCAGCGGGATCATCGCGCGCAGCAATCAGGTTTTCGTTTCGCTGGCCGAGGTGGAAGATGTGGACATCGCCAGCCTCCAGATCCTGTATGCGGCCCGGACAGACACACTTCGCGATAACAAGGAATTCATTTGGACGGAAATCTCGGCTGCTTGTGGTGACAATGCCGCGCTTGCGGGCATGAGTCGCTTTCTGGGTTTCCCGGAACCAACCGAAATTTCGCTTCCGGAGTGACGGCAGTAAAGTCGAGCGTCGCCTTGCCTCGGCGCTCTAAGTAGGAACATTTCCATGGCTCCTTCCAGCGAACACGCGGCTTCATATCGTCAAGAGGCGCTTGACCTGCTCGGCGACATCGATATTGCTACCCTTGAACTCGAAAAGGACGAAACCAACCAAGAGTTGGTCAATCGACTTTTTCGAGCCTTCCACACCATCAAGGGCTCCGGTGCCATGTTTGGATTTGACGAGGTGGCTCGCTTCGCCCATCACGTTGAAACCACCCTGGACTGTGTGCGCAGCGGCCGCGTGCGAGTAACGAATGAGCTCATCGATTTGATTCTCGCCGCCCGCGACGCGATCGGAATTCTGCTGATGAAGTCGGAGGCTGAGCAGAACGCCACCTCAGGGAATCGCGACCAGATTGTCAAAGATTTGGGCAGGCTGCAAGGCGCTGCTCCCGCGGCCCCTGAGCCGCAACCCAGCCAGCAACCAGCCGATCCCACCACGCCCAACGCTCCGATGACGTATCAAGTCCATTTCGCGCCGGGTCGCGACGTACTGAAGAGAGGCGTTGATCCCCTGGCGCTGCTTAAAGAGCTCAGCCGGCTTGGAAAAGCAGCCATCACGGCTCAGGTGGACCATGTTCCCAGTTTGGACGAGTTGGTTCCCGAGGAATCTTATCTGGCATGGGATGTAACCCTAACTACCAGTGAGCCCATCGCAGCGGTTCGCGACGTGTTCATTTTTGTTGAAGACGAGTGCGAGCTCGAAATAGCGGAATTCAAAGCCAGCAATGAGCTTGAACCTCAACCGGGTGGTGACGAGATCCCAACGGGCGAAAGTGGCGACGTTAGCGAGCAACTGCTTCACGAGTTTCAACTGGAAGCGTCTGAGCACATTGAGTCATGCGATCGGGCGTTGGTCAACTTGGACCGGCAGCGCCAGAACCGGGAAGCCATTGGTATTCTCCTGCGGGGAATCCATTCGATCAAAGGCACATCGTCTTACTTGGGGCTAACCACGATCTCAAGACTGAGTCACGCATTTGAGAGCCTCCTCGAAACGGTTCGCGATGAGAAGGGGAAGCAAGTCACGGACGAGCAACTCGATTTGTTCAGCTCGATTCTGGATGCGCTGAAGGCCCTCGTTGCCGATCCGGCAGCAAAGCCTGACAACAGCATCTGTGAGACCTTGCTCGCGCGCTTATTGAGCGAGAATGCGGGATTGGAGCTGCAGGCCAAAGGTGGCGAGGGCGCCGCTTCAACGGTTAAATCCTGCACTTCTGACAGCCAGGTTTTCCTTAGTTCTGCAAACCAATACATCGAATCCATGGGTGATCTGCTCCGGGGGGGGGCTCTGCAGGGCAACCTCGTTGAACCCAACTTGGGCGTATTGACACGGGCGTGCCGATCTCTCCGGAGCAGCGCTGCGTACATGGGGTATGCCGAATTGGCCAAGCGCTGCGAGGAAGTTGACGGTCAACTGGAGTTGATCCGCAATCAAGGGGCGGTCTCGCAGCCAATGATCGAGCGCATTCAGTGCCTTTTCGAGAGCATCAAGACGTCCTTTTCGGAGGTGGGAAACTCCTCGCGAGGCGGCTGGGCAGATGACCAGCGTGGATGTTGGCGCTGCGGGCACGGTTGCAACCGTGAAGCCCGGCACCACAGGGGAACGTCGTTTCGCAGACGACCGGCGAGCCACCGGGGACCGCCGGGCGGGAGGGGATCGCCGGGCCGCAGGGGAAGCCACTGCCGTCAAAACGATGCGGATCGATCAGTCCATGCTGGACGTATTCATGGACCTGGTCGGGGAATTGATTGTTACGCGCAATACCTTCCACCACATCGCTAAGGAGTTGGAGGACCCCCAATCAAACCAGGCAAACACTCTGAAGGAATTCCATGAGGCATCGTCGGCGCTGGATCGCATCTCCGGAGGATTACAGCGCAAGGTGATGGACATGCGCATGGTTCCCGTGCGCGACCTTTTCAAAAGATTCCCCCGCCTAGTGAGGGATATCACCCGCAAGAACGGCAAGCGGGTGAATCTGGTGCTCGAAGGGGAAGATACGGAGATTGATAAGGGGGTGGCGGAAGACCTAGTCGATCCCTTGGTGCACATTGTGCGTAATTCCCTCGACCACGGTATTGAAAAGCCCTCGGTCAGACAGGGGAGCAAGAAGGCAGAAACCGGAACCCTTCTCCTTAAAGCAGGCCAGGAAGGCAATGCTGTGTTCATCGAGGTTGTGGATGACGGTGGTGGTATCAATCCGGAACGAGTGCTCAGCAAGGCCATCGAAAAAGGCTTGGTTTCGCCTGAAAAAGCGAAAACATTGAGTCCGGAAGAGATCAACAACTTCATTTTCCTGCCGGGGTTTAGTACGGCAAAGGAGGTGACGGATATCTCTGGCCGGGGCGTCGGAATGGATGTCGTCCAGACCAACCTCCGCAAGCTTAAGGGAAATGTGCGGCTTACGTCGGAAATCGGAAAGGGAACCAAGGTCCGGCTGGAAGTGCCTTTGACTTTGGCAATCCTTGATGTCCTGTTGGTGGGTGTGAAGAGTAACACTTACGCTATCCCACTCCACACGGTGACGGAGGTCGTCGAAGGAGGCGACCGGCGGATCCAGTCGCTGGTCGGCCGAAAGGCTATTACGCTCCGGGGCGAAGTAGTTCCAGTGGAGATGCTTTCCGACCTGCTAAACCTCCACGGGAGCAATTCCGTTCGTCAGGAAGCGGCGAATTTCGCGATCCTGATAACGCAGGTGGGGAACCAGCGGCGTGGCATTGGGGTGGATGCCCTCTATAAGCGGCAGGAAATTGTGATCAAGCCTTTAGCCGACTACTTGTCCGGATTGCCGGGAATTGCCGGCGCCACCATCCTGGGCGATGGCCGCCCGGTCCTCATCCTTGATCCCATGACCATGGTCAACGGGGACCAGAGATGAGACGAATCTTAACCCGAATTCCGAAGTTGGGCCTCGATTTTGCCCATTGACTGGGGTGTGAGGGCTGCGATTTATCCTCCCGCGAGCGGTTGAAAAACCAACTTCGGCGAAGTTGGAATTTCATACTGCAAGAGCCTGTCCAGCAGCGGGTTTCGCTTTTCTAAACCTCCCCAAGCGGAGGAATTGTAGTCCCGCCAAATCTCTTCCGGCAGGTCCCGCAGACTGGTCACAAACACTCGGAACGTGTAGCCAGGAACTTCGATCAACTTGCGGCCCAGGGAAGCCTTGCGCTCCTGAATCTCCTCCCGCACCACCACAAAACGCCGCTCCCGATCCCACCCCCAAAGCTGCAACCGAAACTCCCCCACCGCATAGGTCTCGTCCAGCGCTCGCCACTCCGTCACCCCTTCCTGCTTCCCGTAGCGCTCGAACACCGTCGAGTCCAAGTCCAAACTGTAGCCCCCGGCGCGCTCTGGCAGCCTCGCCAGTTGCCAAGCCCACAGCGGCTCGTAGAACTGCACCACCCGCCCCTGCCGGAAACGCTTGAACAGATTGCGAATTGTGTCGTCGGTGGGAAAACGCTTCATCCCCAGCAGCACGTGCAACGCCCGGTCGGCCCGCAACAGGGTCGTGTGCGCAAAACGCCGAGCCCCCGCCACCACCGAAATTAGAAACGCCGTCAACGTCTGCGCCGGGTCAATGGCATTGGGAGAGTTTAGATGGATCGGCAGATGCTCGCTGATCTGCTTCGCGAACCCAATCTTCCCCAGAAACTCGATGAACACACTCAGACCACCGAAGGGCGTCACCGCACGCGGCGTCTCACGCAAAACCACTTTCTTTTCTCCCCAAAGCGGGGTAATTTTTCTGTGCTGTTCTGTTCCTCCGTCAGTTTGTGTCTAATCAACTTCAATCTAACGGATTAGAACGGAACAGTGCTTTCTAATTTCGGAATTCGAGTTAAGTGTTACCACTTTCGCCGAAGAGGCGACTTATCATTCCCACTGTGTTTTGAGCGCTGCCTTTCGGTGAGGAGTGGTTGGTACGAAGGGGATTTATCGCAAGGAATCAGGGGCCGGCTACATTCGGTAAACACGCGGTTACACAGGGGCTACATTGGACAGTGGGGGCTACCCGGGAGTTTGACTCACACTTCGACTTCGCCGGAGGCATCACTGGCCCCGAAAGAATTGGCTTGGCTCCTCCGCGACTTGTTTCTGCCCGCTTCCGTTTAATTACCCACATATTTAAGTTACTGCTGGACCTCAGACGGTGCAGGCTGTATATCGCCCTCTAGAACTGGCGCTTTCGGGGCAGTGCTGGCTCCAGGCCGCGTCAAGAGAAACAGGGCGCGCCCGCTGATCTCCTCGTCGAACTCGGCACCATGTCCCCCGATGGCGAGCCTTATGCCGTCCTTCGGGTGTCCGGCGGGAACTTTGCCGAGGGCGCAGTTCACTTGCAGCGTGGCGTTTTTCGCTAACCCCGACACTGGCATTAGCCGGATGCGCAGTACGGCCAAACCGCCTGCTGCCATGGGGCCAGCGAACATTCCGATACGCATGGGGCCGAACTGCGGGAGGCCTAATGCCCTGCCTTCGCGCATCAGCGCACCCGGCGCAACACCGTAGGAGTCGAAGCTCACGAGCTCACTCGCGATCCAGATGCCCGTCGCGCGCGCGTTCCCATCAAGGGACCGATGGGTGAATGTCCCGGTAGCCATCGCGGTCTTCTGCCGGGGGTTGAATACGCCGGCGCCACTGATTTCAAAAGTGTCACCGCCTTCGGACTTGACCACAGCCGGGCAGGCGGCGGAGTCACCAGCGTCGCAAAGAAACCCCGAACCTATCAGGAGAGCGTAACTGGCGGCGTCGCTCTGAGCCCGTGCCGGAATGGAGCTCAGCAATACGGTGAACACCGGGATTGCTGCGAATTCCATAACTGAGTTGTGAAGCACCTTTTCAGTGAGCATGACCCCCTCCCGTCAAAGAACGCGTGAAGAAATGTGACCCCTGTCATCTTGAGCCCGCCGGCTCTCAACAAACGCGGGGGCACGCCATGGCGTGCCCCCACGCGAACTGAATTCTTAGAAACCCTTCTCTTCGCCGCCGTGAAGCGCGATCTTGAACACGACGCCGCACTGGCATGTCGGGTCGCCGCCGCCGGATGCGGTGCCATAGAGATTGCCTTCCTCGTCCAGCAGCAGATTTCCTTGAGGATTGGCTCCGTCCGTGCCGCCGGTGAAGGTGTATAGGACAGTCTCTTTGCCCCTTGGATCCACCTTGAACACCACGCCACAGCCGGATCCGCCGCAGCCGCTTAAGTCTCCTCCGAAGGCTGTAGTGCCGTAGAGGTTGCCCGCCACGTCTCGAACCACACCGGCGAAAGTTGTCGAACCATCTGCGCTTCCGGTAAAGCTGTAGAGCACGGTCTCTTTGCTGCTCCTATCCAACTTGAACACTGCTCCGCACCCGAACCCGCCGCATGCGCTCAGGTCACCGCCATTGCCGGTCATTCCATAAAGGTTGCCCTCACGGTCGGGAACGAGCCACGCGTCGGGGTACGGGCCACCGTCCGTGCCGTTGAAGTCGTGCAGCACCGTGAATCGACCGCTCCGGTCAAACTTATACACGGTTCCGCACCCGATTCCCCCACCCGTATCCGTGATAACCAGATCGCTGCCGCAGTATCCGCTTGTGTCGCCGCCGAGCGATGCCGTGCCATAGATATTGCCTGCCTGGTCCATCAACAGGTCCCCATATATGCCGTACCCATCCGCTTGCTCGAAAGTGTGGAGGACAGTCTCCTTGCCGGTTCGGGGGTCCACTTTGAATAGCACTCCGCAGCCTGGGGCGGGTTGGCCGGTGCAATTTCCAGTTAGATCGCCACCTGCGATGGCGGTGCCGTAGAGGTTGCCCGCCCAATCCTGAACCAGGCTGGAGGAGCCACCCAAGCCGTCCGCGCCGCCGGTAAAGGCATGGAGGATGGTCTCTTTGCCGTTGGGCCCCACCTTGAACACCACGCCGCAGCCTCCAGAAGGAAATCCAGGCCCGGTACACCCGCCTACGTCGCCACCGGTGTGGGTGGTGCTGTAA
The DNA here is from genome assembly GCA_963770415.1 of uncultured Acidobacteriota bacterium. Lineage (GTDB taxonomy): Bacteria > Acidobacteriota > Terriglobia > UBA7540 > UBA7540 > CAVROP01. Next base: position 12,802 of record CAVYPU010000014.1, read on the forward strand.
AGGTTGCCTGCTTGGTCACGAAGCAGGTCCATGGCAGGACCAGCCCCATCCGTCCCTCCTTCGAAGCTGTACAAAACGGTCTCCTTGTTACGTCGGTCGAGCTTGAACACCACTCCGCAGCCTGATCCGCCGCACTGGTTGAGGTCGCCACCAAGAAACGCGGTGCCATAGAGGTTGCCGGCCCCATCTTGAACTAAGCCCGCCAGTGGGTATTCCCCGTCCGCGCCTGTGAATGTGTGAAGCACGGCGTAACTCGGCGTGCCCTGCGCCCGTGCCCCAACGGCGGCCCACAGAAACACCGCTGCCAACGCCAGCGCCAGTGCGCCACGAGTCGCCCACCGGCCCCTGCCTGAAACCCCACTGTGATTTCCGATTTTCTTCGTCATATCTCCTCCTTTTGAAAATTCACGGTAACCTGGGCCAAGAAATCTCGTTACTGCATCCTCGGTACAACGCGACGCCGCTGCGGAGGACCGTTTGGCCTTTCGAAGGGGTTTCTTGGGAACCAAGCTGCTCCCTGAATGACCCCTGCCGTAGAAGAAAAACTGCCCACCGTCGTGGTGTTGCCGGTCGCTAGATCGAGCTTGAGGATTTGGCCCGTCAGGTCGTCAAAGGCGTAATTGGTGCCAAGCACGTCAACCACTGCGCCGATGCCCAGGGTAGTGGCACCGATCATGGTCGCACGGCCGTTTCTGGGGTCAATTTCGTACAGGTCTGGCGGAACCACAATGCTGACCAACGAGCCGCTGGTGGGATCGAAGATAAAGGCATCGTACGTTGCGTAGAGCCTTCCACGTGTTTCCCAAATGGCCTCGTCAGCAAAGTTCAGGGTCCCATCCGCGTTTTGAGAACCCAGGACAAAGGGGCTGGGAGGAATACCCGAGAATTCCGCAAGCTGCGTTGCGGCGCCAGTTCGCGCGTTTACGGCGTAAATGCTGTTTGCAAAATCCGTCGCATAGACTCTCCCATCAAAACTGCCGATGTCGAAGACCGAGGTTGGTCCGCAGGAGGAACTGGGAATCACACACGCGCCCAACCCGGTGGCGCCGATCCCGGCCGGAACTCCGGTTCGGGGGTTGACGGAAACCAGATTGCCGGCATAGGTCAACGTTAGAAGCGAATCATGCGGCCCCAGGGCCAAGCCAAAATACCCGTCTGGCTCAACCGGGCCAATCTGCTGAAAGGCCCCGGCATTGATATCCAAGGTGCCGAATATGCCGTCACCCGTGATACCCGCACTCACGACATAAACCTCTTCGCGGGCGCTGGCGGACGCCGCGAACAGAAACAGTGTAAGCACCAGCAAAGCGATGCGGCCTTGCGGCAGCAGCGCGGGTATACGCGATTTTTCTCTAATTTCCGCGCCGTATCTTTGGCTGGAGTCACGCACAACCCGAGGTAGTTTCTTGATGCCTCGTGGCAACTCTCTCATCGAGAAAAGTGATCCTGAGTTCATACCTTCTCCTTTTGAACGGCAGCATATTGGCCTGCCTTTTCTTATTGCTGCTCTCCTTGCAGTTCCTTCTCTACGTCCACTCCGTGCATTGTTCCCTCAAACTCTCCGGTAGCGGCAAAGAAAACGGGATTGCCCGAGGTATCGGCCAACACTGTGACCACCGTCTCGGTAAATGTAAGGGTGCCGGACGCATTCTTGAAACGGCCGGTCCCACCGGTGATTTGAAAACTCACAGTGCAGTGGGCCACATTAGTCACGAGATCTATGCAATCGCCTCCCTGTGTTAGCTGGAGATTCAACAGACTGCCGTCCTGGAAGCGAAACACGCCCCCGCCCGCCTGCTCCGCGAGAAAGAGCTGATTTGGGCCCGAGCAGGTGCTGGACGAAGTCGGAGAATTTGCGATCGCTCGCACATTACGAAGGGTGAACGAACCGAGCGTCCCGTTCCCAGCGAAATTGTCTTCGTCGTTACTGGTATCTGGTTGTAGGAGATTGACGGTACTGGGCGCAGACGTCCCCGAAAATGTCAGCTTTACCCGCCCCTGCGCGTAGACGGCTGCGACACCGAGATGGACCATCACTAACACTGTGGCTAGGCGTTTCATAGGTACACTCCTTTTCTGTAAACTTGGAGACAGGTCCCAACCCCTGCCGTCCAATCGACGACAAGTGATTTAGACTTCATGTCTGAGAGTTTTCCGCTGTCTTTTAAGCCGCTCATCTTGGTAGGCGCAAACGGGGCGAGGGAACTATCACGCCCGCGGGATTAATTTGAGGGTGCGTAGGACCCGGGAGTATAATGCAGATACTGGGCGGTTCCTATGGTAGAAGAACAGCAGGAAGTGGCCGCGTCGCCTACGGGCGGCGTGACGCAATTGTTACAAGCCTGGAGCGACGGCGACCGAACGGCGCTCGATCAGTTGACGCCCATCGTCTATGCGGAACTCCGCCGCCTGGCGCGCCCTTACATGAAGCGTGAACGCCCCGGCCACAGCCTGCAAACCACGGCTCTGGTGAATGAGGCCTACGTGCGCCTGGTGGATTACAAGCGCATGCAGTGGCAGAATCGCGCGCACTTCTTCGCGGTATCTGCCCAATTGATGCGGCGCATTTTGGTGGAGCATGCGCGGCGCCACAATCTGAAGCGCGGGGGCGGCGTGCAGCATGTTTCGCTCGAGGAGGCGGCCGAGTTGGGAGGCGACCGGCCCACGGATCTGGTGGCGCTCGATGACGCCATGAACGCGCTGGCGCGGCTCGATCCCCGCAAAGTGCAGGTCGTCGAAATGCGCTTCTTTGGCGGGCTCAGCGTGGAAGAGACAGCGGAAGTGCTCAAAGTATCGCCCATCACCGTGATGCGCGACTGGAGCACCGCCAAGGCTTGGCTCTATCGCGAACTGACCGGTGGAACAGACGATGGATTCTGAACGGTGGAAACAGGTCGATAGCCTGCTGCAGTCGGTGCTGGAGCGTCCGATCGAGGAGCGCGAGGCGTTTCTGCGGCAGGCGTGCGCGGCTGACGAAGCGCTGGAGCGCGAGGTGCGGTCTCTGCTGGCCTCGCATCAGGAAGCGGGAAGCTTCCTGGAGAGGCCCGGCGATAGAGGTTCAGGCGCAGGCGATCGCGCTCGCAGACCACCCGGACGGTCAAGAGCGGAAACCCTCCTTGCCGGCCAGACCATTTCCCGCTACCACATCGTCGGAAAGCTGGGCGGGGGCGGCATGGGTGTGGTGTACAAGGCCGAAGACACGAAGCTTAGGCGCACTGTTGCCTCGAAGTTCCTGCCGGAAGAACTCTCCCAGGACCACCAAGCCCTGGAACGTTTCCAGCGTGAGGCGCAGGCTGCTTCGGCACTCGATCACCCCAATATCTGCTCGATTTACGACATCGGCGAGCACGAGGGCCAGCCCTTCATCGTGATGCAGTATCTGGAAGGGCAGACTCTGAAGCATCGCATTGCGGGAAAGCCGCTGAAGACCGACGAACTGCTGGAGCTGGGGATTCAGATTGCCGATGCGTTGGACGCCGCGCACTCCGAAAGGGATCATCCATCGCGACATCAAACCCGCGAATATTTTCGTCACCCACCGTGGGCAAGCGAAGATCCTGGATTTCGGCCTGGCTAAGCTGGCGCCGCCACGAGGGTACACGGCAGCGGGAACTGGAGTCTCAAGTGTGCCGAGCGCTGAATCTGCCGAAGAGTCGCTGACCAACACGGGCGCGGTGATGGGGACGGTTGAATACATGTCGCCCGAGCAGGTGCGTGCCGAAGCGCTGGACCAGCGTACCGATCTGTTCAGTGTTGGGGCCGTGCTCTACGAGATGGCAACAGGCCATAGGGCCTTCTACGGGGCGACTCCCGCCCTCATCGTTGACGCAATTCTGCGCAAGGCGCCGACTTCAGCCGTGCGTTTGAACCCGGAGTGCCCTGCCGAGCTGGAACGCGTCATCAACAAGGCGCTCGAAAAGGATTGCGACCTGCGCTACCAACATGCCTCAGACTTGCGCGGCGACTTGCGGCGCCTCAAGCGTGATTCGGATTCAAGCCGAGTACTCGCCTTAGGGGAGACAACCCGCATTGCACCTCGGCGCCGGGTCTGGCCTGCGATCGGGGTCGCGTCGCTGGCCCTTGGAGCACTGTTGGCCCTGCTTCTAGCTCTGAACGTGGGTCAGTTGCGGGACCGGTGGCTGCATGGCACGGAGACCCCCGAGGCTCCCTGGAAGGTGAGCCGCCTCACTTCGGACCCGGGACTCTCAGACTTCGCCGCTTTGTCGCCGGACGGCAAGCTGGTGGCTTACGCCTCGGATCGCAGCTTGGAGGGTGAGCGGGATCTCTACATTAAGCAGGTAGCAGGCGGCCAGCCGATCCGTTTGACAACGGATGGCATGGGCAATACGATGCCGGATTTTTCTCCCGACGGCAGCAAGCTCGTCTTTCGGTCGGACCGCGAAGGCGGTGGCATCTTCGAGATCCCGGCGTTTGGCGGAGATGCCCGGCTGCTGGCCCACGACGGCTGGGATCCCAAGTTCTCCCCGGACGGCTCTCAAGTGGCGTACTGGGTGGGCGCCGATTTGGTAGCTGCGGCCATACCAGGGTCAGGCACGGTTTGGGTGGTTCCCGTGGCCGGCGGCTCGCCGCAGCAGGTGGGTCCCAACTTCACGGCAGCTCGCTATCCAATTTGGTCCCCGGATGGGAAGCACCTGCTGATCGTCGGATATACGTCGGCGAAGCGTACGATGAGTCCGGCATCGACTGGTGGCTTGTCCCCACCAATGGGGGCAACGCGCTGAAGACCGGCGCGCACCAGGCTTTCGTCCACGGCGGACTGAGAGCATTCGAGCCCTCCGCGGCGCCGGACTTTCCCAGTCCCGGCTTGTTGGTCAGCGAGCACCAACATGATTCTATTCTCTGCGGCCAGCGGGCGTACTTATAACCTCTGGGGAATAGGGATGCCCCAACGAGCGGAGAGAACGGATGGCACGCTCAGAAGATTGACAACCGGCGTCGGGGACGAGTTCCATGCGTCCTGCGCACCCTCGGGCGAGTTCGCATTCACCAACCGGCAAACCCGAACGGACGTCTGGGCGCTGCCGTTCGATCTGAATCGTCGAGAGCCTAAAGGGACGCTGGAGCGGATCACACAGGGTCCAGCCCACCGGGGGTACGCGTCGCTCTCGAACAACGGGCGATACGTGGCTTTTTCCTCCGATCAGTGGGGTCAAGTAAACATCTGGATCCGTGATCTGGTGACGGGGAAAGAGTCGAGTGTGGCCAGTTCTTCGTTTCTCGAACTGTATCCCGTGATCAATGCATCCGGCACGAGGGTCGCATTCTCAGTGTTCGAAAAGGACAAGAGGGTGGTGTACGCGTCTGCTCCGGGCGGCACGCCGGAGAAGCTGTGTGAAGGGTGTCTGCGAGCTACTGATTGGTCGCGCGATGAGCAAAAGGTGCTCGTGTTTGGCGGCAGCCCGTATCAGATCAGCGTCTTGGATCTCGCTTCGCATCAGCAGACTCCGCTGCTGAAGCATTCTAGTTACAGTTTGCTTTACGGCAAGTACTCCCCCGACAATCGCTGGGCCAGTTTTACGGTCCGCACGGAGCCTAATCGCGGTCGCATCTCGATTGCGCCCATCGATGGGCCGAAACCAGTCCCCGAAAGCGCCTGGATCACAATCGCGGCGTCGGAGGCTCAAGATTGGGCCAACTGGTCGCCGGATGGGAAGACGCTCTACTTCACTTCCCGGCGGGACGGGCATCGGTGCTTATGGGGGCAGCGACTCGACGCAACTTCCCATCACCCGCTGGGTGGTCCCTTCCCGGTACAGCATCTTCACGGGCGTTTGTCCTATCAGAATGAAGGTTGGTCGGCAGGGGGCGACCGAATCGGGTTGATACTCGAGGAGGCCGCAGGCAACATCTGGATGATGTCACGCGCGAGCAAACCCTGAGCTTTGCAGAGCGTGAGTCCGCAAAAGCCGCCGGCGGATTCCAAAAGATTCTCGACCATCGTGGCCTGGTTTTGGCCGCCCCCGTTGGAGCGATGGCGCGTCTGCAACTCGGCAGGGCGTTCGCTTTATCGGGAGACAAAACCAAAGTTAAGGCTGCGTACCAGGATTTCCTCACCCTGTGGAAAGAAGCCGACCCCAAGATTCCGATCTTCAAGCAAGCCAAAGCGGAGTACGCGAGGCTGCAGTAATTACGCAGACGAGCCCGATAGCTACGGACGTTGACTTGGCAACCAGGAGAGGTACTCTTGCCTCTCTCCACTGCAGTTTGCCGTGTGGACGGAACTCGGAAACTATGCTGAGTGGGTGCTGGGCAGGATTTGGAACGAAAAACGCCCTTCCCGTCAGCAATCATGCAAACTCCCGAGATACGGGCGCAGGGGTTACCGACGGGCCACACTGATTGAGCATTGGAAGGGCGCTTTCGTCCCGAATTCACCTTGTGTCGAGCGCCGGGTTCTATCGATCGCTATCGGGACATTGGCGCTGAAGTTTCGTCCAAGTGCAGCGTCCCAAGTTAGCGTTCAAGCTAACCAGGTTTGACCGATGGCATCGGCTGGGGCAGCACTGGCGCTAACGGGACAGAATCATATGGAAAAAGAACAGCAACGAGAGTTGAGCATCACGAAACAAATTCGTCGCCACGCGATGGGCGGGAATCTGGAACCAACGCCGCTCACGCCACCGTAGCTTTACGTCGTCCCAGAAAGAGGCAATATCAGCTCGCGTGTAAACCTTATCCGGCGCCAGCAACGGACTCCATTTGGCCCAGAAGAGTTGCAGCTTCGAGGGAACACGGAGCGTTGGGAAGTGACTTTGCGCTCGTTTGAAGGCGACCTGGAAATCCGCGACCTTCAACCGCCCGCACGCGGCGCGGATCTTCCCCAATTCCTCGATGACCCGCTGCTCGGCCTCCGACGGGTGGCGAGTTTGCAGCCACAGTTCCTCCATTTCGAACAAGAGGTGAAGCATCGAGGAGAGGTGGCCGCGAATCTCGCGAGCACGAGCACTGTAGTACTGCCAAGGAGACAATATGGGATAACCCGGTCGGCGTTGCTTGCGTCCCTTCAAGCGAAAGAACCCGCACATCATCGGGTGGCGGCCCTCCGTCATGATCGAATTCTTATACCAAATGAAGCGCATAAAATTGTGCCGGTAACTCTCGGGCTGGCCGCCCTGAAGGACTGCCTTCATGTTTTCAAAACTATAAAACGCTCGCCAAGCCTCCAGGTAGATATCTTTCCACTCTCCGTCCGCCAGATTGGGATGGCGGGTGACCTGGTGGTGAGAATCATAGCGGTTGAAGTCCGGATCCATCCACTCCTGGTTGCGGAAAGCAGCAAGGTGGTCCTGCGAGCCTGGCAGCGGGGTCAGCATGAAGAAGGAGGCATGGTCGGGTTTCACATCCTTCATCAAGAAGGCCACGTCGCGCCGCACCGATTCGGCCGTATCGCGCGGAAACCCAATGATGTACCCGACGTGCGTTGAAATCCCCGCATGGCGGTAAGCATCAATAAGTTGCGAATACTCGGCGACGTGGTTCTGACGCTTGCCCGCCCCTTCAAGGTTTTCAGTATTCACGCTCTCCATGCCGATAAAGACGGTGGTGCAACCTGCACGGCGTGCCTTGTCGACGAAGTTGGCGATCTTCCAGGAAAGTACGTCAACCTGCATCATAAACTTCAAGGGGATATGTTCTTCATCCTTCAGACGGGCGAGTGCATCAAAAATGGCTTGCCAGTTCTTGTTCCGGGCGAAATTATCGTCCGTGAAGAAATAAAAGGAAATCCCATGGGTGCGATAATTGTTCCGGACGGCCGTCGCAATGACCTCGGCGGAACGAAAACGCATTTTCCGGCCCTGCACATTGATAATGGTGCAGAAGGTGCACTCGAAAGGGCAGCCACGCCCGCAGTCAATCGTCCCAAAATTGGGAGCTACAAACTTACGCAGGTATTCCTTGCGAATGGAGGGAGTCGGTTTTTGATAAAGGTCTGGTTTGTCGGCGAGAAAATCATACAATGGCCGCAGGCGTCCCTCCACGGCATCACAAAGCAGGTCACCCCAGGTTTCTTCCACTTCACCTTTTACAATCGTCACGCCCTCGTCCATAAGCTGCTGGATGTCGGGCGGGATCGCCGGCAGTAAAGCCAGATAACCGCTGACGTGAAATCCTCCGATCATGACCGTCAGGCCCGCCCGCCGGAAGACCCGAGCCAAGTCGGCAGCGCGCGGGAACTGGTTGGTTTGAACGCCTACCAGGCAAACGATGGTCTTGGTCGTCTGATCGCGTTGTGAACGGCAGATCCGCTTCACCGGAACGCGGTCCACGGTTTCGTCCAGAACGTGAATTCTGACCCGGAGGAATTCTCCCAGCCGCTTTTGTTTGACCATTTCCTCCGTCAACCCCGCCAGGCAAGCAAGAGTATTGCTCGGCAGCACGCCGCGCCAATGTCGCACAACGTAGCCATCATCATCATACTGGGTGGGTTTGATCAAATACACATTCAGGTTTCTCAAAATGGCCTGACCTCCATGAGGGTTGGGAAAGTAGATGCTGGAATTTCAAGCCAGCTCCTGTGCGGCTATTACGGCGGCCCACGGTTAGCTCTTTCCTCATCCAGGTTGAAGGGTAACCGGTTGAGACTTGAACTGTCTATGCAAAATGGAACAGCCCTGCCACAGGTAGATCCTCGGCGTGGGCTCCCATCCGTCTTTGGTGGTGTGAATTGCTCCGTCCCCGCAAATGACCCGGATTTGACCGCATCTTAAGCCGGAGACTACCATCTGGTGGGTGGCAAGGTCATCTCGAATCAACTCGGACCGATATAAGGTGTGGATCACCGTTTTGTCCACGACGACAGCATGCGATCATGTTTGCGATTTTCGCAGAGGGTATGCAAAGGCCCGGTTAATTGACTCCCGCATCAGTCCCTCAACGCCGCCAGCGATCTTGAGCTTGCCTGTGCCGGGCGAGCAGCCGACTTCCAGCCGATACAGTCCGACCTTGGCGTGATCGTCCACCGAAGACGTGTACACCGATCCTGCCGCCAGCGGGTCGAGCGAAATCATGTCCCGCCCGGCCCTGTTCGGGCACGCGGACGAACTTCTCTTCCCGTGTCTCATTGTCGATCAGCGAAAACGACGTTTGGTGAAACTCGAATGAACCCATCTTCTTGAGCTGTTCCTTCACCCGGCGACGGCCTTCGAGGGACAGCTCGACCAGTTCGGCTAGCTCTTCCTTGGAAACTTCCCCGTTCGGGTGGATCAGCTTCACCAGCCCCGAGACAGTCTTCCGCACCGCCTTGACGTCACGTGATTTGAGGTGCGTCCCCAGCGAGAAATAGCGGTCGAGGATTTCGGTGAAGGTGTGCTTCCTCAGCTCCCGCATGGCCTCGGCCACCTAACGGCACCATCAACAGGGAGCTGTCATTCCTAAGAAGTGCTTTCAACCTTGCGAAGCGCTCACGGCTCATTCGGGATGTGCCCTGGTTTCCGATGCTGAAGGAAGACAACGTCAGGACAGGCTTCTTGCAGCATGGTGAGTACGAGAAATTAGCCGCCGCTTGCAAGGCTGAGGGCTTATGGCTGAGGACCCTTTTTGAGCTTGGGTGCGCATACGGATGGCGGCGGTCCGAGATGCTTGGAAGGCTGGTCAGAGACGTAGACTTTCTCGGCGGTCCGAACGGGGAAGGCACTATCAGTTTGCCCACCTCAAAAAATGGAGACCCACGCATCGTTACCTTAACCCGCAAGGTGCGTGAGCTTCTTCTTGAATGCTGCAGGGGCAAACCTCCAGAAGACAGGTTGTTGACCCGCGATGGCGAGCTGGTCGTGGACTACCGGGATGCGTGGGCGAGGGTCTTGAAGGCGGCTGGCATTGAGCGAAACCTGCATGTCCATGACCTGCGCCGAACGGCAATCCGTGGAATGCGGGACAGGGGCGTGGACCGGCACGTTGCGATGAAGATCACGGGGCACCGAACCGAGAGCGTCTACAATCGCTACAATATCGTAGACCTCAAGGATATCGCCAAGGCTACGGCAGCCCTTGATGCAGAACAGAACACTGAGCACGACCAGAATAGCCATAATTCAGCCATAAAAGGTCAACCTACGTCGCCGCAGGGACAAACTCTCAACGTGGAAGTGGAGATGACTAAAGAAGTTAATGGTAGGCCTGGAGGGATTCGAACCCCCGACCCACGGTTTAGGAAACCGTTGCTCTATCCGTCTGAGCTACAGGCCCAACTGGTCTATTTATCCGCTACCTACGACGACTCGACTTTATTCAACACCGTGGGTTGACGAAAACAGACCATCAAGAACTGGGGCAGTCTTTCGCTCCCATAAGTGCGTCTGGTACGAACGAAAGTGCACTTATTGGGAATTGACGCGACCGCATCCACCACTCGAGCCTGAACATGCGTCGTCAACAGTAGCATCATATAGTAGCACAAACCATCATCACAGCATGCGTCCACGGATTCGGTGTTTTCGAGTGGCAGAGAGTCAAGAGTCAATATGGAGAAACTCATCGAGACTCCGTCGATTGCCATTCAGGGCTCAGGTCAGCCGTTCGATGCGGCGACAAGCCTCGTCCAAATCCGTTTCGGTCTTTGCGTAACAGAATCGAAGCAGATTCTTCCCCTCGCCTGGGTGGTGAAAGAAGGCTTCACCGGGCACAGTGGCGACGCCAGTTCTGGAAAGGAATGCCATGGCTTTATCCTTGCTGGTCTTGCCAGGGAGACTCGAGGAGTCTGCCAGAATATAGTACGAGCCTTGCGGCACATAAGGAGTAAGCCCCGCATTTCGCAATGCGGCGCACAGGCGGTCGCGCTTTTTCGCGTAGGCGGCTGAAAGCTGCCGATAGAATGCGGGCGTCAACTCGTTCAGCCCTGCTGACACCCCATATTGAAGCGGCGCAGGCGCGCAGACGTAAACTAAATCGTTAATATAGCCGATCGCCTCCGCCCAACGCGCGCGGGAGACGCTGTACCCGATCCGCCACCCGGTGATGCTGAAGGTCTTGGACAGTCCGGAAATTGTAATGGTCCGCTCGGCCATCCCAGGCAACGAGCCGGGGCTGACATGGCGCCGTCCGTCATAAAGGAAGTATTCGTAAATCTCATCGGTAAAGATGAAAAGATCATGACGAAGGGCAAACTCGGCGACCCACGCCAATTCCGTGGGAGTGAAGACTTTGCCGGAGGGATTCGCGGGAGTGCATACCACGATGCCTCTTGTTTTCGGCGTAACCACCCTCTCCAAATCCTCCACCGCAAACGCCCAGTCCGGCGGACGCAGGGTTACGTAGGTGGGAATGACCTCCACAGCCAACAAAGTGTTGAGGTGATAACCGTAGTACGGCTCAAACAAGATGACCTCGTCACCCGGATCCAACAAAGCCAGGCTCGCGCAGTAAAGCGCTCCCGTCGATCCCGCGCTGACCGTGATTTCGGTCACCGGGTCTGCGGCGATGCCGTTATACTCCCACATCTTGCGGGCGATCGCGCTCCGTAATTCGGCCACTCCGTCATAGCGCGTGTAACTATTCATCCCCTTCTCGACGGCCTCGCGCGCGCCTTGGCGCACCGGCAAGGGGACCTCGGTATCGCAAACTCCCTGAGCAAGATTGATCCCCTTCACCCTTTCGCACTCGATCGCCATGACGCGAATCTCCGATTGAATAATGGGGGCAGTCCTTTTACTCAAACCAAGAGCCATGGCACGTGTCTCCTCAACCCACCGGTTCTTTCAGGCGCTCTACGGCTTCACTCGCACGCACGCTCCGCTGCGCCCGCCGTGATCCCCCAAGAAGGAGAAGTCCGGGCGCGGTAGAGAGTCCTTGTCAAGATTCAGCAATATCTTTTCTTAACTTAATCATATTGTAATAATTCATATGAAACACAAGTTGGCCAAAGATACCGATTTCTTCAGGTCAAAGGAATAATGCTGCTCGAGCAGCGTGCAGGAGGTACCCCATTGGCCACGAAAGAAGGTAGCACTCACAGGTGTGATCACGCAATCTTGGGGCAGTTGTGCGGAAGGGCGTTCGAGATGGTGATGCGCAGGATTGAGGAGTCGGCAAGAGCGAATCGATCCCGTCGTTCGGGGCGAGTGTGAGCAAGTGGAAGAGGGACCGCGATCAACCTCTTCGAATACCTGCACAGTGACAGTGTCGGAGACCGGTGGCAACCTGACGAATACGGCAACTGTAAGGCTCGTCGTGCAGTAGTGGGAATGGGATAGGCAGGCGCAGTCAGGCGGGATAGTTCAGGAGGGGCAGACTACTTCAACGCGGCGGCGTTCGCTTGTCGCGAGGCCTTGCGCGCGGCGTGCGGTCCGTTCGGGGTGCGCGCCCTCTCTGCATATGGGCGGGACGAGACGCCCGCGAAAATGTCGATGCCTGCGCCGCCGGAGCAGTGCTTAATGACGAAAAACACCGTCAAAATGGGGCACTTTGGAAGGGCGGGGCTTCAGAGGCTGCGGAAAAACCCTCCTTGCTGTCATCCTGAGGAGCCGCAGGCGACGAAGGATCTCCGCAGTTCGTTGAAGCTGCAACTGCCGAGATTCTTCGCTTCGCCCAGAATGACAGAGCCCAGGCGCTTTTCCACAGCCTGTAAAGCCCCACCCTTCCAGGCACTCGCGAATATTACGCGGACTTTCGTCAGCAAGTATGAGCCGCCTCATCCTCAATTGACATCGCGCGGATTACCGAGTGAAGGATCGGGCGATCCGTTTGCTTGAGGGGAAATCTCTTCCAGCGGTGTCCTTAATCCGTTTGTGTTTCCTTGCGGACGGGGTTTTCATTGGCGAAGAAATCCCGCACGGCGCGCACCGTGATGTTCACGTGGTCCGGCGTGGTCTCGGCGCTCATAGGGAGCGAGAGGACCTCGCGGCAGATACTCTCCGTCTCCGGGAGATGCAAGTCGCCGAGCCCTAGCCCCTTGTGATGCCACATGGGCTTCGGCCAACTTACCAGCGTTTCGACGCCCTCTCTGGTCAAATGGTCGCGCAGGCGGTCGCGACGGCTGGTCCTGACCACATAATTCTGAAAAACGTCGAAATGATCCGCCGGGCTGAAGTGCGGAAGCTTCAACCCGGTGACTCCTTCCAGCCCGGCGCAATACAGTTCTGCGATTTTGCGGCGGTGACTGATCCAATCGGTGACGTGGCGGAGTTTCGCATCAAGCACAGCCGCCTGGACATTGTCCAGCAGGGCTGTCTGGCCGTGGCAGTGGTACTCGCCTGTCTTCCGGTCTTCGCCATTGTAGCGGAGCAAAGTCACCGTGCGTGCGATGCGTGGGTCGTCCGTCGTGATGGCCCCGCCGTCCCCGAACCCGCCGAGCAGCTTGAACGGATAGAAACTCCAGCAGCCCGTCAAGCCAATGCTGCCTGCCCGTCTTCCTTTATGGCTTGCCCCCAATGACTGGCATGCGTCTTCAACCACCGCCAGCCCGTGCCGGCCGGAAACTTTCATGATCCGGTCCATTTCACAAACCCTGCCGTTGAGATGCACCGGAATTACAGCTTTTGTGCGTGGAGTTATGGCAGCCTCAAACGCGGCGGAGTCCAGATTGAAATCTTCCTGGACGTCCACCAGCACAGGCTGAGCGCCACAATTGACGATCGCCGACACGGCGGCGACGAAAGTGTGGGCGGGAACAATAACTTCAGCACCCGGTCCGATGCCTGCGGCCCGTAAGGAAAACTCCAAAGCATGATATCCGCTGTTGAGCCCGACAGCATATTTCACGCCCACAAAAGCAGCGAAATGCGCCTCGAAGTCCTCGAGATGATGACGGCAGATCAGGTCGCCACGCGTGAGGCAGTCGCTAATCGCGGCATCGATATCAGCCTTGAGCTTGCGATAATGTTGCTTGGGGTCTACGAAAGGAACTTTCCATTCCATGCGTTCACTCAGTATTCGCTGTCCGCAGCGCGGAGCGCCAGACGTCAAGACACGTTGTGATTTGGTTGACGAGTCCGTCTGCAGAGAGAGAATAGGCATCCTTGAGGTACTCTTGGTTGCCCACAAGATCTGTGAAGGCCGGGGGGATGCCCAGGCGTTTGAACCAGGCGTGCAGCCCGGATTCTGCCAGGCTCTCCGCCACGGCGCTGCCGAGGCCACCCAGAATGCTGTGTTCTTCGATGGTGAAGATCGCATCGGTCTCGCGCGCCGCCGCAAGCACAGCCGCCCTGTCGAGCGGCTTCACGGTATGCATGCTCAGGACGCGGGCTTGGATGCCTTGCTGCCCGAGACGCTCGGCGGCCAGTACTGTGTTATAAAGCATAGTTCCTGTGGTAATGAGGGTGATCGTCCCCCCGTCTCTTACCCGAATGGCCTCGCCCAACCTGAAGCTGAGACCCGGTTCGTGGACTTGAGGTTCTCCCCTAGTCCCCAAACGCAGGTAAGCGGGACCGGGGCGATCCACCAGAGCGCGTGTTGCGAACTCCGCTTCGAGGGGGTCCCCGGGGGCGACCACGGTCATACGAGGAAGCGCGCGCATCACTGCAATGTCCTCAGTCGCGTGATGGCTGATGCCCAAGGCCCCGTAACCCAAGCCGCCGCCCACGCTGACGATCTTCACATCCGCATTGTGATAGCAGACGTCATTTCGAACCTGCTCCAGGCATCGCAGGGTGGGAAAATTGGCGATAGAGTATGTGAAAACGACCTTGCCACACATGGCCAGGCCGGCTGCAATGGCCGTCATGTTCTGCTCGGCTACCCCCACATTCAAAAAGCGATTTGGGAAATCTCTGCGCGAAGGGCTCCACCAGTCCAAAACCCAAATCTGCCACGACCAGGTATATCCGCTCGTCACTTTCCGCCAATTGCAGGAGCGTATTGACGAATGCGGTTTTCATACAGATACCTTCAATTCCGCGAGAGCCCGTTGCAGCTCATCATTGTCCGGGGGGCGATAATGCCAGAGGATTGAGTTTTCCATAAAGCTGACGCCTTTTCCTTTGACGGTATGGGCAATGACACAACTCGGGCGCCCGGCCTGCCACGGGACGGTTTCAAGCGCACCTCGGATGTCGGCCAAGTCGTGCCCGCTTATTTCTCTGACGGACCAGCCAAAGGACCGCCACTTGTCGGCGAGAGGTTCGAGAGCGAGCGTCTCCTCAGTCGTGGCCAGGCTCTGGAGTTTGTTGTAATCGACGATCGCCACGAGGTTGTCGAGCTGATGATGAGGTGCGAAGAGGACAGCCTCCCACGTGGAGCCCTCGTCGCACTCGCCGTCGCTGAGGAGCACGAACACGCGGTACGTCCGGCGGTCACGCCGCCCGGCCAGTGCCATTCCGCAACCGATTCCGAGTCCGTGCCCTAGCGAACCTGTCGAAGCATCAACTCCTGAGATTCCCGAACGCGTTATGTGCCCGGCCAGCGCGCTCGCATTCCGGTAGTATGTGTCGAGCAATTCAAAGGGGAAAAATCCCCTCTCGGCCAGCGCTGCGTACACAGCGGCTGCGGCGTGCCCCTTACTCAAGATGAACCGGTCACGGTCAGTCCAATTTGGCTCCCTGGGGTCGACGCGTAGAATCTCACCATAGAGCACCGCGAGCAGGTCCGCTATGGAAAGCGAGGATCCGACGTGCGAACTCCGGGCCCGATGCGTCATCCGCACTACGCGGCAACGAATCTTGCGCGCGAGTTCGGCGAGCTCGGCGAGATCGGTCCGTTCGCTCATTTACTCGATCCTCATGGCAGCCGCTCCAAAATGGCTTAAACGCTGGCTGGACACTTTCGGCATTTCTATAAGGGCCTCGGGGTTTCCGCCCGCAATTGCCCAGAGGGTAGCCAGGATAATCCTCAGGTCAATCCATAAGGAATGATGTCTGGCGTATTCGAGGCCCAGCAGAATTTTCAAGGGTTGAATCTTCTCCCGGTAAGTTTCATGCGGGTTCGGGCTTCCTTGCAGGATTTCGCCTTCGTTTCGAAAGCGGATCGAGGCCCAATCGGTGATACCGGGGCTCACGGAAAGCAGTTCCCGCTGCTGCGGCGTGTAGCGGTCAACTTCGAGAGGAACCTCCGGCCGGGGCCCCACAAAGCTCATCTCACCTTTCATGACATTGAACAATTGCGGAAGTTCGTCCAACTTATACTTTCTAAGGAGCTTTCCTACCTTCGTAATTCGAGGGTCATCGTCGGAAGTCGAGGGTCCCCCGATTTGTTCGGCATCACACACCATGGTCCGAAATTTGAGCACTCGGAACCGGCCGCCGCCTCGTCCTACGCGGACTCCGCGATACAAAGCCGGACCCCGTGAATCCAGCCGGATCCATACTCCGACCAGCAAGAGGATCGGAAGGAAAACGAGGAGACCCAGTAAAGAGAAGACAATATCGAATGCTCTCTTGACCATCGCGGACCAGTGCGTGATGATGCTCCTTCAATTCAATTCGAAGAGAAAAACAAGATCGGTCTGCCCTTTGTGCACACTCGTCGTGCCGATGCGTCTGGCCCCCATCTTGTCGTAGAAACGGTGCGCTCGTACCTGCGCTCCACCTGTCACGATCCTTACCTCTTTCACACCCTTCGCCCCGAATCGGCGCATCAATTCCCGGAATAGCGCCTCGGCAAGTCCTGTCCCCTGGTACGCGGACTGGACAGCAAAGCCGATGATTTCAGCGCTTGCCGAAGCTCGGCGGCGGTCCTTCGCGGGATACGAAAGCGTCTCGATCCCCTTTATCAGCCGGCTCCAGGAAAAGAGGCGAGGCAGAAACACGCGCAATGCCGAAAGGCCTCTGTGTTTCAAGAAATCGCGATAGAGTGCCGCGCAATCCAGCGTTCCGACAATAAAGCCAACCGGCTCCGCATCCTCGCCTTGAAGCCCGGCGATGACCATACAATGGTGGCTCTCGGCAACTTCAGAATACAGGAGCCTCAACGCTCCTCGACCGAGAGACGTCAAGAAACCATTTTGAATTTCTGCCTCGTGGATCTCGGCAAACCTCTCGATGTCCTGGGCGCTGAATTCAGCCGTCTTGAGACTGCATCCCGCTTCTGGTCTCGTCACGTGAGTCTTGTGGTGGTGGCCGCTGGCCGCCCGTCTTGTATTAATAAATGGCGACTGGAAAGCGGGGCCACTTTGGTTAAGAACAGGCTACGCTGCTGAATATGGTGGAGAAACTCCAAAGTCCGGTCGATATCCGATTGACGAACGGTTTCATGAAGCGGAAGAGTCACAATGCGCTCCGAGGTGTCCTCGGCAATAGGACAGCAACCCTTTTCATAGCGCACGCCGTTCCACTGCTGCCTACTGAGCGGATGAATTGGAGACGCGAATAAATCCCCTAACTCCACCTTCCATTTTCTCGCCTCGCTAAGAACACGAGCCTTGTTCCGAACCAGGACGGGATATCTCAAATAGACGGTATCGCTTCCCACGGGTGAAACTGGTCTCGCGAGGCCAAGCTGGCAAAAGCCATCCTGGTACTGGGCCCTCACTCGCCTGCGGTGCAGAATATCTGCCTCCGCATGCACAAGCTTAGCCGTGAGCCGCAGGCGAAGTGAATCCGCCAGCCTCCACTCATACTCGCCGTTCAATTTGCCGCAGAACTCCTCGCTGCGAAAGGTCCCGATGACTAGGCCGCGTTTCGAAAGCGCACGATAAAGCGAACGTATGGGCCAGAAAAGGGCCGGCCGTCTGGAGGCTCGCATGAGCGAGATACTGCAGGTTGACCATGAAGACATTTCTCATGGGCGGGGCGACGAACGTGTCGTACAGGGACCGCATTTTACAGAGGAGGCTCTCCGAGTGCACAACCGCCGCTCCCCCCAAACCAATGATGATGGGCTTTCCCCACTCATAAGAATAAAAGGCTGCATCGCCGATGCATCCCAGTTCTTTACCCTGGTATGTTGACCCCAGAACGTGGCAACAGTCCTCGATCACCACTAAGTTATGTTTGCGGGCCACGGCCATTATCGCGTTCATGGGAGCGGGGATGCCGAAGGTATGTTGGACGACAATGACTCTGGCTCGCTCAGTAATGCGACATTCCATCTTATCTGGATCAATATTATAAGTTTCCGGATCTATATCGACATAGACCGGGCGAAGGCCTAGGGCGACGACGGGGCTGGGAACTGCCAGGCAGGTAAACGCCTGGAGTATGACCTCGTCCTCGGGTTTCAAGCCGAGCGAGCGCAGCAATGCATACAGTGCAACGCGCCCCCGGTAGAAGTAGAACGTATTTTGATTTGTGGAGCCGGTCATGGGCAAGTTAACTGTTCCAGGCGAGGCCGCGTGTCTGCTACCGGCTTCAAGATCCCGTAAACGGAACCGGCTGCGTACGCGACATGCGTCAACACGAAGATCAGTGGGGCTGCGAGGAGGTAACGCAGATCCCGCTCCTTTCTGACGAGGGGGAAGGCACAGGCTATACACGCCACTCCATATACCGACACGATTCCCTTGAACACCCACCAGAAGACGGGCGCGAACCATGCCGCGGTAAATGAGGCAAGCAGGGCGCCCAGGAAGGCCAAAGGAACAAAATTCCGGAAGGCAAGGATGTTTCTCCTTACAACTCTGCTTGCAAAGAAAACCCAGGAACTTCCCACCATCGTCCATCGAATGAACTCGAGGAGTTCGCTACGCGCATAGTAAGTACACTGGATATCAGGCGAGAGGAGGATTCTCCCCCCTGAGTCCCGCAGTCTCCGATTAAACTCGCGATCCTCCGCTCTTTCCAACGCCTCGTTAAAAACACCGATGCGTGAGAAGACTTCTTTGCGAAAACACCCTCCGAATACCGTATCGACCCAGCGGGGTCGGGTGGTTCCCACCCGGAAAAGCGCGTTGCCGGCCGTAAAAGGGCTCGAGACCGAATAAGCGATGGCCTTGCCGATGATTGTGTTCTCTTGAGGTTCTGTCCTCCGGACCCCACCCACGTTGTCCGCCGAAGACGTCTGCGAGTGTTCCACGCTTCTGGCCAGATAGTGAACTTCGTAACGCGCGTGGGCATCCAGTCGAATAACCATATCCCCCTTGGCATGGGCGATGCCTATATTCAGCGCTTGTGGTATGAGCTTCTTCGGGTTGTCCAACATCTTAATGAAGGGGTAGCGTTCGGCGTACTCGCGGAGGATATCGCGCGTGCCGTCTTCGCTCATCCCGTCAACCACCAGCACTTCCAGCTTGTCCTTGGGATAAGTGTTGGCGACAACGGAATCGAGGCACGAGCCGATATATTTTCGCTCGTTGCGACAGGGGATCATGACCGAAATCATTGGCCATTCGCCCACTTCACGCCACCCCTTGAGCGAGCCCGCCATAGCCCCTGCGAGACATTTCGGAGGGCGCCGGATCGTCCCGACGATGCGGGTCGAGGCGGTTAATACCAAAGACGGCCATAGTTCGCCTTCAAATAAGCTAGTGAGATATCATTCAAACGCTTCCGCGGGAGGCTTGGAATGGCGGCGAATCCGCTGTAGGCCCCTCGAAAGAACTCGCCCAAGGTTCGCTCGCGAAGCGCCACAGCAAGGAAGTACAGGGTCCAGGAGCCGAGATAAGAAACCAGGTAAGGCAGCGGAAGATGCTTGTACCCATTCCAAATCCGATTGCGCAGCAGATAGTACAGTTTTGTCCTTCCGTCCCGGTCCGGCTGAACCGAGGATGCTTCGGGAAAGTGGCGCACAAGAACGTCGGGGGCATAGACCAGCGAAAGACCCTCCCCAATCTGGCGGTAGGCATGGTCAAGCTCCTCGTCGCCATACACCAGGTCCTGCTGGTAAAGGCCGCAGCGGCGGAAAACCTCTTTGCGCATCGCATGCCCGGCGCCAATGTAATAGGACGCCTGTCTTGTGTTCTCGGCCAGGGATGGAATCTTCCTGCGCCATCGCCGTGAAAAAGGAACCTGCAGGTCCCACTGTCCGTTGACGGATACGATGATCTTAAAGGCAAGCGTCCCTAGCCTTGGCGTCTTTGCGAAATAATTGGCGATGGTCTCGACGGCGTGGGAGCTCGCGAACGTCGCATCGTCATCGAGAAATACCAGGATCTCTCCGGCCGCTTCTTGCACGAGACGATTTCGCGACCCGGCTACGCCCAGCCTTTGTGCCGATCGAGTCCAGCGGATCGGGGCATCCGCGAATCGGCCGGCTAGGGCTGCGGCGATATCATGCCTGGAGGCATCATCCAGGACCACGATTTCGAGCTGGGGATACTGCTGAGCCAACACGCTATCAAGGCATCGCGAAAGCAACAGTTGCCGGTCTCGGGTCGCGATCAGCACCGATACAAGCGCCCAAGAGGGCGGTAGGATGCCCATTTCGGCCGGGTTATTGCGGTCGTCCGCCACCTGGTCCAAATTCTCTCCTGATTGTGGTTACCCTTCCGCAGGCGATTCGATACGGCGAGGCTTCCCGGGGCGAGATTCTCATTAAGCTGGGGGCTTTAAGACGGGAGGACGCGAATGGCTGAACTCAAGCACCGCCGCGACACAACTCCTTCGTGATATCCTAATCTTGTCCACTTGGTACCTGGCGAGTTTCCCGACTTGATCGTGAGACATGACAGAGCGCGGCTGCGAAACCGATCAAGAACCACAACTCCTTGTGCGTAGCAGACGTCAGGAAGAACCCGGTGAAATGAAACCCCACAAGCGAGGCTGCTACCGCGCCGCTCAGTGTGGAAAGGCCAGTTGTCCCTTGCATGGCGAACCGCCTGCTGGCGGCGAGACTTTCCCAGAAGGCAAGGGCGTTTAGCAGCAGGAAACCGGCGAGTCCCGGAATGCCAACTTCGACCAAATTTTGCAGCGGTGTGTTATGGGGTTCCATCCATCTTTCTTCCAGGTATCCGGCGCCCTTGCCGACCCAGGGTGACTCCCGCCATCTTTCCAGGTAATCGCGCCAGATCTCCATTCGATCGTCTCTTTTGGGCTTCGAGAACTCGTCCTCCACGGTCGATAGCCTGTCCCACATGTTTTGAGGCGCCAGATATGCGGCAAATCCTGCGCCGGTTAGAACTACCGCCAGGAGTCCGGCTCGACCCCACGTCCCCCCCAGTAAAGTGATCAGCGGCCTGTCACTGCCAGTTGTTGTTCGTTTGAGCGGAAGGAATAGGAAGCATGCCCCGAGGGTCACAATGCATCCCAGAATGCCGCCGCGTGAGGCGGTCAAAGTCAGGCCAATCAGTGTGAGCCCAATCAAGCCCACCATCATCACCTTCGTTTGCGTCCGTTGCGCCCCAACGAAACCCGCAACCGCGAAGGGTAGCATTGTAACCAGGAAAGCGGCGGTGAAGTTGGGATCTGCTAACCCATAGGCTCGCGCGTCGAAACTTGGGAACAGACCCACCACGTTGTAGTGGCCGGTCCATCCCTCATAAATGGCTTCCAGCGAGACAACTGCCGATCCGGCGCAGAAGATCCAGCTAACACGCCGGGCTCGAATCGGCTCCCGAAGCTCGTAGGCTGCCGCCAAAGTCGTTGCGAACAGAGCAAAGTAAGTGAGCGCCATCCACGGGTGAGAGAATGTCCATTCACGGTTCAGCAAGGCTAGCATCAGGTAAATAATCGATACGATTCCCAGCAAAAGAGGTATCCGCGATCTTGTGGCCGTTTCCTCACGAGTTCTCAGGTGGCGGAGAAATGCTGCCGTGATAAAGAGAACTGCGGTTATTGTCGGGACGGAAATTGCCAAGCCTCCTGACGCAGGTACCTGGAAAAGAAAGAGGCTGGCAGCATAGATGTACAGGGACCAGTCCGGGAACCGAATCGTAAAAAGCAGAGCCAGGGCCGCTGCGACCGCAATCAAAGCTAGAGGCGGAAAAACGAAGGCGAGAAAAGAGACGAACGCCAACGCCACGCTGGCAAGAATAAGTTCAAATCCGGCGCGGTCGAAACGTCCTGTACGCGTCATGTCACACAGCCTGCCGACAGCTCTGATTTGCGGACACCAAACAGTCATACACTGACTGGTAGCGGTCGGCGGTTGCTCTGATATCGAAAAGCAAACGGGCCCGCTCGCGCAGGCTCCGGCCCAAAAGCTGACGCCGTTGGGGGTCGAGTAGCGATAGCAGCGCATCCCGGAGCGAGCTTACATTCTCGGGTTTGGCAAACACAACCTGGAGGCCAAGTCGAGGCAAATCGGCCAAACCGCCTGCCTCGGTGGCCACGACGGGAATACCCATGCAACATGCTTCGATTACGCTGATGGGAAACGCCTCGGTATGAGTGGATAACACGAAGATATCAGCCGCCGCGAGGAGCTCATGCACGTCGCTTCGACGGCCCAGGAACAAGACCCGGTTGTGAATTCCCAATCGCCGAACCAGGTCCTGCAGTTCGGCCCGATCGCTGCCATCTCCAACCACCAGCAATTGCACGTCGCCGGAACTGCACAGAAATTCAGAATAGGCCCGAAACAACGTTGGGTAGTCTTTATGCCGGTTAAGTGCAGCCACAGCGATGATGAGCAGCGTTTTTTCGCTAACGCCCAGCGCCTTTCGCTTCGCTTCGGGATGGAAATCGGCAGTCAACTTCAAGCGCTCCAAGTCGATGCCATTACGGATTACCTGCGGTCGGACGCCCTCACGGGTGAACTTTTCCATGGCGTCGGCAGTATACTGGGACACAGCCACGGTCCTGTCGCACCCTTGCGCGACTCTGCGAATCAGGAAGTCCGATCTCTGTAGTCCTTGATGGACGTTGGCGTGAATCGTATATATAACCGGAAGGTGCAACCCCGTAGTGCGAAGGACCAGTGCTGCCAAAGCCGCGTAATAACCGTGGCAGTGGAGACAATCGGGTCTCCACCTACTCAGGGCGACCCTCAACCGCAGAAGCCCGAGAGGATCAATGCGCAACTGCTTTTTCATCCGTATTGGAATGGCGGCGCCGTGAGCGTGCATGTTCCGCACGCCATCCTCCCCGTAAAGAAACCAGATGGCGCTCTCTGTTCCTCCTGGTCGCATCGCCCTGCACAAATCGAGGGCGAACGACTCAATCCCGCCCGTCAGCCAGTCTTCGCAGATGTGAGCCACCCTCACGTTAAGAGACCATATGCGCCGGACTGAAGCATAGGCGAAGAGTGTTACGGACTTGGATGAGCGCATTCCGCGCGGTCAAAATGAGGACAACGAGATAAATCGACAGAGCGAGGGGAGGGGCGTAGAAAAAGACCAATGCTGACGGCGCGTGGGGCGTTAACATCATCATCGCCAGTCCGGCGGTGAGACTTCCCCACAAGGTGCGTCCCGCGTGTAACTTGAGACCGGCGTGCAAGATGAGGTGGAGATAGCCACACAGGAGGAACGCATGCCCGATAAGGGCCGCGGTTGCAGCTCCCTCAGCCCCCCAGAAATGTCCGAGCGTGAGCGTCAGGAGTGCGAGCAACACAGCGGCGGACGCGAACACATTTCGACGCTGCTTTACCAGATTGGAAGCAACAAGGAAACTCCCGCCCAACGCTTCCATGATAATAAACATCGCGAGGAATGCAATGATCCGCAGGACCGGCGCGGCGGGAGCGAAACGAGGACCGAGCAAGGCGCATATCTGGGATGCAAACATTGATAGAAGGACGACGACGGGCACTGTGAAAACGCAGGAACAGGTCTAATAGCTGCTGTCCCAGGATTTGCATATCGTGCCGGTGACCGGCCTCGTGGAGTCGAGTCGTCACAGGTAAGAGAGCATCCGTGGCTGCAAATGCCAGTTGTGCCAGCAGTGCAATGACCGCACTAGCGATCGCAAAGTAACCTACGTTCTCCTTAGAGGCGACAAGGCCAAGGCAGAGGATGGGTATTTGACTGTGGATTAAAACCGTCAAGGAGTAAGAAAAAAAAGGCCAAGCTGCTTTAATGATCCGGCGGAACTCCCCGAATTGCCGGTCCTTGAGGGTCGGATAGAACTTCTGGAGCTGAGTCAGCCGTGCGCCCAGCACCAGCAACGACCTTACCGTAAGACCTGCCAAGAGAAATAACACCGAAAATCGCCATCGAATGACCAGAGCTGCCAGCACAATGAGCCCCGAGGCACTTAGTAACGAGCCAGGAAGGATGGCACGTGAGCGGAAGTCGGCTGTCAGCATGGAGGAACAGGGTGCTTGTTCCTTCCAGGTTGCAGACGATCAGGCCCGTACACAAACAGGCCGCGTACAAGTGCCTCTGGTGCGCGAAGAGGAGAACCAGGAGGGTCTCGGCGGCGGCGGAGATGAGCGTTACCAGAAGCGAGAATGCGAGGATCGGCCTTCCTTCTCCTGGATTCGCACCCACGATGCGTGCCGCGTACGGAGTAAGACCGAGATCCAAAATGGCATTGGCGAAGGCCCCAGCGGCGAGAGCGATACTGTAAATGCCAAAGTCAGCCGGCCCGAGGTATCGCACCAGAAACAAGCCGGCGAGGACGGTCCCGACTTTCAAGGCGCCCTTGTCGATCCAAAGCCAGAGCGTATTCCGACCGAAGCTTCCGAGGGCGCCATGCGTGCGCTGTTGAAGGTCAATGGTCTGCGACATCTTGTGGGGGCTCATCTCTTGGAAAGGAGGCCAGGAGTGGGACCCCTAAGATCAACTCCACTTCCTCGGGTTTTCTAAAAGACGAACTGATGTACTGCTTGGTAAGCGCCGCGCCTATGCCAGCGAAACCTGCTACAAACAAACCCATAAACAATGTCATGACAGGTCCCAGTCCAGTAGGCAAAGCCGGGACCGTGGCTTTTTCCACGATGGAAGCGTTAACGATACCGTTTCGGTCAAGCGCATCGGAGATGCGCGCTTCCTCGCGTTTGTTAACATAGAGGAGGTAGTTGGCCTCCTGGGACTTGACATTGCGAAGCAGGTCCTGCTGATCCACGCCCTTTCTATCCAGGGTAAGCAGATCGGCGCGGTAATCACCAATCTGCTGTCCGAGAGCCGTAGCTTGTGCCCGGAGCGAGGCGAGTTCGGTGGTCGATTTGGCAAGGTCCTCGGAGAGCCACTGGTAAGTGGGGTTGCTGTCGGTAGCATCTTCGTGAAGAGGCGAAGACTCCTCTTGTGCGATGGCCGCCTCCGTTTCCGCAATCTGGGACTCAAGTTCGCGAACGGCGCGTTGGCTGGGAGCGTACTTGCCTGAGAGTTCCGTGCGCTTCAGTTGGAGAGCCAATAAATTGGACTTCAGTTGTTGCAGGAGATTGGTGTTGGTGCGAACTTGTGTGCTCAGCCGCTTCGGTGTGGATGCCATCTGCTCGTCGAGGGTGCGGATTCGCTCAGTGGCAACTGCCACGGCGGAGC
Source organism: uncultured Acidobacteriota bacterium (assembly GCA_963770415.1). GTDB lineage: Bacteria > Acidobacteriota > Terriglobia > UBA7540 > UBA7540 > CAVROP01. The sequence goes on from CAVYPU010000014.1 coordinate 37,988, forward strand.
GAGTCTGGCGGAGGTTTGCCAGAAAGTCCGCCAGTTTTAACTGGGCAGCGGCCTTCTCCGCTTCCGCCGAGACAGTGCCCTGCGCACGGTTGAAATCTGATAGCTGTTTCTCGGCGGCCTTTAGGGCTTCCCAGTACTGATTGGCTTCCTGCTGGAAGAACGCAAACGTTCCGTGGGGGCGCTGGACCTCCAGGTGCTTCACCAGGTAAAGATCGGTGAGCGTCTGCAAAACCGAGGCTGCCAACTTCGGGTCCGGAGATGTGTAGGTAACACGGATGAGGTTCGTTTTTCTGAGGGAATCGACTTTCAACTTGGTTTGCAGCGCACGCACTGCCAGGGGAACAGCGAACTGTTTCGCGCGTGGGTCTGAGGGAGGCGTCTCGATCTCACTAACCAACCTCCCCAGGAGAGAGTTGTCCTTCCGTCGGTCGAGCCCGCAGGTGATCACCACATTCTCGAGCAAGTCTCGACTTTTCAGGAGCTCCACTTCAGAGTTCAGCTCCTCTTCAGTAACTGCCGGAGGAAGACTGGCAGCGGCTTCGTTTTCCGGGCTCACTATAGGATCTACCCGTTCCCGCTTGACCAAGATCTCCGTCGCTGCTTCATACGTCCGGGGTGTCGTGAACGCGGACAGAACCGCGCCCAGGAGGATAGGACAGAAAACCAGAAGGATAAGCCGCCAATGCTCGAAGCAAATCGAAGCGGCGTCGCGCAAAGTGGGAGCTCGCTGAAGTCTTCCCCCGTACGGAATCATGCTCTGATCTTCCATTTGCGCCTCCGAGGCTGATTGTGAGCTAGAAAGGAAATGGATTCATGTAAAGGCCCATTGAGGAGGTCGGAATGTACCTGCCAATTTTGCCCAATAAGGACCGCGGCACGTACAACACGTCACCGGGCATTACTTGGAGATCTTCGCCAATTCGCTGGCTACGTGCGATCTTATCCAGGTTGAGTTTCTTGACTTCGACCCAGTCGTCCGAAACGCGCCTGAAAAGAACGACCTGGGAGCGTTTGCCTCCGTCTTTGATGCCGCCGGCCATAGCCACCGCTTGCACAAAGTTGGTGGTTCCTTTCAGTTCGATCTTCCCCGGAGTGTTGAAGTCGCCTGCGGCGACAAAGTAAGGCCTTTCGAACACCGTTAGCACTACCGTGATTTCGGGGTCTATAAGCAGCGGCGAGTAGGCCTTCTTAAGCGCCTCCACAAGCTCCGGGGTGGTCAATCCCGCGATATGCATGTCGGGCAACCTACGAAGGTTGATGTAGCCGTCCGGCTGGATGGTCGCATCCTGATCGTATTCAGGAGTCAGGGGAAAGTTGATCTCCAGCTCATCGCCAATCTGCAATTTGTAGCGTGGATTTCTGCGCTGTAGCGTCGGCCGTGGCGGTGTGCTTGGGCCCGGCGAGGGCGCCACCGCGCCCTCATCCTGCCTGGGGTATACTGCCGCGGCTCCGCTGTCCTGGGCCCGCACCGATGGGGCTGGACCGACCAGAACCGAGATAACGAAGGCTATCAGAATATGCTTCTTCATAATGGCCTGACCGCTCATTTCTTCTCTGGGTCTTGGCAGGGCGACGATGACATTTCTATTCCGCTCGCCTGTTGATGCGCTGATCGTTCGGATGTGGACAGAGAAGACGGCTCCGCCCTGTGAGTTACGTTTCCGCAACGGGCGCTTGACGCGCATCCGCTAATGGGCCTTGCCAAACACACTTGCTGTTTTCAAGTTGCTAAACCTTGCGGTACAAGAACTCCGGAATCGGGAAGGTGCGCTTGTTCAATACTGCTCCCAATAGCCGAACTCCCGCCGACTCGAGACTCGCCTTTGCTTTTCTTGCGACTTCCCGCCTTGTGGAATTAGCCTGCAATACCAACACTACCCCATCCACCAGCCTCCCCAGCAGTGTGGCATCGATATACAGGTTCACCGACGGTCCGTCGAGCAGGACATAATCGAAATCAGATCTGAGTTCTGCTAGGCGCACTTGCAGGTCTTCCGAAGTCAGCAGTGCGTGAGGATCCGGAGCGCGCGAGCCAGAGGTAATCAGCCATAAGTTGCCGCCGTTCAGCCGGTGAGCAACGTTGCGTATCGGCCCAAGCCGCAAGACGGCGTCGCTAAGCCCGCAATGATTGTCCAATCCGAAGCACTCGTGCAAGAAGGGGGAGCGCCAGTTTGCGTCCACCACACAAACGGGGGTCTTTACTTGAGAGGCCAGGGTCTCGGCCGCACGCGCGCACACCCAATTCGATCCATCTCCCGTTCCGACCCCGCAGAACAGCACCGTGCGAGGCGACCCCCCGCGGGGCAGCATGAACAAACGCTGCACGAGTTTCATCCGTTCTTCCCGGCCATAGGCCTCAAGATCGAAGTGGGGCCTGTGTCCATTTCCGGATGTTGCGGAAGGGGAAGGCACAGAGATTACGGGGGAAGGCGCAGAGATTACGTCAGTCTCTGCGTCAACTAGCGGCAACGAATCGGAGATTACGCTCATTTCTCACTTCCCGCAGAGGTCGTGGACAGTAGCCAGAAAACGGTGGGCAGTCCAGGAGTGCGTGATTGACGGGTATTCTGCTGCTGCCATGGCAGCATAATTCTCCAGCAGAGTTGGCCGTCAGTTTCCATCCAACTTTCAACACCTAATGTTACAAACATATAAAATGCCGAGGACTCTACGGTTAAGTCTCCGCCGAACCGGGATCAAGTGATTAGGTTGTCACTACCCCGATTGAGGACTCGCGGCCTGGCGACCGCGCCCAAAAGAGAGAAGTCGGTTGCCGCTGGAGCTCGTATTCGAGCATCATAAAATACGAAATATTAATGTTGATATTAGACAGACAGTGAAATGACAATCTGCTTATAGCGGATTGTCGTGCACGCAAAACGACATTTAACCGTAATGTAACCCACTAAACACACCAACGCAATGTGCCGAGCAAAGTATAAGCCCCTCAAGATTCTCTTAGCTCGCAAGAAGGTCCTGGTTGTCTAAGGTGACCTGACCCATCACCAAGTTCCGTTGGCGTGCGTTCTCTGCTGAGTTGAGAAACCCGGTTGCTAATTCGGGGTGGCGAAGCCTTGCCATGCTTCGGTTAATCGATCCCAACGCAACCCGGCCCGGTCCCGTACGCGCGCGCTTGCTTCGGTAAGAGTAGTCGTAGGATCCGGGGCTCGAGTGTTTTCCGAAGTAGCGGCTTGGCTGAGTCGCAGGCATAGATGAATGAGTCTCGCTCCCCTATGTGAGAGGACAGTTGCGCCGATGCCCACGGTAGAATCGCGGAGTTGGTTTGCAGTATATACCGCGTCAAACCACGAAAAGACAGTCCAACAGCACTTGCGAGTGAGGGAAATTGAGACTTTCCTGCCCTTGTACGCGGTGACCAGAAAGTGGAAGAACCGAACCACTGTAAAGCTCGAATTACCTCTCTTCAGCAGTTACGTTTTTGTCCGCATCGCGCGCTCGGAGAACGCCTCGGTATTAGCGGTTCCCAATGTACGATTTATAGTTGGCGATGGACGCAGATCCATTCCTCTTCCCGATGAAGATATAGAGATCCTGCGGTCGGGACTGCACCTGAGGCAGGTCGATCCTTACCCGTACGTGCAAGCGGGAGTGCGGGTGCGAATCCGTACAGGACCACTAACCGGATTGGAGGGGATGGTGGTCCGCAAGGACGATCAACTCAGAGTGGTGCTGAGTCTTAACCTGATTCGGAGGAGCGTCGCAGTCCATGTGAGCGCCGAAGAGTTGGAACCTTGCAGGCAGACGTTTAATGGGAGTGAGGAAGGCCCGTTGAATCGAACATCCTGAAGGAAGTCGGAGAAGTTCATGAAATCACCTCAACGAGGATTGTGGATTTTCACGATGTTGTTCGCAACATGCGCTCTCGCGTTGGGTCAGCCCCCGGGAGAAGAAGCAACCTCGAGCAGTGTGGCGAGCAGCGCCAGCGCTCGGAAGGAAGAAACCGCTGTTCCGCCTGCGGGCAATCTGGGGAAGGCCTCGAATGGGCGGGGGGACACTGCAAACTTACTGGCTGGCGCGCGTTCAAGCATTGAGCCGCAGTTCGTATTGACACGGCAGGGACAATCCCTGCCTGACTTGCCTGGCACCTTCCAGATGGTGCGAACCCAGAAACCGTTCCGGGCTTTTGGCCGCGGATCACTCAGTTCCGGTATTCCAGACGAATCCCCTGCCGCGCCCGCCGCTGAGAAGACAGTGCTGAATTCCTCCAAGGAAAACCGCGCCACGTCCCGCGTCTTGTTCTGGTCGCTTCAGGGTATGATGTTTGCATCGGCCGTCGCCGCTGCTGAATCCACCAGCCGCTGCCTTGACGCTGGTTCGTGCACCAAAATCCCGACTCCACTCAAGTCGCGCGCTGCCTTGTACAACATAGGAATTCCCGCCTCGGTGGGAATTTCCGTTCTCAGTTATGAGATGAAGAAGCACGGAAACCGTTGGTGGTTTCTTCCTCCTGCGATTACCACCGCGGCCTCCGGCGTGCTGACCGTTCACGGGGTTCAAGTCTCGCATTGAGCTACATCGGGGCCTTGCGGGGGGATACGTTTTAGGGGCAAGCGACCTGCCGAACCTTAGAAGCTCAAGAGGTACAGGGGAGTGAATGTGAACACACAAAAAAGCAATACAAGGGGAACCGAAGAGCGGCTCAGACGGTCATCGGGGACCCACTATCCCCCGACCACGACGCTGACCGCACACACCCAAAACGAGATTTCGGTCCAGGATATCTGGCAGACCTTGCGAAGGCGAAGGACGACCTTCCTCTCTTGCGTGGGTTTGGCGGCCGTGATCGCGCTTGTGCTTTCGCTCATCCTGCCGAAAAGATTCGAGGGCGTCGCCCGGCTTAGAGTGGACCGGGAATCATCCGATTCCTTCGGACTCCAGACATTAGGTGAGCTTCGCGAAACTGAAACCAAGTTGCAGACGGAAGTCAACGTCCTCTGGACCGACTCGCTGGCGTGGGAGGTCATCAAACGGTTGAGGCTCGACCAGCGGGCGGAGATGGCGCATCGACGATACACCTTTGGAAGGCCGGAGTGCATCTCGCCTCCGGGCCAGTCGATCGAAAGCATCAGCCCGGAATGCCGTTGGACGCTCTTGGAGGAGTTTCACCAGCGGCTGCACGTCCAATCCATTCCCAGGACCGAAGTGATTGAGGTCCGCTACCTGAGCACGTCCAGGGAGATGGCTGCTCAGGTTGCGAACGCCTTAACGGACACTTATATTGAGCGGAACTTTCAGTCGAACTACCAAAACGTCATGCGGGCCTCTGCCTGGCTTTCCGGACAACTGGAAGATGTCAAGAAAGCCGAGGAGTCGGCAGAACAGAAATACATCGAATATCAGAGGCGGACTGGCATCATCAGCACTGACGCAACCCACAGCGTTCCGATAGAAAGACTGATCGACCTCAACCGGGAGTTGACGGTCGCCCAGGCGGAACGTATCGTGCGTGAGGCGCGCTACCGGGTGGCGATAGGGGGCGATCCGGAAGGGGTGGCCGTTATCGCTCCGGGTAGCACGCTCCAGGTCCTGCACTCGCAAGAGGTGGCGCTCAAGAACCAATACGCACAGCTCCAGGCTAAGTTCGGTGATGCCTACCCCAGGGTCATCGCGGTGAAGGCAGAATTGGAAAATGCCTCGGAGGCCATCAGGCAGGAAATCATCCGCACCCGCGAAAAGATGAAGGCAGAGTACGAGGCAGCGTTGAAGAGTGAGACCATGCTCAGCAGCGCCTTTGAACAGCAGAAGCAGCAGGCCCTCAACACCAACGATGAGGCCGTTCAGGTGGGCCTCTTGAAGCGCGACGTGGAAGCCGGCGGCGAGCTCTATGAGGAACTTGTCAAGAAAGTGAAGGAGGCCGGGATCGTGGCGGGCTTGAAGGCAACGAATGTGTCAGTGATAGACCCTGCAACTACACCAGTCCGAGCCGTCGAGCCGCGTCCCGCAATGAATCTTGCCTTGGGATTGTTCTTCGGATTGCTGGGCGGGACGGCATTATGCTTCGTACAGGAGAATATTGACACGAGGATCAGGACTTTGAACGACGTGACCTACGTCTGCGCCCTGCCGGCCCTGGGAATGGTGCCCAACCTGTCTAACGGCAGCTCTGTGCTCAACCGGCTTGGGAATCTTGCGGACCGGAACGGCGACGCGCGGCGCATCATTTCCTTAGAACACCCAGAGAGCGAGATGGCGGATGCGTATCGGTCTGTGCGTACCTCGCTGCTTCTTTCTATGGCCGGGACGCCTCCCCAGGTACTCTTGGTCACGAGCCCCGTGCCCGGGGACGGCAAGACCACGACCGGTGTCAATACGGCTGTCGTGTTTGCCCAAAAGCAACAATCGGTACTTCTCGTGGATGGCGACCTGCGACGGGCCGACATTCACCACATTTTGAATCTTCGTCCCAATGGCGGGCTAAGCGCGGCCCTGGTGGGCGAGGATCCCAGCCAATTCTACATAGCTCATCCAAACTTGCCTAACCTGACAATTCTGCCGGCGGGAAAGCGCCCGCCCAAGCCGCCGGACCTGCTGGACTCGGACAGGATGCGGGAACTGATTGCGCAATGGCGCCGGGAGTTCAGCCAGATCATCATCGATGCGCCCCCGGTGCTCGGACTCAGCGACGCGGTGATTCTGGCGACAATGGCGGACACGGTAGTCCTGGTGGTGCGCGCCAAACAAAGTCGCCGGCAGGATCTCAAACACGCTATGGAGATACTCGCCGATGTCGGTGCGCATTTGAGCGGGGCAGTCATCAATGACTTTGATATGCACAAACTTGGGTACTACCCCTCCCTCTACCATAAGTATTTTGATGGAAACGGGAACGGCGATGGACGACGGAATGGAGACAGGAGAAAAAATGAGCGGTCTTAAGAGCATTTTCGCGGCGATCCTTCTCCTTTGGGTTCCGGCTTGCGTTTTAGCGCAGAGCAGGGAGTCCGATCGGGCACAACAAGCGCCAGAAGTTGTACCGGAGGCGCAAGTGAATGATGACGGTGGTAGCTCCAGCAGGAGCCCTTCCTCCTCGAATCTGCCGCCAAGTGGTGAGGAAAGTCCGTATAGTAGAGACGCATTCTCCACCACCATAACCGGTGCGCGGGTTGTTCTGGGACCTGGGGATCAACTCGAGATTGTCGTTTTCGACACGCCCGAGCTTTCCCAGAGAGTTCGCGTTAACAGTGACGGGAAGATCACCCTGGCGCTGATAGGCGAGGTAACGGTCCGGGACATGTCACCAGACAAGCTGGCAGCGGTCATCACGCGTAAGTTGGTTGATGGAAACTTTATGAAGGACCCGCAGGTGTCGGTATTCGTGCGGGAGTATGCCGGCCAGATGGCCTATGTAGCCGGCGAAGTTACGCGCCCAGGTGCATACGCGCTGTTGCGATCGCATCGGCTGCTGGACCTGATATCAGTGGCAGGAGGTCTGAGTGCACGGGCGGGCAATAACGTCACGATCGAGCGCGGGGGCGGCATCGCGGCTCAACACATTCTTGTTGATTTAACTGACAAGGACAAGCAACGGAGCAATCCCGAAATTCTGCCGGGAGACAGCATCACCGTGGGCCAAACCGGAATCGTATATATTCTGGGCGATGTCTCGCGACCGGGGGGATTTATGCTCGACCGCCGCACCACGTTGAGCGTGGTGCAAGCTGTGGCCTTGGCTGAAGGAGCCAAGCCTTCGGCAGCGCTTACAAAGACGGTCCTCATCCGCAACACTCAAGGTAACCGGCAGGAGATCCCACTCAACTTGAAGAGAATTTTGAAGTCCCAAAGTCCTGACCTGCTCCTTGCAGCAGGTGACATTGTTTACATTCCCGGCAGCTTGACCCGCGGCATGGGCAGGACGAGCCTCGAGGTCATTGAGTCAAGCGCAGGTCTGGCTGCTGTCTACGCTACGCGTCCTTGAACTGCCGCTAGGCGCACCCGCAATCCCTCATCATCCCAGGGATAGCTTTCCAAGAGACCGACTGTTCTGGTCGGAAAACCGCCGAGAGGAAGGTGAGTTCAGTGTCAGTGTCTGTTTCGACGCGCACTCTAGGTCTCTCTGCCCCGATTGCCATCACGGACCGCAAGATTCGCGTTGCCGTTGTAGGCTGCGGCCGCATTTCGAAGAATCACTTCGCGTCGCTGTGCGCGCATGATAGCGCCATGGATTTAGTGGGGGTGTGCGACACCAACGCGGAGCGCCTGGAAGCGGCATGCTCAACCTATGGAGTCCCAGGATACGGAACATTGACAGACCTGTTGGCCGAGGCCGGCCCTGACGTCATCATACTGGGAACACCCAGCGGGCTCCACGCCCGCCAAGCCATCCAAGCGGCGCAAGCCGGATGCCACGTGGTCACTGAGAAACCGATGGCCACACGCTGGCAGGATGGCCGGCGCATGGTAGAGGTTTTCGACCGCGCGGGTTTGAGACTCTTTGTGATTAAGCAAAACCGGAGGAATCCCACTCTTCAGTTGCTGCGGAGGGCCGTAGAGAAACGCCGATTCGGCAGGATCTTCCTGGCTACGGTCAATGTGTTCTGGACACGGCCGCAGGAGTATTACGACAGCGAAGGTTGGCGCGGGAAATGGGAATTCGACGGCGGCGCGTTGATGAATCAGGCAAGCCACTACGTTGACCTGCTCGACTGGATCGTGGGCCCGGTGGAAAGCGTACAAGCTTATACAGGCACCTTGGCGCGCAACATCGAAGTCGAAGACACGGGTGTAGTCGGGCTGCGCTGGCGCACCGGTGCGCTGGGATCTCTGAACGTAACCATGTTGACTTACCCGAGAAACCTGGAAGGTTCCATCACCATACTGGGGGAACGCGGAACGGCCCGCATTGGAGGGGTCGCTGGCAACGAGGTCCTGCATTGGGAATTCGACTCGCCTGATCCGGACGACGACCTGGCAAAGCGATGCAGCTATCCCGCCCCCTCGGTTTACGGGAACGGCCACATCCTCTACTTCGAAAATGTAATCGAAGTTATGCGCGGTGAGTGCGAGCCTGAAACTGACGGCCGTGAGGGCCTGCGCTCGCTCGAACTGCTCACCGCCATGTATCTCTCGGCAAGGGACGGAAGTCGTGTCTGCTTGCCCTTGGAACACTAAAAATGGATGAATCAAACTCAGCTCATCCCTATTTTGCGCACGAAACAGCAATTATTGACCCCGGCGCAACCATCGGCCCTGGTACCAAGATCTGGCATTGGGCCCATATCAGTTCGAAGGCCACCATCGGCGAGAACTGCACCATAGGCCAGAATGTGTACGTCGGAAATGCCAGGATCGGCCACAATGTCAAAATTCAAAACAATGTGTCCGTCTATGACGCCGTGGTGCTGGAGGACGATGTGTTTTGCGGACCCAGCATGGTTTTCACCAATGTGATCAACCCGCGCAGTCATATTCCCCGGAAATCGGAGTATCAGCAGACGTTGGTGAAACACGGTGCGACGGTCGGAGCCAACGCGGTGATCATCTGCGGCCACACGATCGGGAGATACGCGATGATTGGCGCCGGGGCCGTTGTTACCAAAGATGTGGCGGATTACGCTCTCGTGATTGGGAATCCCGGGCGGTGGGTAGGTTGGATTTGCCAGTGCGGGATCAGATTAAGTCGGGCGTACCGGCACGTCCGTTGTCCAGCCTGTGGTTTGGCCTATGAGACCGGGCACACCTATTGTGAGCTTGCAGACTATGCCGGGGCGGCCGTGCGTGGAAGCAACGTGGCATGACGCGTAGCGCCGACCTTTGGGTTGGCCTCCCTCGTGTGAACCCAAAGGTCAGCACCGCCATGCTTCCCTTGCTCGTGAGGTAAGACGTGGAATTCATCGACCTGAAAACACAATACGCTAAACTGAAGCCCCGCATGGACGCACGTATCCAGGCCGTCCTCGCGCACGGGCAGTTTCTTCTTGGCCCCGAGGTGGCAGAACTAGAGTACCTGCTTGCCGTACGCACCAACGCTCGATACTGCGTCACCTGCTCGAGCGGCACAGACGCGCTGTTGATCGCGATGATGGCGCTCGGTATCGGATATGGGGACGAGGTGGTGACGACGCCGTTTACATTTGTGGCGACGGTAGAAACCATCAGATTGCTGGGCGCCAAACCCGTATTCGTAGATATCGATCCGCGCACTTACAATCTGAACCCGCAACTGCTGCCGGCCGCCATAACGCCGCGAACCAAAGCTATTATTCCTGTGTCGCTGTACGGCCAGTGCGCGGACATGGACGCCGTCAACCATGTGGCTGCTCTGCATGATCTGGCCGTTATCGAGGACGGGGCGCAGAGTTTTGGCGCCACGTACAAAGGCCGGCCATCGTGTGGTCTCAGCACGATCGGCTGTACGAGCTTCGTCCCATCCAAGCCCTTGGGTTGCTACGGGGATGGGGGTGCGTGTTTCACTCAGGATGAAGCCCTGGCGACACGAATGAAGCAGATCCGCGTGCATGGGCAGGATCGTAAGTATCACCACCCAGTGCTCGGCATAAACGGACGGCTAGACACCCTGCAGGCCGCTGTTCTGTTAACTAAACTTGAAGTTTTCGACGACGAGATTGTGCAGCGTGGCTACTTGGGGAGCGTGTACAGCGAACTGTTGTCAGACGTCGTGACGACCCCGTATGTGGAACCTCACAATACCTCCGTGTATGCGCAGTACACGATCCAAGTGGAAAACCGGTCGGTCTTCCAAGAGAAGTTGAAGGCTCAAGGCATCCCTACGGCAGTGCACTATCCCATTCCGTTGCATCTCCAGCCGGCGTTTGCCAGCGCAGAAGTGGGACGTGGGAGCTTTCCGCATGCCGAGAAAGCTGCCGAACGAGTCGTAAGCCTGCCCATGCATCCCTATCTCAGTGAAGCTGACCAGCAGAAGATCGCGCAGGTGGTGCGCCAAGCCGCAGGGGGAACGCGAAATGCAGGCAGTGATCGAACGGAACAATAGGAAGCAGCACGTCCCTCTGCGGCTGCACCCTTTCCTTTTTGACGTGCTGACGACGGGGCTAACACAGGTGGCGAGCTTGGCAGCGAGTTTCATTCTGGTCGGGGCTGTCAGTAAACGAATGGGCGTAGTTGCACTTGGGGAGTATTTGTTGCTTAGGCGGGTCTCATCATGGCTGCTTGCAGCTTCACAGTTAGGGCTGGGAATTGCCTTGCCGAGACAGATCGCCCATACCGTGCACGAGGTGGAAACGCGCGCCACGCAATACTTCCTGGCCACTTTCGGATTACTCTTGGTCTTTCTTACCGGCATTGGGACGGCTTTGACCTTTAATGCCCAGCGCGTGGCGCACTGGTGCTTTGGTTCGGAGGACCGGTCACTCGTTTATGCGATGGTGCTGTTCATCTTCGGAACGGCCCTGCAGGGCACCCTATTCGGGTATTTCCGTGGCTTGGAGCGCGTGCAGACAGCGAATCTTGTGATCTTCGGGGGCGCGGTGGTCGTGCCGCTGCTGGCCTTTGGGATGACCTACAAGTCCCATTCGGCACCCGTTCTCGTTGGTGCCACCGGAGTTGGTCTGGCGGTTCTTTCAATCCTGTGGGCCATACCGAAAGGCGCGACCGCTTGGCGTCTCTGCGGGCACTTAGCCGGTGATGCCCGCGAACTCCTCAGCTATGGCATCGCACGGATCCCTGGGGAGATTGCGTTTGGGGCGCTGCTGGCGGTTGGACCGATGCTGGTATCTCATTACGCAGACATGGCACAGAACTCTTACCTCTTGCTTGGAATCACCTGCCTGACTATGGCGAGCTTGGCATTTGCTCCGCTGAGCATGGTCTTGCTTGCAAGGATAAGTCGTCTGCTGGCGACAGGACGCCAGGAAGAAGTGAAGGAATACGTGGGCCACATGCGATCGGCTGTCTTGCAGCTCTCGCTAGGGATGGTTGTGCAAGGCGTGGTTTTTGCGCGGCCCATCGTGCTCTGGTGGCTCGGACCCTCTTGTGTCGCTGGAGTTCCCGTAATTCGGGTGGTGATGCTTGCGGTTCCCGCTTACATGTACTTTCTCGCATTTCGCAGTGTAGTGGACGCGGCGAGCAAGGTTGCCTACAACGCGCGCAATGTGCTCGTCACGCTGGCAGTATTCATTGCTCTTTTGGCCGCTGTCATTGGCTTCGCTCCGAGGGAAAGAATTGTGATCGGAGTCGCGGCAGCGACCACAGTGGCCATGTGCGTGCTGGCGCTTGCCACTTACCGGACGTTGCGGGACTTGAAACTGGCGGAGGGCTCGCGTCAAATCGGCCCCCTGTGGATTGCAGGGTTACTTGGACTTATTAGCTTGAGCGCACAGTGGGGTTTCCACTTTCAGATCAGCCAGTCGGCATTCGGCGTAGTGATGCTGGTCAACCTGGGGTTAACATTTCTGATCCTTCGCAAGTCACGGCCGGAGTGGCTTGGTTTTGTCCTGCGAGTCGCCTTCCCAAGAACATGAGCATACCAAACGATCTGTCGCCGCAGTGGGACTCTTCCCTTCCGCTGCGTCACGCCTTGTCCCGAAGTGAGCGCATGGGGGTTGCTGCCATTCCGGATGCCAGGGTTATGAGCTGGATAAGAGGGAAGCTGCTGCTGGCGACCGGCCTGTACGTGGCGGCGCTCCTGTGGGCTTACGCCACGATTGTGGTGCCGGAGTACGGCTACGAAGGTTTTGCGCTGAGGTGGCCAAGCACCGTTCAGATGGCTTGGTTGATCACTCTGGTTCTCTTGCCGGTTTCGTTTCTGCCCAGCTCTTCCTGGCGACCCTCAGTTCTCGTCGTGTGGTGGCTCTATCTGACTGTCTACATTCCAGCAACTCTTGTGCCGGCGCTGAGTCTAAGCTTACTTCCCGGGAGGCTCTTGCCACTGCAGTTTTCTTTGCTATTGTGCCTGGGGGTTATCGCCTTCGCATCCTCGACTCGCAAATTGCTCGCCGTCAGGCAAATGGTAGTGAGCCCCACGTTGTTCTGGCCGGTTTTCTTGACGATGTGGATAATCTGCCTGGCGATCATTATTGCCTTGGGACGATTCAGTGCGTTAATGAGTAATATCGCGTCGTTATTCGAGGGCGCAAATGAGTACGCTATTCGCGGCAAATATGGTGATCTGCTTGTGGAAGTGCCCCTGCTCGGCTACCTCACAGGCCAGGTGTCTAACGCGATCCATCCTTTCCTCATCGCCTTCGGGTTGAGATACCGCAGCATGGGCTGCTTGATCGCAGGAATCGTCGGGCAGATCATTATCTTCAGCCTGACGGGTTTCAAGAGCGTCCTGTCGTCCATTGTCTTTCTCGCTCTACTCGCTTTATTTGTCCTGCGTCCGCGGCGCAGTTTCGGGCTGGTCCTCACTTCCGGGCTGATGATCGCCCTACTCGCATCCACAGTAATCGATCGTGCGACCGACAGCGTGTTCTTGACCAGCTTGATCACTCGGCGCACGGTGCTTATCACGGGCCTGCTTACCGGATTCTATTTCGAACACTATTCTCAGGTTTCCCCTGTAGGGCTGGGTATCCATTCTTCTTTGTTCCGCGACGAAAGGGTGCTATCGCCTCCTAATGAAATCGGTTTCGCCTACTTCGGCGATCTGAACGTAAACGCCAACGCCAATCTCTGGGCCATGGGATATGCCGAACTCGGTCTGCCTGGAATGTTCCTGTATACGATTTTTACGGCCTTTCTGATCTGGATCTACGACTCCATAGCCGCTGGGCGCGACCCGACAATGGCGGTGCTCCTACTAGCCATGCCCGCAGCTACCGTCAGCAACACTTTGCCCAGCACCACAATGATCACGCACGGGGGTCTGGCCGTGGCACTACTTCTCTACCTGGCGCCCACACCTAACGAGGCCGAGGAAAGCCATCCGTCGTCTACCGGCGGGACTCCGATTTGAAATATCCTCAGAGATCTAAACGACCTTGCGACGACTCATTGACTTGTTGGGCAGTAGCATTCTTCTCCTATTGGCAGCGCCGCTTCTGCTGATCGCTGCGTTGGCGATCTGGCTTAGTGACCGCTGTGACGTGTTTTACCACCAAACCCGAGTGGGCCTGCATGGCCACACCTTTGATCTGCTGAAATTTCGAAGTATGCGGATCAACAACCTCCCCATCGACGACGTAACCGAGATTCGGGAAGGGCACCCCTTGGTCACGCCGGTGGGCAAGTGGATTCGCCGCCTCAAGATTGACGAGCTGCCGCAACTGCTCAACGTGCTGCGCGGTGATATGACCCTGATCGGACCGCGTCCAGGAGTGCCGGAACACCTGGTAAATTACACCACCTTCCAACGCCGCCGTTTGAGTATTCCCCCGGGCTTGACGGGATGGGCACAAGTAAATGGCGGCATCGAGCTGACGTGGCCTCAGCGTATCATGCTCGACATCTGGTACGTTGAGCATCGTGGATTTTGGCTGGATCTGAAGATCATGGCAAGTACAGTTGGGGTGGTCTTATTCGGGGAGAAGCGAAATCCGCAAGCCCTGCGGGAGGCCATAACGTATGCTGCTCAGGAAACCAAACTCATTGGAACCGAGTCGTTGCAGCCGTTGGCAGTAACTACGGGCGGCGACCACTGTGCTTATAGTTCGGTTTCTTCGGTTGTCCATCCACCTGCTCCGGTTGCAGATGGGGGCCGCCGGCCGCTGAGCCGTGTAGTCCATCTGTCCTCAGCTCACACAGTGTTTGATGGCCGCATCTTCCACAAAGAATGCAGGTCTCTGGCCATGGCTGGCTACGATGTGACCGTGATCGCGCTGAATTCAGAATCTGAAACGAGCCGGGATGGCGTCAGGATTCACATGGTGCCGAAGCCGCGAACCCGGCGCGAGCGGATGAGCGGCACGATTTGGGCCATATACCGGGCTGCCCTACGAGAAAATGCGGAAATCTATCACTTCCATGACCCGGAACTGATGCCCGTGGGCGCTCTTTTAAGAATGCGTGGCAAGCGAGTGGTCTATGACGTGCATGAGGACTTTGCCCTCGACATCCGCAATAAAGAGTGGATACCCAGACTGCTGCGCTGGCCCTTATCTGTAGCCTACAGAGCATGGCAGACGGCGCTCACCTCGAGCTTTGACCGGGTGATTGCGGCCACCCCTTCGATCGCCCGCAACTTCCCGCCTGCTAAGACGCGCTGCGTTCGGAACTTCCCGTGGAGTCACGAGTTCGGCTGTTCCAGGAGCCTACCTTATGAGGAACGCGACCCGATCGCTGTTTATATTGGAGCCCTTGCGGATGCCCGGGGTATACGTGAGATGCGCCAGGCAGTGGAATTGGTAGCGAAAGAAATACCGATCAAGCTCCTCATGGCGGGCTGGGTAAACTCCGGGGCCAAGGTCGATTGCCTGCTCGACAGTGAGAGCGAGCTGGTTGAGTTCAAGGGGAGGCTAGATCGTGTCGGGGTGGCACAACTGCTGGGCCGGGCGAGAGTCGGAATGCTTCTATTTCATCCGCTTCCAAATCACGTGAACGCAATGCCACATAAGCTCTTCGAGTATCTGGCCGCCGGGCTACCAGTGATCGTTTCCGATTTTCCCTGTTGGCGTGAACTCATCGGGCGGGAGGAATGTGCGCTGTTCGTCAATCCCTTGAGCCCGGCTTCCGTTGCTGAGGCTCTTCTCTGGTTGCTTCGCCATCCCGCGCAAGCCGCTCAAATGGGTCAAAACGGTCGACGAGCCGTAGCCGAGAACTACAATTGGGAACGCGAATCGGAATGTCTGCTCACCACCTACGCCGAACTGCGGCCGGCTGGACGAGAAAAAGCCGTTCGCTCAATAAGCAAAAAAGGTAAAGGTCCAGCATTGCAAGTTGCGCAGGGTCGCCGTGATAAGAGGGACGCGGCTAAGGCATAGGGCAAAGGTTTTTCTCACCTTCATTATCATGATTAAGGTTCTTACAGTGATCGGAGCGCGGCCCCAGTTCATTAAGGCTGCGATGGTGTCCCAAGCGCTGGCGGAGTGTGGCGAAGTGACCGAAATAATCCTCCACACCGGCCAGCACTATGACCCTGTGCTCACCGGGGTGCTCTCGGATGATATTCATCTGCCCGAGCCCAAATATAACCTGCGTGTCGGTTCCGGATCGCATGGGGTTCAGACGGCGCGGATGCTCGAAGGGATTGAAGAGGCTCTGTTTACAGAAAGGCCCGATGGAGTACTGATTTATGGAGATACGAATTCGACCCTTGCCGGAGCGCTGGCAGCAGCCAAACTTCACATCCCGGTGGCACACGTTGAGGCAGGAGTGAGAAGCTACAACCGCCACATGCCCGAGGAGACCAACCGAATCATCGCCGATCGCATCTCTGATTTGCTCTTCTGTCCCACCGAGCGGGCCTCTAGGAATCTCCAGCAAGAGGGAATCACGGCCAACGCATACTGGGTAGGGGATGTAATGTACGATGCCCTCCTGCAGGTGAAAGACCGAGCATTGTCACGTTCGGAAGTATTGCAGCGCCACCACGTGTTGCCACGCGAATACGCGCTCGCCACGATTCATCGGGCAGAGAACACCGACGTGGAAAGTCGGCTGTGTGGAATTGTTACGGCCCTCGCGACGATCAACCATAAACTGCCTGTCGTTTTTCCCGTTCATCCGCGTACGAGGAAGATGTTGGCCAAAACCCTTGGTGGCAACGGTTCTCATCCGGCGCTGGCCCTCGTTGAACCTGTGGGATATCTCGAAATGGTAACCTTGGAATCTCAGGCTGCAGTAATCATCACGGACTCCGGCGGCGTGCAGAAAGAGGCGTTCTGGAGTGGCGTGCCTTGTGTGACGATCCGCTGCGAAACCGAGTGGCCGGAGACGGTGAGTGCCGGGGTCAACGTCCTGGCGGGATTCGAGACGCAAAAGATCGTGGAAAGTGTCCTTGACGTGATCGACGGACCGCGCCCGGTGCCCACGGATGCGTTTGGGGACGGACGCGCCTCCCAGAAGGTTGCCAAACTCATCGTCAATGCCTGGAAGGAGCGGGCTGGTGGTTGACCCGCTAAACTCTATTGCCGCGGCCGAAGCGCTGGTTTGACTGCTGCGTCATCCTAGGAAAGCGGGACAGATGTGCCGCAACGTGCAGCGCGTCGTGGCTGAGCTATATAACTGGGAGCCGGAAACGGAGCGCCTGCTCGCCTACTACGGCCAGCGGCAGTCCGGTCGATCAGGATGATGGGGGGCCGAGTTCGGCGGGCGTGAGATAGCAGAAGCCCAGAAGGGCCTGTGAAATGGTTGGTGTTGCGCTACGCCTTTTCCGCCGGTCTCTGGCGTGCCGCGGTGTAGTGGGTACGGTCGCGTTAATTGTCCAGACGGGCTTCAGCCGCAGGATTTGGAGTCCCTTTTGTAGAGTCGATGAGCCCGGAGAGTTTGACAGGGATTTCGGCACCGATACTGGGGCATCGCTCATCCAGTGTGAGGGCCTGGATATAAGAAGCCCGAACTGGATCCATGGTATACGTTACAGTCCCACTCCCGCCGCGAAGCTCCATGAAATGCTGGCAGCCTTGCCTATCCGACATGAAGAGTTTACTTTTATCGACTTCGGCTCCGGCAAGGGTAAGGTCTTATTGCTGGCCTCGGACCTGCCTTTCAAGGCGATTATCGGACTCGAGTTTTCTGAACAACTACACCACGTGGCGCAGCGAAACCTGGCTTCTTACCGTAATAAGACACAAGCATGTAAGCGAATTGATTGCGCCCTGATAGACGCAACGTTGTATGACGTTCCCCCGGAACCGAGTGTCTGCTACTTTTATAATCCATTTCGCGAACCCGTCATGGCCCAAGTAGTGCGGAGACTGGAATCTTCACTCGACGCAGCACCGAGAGAGATGTTCATTGTTTACTATCGTCCCCAGTTTCATCATCTTTTCAGCAATAGCACGTACTTTCGCGAATTCCGGGCGGACAAGGAATACGTGATCTACAAAAGTACGGGTTGGCGGGCTGTAAATTGAGCAGGACAGGCGGGAACCCGTTATCGGGACTATGGCACGGCCAGGACATTCCTCAAGGCTAAGAGCTAACTCCATATGATCAGAGCACAGATTAGCGCTATCGATTATTATCTTCCGGAAAGTGTCCTGACGAATGACGAGCTCGCACAGCTCTATCCCAACTGGCCGGCGAAGCTGGTTGAAGAAAAAACCGGGATACGGGCCCGTCACATCGCCGCCCCGGACGAGACGGCGACGGACATGGCTGTCAAAGCGGCCCAAAAGCTCTTCGACCGCAACGCCTGCACCCCCGAGGACGTTGATTTCCTGATGCTCTGCACCGAGAGCCCGGATCACTTTCTTCCCGCGTCAGCCTGCCTCATCCAAAACCGGCTGGGGATTCCCAAAAAGTGCGGGGCTTTTGATTTCAACCTGGGCTGTTCAGGTTTCGTTTACGGACTGGCGGTTTCCCGAGCCTTGATTGAGAATGGAGTGGCAACCAACGTTCTCCTCTTGACGGCAGATACCTATAGCAAGTTCATCCACCCCATGGATCGAAGTGTACGCACCCTCTTCGGAGACGCTGCCACCGCCACTCTGATCCGGCCTGCCGAGGCCAACGATTCGGACGGCCCTTTGATCGGGCCGTTCGTTTTTGGTACGGACGGGTCTGGGGCTGACCTTCTGATGGTCCCCGCAGGTGGTCTCCGCCTCCCGCGTTCGAGTCAGACTGCAGTGGAAGAGACGGACGAAAAAGGCAACACGCGCTCACAGGAAAACCTGTTCATGAATGGTCCCGCAATACTGACGTTTTCTATGTCGGCCGTACCGGCCCTTGTCGAGAAGTTGCTGTCGGAGAGCGGGCTGGAGCGCGACAACGTGGACGCCTACGTGTTTCACCAGGCGAACAAGTTGATGTTGGATATGCTGCGCAAACAGTGCAAGATTCCGCCCGGACGTTTTGTGGTGGACATGGCGGACAAAGGGAACACTGTGGGGAGTACCATTCCGATCGCGTTGGCTGACGCTCATCGGGCGGGAACGATCAAACCCAACGCACGTGTAATGCTGGTTGGTTTTGGCGTGGGGCTCTCTTGGGCTGGGACGCTGTGCGTAGTGCCGGAGCGCTTGTAGCGGCGGTTGGGCTGCTTGAAGAGACGAATCGCCGAGGGGAGGAGTAAATGAACCAAGCAGTTTTTGAGATGGTTGCTCAAGAGGTCCGAGCTATCCTTACGGAGCGGGGCGACCCCTTCCCGGAACTGTATCCTGAGACTCCGATTTACGTTAGCGGCCTCGATTCGTTGGATATCGCGGCGTTGACGATCCAACTTAACGAGCATATCGGGAGAGTTCCGGAAGAAGAGCTTCGCCATTACCCACAGACGCTGGGCCAGTTGGCGGAACTGTATGGCCGCTATCAAGAATCGCCTCAGGCTTCCGGGGCGGTCAAGGACTGAAATCTCCTTCGAGAACTTCCCATCGTCAATATCGTCAATGAATATCAGATTGCTCACACGCGACGACCTCGATGCCTATACAGCGTTCAGGGAGGACATGTGGCCGACCTACGCCGTGGGTGGAGACTGGGAAACCATTGAGGAGAAGTATATTCGCAACCCGCATGCGAAGCAGTGTCCCGGCAGCGGCCTCTATGGATGCGTTCAGTCCGGCGAGATTATGGGTATAATGGGCGCCTATCCGATGCCGGTGACCTACGAAGGCACTGTTCACCCGGGGCACATCTTGGTTGATTGGGCCGTGCTGCCACGCTACCAGCGAGGGTCGGCCTTCGGAACGCTTTTTCATGAAACGATGGCGTTGCCCGGTAGAAAGTACGCGAGCTGCGGGACTCCAGACTCTCAAACGCTGCTGGCCAGGCGGGCGGTCCGCATTCCCGCCGTCCTGGCTGCGGCGCTTCTCCACCCCGTGCGGGCCTTTCTTCTCGAGCGGATGAACTTCAGGGATTACGCGCTTCCCAGTCCGCTGTGTACAGTCCCTTTCTCCCTGCCTGGACGTGCCGAGTCAGTCGCGCCCGGCGAACTGGAGGCAGCGGTACCAGCCGACCTCGCCAACACGGCATTCGTCCAGCGCGACGCTGATTATTGGGCTGTCTTTGTTTCAAGCCGCTTGAAGAACGGGGCGCTTTCGTTGCGGCTGCTGGGCGAGCGCTGTGGCGGGTCGGCGGTGATCAAGCTTCTCGAAGTCGGGCCGATGCGGCACGCCATTTTGCTTGCATTCCGGGCGAATCCTCCGACTCCCGAGGCGGTACGGCAATTGGCCCGTTCGCTGCGGGCAGCCCTCCGGGCTCTGCGGGTATGTGCGCTGATGGCTACCGAAGCGGACGCGAATATCACTCGTTGCCTTGCTGTCGTGGGTCTATACGTGATTCGCAAACCGACACACTGGTGGGCCCTTCCGAAGTCTTCGGACGCCTTTGCCGCCCAGAAGGCGCGATGGTGGCTCACCTCAGCCGAGCGTGATTCGTATTGGGGCTTCGGTCCTCCCAGCGTTGGCGTCGCGGGACTGAGAGCGCTTGCTCATGCCAGCTATTGAAGTAATCACAAGGGAAGCCAGGCTATACGCGCTGAAGGAACTGGCGCGCCGCGCCGGCGTTACCCCGGAATTTTTCCGGTCGTGGAAAATCGAATTTGACGCCGGCGAGGTTTGCGTTGATGTTGTCCCGCCCGGCGGAAGACGCATCCGCTTCAAATCAGCACCCACCTCCTGCGGCCAACCGATCCAGCTATCTGGTGTGCGCACGGCGCATGCCACTTGGATGCGACCGCCGGAGGAGCCCGCGCGGACGCTTGTACCTGACTTCGTCGTTCCCTTTGCTGCCAGGAATGGCGAGAGCAGTCGTCCCCTCTTCGCAGCAGTGGGGGCGGGCGCGGTGGAGTGCTATGTTGACCTGCTTGCTGCGATCCTGCTGACGCTGACTCGATATGAAGAGGTCGTGTCGCCGGTTCGCGACTCTTACGGCCGATTCCCGGCCTCCGCCAGTGTGGCGGAACGCGAAGGGTTTTTGAAACGGCCCATCGTGGACGAGTACGGCTTGGCACTCGAGCAGGCGTTGCATTACTTGGTTCCCGGTTGGCGGCCACTTGAGCGCCGGACGCGCGTCAAGCTCAGCCATGACATTGATGACGTTGGGGGATTTTCGCATCTCAACCGTGGGCTGCGTGATGCACGTCCGCGTCCCGCGCTGCGGTTGCTGTGGAACATGGTGCCGTTGAACGGCCGCTACGCCATCCAGAAGGTGACCCGGCATGGCGACCCATCTGGAGCCGTAGCGCATCTTTGGGGACGGATAACCGGCACGGTGCCTAGTTGCCTGGATTTGGTACGAAAACTCGTCGCCTTGTCCAAGGACCACGCCTTGGATTCGGCGGTGTACTGGAAAGCGGGCCCGCTTGGGCCGTATGACAGCGGCTACGACCTTCGCCAGCCCAGGTTTCAGCGAGTGCTCGGGGAATTGCGCGAACAAGGGGTGGAATCAGGTGTGCATCCCGGTTATGAAACCTTCATGGCTCCCGACAGACTGGCTTCGGAGGTGGAGACCCTCAGAAAAGTGCTGGGTGAGTATAACCTCGGAGGGCGCCAGCATTACTTGCGCTGGTGTCCCGAGACTTGGGTTCATTGGGAGCGGTGTGACCTCGCTTACGACAGCACGTTGACCTACGCCGAGCACTATGGCTTTCGGGCGGGCACTTGCTTTCCTTATCACCCCTGGCTCCTGGACGAGAACCGCCAGTCCCGCCTGCTTGAGATTCCGCTGGTTATCATGGACGGCACGTTAATTCACATGCGACTTTCCAAGCAAGAAAGTCTTGAGGCGGTGAACGACTGTTTCCAGCGCTGCAAACTGGTGGGGGGGGTGTTCACTTTCTTGTGTCACAATTACACGCTCCTTCACCCGGGTTATCCCGAATTCTACCGAAATGTACTGAACCTCCTGTCCGGGGGCGAGAAATTCGACTGGAAAAGGCCAGGGCCGGAGGAACTTCGTTAAAAAACGCTCACTGAACGAGAAGTGAGGCCCTGGTCACGCCGTTCAGCCACGAAGGATACGCCTTATGTCCATTCGGCGACTCGCTGCCGCCGACCAATGTGCCTACGCGGAGTTTCGCCGACAACTCTGGCCCTATCATGCCTCGGCCGGGTATTGGGAAGCGGTTGAAGCCAAATACGTCCGCAACCCGCTGGCGCGGCTCTGCCCAGAAAGCGGCTTGTACGGCTATTTCCAAGGGGAACGGCTGTGTGGAACGATGGGTGCTTACCCCATGCCCGTAACCCTTGACGGTACAGTGCACGCCGGACATTCCATTGCGGATTGGTCCGTACTCCGCGAGTTCTGGTTCAGCCCCATTGCCGGCCGGCTATGGAACGAGATATATCGACTGCCGGGCCGCAAATTCGCAAGCAGAGGCACTCGCCTTGCGCAGGACTCGATGAAGACGCGCGGCGTTAAGCTCAACGTGACCCAGTCTTTTGGGCTGATTCGGCCGCTCCCGGCCATAGGCGCCAAGCTATTTCGTCTGGGGGGCCACGCGTATCCGAGCCCATTCCTTCCGGATCAACTTCAGCCCTACCACGGAGTCGAAGTAATCGCTGCCGCCCAGGTAAGGACCGCTGCCCCGCCGCTTTCGGAAAAAACTGCGTGGGTCCGGCATTCCGCGGAGTTCTGGGAATCTTATTGCCAGGCGCGCATGTGTAACGGAGCCATTCCGCTCCGGGTTCATACTGCGGAGGGCGAAGCAGATCTGGTGGTGAATTTCTGCGAAACCGGCCGGTTCTTTCGTTACTCAACACTAATGTCTGCGCAATTCATTCCATACACGGTGCGTTGCGCGGCTGCCGTGGGTCGATCGCTCGGAGCGTTCCTAGGGCACGTGAACGTCTGCCTTTTGTCTGCTACGGATGCGGACGCCGAATTGGCCAAACTTGTCGAGCAGGCGTCGTGGTACGTCCATCGGACCCCTTCCTACTGGTGGGCGTGCCCAAAAGCTTCCGATTCGTTTTCGCATGACAGCGTTTCCTGGTGGCTCACGACTGCCGCCAGAGATTCTCACTTCGGTGGGTTACAGCCATTTACGGAAGAAACACCGACCTCACACCCGAAGCACGCCTCTACGCTTTGATCGAATTGAGCAGGCGCGCGGGAGTCGCCGGCGAATTTCTGCAGCGTTGGAGCGTGGCGTTTAGCCCGCAAGGCGACTCGCTGGTCGCCCAGCCACAGCCCGGCGCAGCGGTTCAAATCCGCTTCCCCCTCGCACGCACCGGACTGCAAATGGACCGTGTAGTCAGGAAATCATGGTACGCGGAGCCTCCCGCAGAATTCCGCGACTGGGTTCCCGACTTCATCGTTCCTTTTTGTACGCAAGAATCCACGGCAGGCCAGCCGCTCTTCACCGAAGAGCGCCCGCAACAATTCTCGTGTACCGAGGACATACTGGCCAGTATTGTCCTCACTCTGTCGCGTTTCGAAGAGATCGGTTCCCCGGCCCGAGACAATCACGGGCGCTTCCCTGCGTCTGCAAGTGTGGCATTCCGCCATAATTACCTGGACCGGCCGATCGTGGATGAATACGGCGCGGCACTGCAACAAGTCCTCAGGATTGTGCTGCCGGGGTGGCAGCCGACGCCGCGTTCATTGCGCGTGAAAATCACCCACGACATCGACCGGATCGGGATTCCATTCAGCCTTAAGAGTGCCGTCGGACACCTTATAAAGCGGCATGCGCCAGCGTTCTGCCTGCGTGATTTTCTCAGCGTGGGGACCGGCGTCGAGCCTGCCTTCCTCAAGCAGGTGAGAGACATCTGCCGGCTCTCGATGGAACGGAATCTGCACTCGACCGTGTACTGGATGGCGTCAACGCCGGGTGCGATTGATGACGGTTACGATGTAGCTGATACCAGGGTCGAGCGTGTGATGCGTTGGGCGCGAGACCAAGGCATCGAAATGGGCGTGCACCCGGGATACGACACCTTCCTTGCCCCCGCCTTGCTTCAGGACCAAGTGCAGCGGTGCCAAAAGGCATTGCAGAACGACCACGTCGGGGGGCGGCAACACTACCTTCGCTGGTGCCCGGTAACCTGGGTGCACTGGGAGCAATGCGGTCTGCTATACGATAGCTCGGTGGGTTTTGTCGAGCGCGCTGGTTTTCGGGCGGGCACATGCGTGCCGTACCTGCCCTGGCTATGGAATCAAAATCGCTGTGCCGATTTGCTGGAGATTCCCCTGGTGGTGATGGATGGTACCTTGCTCAGCTCCCATTGTATGGCTCTGGAACCGGGTCAAGTCCAGAGCGTTGTGGAGAGCCTGCGTCAACGCTGCGCTGCGGTTGGTGGCGTATTTACACTCGTCTGGCACAACACCAGCTTGGGTGCGCCATTCGGACGACACTACCCAGGGATTCTTGACTCGCTGACCGGGAACGCGGACTACGATTGGCGAGCGGACTTGAAGGAACTGCGCGAGCGGCATGGGCTCACCGGCGCAAATGGAAGACGGGTGCTGGAAGGCGGAGCCACTCGGCCCTTGACAACGGCTATGATCTCCGCCAACCCAGATGGCAGCGAATTATCAGTGAGTCGCGTGAACAAGGAGTTGAATTGAGTGTGCAGCGCGCGAAGGGACATGGGCTTTACCCGGGAACGTAGCTATGTGTAAACGACTGCTCCAGCGCTACAAGCTGGGAGGCGCGGAATCACTTCTTTGTGTCACAACTACACGCTTCTCCATCCGGGTTATTTTCAATTCTGAACCTCCTCGCCAGTGGCCACCGGTTTAACTGGAAAACACCAAGGCCTGCTGAACTTCAATGAAAGGAGCGGCGGTTCGGAATCCGTCAAGAGGGTGCCGTCGCGCCGAAATTGGATACCAGTCACATGATGGACGACCTATTGGACGGCGATCGACGCGTATTAATTTTGTCCCCTCACACGGATGACGCCGAGTTAGGCTGCGGCGGGTCTACCGCCCGGTTGATTGCTCACGGGGCGACGGTTTGGGTGGCCACATTCTCTCTGGCCAAAGAGTCGCTACCCCCAGGTTCAGCTCCCGACCGGCTGCACGGCGAATTTCTGTGCGCCATGCAGACGCTCGGTGTGGACGTGCAGAGGACGTTCGTGCGCGACTATCCAGTACGGCGCTTTTCTCTTCAGCGCCAGGAAATACTGGATGAACTTGTGGCACTGAGGCAAAAGATCATGCCCGAAATAGTCTTCGTTCCCTCCAGTACTGATGTTCACCAAGACCATCAGGTGATTTACAACGAAGCTCTGCGCACTTTTAAGGATAATACGCTGTTGGGCTACGAACTGCCCTGGAATTCTTGGAAATTTACACCTCAGGCATTCTTTGTCCTCACTCCAGAACAGCTCGATCGCAAGTGCGCCGCTCTGAACGCGTACAAAAGCCAATATGAACTCAAACGCCCCTACTTCAGCAAGGAATTCGTTCACAGCCTGGCCCAGGTACGCGGTATGCAAGTTCGCACACAATTCGCCGAAGCTTTCGAAGTGTTGCGGGTCACTTGGTAACGGACAGAAGCGAGTTGACATTGTGAGTCACGGGAGCAGGGGCGCCGATTTCGCCCGTAAACCGCTTGGGAAAGAAATAGGAACCGCAACACAATTCTGAAGCAGAACTTGACATGGGTTCCACATGAAAGTTTGGATGATCAACCACTACGCGGTGTCTCCGTCCCGGCCGTGGGGCACCCGGCACGTGTCCCTGGGTGCGGAGCTGGTGAAGCGCGGGCACAGCGTGAACCTCTTTGCCGCCGATTTCAACGACATCGGACAAACCGAGCCCCGTGCCGCTCGTCGTAAAGCTATTCATTGGGAGCAAGCCCTGGGTGTAAAGATAGGGTGGCTGCCTACGCCCGCCTACTCCGACAACTCTTGGGAGCGCGGCTGGAACACGCTGATCTTCGCCTTCCGTATTTTGGGCTTACCGAAGCACTGCGGCGACCGGCCGGAGGTGATTTACGGTTCGACGCCGACTTTGTTTGCCGCCCTCGCTGGCTTGCTTGTGGCGCGCCGGCTGGGCGTTCCGTTTGTACTGGAGATTCGCGACATCTGGCCGCAGTCATTGATTGACATGGGAATGTCCCGCTTGCATCCCTTCATATTGTTGTCGGCGGCGATTGAGCGTTATCTTTACCGTCATTCTGACGCCATCGTCATGCTTATGCCCAATGCCGATCCGCATTTGGTGGCGCACGGCGCGGCGCGGGAGCGCATCCATTGGATTCCGAACGGGGTGAATTTCGACTTGGTTCCGCCGGTCGTGCCTCCCTCGAAAAAAGATGTAGTTGAACTGATATATGCCGGGGCGTTTGGAGGCGGGAACAACCCTGAGGTTATTCTGGATGCTGCCGCGAAATTGCGCCAGCGCGGTGGCCCCCCGATGCGCTTCCGCCTGATTGGGACGGGGGCGGGTGAGGCCGCCATAATTGCCAAAAGGGCTGCGCTCGGACTGGACAACGTTTCACTGGAGCTGCCGGTCCCTAAAGTCCAGGTGTATTCGTTGCTGAGCCATGCCGATATCCTGCTGGCGCCGTATTCGAAACTTGGTGTCCATCGCTTCGGAGTGAGCCTTAACAAGCTCTTCGATTACATGGCGGTGGCGAGGCCGATTATCTTCGCGAACCACGCGTCCAACCATCCCGTACGGGATGCAGGCTGTGGTTTGGAGTGCTCTGCTGACGACGCCGACGCCCTTGCTGACGCAATTTTCAAGCTGGCCGGCATGTCCCCTCAGGAGCGTTGGGAACTGGGGCTTCGCGGCCGCCGCTATGTGGAACAAAACCACGACTTCGCGCGGCTGGCGGCGAAGCTGGAAGCCATTCTCACGGGTGCGTCACGTGAACCCCTCGTGCCTGTAACGGCGCCACAACAGCTAAAATCTTGAGAATGCGAAGCCCGTCCCGGGAAACGACGGGTCCGGCGCGATTATTCTCCCGCCTGTTAAAACGTTTCGACGCGCTGTCTGGCGCAATTCCCCGTCACCGCACGCCCTCATTTTCGGGCTGATTATAGGAATCAATAAAGGTCTTCTTTAGTCTTTAACGTTCATCTTTCATGGATCTCACGGAGCAAAACCTGGAGACGATCTCTGCGATCCGCCTCCACAACATGACCATTGAAGAAATGGCTGAGGCGGATCGCCAGGCGGGAGAGCGCCTCCATTTCTCGGATGGAGTCTGGTGGCGAGAAGTGAAACCGTTCTTCTATTTAGCAGCGAATTTCATGACACGCATCGTCCCCCAGGACGCGAAACCCAAGCCTTGGCTTGCGTTGGGTGGATATTACCACATGGTCCCCCAGGGAGTGACGGCTAACGGCGCGATTGTAACCAACGAAGTATCAAATCCTGCCGCGTACCAGCTCGAGGCACTCAGGGCAAACAAAAGACGCGAGATCAGGCGAGCATTGGCCCACTTCCGGATTTGCCGGGTGGAGAAGCTAAGTGATTTGCTGGGGCGTGGATATCACATCTACCTTGATTGGCGAAGAAAAACCAAGGACGCCCCTGGCAAGTTGTCACGCGGCGCATTCAGCCGCTGGATTAGCGACAACTTCCATCATCCGTATAGGCTCATCCTCGGCGCTTATGTCGAAGATAAGCTCGTCGCCTATCAAATAATTGACGCAGTGGACGGTGTGGCGAACATCTGGAGGACGTTCAGCGATTCGTCCTTTCACTCGCTCACTCCTCGTAGCGCGCTGAATTATGCCTACGTTAGGATCTGCGCGCAGCATGGACAGATTGTTAAGGCGTGCGACGGTTTTCGCAGCTTGAAAGATTCGCTGGAGCGCTACAAGCTAGAACTGGGTTTTCGGCACGTTACCTATCCCGCCTTTATCGCGCTTCGATCCGTGTTGCGCCCCTTTGTGCAGCTTCTGATGCCTGTCGAGTACCGTCGGTTGATGGGACAATATCCAGCCGAATCGCCCTTGTGAGCATGCCGGCAGAAAGTGCGAAGAGATGCGATCACGTAATGTCAGGATTTGTGACTGACGTCCTATGATCAAGGAGCACCTGTTTACTATTTCGGATCCTGACGCATGGCGGAAGTATCTGCCGGAGCAACGCAGCGTCTTCGGAAGTCTCGGATACGCTCGGATCTGCTACGCTTTCCGAAACATGTCGCCACGCCTCTACGTGCTGGCGTCGGCAGAGTCCGCGATTTCGTATCCGCTGCTGTTCCGTTCGTTGGAGGATTTGCCCTTCCGTGGCGAAGTCGTTGGCCGCTGGGACAGTGTGACTCCGGACTTCACCGGGCCGGTGGCGTCTGGCATCGATACTGAACTTCATGCAGCCTTCCCGGCGTTTCGCGATGCCCGGTTCAAGAGCGAGGGTGTAATCGCCGAGTTTGGTCACCTGCATCCCTGGTCCGAGGCCAAGACCATCTTGAAGGACGGCTGCGATTACAACCGCGACATCGTCTGGGTGGATACCCATGTCAGTCCCGAAAACCTGTGGCACGAACACGTGGCGCCCGCCTGCCGCAGGAGCATCAAGCGCGCCGAACGTGAAGCGGTCAGGGTTTTCACAGCTTCGAATGAGGACCACGTTCGGGAGTTTCATCGCCTCTACACTCATACGATGTCCAGAAATCAGGCCGTTTCCCCTTATTACTTCAGCTATGAGTTCTTCCGTGCCTTTCGTGAGGAACTGCCTGAAAACTCCCGCTTTTTCCTGGCGGAATACCGTGATCAAATTGTATCCGGATGCCTCTGTCTGCACGATGATAGTAATGCCTTTTATTTTCTTGCGGGAACCGACGTCGCATTTCAACACGTGCGCCCGGCCAACGCCGTGATCTGGGCACTGATTCGCTGGGCGCACAGTGAGGGCAAGGCGCGGTTGATACTAGGGGCAGGCTACCGGCCGGATGACGGAGTGTTCCACTTCAAATCGAACTTTTCACGGCTTCGGCAGCCCTTCTTCATTTACAAGCGCATCCATCTCCGGCACGACTACGCCACGCTGGAACAACGATACCGCGAGTTCAGCGGCTTGACGGCGGAAGAGATCAATTACTTTCCCGTATATCGGCATTGTTCTTCGGCCTCGGAAGTCCCCAAGTCCGGCTTGGCACTGGCCGAGACTAAGTGGGAACCGGCACAGCGCAGCAACGTGACTACCGTAGTGTCTGGATAGCGTTGGGACGGGGCTGTCCATGGAATCAAGGGGTGGAGCCCGCGTATCAGCTTGGCGAGCTGCCCTGCCTCTTGACGGCGGCTCCGGTACGTCAGAGCTGCAGCAAGAAAATCGAACCACGACAGGAACAAGGATGGCTGCCTCAAACGTCACGACTTTTGCTCCTTGGCCACACTTCAAAGAAGACGAGATCGAAGCCGCCGCCGCCGTACTGCGGTCAGGCAAGGTGAATTATTGGACAGGCGAGGAGGGGCAGCGTTTCGAACGGGAATTCGCGGAGTACACGCGTCGCAAACATGCCGTTGCGGTTGCCAACGGCACGGTGGCGCTGGAACTGGCACTGCGGGCCCTCGAGGTCGGTCCAGGCCACGAGGTGATTACCACGAGCCGCACCTTCATAGCGACCGCTAGTTCCGTAGTTGCGGTGGGTGCGCGTCCCGTGTTTGCAGACGTGGACCGAGATTCACAGAACATTACGGCAGAAACCATTCGCGCTGTCCTCACGCCGGCCACGCGGGCGATCATCCCGGTCCATCTGGCGGGTTGGCCTTGCGAGATGGACGAAATCCTGTCACTCGCCGAGCAACACGGCCTCAAGGTTATTGAAGATTGCGCCCAAGCTCACGGCGCCAAGTATCGAGGACGATCCGTTGGCTCGTTTGGCGATATCGCCGCGTTCTCGTTCTGCCAGGACAAGAACATGACCACGGCCGGTGAGGGTGGCATGGTGGTGACCGACTCTGAACGATTGTGGTCGCGTATGTGGTCCTACAAGGACCATGGCAAGAGCTATGAGAAAGCATGGTGCCAAGCGCCATCGCCCAGATTTCGTTGGCTGCACGACTCCTTTGGAACAAACTGGCGCTTGAGTGAAGTTCAGTCGGCAGTGGGACGCGTGCAGCTTCGGAAGCTGCCAAATTGGATTTTCATCCGGCGAAGGTACGCTGCTCTACTGACAGAGAGGCTGTCAAGCCTCCCTGGCCTTCGCGTCCCCTCTCCACCGGCGCACTCCGAACATTCCTACTACAAATTCTATGCTTTCGTCGTCCCTGAGAAATTGGCGGAGGGGTGGGATCGGGATCGTATTGCGCGAACGATTGCCGCGCAGGGAGTGCCTTGCAAAGGCGGAATTTGCAGCGAGGTCTATTTGGAACAAGCGTTTCCTCCTCTCTGGCGTCCCCGCCAGCGCCTGCCGGTGGCTCGCGAATTGGGCGAGAACAGCCTGATGTTCCTCGTCCATCCGACACTTACGGAAGCCAACATAGCTCACGTCTGCGAAGTCACCAGGGAGGTGATGCTGAGAGCGACCGGCAGCGTGCCTTCGGCAGTGGCGGCAGCGTAGTTAGGGATTAACACATTGATGAATACCGAAATCGTCGTTGCTGCCCGGCAGAAAACGTTTCCGCGTCCCCGAATCAATTAATTCTAATTAATCGTTAACTTAATACTATTACAACAAATCGTATGTACAGTGAATCGCGAACCAAACGAATACCGGACCCGCCGTCTAGCTTTTATCCTGCAGAAAGAGATGCGCGGTCGCTGTCTTTGCTGCCTTGCTTACTCCACAATGAATAACAAGAGACAGCAAATGTCGGTCGGTCCTAACCGGGGTATCTCAATCTGCCGCGCGAGTTACTGAAGCCGAAGGAGCTTCCGATGCTCTATCTCATCAGGGACCTGAAGTGGCGGGAAGCGCTCCCGCGCATGGCCGCCGATTTCGTCATCGTGCACCTCAGCATGATCGGAGCCCTGGCGATTTCGGTTGTATACCAGACCGCGCACGGCAACCCGGTTGGAGCAAGGGAACTCACGTCCGACTTCGCGCACTATTACACCGCGTTTTTTTGGTTGCTTTCTCCCGTTTTCCCAGTAGTGTTTCTGCTAAACGGCTTCTATACGCATACGCGCGGGCATACTGGAAGCCGAAAAACCTGGCTTATTCTGCGGGGCGTTGTTTTGGCGGTCATGATCTTCTTTGGCGGCAATGTGTTTTTTTTCGGGAAGAGCGCCGTAGGACGCAGCGTTGCCCTGCCTTTCATGGTCTTGGCTGGTTTTGGCCTGGCTTCTTCTCGTCTCCTGAAGGCCTACCTCGAAACCTACTTTGAGGTCAGGCCGAAGAATAAGTTGCTGCTGGCTGTCGAGCCGCAGCAGGTTTTGGTCATCGGTGGTGCCGGCTACATCGGCTCGCCATTGGTCGAGCGCCTTCTCGAAAAGGGCTATAAAGTGAGGGTTCTGGACAGTTTGCTGTACGGCGATGAGCCGCTGCGGCCGGTGAAGGATCATCCCCAGTTCGAGTTGATGGTCGGAGATTGCAGGAATATCCAGGATGTGGTTAAAGCGGTGCGCGGCGTCGAGTCGATCATTCATCTGGCCGCAATCGTCGGGGACCCAGCCTGCGAGCAGAACCAGGAGTTGGCGCTCGAGACCAACTACGCCGCCACTCGAATGTTGATCGAAATTGCCAAAGGTCATGGTGTCAGCCGGCTCCTCTTTGCTTCCAGTTGCAGCGTCTACGGGGCCACCGATGTTGAGGTTGACGAACACGCCGCGGTGCGTCCACTTTCGCTTTACGGACAGACTAAAGTCAATTCCGAACAGGCTCTGCTTGAAGCCAGAAGTGAGAGCTTTCATCCGACCATCCTACGCTTCGCCACCGTATTCGGTCTGAGCTATCGACCGCGCTTCGACCTTGTGGTAAACCTGCTGACAGCCAAAGCGAAGCAAGAAGGTGTCATCACTATTTACAATGGCCAGCAGTGGCGTCCCTTTATCCACGTGCGCGACCTGGCGGAAGCGCTGGTTAGGGTGTTGGAGACTCCGGCAGCCTTGGTCAACGGCGAGATATTCAATGTCGGTGACAAGCGTTTGAATCACACGCTAACTCAAGTTGCTGATACCATCCGGGAAATATTTCCAAATGTGCGGGTAGAACAGGTCGAGAACTCCGACCGCCGGGACTACCGTGTTAATTTCAAGAAACTCCTTGACAGGACTGGATTCCAGGCTCGCTACACTCTTGAGGAAGGCATCCGCGAATTGGCGACAGCTTTCGACGAGCAGCTCATTACGAATTACAAGGATGTAAGGTACCATAATCAGCATTACCTAAAACAGAACGGGGCTCCGGAGCACAAGAATGAATTTGACAAGCCAGTCATGGCTGCCCACGCCGGCACCTTCCGCAGGCTGAATGGCGAACTCCTGTTGCAGAGCTTCCGTGAGAAACTTGCCGCCGCCGTCACACCGGAGGAATGCTGGAAAGTCCTTCAGTGGAATTACAGCAAGTTCGGCTTTCAGGAAATCCGCTTCAAAATGGGAGATCAGATCTACTGCCATACCAGCGGCCACGGCATTGCCAAAATGTGGACGGTCCGTATCCACCTGTCAGGGAGTGCTTACCTGAATCTGTCGCACCAGTTCGGGGCTCAGGCGCCACCCATGGCGGCCCAAGTCAGCGATATGATCGGGCAAGTCATCAGCGCGAAAATCGCCAGGATGTCCCCGCTAACTCGCAGCCCAGAAGTTCTTCGAGAACAACCGCGCTCACGCCAAGGAGCCATGGTGCCGCCAAGTTATGTCTAGTGTGGCGTCCCGGTTATTACTTTACGACAACCACGCTTTTGCCCGAGCGCTTTTCGAAAAGCTAATTCATGGACCGGCGCTGCGGAGCGCGGTGCCGGAGAGAGGTCTCTCTAAGTTGGTTAGTATTCCCCTGAAGATGTTCCTAAATCCTGGATGCTGTGGCGGCCCGTTTCGAAACGACCGCAGGCCTGTTTCTTGCCTCCCTTTATCGATGGTGCTTATGGGGTGCTTGATGGCAGGCTCCGTCCTGCCGATGTGGGCCGCGGGCGAATGGCGGATAGTGTCGCGAACCGGCAGCGACCTGCTCGAGGTGCGAGCCTCCAAAGGCGGCCACCACACCCTGGAGATCGACGACGCGTTCGGCTTCAGGACGCCTGTGTTGAAAAAGGACTTCAGCGGTTCCAACTTGCAAATTCACGCCCTAGAGGTGGGGCTAATATCGGGCATCGACTATCATGCCAGGTTGGACGGTCACCCTGATGTGAAAAACTTCCGCGTTGTTCTTAGCACGTTCGTCGAGCCGGAGGTGAGTTGTGACAACCTGCGCCGCACCTGGCAGGAGAGCGGGCGCAAGATGGTCGGAAACTCCGCATCCCGAGTGGCGTGGAACGTCGCCACGCAGGACTGGGTGCTGCTGGACAGCCAAATCCTGGTGGGCAGCGGCCTTTACTATGTGGAGCATTATCTGCGCCCTACTCTGAATGCGGCCCGGGCCTGCCACGATCTTCAGACTCTGGATGAAATCGCCAAATATTACCCCGTAGTGCTGCGCTATGCGGAACCGCTGGGTACCCTGTTGAATCGGCCGAATGTCCACCCGACAACGAGCCAGCGCATGGCTGTCGCCGATCGCTCGGCCCGCACCTTTCCAGCCAACATCGGCGGGAATGCGGCGGATGGCGAGCTTTACAACGCCCAGTGGCTGCATCCGGCGACGGAGTTGCTGCGCTTCATCAGCCTGCTGCCGCCCGAGCGGCGCACGCCCGCCATGCAGAACTTCGCTCGCCAGTACACGAAGTTTATCGTGGCGGATCAACTCGACCGTTACCTGGTGCAGCAGCGACTCCCGCTCCCCGGGGGAGGGCAGGGAGGGCGCATCGAACTTTGGAAGCGCGCTCTAGCTGGCCTGAAAGGCGATACTCCCTGGGCCGACGCGTTTACCGATATTGACCTGTGGCTGATGGCTTCCGCGGCCGAAGTATTGGGCGCCAATGCCAACGACCCTGCTCTCGCGCCCCTCACTGCACCTCAGGCCGAAATGCTGCATCGGGCCATCGCGACCGGCAGCCGGTTCATTGAGAGCCGGCGCAACGACTTCCCCGATACCAAGAACTTTCAGGGAAAGCAAGTGGGCAGCGTGAGCTACGGTAATGGAGACTGGAGGGGGTACCCGGATGACGACTATAGCGGCGTCACCACGGAGAACTTCCCCACGCCCGAGCAGAAGCACCCCAAGATGGATGTGGGCTGGGACATCAGCCATTCCTATCGATTCCCCGTGTTTATGCGCGCGCTGTATGAGAACCGCAAGGCCACAGGCATCGACTGGCCCTCCTACCACGAGGTGCAGCTCCTTGCCAACCAGTATGTGTACCGGGTGTTCAATGGGGATTTCTCCCGCCCCTTGTTTTACACCCACCTGGACGGCAGCGACGGCTGGTATCGCGTAGGCTACCACGGTGGCAATTTCGGTTATCCTCCCTCGCGTTATTGCGACCAGCACGACCCGCATCGCCCCTGCATGACCACGGCTGCGATCATGGGTTGGGGCGCATCGCATTCGCGAATCCCGACCTCCCCGAGATCGAGCAGGCGGTGGTGAAACTAGCCCTTGACCCGAACCCGCAAGCGCGCCAATTTCGCGATCGCTACTACTTCGATGACACGCCATTTGAAGTGCAAGGGCCGCCGGGCAACCAAATCTACGCCAAGTCACTTTATTTTCTGATCGGGGACAACGCAGAAAGGATCGCCAGCCGTTAGCCTGGCAATTTTCAGCAACAGATTCTTTTAAACTTTAAGTCACTTTAATCTTGGTGCCACAATCGTGCGAGAAACTCTGATGCCGTAAGCTGACATTCCCAATCCGAGCGGGCCACAGCAGTCCCGCTGGTAACATATACCAGAAAGCCGCTAGAGCCAATTTGCGGAGGTGGTGTGTTTTCCACCTGAGCTGGTTTCATCGACAGAAAAACCCGCGGCCAAGTCTTCGGGCCACTTTCTTAAGCTTAAGTTTACGGGTGTGTGACCTGCACAGGGTTTGGATGTGTACATACGCCCGACACTACCTTCGAATCCGGGCCTGCGGGGTCTCGTAGCGACGCTACCTAGCCTGCCCGGACCGAAGCAGCACGCGGAACGGATGCACACATCCGTTCATCATTTTACCTTAATCAGGAGGTAGTTGAGTAATATGATGAAAAAAATCAGACTTACTCTGGTTGTTGCGGTCCTGTCGCTAGTCGCGACGGGGCTGTTCCCTTCTAACCTCGGCGCCCAGATTTGGACTCCGGCGGCGGAATTCCTGGCTGCCGGTTCTTCGGCGCAGTTCAACGCTGCCGGTTTCGCCGCCTTGGACCCCGCTGCAAATAACCTCGGGGGCAAGACTGCCTGCACGGGCGGTGACGCTACTAAGCACTGGACAGCTTCGGCCGGTTTGAATGTTCACGACCCACGCGGCAATCCCAACATCGCCGACGAGTCGGGCCCCGTGTGGATCGGTTGGGATTCCTCGTTCATCTCATTGATGGATTATGACATGGCCGGTGGGGGCCCCAATCCGCCGGGTGGCGGCACAGGCACTGTCGCCAACAATGGCGTACTTTGCGTCTATGTTTCGCTGGACTCCGTGGTGGGCATGCGCGAGTACTTTGCCAACGGGCAGTTCGTGCTGAGCGCCACCGCAGGCACTGGGGACACGTTGAACGTCATTCCCGGTCTGCCCGCGGGATCCTCCCTACCGGCAGAGGTTGTCTATTTCTTCAATACCGCCAGCCAAAGCCCTGCTGGAATAGGCCCTCAAGTATTGAACGTCGCCCCCACCGACATCCGGCCTGAGGACGGCAAGTTCGCCACGGTCCGCGCTCTCACCACCCTCGGCGGCCAAATGCCCGGGCCTCCTTACGCTGGTCTGGGCTACGGTCCTGGTCCTGTCGGCACCAGGATCAAGAGCAATTTTCCCGCGAGCTCGAAATTCATGCAGGTGGCTGATTTCGTGATTGACTCTCGCGAGAACGATCCCATTAGCACCCTCCCCCCGCGATACTACAGTGTGCTAAGCGTCGGGGCTGCCCCCGTACTGGTCATCGCGAATACCGCCAACAGCACGGCAGGCCACTCCGGCTACTACAGTCAAATCAACCGCGACGTGCTGTCGGATATCTTTTCGGGCCAGGCGCATGAATTCCGCGACATCGGCAACACGCCGAACACTGATGCGATTGTTCCCATCACTGCGTTTCAACGCGAGCCACTCTCGGGCACGTACAACACCTTTGAATTCAGCGTGCCCTGCTCCTACGATCATTACTCGAGCTATGGCGGCGCCAGCTATTACCGTTGCCAGGAGACCGGCGTAAATCCCGCCACCCAGAATCCCTTAAATCTCACCTACACGATATCGAACGGCGGCACTGCTTCCCGGCAGCGCGTAATCGGCACCGGCGAAATGTATAAGGCCGTGTGCGGTGCTATCGGTTCCTATACTACTGGTACGCCCGATTCCATCGGCTACATCTTCTGGGGATTCTCCAACTTCAAGGGCTTAACTGGCAACTGCAAGTACCTGCCGGTGGACAATATCGACCCACTCTATGCCTATCCCTCTGCCAACCCTAACGGCGGCGTCGGCGCTATCCCGTCGTGCACTTGGGCTACAAGCTCCATAGGGTGCCCGGTTCTTCCGTTCACTAAGGTCGTCGATGGCTCCTACCCCATCTGGACCATGTACCGTTGGGTGGTCGCACCCGGCGGGCAAGTGTACGCGAACGGGGTTCTGGCATACCTTGAGCTTGTGGCACAGACCTATCTGACGGACTTCGTTCCGAGTGCCAACATGCTCGTGTTCCATCAGCATTACGATCAGTGCGTTACTACTCTCAACTGCGACGCTCAATATGGGTCCAATGGCGTTGATGCAAGTAGCGTCCTTGGCTCCCAATGCTACGGCGGGAGTACGGCGTGTGTCGAGCCCGAATTGGGCGGCGACATGGGCGGCAGGGTACTTACTGTCAATTCTGAAATCGACTATACCTCCGATCAAGTTAAGAACAGTGGAATCACAGGTTGCACACCATCAGTTTGGCCGGCCATTACTAGCCCCGGTTTATGCATGAAGACCACTTACGATCTGGGCAACCATCATCTACCGCCTTGGTAAGAAGCTATTCACCTGCTTCTGCACTTCGGCAATGTAATATCCAGGGGCACGCCCCACGGCGTGCCCCGCCTTTCTAGCCTTTTCACCACCGACTCAGCCTTTTCACCACCGAGGCGCAGGACGGCTTTAGGTCGCAACCAAGGTTTCACA
Source organism: uncultured Acidobacteriota bacterium (assembly GCA_963770415.1). Lineage (GTDB taxonomy): Bacteria > Acidobacteriota > Terriglobia > UBA7540 > UBA7540 > CAVROP01. The sequence goes on from CAVYPU010000014.1 coordinate 75,201, forward strand.
CGAAGTTCACGGAGATGTGCTCACAGAGAACACGGAGAACTGAGAAAATTGGGTTCCGTCCGTGCCTCCGTGCGTCGTTAGTTGCCACAATCGATTCTTTTCACACCTTCTTGTGGATAGGTCGCCATCTCGGGGCCTCGGAGGGGCTGGCCGGTCCAGAACTTCGCGGTCTGCCATGCGCGACGGCAAGAATCATCAAACGAACTTCCCAACTTAGCCCGCTCGCTTAGGGCAGTGCGTGGCGGCGAAAACCCGGCACGAGCTCGCCCATGGAGGAGTCCTTGTCTAGTCGCTTTAATCACCGAATTCTGTTCATGATGGTCGTGTTGGCCTTCAGTGCCGGAATCCCCGCCGACGCGCCGGGACAGCAGCCTGAGGCGGCGAAGCCGACCACCCCCTCGGCGGCTGAGGAGCCCGCTGCCCCGCCCTCGTTTAAGACGCCGCAAGGAATTGAAGTGGCACGTACGAAAGACGGGGTGAAATTGCTGCGCGCCAAGGAGAGTTACACGTCCCTGACGCTTGAAGGCAGCGAACTGCGGCCCGAGCCGCCCATGTCCGCGGATCACGAAAAGAACGCGGACTTCGAGCGCGAGTTGGTGCGCTTGCAGTGGCGGCCCAGCGACCCCGTTGACATGTACGTGGTTAAACCGCCTCAGGTCGAGAAGCCGCCGGTGGTCCTCTACCTGGAGAGCTTTCCCAGCGACCTAGATCATTATAGAAAGAACGAGTTTTGTAAGATGTTGGTGAAAAACGGGGCGGCGGCGGTGGGGTTTGTCTCCGCGCGCACCGGATACCGGGGCGAAAAGGGCCCCTTTACGCAGTGGTTCGTCAGCGAGCTTCCCGAATCGCTAGCGGTCACCGTGCACGACGTGCAATTGATCCTGAACTACCTGGAAACGCGCGGTGACTTGGATATGACCCGGGCGGGCATGTTCGGACAAGGGTCCGGCGGAGCCATCGCCATCCTCGCGGCCGCCGCGGACCCTCGCCTGAAAGCGATCGACCTCCTGAACCCTTGGGCGGACTGGCCGGACTGGCTGGCCGAGTCGGCGCTGGTACCGAAGCAGGAACGGGACAAATACCTGAAGCCGGAATTCCTAAAGCCGCTTGAACCCTTGGAGCCGGTTCGCTATTTGCCCAAGCTTGCCTCCCGCGCCGTCCGCATACAGTTCTGGGATTACGAACACAAGGATACCCAAAAAGCGTCGGCGAAGCTTGAGGCGGCCGCTCCCGCCACGGCCAAGGTCGCTCATTATCCGAATGGCGAGGCAATGCAGGAGGTGGCTTCCGAGGGCCGCTTGTTTGAGTGGATCGCCACCGCGGTCAAATCCGGGTCAGAAACGAAACAGGCTGCTGCCAAGGCGCGGTAGGGAAACGCCATTGCAGGCCCCTCCCCAGCGGGAAGGCTGTGTAAGGCGGTCAAGCTTGGAGACATTATGCACTGGAAGATCAAAGTTCTAACCCAGTTCATTCTCTCTCGCCTTCCAGCAGGAGAGCAGATCAATTACTTTTTGCAAACACAGAACGGCACCCACAGCGATGCCGCCATCTCCCAAAGGATACGAACCATTGCGGAGAGACTTGGCTTCCTTTACAAGCACAGGGCAGTTGAGGGCGCGCGCGTGTTGGAAGTTGGAACGGGCTGGGTGCCTCTGAACCCGCTCCTGCTTTATATGCTTGGCGCCAAAGAAATCCACACCTACGACCACCTGCGGCATTTGCGCCTGAACCTCGCGAAACGCTCCGTTGCCATGTTGGATGGTGCCATCCCAACCGTAGCGGCGGCGGTGTCAGTAGAGGAGTCGTTCCTACGCCATCGGCTCGAGCCCCTGAAATCCGCGCGCACCCTGGAGGATCTCCTATCCAGGGCCAACATTATCTATCGGGCGCCTGGGGATGCGTGCCAATCCGGGCTTGCGGACAAAAGCATCGATCTGTTCTATAGCTACGCGGTTTTGCAACATGCGTCAAGGAAAGTCGTGGAAGGTCTGGTCAAAGAATCCGCCCGCGTGCTGAAACCTTCGGGAATCGCCTTCCACGCGATCGGGTGCCAGGACCCTTACAATGGTGGAAGAGTCAGCAAGGTGGACTTTCTTCAGTATCCTGAATGGGCGTGGAAGCTGTTTGTAAAGAACCGCATCAGCTACACCAATCGCATGCGGGAGAAGGATTATCTCTCCATCTTTCAAGGCTACGGAGCGGAAATCGCTGCCGTGCGTAGCGATATTGACCCCAGTGATGTGGAGCGCGTGCGACACATGAAGGTAGATAAGCAGTTTAACGGCATGACGGCGGAAGAGCTGGCGGTATACCACTCTGACGTAATCTACCGTTTCGCCGCTAGTTTAGGGTAGCAGGAACGACCCTTGTGGTTGCCGAAGGGCAGCCGCTCCCGCCACCGCCAAGATTGCTCATTATCCGAATGGCAGGGCGACGCATGAGGTGGCTTCAGAGGGCCGCTTGTTTGAATGGGTCGCCACCACTTTGGCACCACAGAAACCCAAGTCAGCCGCGAAGAACATGTAGCAGCAACTCCCGGCGTAACATGCCCTACTCACGTCTGGCATTATCAACTGATATAATAACGAAGTAGATAAGGACACAGCGCCCATGCTTGCACTAATCCAGACTAAACCCCGAAGGGGTATTTTTTTTCTAGTAGCTCTACTCCTCGCGCTTTGCCAAGTGCGGGCCGCGGTCGCACCGGGTTTGCATGTTCTAGCGCGGACGTCGGCGCCTGCTGATGGTTCTGCCGCCGCCGACTTGGGTGGAACGGTTATGGACACCTCCGGCGCTATGGTGGCCGGCGCCACTGTGACCGTGCGGAACGCCGCCGGGCAAACACAATCGGCCGTCACGGACACCTCCGGCGTGTTTCAGATCACCGGATTGAGTGCGGGAAAATACCGGTTGTCGGTCACTGCGCGAGGCTTCGCCGAACTTGCGGATGAGGTGGCTATCTCCGCTGACGACCCTTCGCTTCTGCTCTCCATCGTCCTCTATCCGCAGGGGCGCGGTCTGCCGGGAAAGGTGACGGACACCACCGGCGCCGCCGTGACAGGCGCCACAGTGCGGGTACGCAACGCGGCTGGGGAATCCAAGTCCGTGGTTACGGACAAGGAGGGGAAATTCCGGTTCGAGGGACTGGCCCCGGATCAATACAGCATTGCGGTCACGGCGAAAGGCTACGCCAGCTACATGGCTGCGGGCTTAAGCCTGAGCGCGGGCGAGCAGGCGGCGCCGCTGGCGATTGTCCTGTTCCCGAGAGCCTCGAATTGGCCGGCGGTGGCCAAGGTGGAGCAGCCCCCCCCAGCCCCCACAACCGTCGCTGCCGCACCCTCCGCGCCTGCGCCCGCTGAGCAGGTTCCTGCTCCGGCGCCTCTCGCAGCAGCTCAGCCCCAGATGCAGGCAGCGGCGCCCCCAGCGGTCGTTCACGTGGCGCCCGCGCCGAAGGGTGAGACCGGCATGATGGGAACCGTCGTCGACACTTCCGGCGCGTTGATCCCGGGCGCTACGGTACGCATCCGCAACGCCGCCGGTGAATCCCGGACTACCACCACGGATGCCGAAGGCAAATTTCAAATCACGGGACTGGCGGCCGGAAGTTACGATGTGTCCGTCACGGCGCCGAGCTTCTCCGAATCCCAGACCCCGGACGTCAAAGTTCCGGAAAAAGAGATGGTCTCGCTAGCGGTCCAACTGACGGTGGCCGCGGCCGCTACCCAAGTGAACGTCCAAGCGCAGGGAGCCACTCAGGTGGAAACCCAGACCGCAGAAGTGGCTGGCACGATCACTCGAAATGAGATCGTGTCCCTGGGACTGAATGGCCGCAACTTTTCGCAGTTGATCTCCCTGGCGCCGGGCGTGAGTAACCAGACCAGCCAGGATGAAGCCAAGGTCGGCGTCGTGGGCAGCGCCAAATATAGCGTCAACGGCGGGCGCGTAGAATACAACACCTTTGAGGTGGATGGCAGCGATGTGCTGAACACGGACGTTGCCGCCAGCCATGGGCATGCCACCCTGATGCTTTACCCCAGTCTGGATGCCATTCAAGAAATGAAGGTACTAACCTCGAACTACGGCGCGATGTACGGGCGCACCGCCTCCGGCGCCGTGCAGGTGGCGCTCAAATCCGGAGGGGCGCAACTGCACGGCGTGGCCTACGAATTTCTCCGCAACGAAGATTTTAACGCCCGCAACTTCTTTGACCCCCCCGGCAGGATACCGCTCTACCGCCGCCAGGATTTCGGCGGCGCCATAGGTGGCCCCGTTTACATCCCGGGTATTTTTAACACCAGGAAGGACAAGTCCTTCTTTTTCTTTTCGGAAGAGTTCCGCTTGGAGAAAAGCCCATATGACTTCAACCAGGGTGTGCCTTCCGACGCCGAGCGCGGCTGGAACGGCCAGAGCTACGGGAGCACCGCCGACTTCAGCGACGTGTGTCCACCGTGGCCGACTTCTTCCTTCAATCAAGCAAGTTATCCCGACTGCCCTTCGATGGGAACCACCGTGCGCCAGCCTTTCTCCCAGAACCAGTTTCTTATCGACCCTGCGGCCCAGACGGTCCTCCAAGCCGGTCTGATCCCGCGGGCGAATTCCATGACCGGCTGTAACTCCAGCATCAGTTCCTGTTACGTCGGATCGGTCTCACCCAGCACCAACTGGCGGGAAGAGCTAATCCGCTGGGATTACAACCTGACGCAGAATACCAAGCTTGCCTTCCATGCCATCCACGACCATTGGGACACGACGACGGCCGTGCCGCAATGGGCGAACGTCGTTAACAGTTTCCCGTCGGTGCTCAATGCCTTTGACGGCCCGGGAATGAGCCTGGTCACCAATGTGACTTCCGTGCTTTCGCCCACTACAGTCAACAGCTTTTCGTCCGGTTATACGTGGCAACACATCGTACTGAACGATCAGCCCGGTCCGGGAGTCTCGTTGTCCCGCTCCGGTCTGGATTCCCTGACCTATCCCCCCGGAAACATTTTCGACAACGGCAACGGCGGCAAGCTCCCAGGCGTCGTGATAGGGGGTACCAATCAGGCCTACGGCGGCACCGGCTTCGCCGTTGACACTTCCTTTATGCCGTGGTCGCACCTGCTTCAGAAGACGGCCCTTCGCGACGACATGAGCAAAATCCTGGGTAAACATACGCTCCAGTTCGGGGCGGAGTACATACACGCAGGGCGCACGGAAATGAGTGCGGTCAACGGGGCCAACAGCGGTGACGTGCAGGGGTTGATGACATTCAACAACGTGAACAACCTCTATAGCTGGGGTAACTCCTTCGCGGACTTCCTTTACAATTCCGAATCGCGCCCCTTCGTTCTCGGCACGCATGAGGCGATGCGGTACTACCAGCAGGACAACATTCAGGCGCCTTACCAGGTCAAGTACTGGGACCTCGAGCCCTACCTGCAAGATGACTGGCACGTCACACACCGCTTGATGGTCAACCTGGGGTTGCGGCTCAGCCTGTTTGGCAACTGGGAGCCGGTGAATCAGGCGCTGTACAACTGGGTCCCGGGCGCTTACGACCCGAACGTATGGGCGAACTCCGGACTCCAGATCAACTATGCGCAAGGGTTTCTGCAAAGCGGCTACCAGCAACCGGTCTCACAGGATTTGAAGAACTTGAATCCGGTGCTTACGAACGGATTGGTGCAATGCGGCACCCAAGGCGTACCGGCAAGTTGCCAAAGCTCGCATATCGTCAACCCGGCTCCCCGTATCGGATTCGCCTGGGATCCCTTCGGCAATGGGAAAACCTCCATCCGCGGCGGCTACGGAGTCTTCTACGAACACGGTACGGGAAGCGAGGCCAATGCCGGTTCCCTGATGGGAAATCCTCCCCAAGTCCTCAGCATGACGGAAGAATACCCTACCAATTACGCGTTCATCGGTAATTATGCTGGAACGCCAACCGAATACCCGCTGAATGTCATGTCGATTCCCAGTAAGACCATTTGGCCCTACGTGCAACAGTGGAGCTTTGGAACGCAGCGGGAACTCTCCCGCGACACGCTGGTCACCGTCAGCTATGTGGGCAGCAAGGGAACGCATTTGGCGACATCGATGCAGCTTAATCAACTCAAGCCTGTCCCGAATGCGCTGAATCCCTTCGGTCCCGGTCAGCCCTTTACTCTCGACTTGTGCCACGCGCAGTCGGTCAATCCCCAGAATCCTTTTGACCCGTTGGGGCAGTTTTACATCAACAACCAGACTCTCTATTTTGGTCCTCCCGGCGCAACGTCCAATGCGGTCGTTCTAGCCATGATCGCGGCGTGCGAGGGCACCGCTCAAACCAATGCCTCTCCCGCGATCTCCTTTGACCTCAACGTGCTGAGGCCCTATCAGGGTGTGGGGCAGATCAATTCCATCCAGAACGTGGGGAATTCAATCTACAATTCCCTGCAGTTTACGCTGAGCCACCATCGCGGCCCGCTGGAGGTGGCGGCTTCCTATACGTATGGGCATTCCCTGGATACGGCTTCGGATCGCTACACGTCAACTTTTGTCGATTCTTTCGATCTGCGCGCCAACCGGGCCAGTTCTGATTTTGACGAGCGGCATATGCTCAACCTCGTTTACATGTACAAGCTGCCACTGATCGAGGTGGCTAAGCACATCAACTCATTTCTCGGCGGGGATGCATCCGAGGATGGGGGGCAGGAACCCCACGCGGCGTCTCCGTCGCTAGCGACCGCTGTGTTCAGCAACTGGGCCCTCTCGGGGATCAGCGTCTATCAAACGGGGACTCCCTTCAGCGTTGTCAATGGCGCCAGCTCCTCAGGCATCTCTGCGTTGGATAACGCCGGCTTGGCTCTCGGCTTAGGTGCGGATTCCTATCCCGACCTCGCACCCTCCGGCGCTCGCTGCGTCACACCGCTCGGCGCTGCCGGTACCTTCGGTCCGGTGCTGGGCAATCGGTGCGGGTTCGTGGCTCCCCGGGGACTGACCCAAGGCTCGGCAGGCCGTAACTCGATGTATAACCCAGGCCGCACTAACTTCGATTGGGCGCTGCTCAGGGACTTTAAGGTTTGGGGAGAACGTACCCTGCAGTTTCGCGCCGAGGCTTTCAACATCTTCAATAAAACCCAGTTTCGCATCTATGATCCCGTCAAAGGGAACACCGCGAGCAATACCCTCAGTTGCTACGGGGCCTGGGACTCACTCTATACCGTCGGAACCTCCTTTAGCGCCGGGGCGCCGAGTTGCGATGTCGGCAACGGGTTCCTGCGCCCCGTTGACGCCCATCGGGCACGTACCTTGCAGTTCGGGTTGAAGTTTAGCTTTTAATTAACCGGCGGCACTAATACCCACCGGAATGGGTAGGGCGTTGCACCGTGAGAAGCATGCCTCTACCTGAGCCTTCCACCTCGGCCTTTTCCGGTGTCGTCAGATACTCAAAAACCTTACGGATGGGGAGATATGAGAAACCTTTGGAGTACTTTGCTGATTGTGCTTTTGGGGGCTGCACCAGGATGGGCGGTACTTGGCGAATATGAGTCGTCGATAAATCTCGACCAACAGGTCTTGCGTAGTGGGCGGCGCGAGCTAGCTCGCCAAGGTTATAAGATCCACGAACTCACCTCGCCGGACGGTTTGGTGGTGAGGGAATTCGTTTCGCCGACGGGCTTGGTTTTCGGCGTCGCATGGCAAGCGCCGCAGATGCCGAACCTGCAGCAAGTGCTGGGAGACCAGAATATGTCGGAGCTCCAGCAGGCGCTCGCGGCGCGGACGCGCTGCCACAGTGGCGCACCCTTGATTGTGCGCACGGCCAAGCTCGTGTTCGTTAGCGGGGGTCACATGCGGTCGTTCCACGGGTACGCATTCGTGCCGAACCTGGTGCCGGCTAACGTCAAGGTGGGGGTGATGCATGACGCTCAAAACTAGGGTGGCTGGCCATAGGCCCCCATTTCTTGTTGCGGTCGCCCTGGGATCGATAGTATTGGCCAGTTGTGGCGGCAGCAATGTCGTTGTCCAGCCTAACCTCAACGGGCCGGTTTCCTCTACCATCAATAATACCGTGCCGGTCACGGTCGGGCCAAATTCGGCTGGATTTCCCAACGGAGTTTTTACCTCGGTTACGGTTTGCGATCCGGCGGTCTATCCCGTGGGGCAGAATCCTTTGGGCAGCCCCCCTCTGACCCAGCCCTGCCAGACAATTGACAATATCCTTGTGGATACCGGCTCCGTAGGGCTGCGTCTGCTGGCGAGCGCGGCGGTGGACAACTTGGAGTTGCCCGTGGTCACCGACAGTAACAATCACACTCTGTACGAGTGCGTTCAGTTTGCCGACTTGTCTTACGTCTGGGGGACAGTTGCGAGGGCCACCATTCAAATGGCTGGAGAAACGGCTTCACAAGTACCGTTCGTAGATGAATTTGCCAACACGGGGATTCCAATCCAGATTATCGCCTCACCCTTCACTTCACCCACAACGGCCGTGCCTGCGGGTTGCCTTTCTGCCCCCTTGACAGGAGGCGCGCCGATTGCCGCCGACACGCTACAAACCTTGGGCGCTAATGGCATTCTCGGTGTTGGGAGCTTCCTACAGGACTGCGGCTCCGCGTGCGCCTCAACTCCGCCACCCAATCAGTACTACTACTGCCCATCCAATCTCTGCTCGGTTGCCTCAGTCCCCCAGGATTTGCAAATCTGGAACCCCGTGGCGGCGTTTGCCTATGACAACAACGGACTATTGTTGACTCTGCCTTTCCCGGCCAATGGTGATTCGGGCCCCATTACCGGCTCACTGATTTTTGGCATCGGAACACAATCGGACAATGCTTTGGGGAAGACTGAAATTTTCGGTATTGATGCATACGGTAATTTTCCTCAAGTTACATTTAGCGAAACAAGTATCCCCGGTAACCCCCCGAACCTTCTCATCAACTATCTTTCTCCGCAGAACGGCAGCTATATCGACACCGGCTCACCCGCCATTTACTTTTCCGACCCGCAAAGCCTCGGTATTCCCGATTGTCTGGATACATACGGCAACCGCCTCGGCCTATATTGCCCGCCGTCCTTGACGAGCGGCTTCGCGGCCCAAGTGTATGGCACAAACAAGACGCAGGTCAGCTTCGTCTGGAATATCGACAATGCCGCCGCTTTGATGAGCAGCGCGGACTCGGTTCTCACCACGTTGGGCGGGGACAGCGGGATTGGTACCTCGTCGGATTACGTGGATCTGGGTTTGCCCTTCTTCCTAGGCAAAAGTGTTTTCGTGGGTTTCGCTGGGACCACCGCATATGACTCACAAGATCAGTTGGTAACTTACCCCAACGGATACTGGGCCTTTTGAAGCAGAAGCGGTTCCTTGTGAAATTCAGCTTCCAGCATCGAGGATCGCGTTGATGACGAATATTCAGGCAGATTCGTTTCAGCAATATTCTCACGGTCGGGAGGCACACTCCGTGTTGTCCGCATCGCGGAGCCATCGCCTTTGTAAGCGGAAAGCCAGCCTGCGAATGCTCGGTTACGCCTTGGGATTCGTAATTCTCCAGGGCGCAGCGGCTTTCGGCGATGGCCCCCAGCGTTCCATCTCCCGGCGTCTGGGGTCCGTTTACGTGCCATTGGATAGCTGGGTCTACCCGGCTTTCGACCGGCTGGCAGGCTTGGGAGCAATCCACACACAGGTTGCGGGCCTGCGGCCATGGACAAGAGTAGAGTGTGCTTCGCTCGTGATAGAAGCCGAGAAGAACCTGATTGGGGCAGAAGGAGGAAAACCTGAAGCTGTGGCTCTCCAGAGCCATCTCAAACAGGAATTCGAGGAGGAGATTCACGTGCTGCAGGGCGGGCCGTCGGGGCAAGCCGCGGTGGAGTCCGTCTACTCGCGGGCTCTGGGCATTACGGGTACGCCATTGCGCGATAGTTTCCACTTTGGCCAAACCCTTGCCAATGACTTTGGCCGTCCCTTCAATACGGGCTTCAACAACGCGACGGGTTTTTCAGCACTGGTTTCCGGCGGCCGCTTTTTTGCTTATGTCCGGGACGAATATCAGCACGCGCCGGCCTACGCCGGTTTGACGCCGGCGCAGCAGTCCTTCCTGGTGCTCCAGAACGGAATCGTCTCTCAAGGTTCCGAGGCCAGTGGTGTGGTCAATCACGTCGAATTGCTGGACGCGTACCTTGGTGTGCGCTTCTCGGTTTTCGACGTAACCTTCGGCAAGCAGAGCCTCTGGTGGGGGCCTGGAACTATGGGCGGCATGCTGTACAGCGATAATGTCGATCCTGTGCCCATGTTGAAAATCAACCAGGTGCAGCCCGTTGTGCTGCCGTCCCTGCTGAAGTATCTAGGGCCGGTGCGAGTCGAAGTATTTTTCGGCAGGCTTGAAAGCTATCACGATCCCCGTGCTCCTTACATCCACGGCGAGAAGATCACGGTCAAGCCGAGTCCGAATCTGGAGGTTGGGCTCAGTCGCACTACAATTGCGTTCGGTCAAGGTATTCCCATGACGTTCCGGAATCTCATATCTACCTACTTCAGTGTGACCGATATTGCATGCTGTCCTAATCCGCATGATTTCCCGGGTAAGCGCTTTGCCGGCCTGGATTTCTCATACCGTCTGCCCTACCTGCGCAATTGGTTGACACTTTACACCGATAACATCACATCAGACGATGTGAATCCATTGGTGAACCCTTCACGGGCTTCCTACAATCCGGGGCTTTACCTGTCGCAGATTCCTCGTCTCCCGAAGTTCGATCTTCGTTTTGAGCTCGCTAACACCCGTACCCTCGGATCGCCATATTCAAGTTTCTTTTACCATGAGGGGTACACGAACAAGGGCTTTCTGATCGGCAATACGGTCGGCAGGCAGGGGGCTGCTTTCGACGTGAGCAGTACCTGTTGGATTTCCGCCCAAAAACGCGTACAAGTCGGCTGGCGCAGAGAAACCGTGAGCAGAGAACTGGTCCCCGCTGGAGGCCTGCAGGATTCGGTACGGGTGAAAGCCGGTTGGTTCGTTCAAAAACAGGTGGAACTCTCGGCCTTGTTCCAACGGGAGCGCTGGGTGATTCCGTTCCTGGCTGCCGGCCCACAGAACAACAACATGATTTCTCTCGAGCTTACCGCCTACCCCAAGAAACTCTGGTCGCGGGCGGCATTGCGGACTTCGGAATAGGTCTGAGAGTCCCGTCGGCCTGACTGTGGTAGCCGGGGCACGTTCTCTGTGCCACGGGCATCTCTGGCTATAATCTCTTGGCCTTTCGCCCTTTGGACTGTCTCGCCTCCCGCCGCTTCCCTACGGAAGGCGCTCCGCGCTGTCGCCGACTATCCAGACCATGAACCATGGGTAGGTGCTCCCGATGATGCTGTAAGGGAGGCCAGGGCCATAGTAGTAATGTTGATCCTTAAACGCCACGGTGGCTGGAGAGTCGTCATAGGCCAGGTTGATCAGGCTCTGCATGAGACTTGCCAAGTTGGGATTGGCGAAGGCGAGTTGCCCCCAACCTTGTGTGGTTCCCGCCGCCAGGCAGTTGATGGGCGACTGCAGCGCATTGCAGTACTGCTCGGGTGGATAGCCGAACAGGGAAGAGGGGTCCCAATTTACCCATCCGTTCCATCCATCCATCCATGTAGTTGTTGAAGACGGGCAAATGCGCATTGCCGGTGAAAGCCAGGTGAAAATAGCTGTTCCCCAAGGCCACTAGGTCGTTGAGGGTGGGAAAGCTGGCGCCGGTGGCGTTACGGGTCTCGTAGAGCGAGCGAAAGACGATGGGGAAGCGGTAGGAATGGCTGATGTCCCAGCTCAACCCGTACTTGGGGTTGGGTGCGCTGGGCTGGCCGGGGCCGGTGTCGCCGGCGTAAGCATAAGACGGATGATCGTCATATTCGCCGGCAAAAAGCGATAGCACATCGGCGCCGTCGGGCGACACAAGATGAGGGCAGCGGGCCTGCATAAGGCTAACTCCCGCCAGCACCGCTTGCTTAAGCTGCGGTCTGGTAGTGTTGTTGAGAATCGCCAGGTTTGGGGCCGCGGCATCCGCCCCCAGCACTTCTGCCGAATCCGCAACCAGCCACAGCATCGTATCTGTCATTGCGGCTTGATAGGTATAGGGGTGGGGTGGCCGGTAGCCGGTTTGAGCCAGGAATGTCCAGCCTGCCACTAGGGGCAGGGGGATGTTGGGGTTGCCATAGAACCAATTGGGCACCGTGCCGTAGAGAATGCGCAGGAGTTGCTCCGAGGCCAGGAAACCGCTGTAGCCTTGCACGAACTGGAGCAGGGGGGCGGTACGCTTGGCCGCTGGCATTTGGGCGATGGCGCGCAGTAGTTGGGCGGCAGTGGACAAATACTGGGCGTCGGATTGAATATCCTCGCGAACGACGATGGTGGTAGTGTCTCCATCGTTGTCGTACCAGGGGAAGGTGCGGGCGGTAGGCGGCCCATCGATATAGTCTTCAGCATCGCTTTCCCCATATTGCAGCATGTTGCCGACGGTGGTGGTACGCCACTGCAGGAGGGCCAGGTGAAACTCCGCCAGTTCCTCCATGAGTGGAATATCGCCTTTAGCGATGGCCAAGCGGGTGAGGGGACGGAGGAACTGTTCCTTGTAATAATTGAGGGGGCCGGTGCCGGTGCTGGGCGCGATCCAGTCGGGCTGGGGATTCCAGGTGCGGGCGTCACTGTCCCACTGGAGTCCTGAGCTGTTTACGACTTCGGGCATGACTTGGGCCTCCCAACTAGCGACCTCAGCGGCATACGTCGCGCCTGTGAGTTCTGGAGTGGGCGGATTGACAACGGTCAATGTGGCATTCCCGTTGATCAAAATGTTGGAAGAACTCGCGGCAGACACCGTCACGGCCGCCCCTGGATTGATCGCTGGGGCAGTGTAAACCCCATTTTGGGTAATCGTGCCCCAGATGGGTCCCCCACCCACCTTCCCATTGACCATCCACTTTAGGTTTGGCTGGCGGAACCCCGAAGTGCTGGCTTTGAACGACAACTTCGATCCCGCAGCTAAGCTCGCCGTGGCGGGTGAAAGTGCGATCCGTGGAGAATTGGTGGTGACCAATTGGACCGCGCCGTGGCCGGGTTCAGCAATAGTGGAGCCGACCAAAATCATCAGAAACACTGCCACAAGCGGCCTTAAGACCCTCTGTGCTCGCACGAATTGATTCGCCCGACCAAACGGGATAGATCCGCACGCGTTCATTTTGTTCCTCCTGAACAGATTGTTGAGTCGTGGGCATTGCCGTTAGTGATCTCGCAACCCGTTGGATTGCCGATGAGCCTGGCACCCACGGCTCTGCGCGCCAAAGCGCGGACAAAGTGCGACGTTTGGCCACTTCCCGTCCGACTTACCGCATCAGTCGCGAAGCCGATGGTCCCTTCTGCCGAATAAGGTCTACGTAAGAGAAAACCCCAGTTAGTCAAATGACATAAAGTCAATTACTCTATCACTATTGACTAATAAGTTTGATGCCAAAATGCCCGTTTCCGTCGGCATCTGCTCAGGTTCAAGGCATGCTCCTGACCTATCGTCCCAGTTCCGACTTTGTCCCTGCCTACGTCCGACAGCCACACAAGCCCTTCATCGGCACGATTCGGTGTTCCTTGAGAGCTTGGGATTGCATAATCGCCCTGCCTTGCCCCCTAGCGAGAGCTAAGTGTTTGTTTTGAAGCTACTTAGAATGGGACGAGGTGGAGAGATACGATGGTGTGGTTCTTTGCGGATCTACGTGTGACTCCGTGGGAAGGACTTGGCGGGATTTGGTGGGGGAGCAAAGCGAGTCAGAGGCAGACGACAGCAGATGGCGCGTTGGCAGGCGCTGACACGAGCAGCAAAGTGATTAGAATTCGATGAGGTATGCAAACAACAGTACCTCCGCCCCCTTCTTCTCGGCGGAGTTCAAGGAGGCTTCAAATGTGCGCGAGTCCCTTACGTTCCTTCAGGGACAATCTCATCGAGCGCTCGATAAGAAGGGAGGGACGCTTCCAACCGTATGGGAAGGGCTTCACGCTAGTGGAGTCGATGGCGGCCCTGGCGATCATCATGCTATTGAGCAGTGTCGCACTTCCGCTCGTGCAGGTGCAAATCATGCGAGCGCGGGAGACCGAACTGCGCCGCGACCTGCGCGAGATGCGCGAGGCCATCGACCACTACAAACGTTTTGCAGACACCGGCGTCATTGTCCCTAAACCTGACACATTCGGTTATCCGCTCGACTTGGAAACGCTGGTAACAGGAACACCGATACGGGGCAGACCCGAGGTTAATTACAAATTCCTTCGCCACATTCCTGTTGACCCTATGACGGGGAGCAAAGATTGGGGTGTCCGGTCCGTCCAGGATGACCCCGACTCGCGGAGTTGGGGTGGACAAAACGTTTTTGATGTCTATACAACGAGCGACAAGACAGCCGTCGATGGGACCCACTATTCAGATTGGTAGCCCTGTGTCTCCAGAAAGAGCACTTGAATCTGCGCGTCTTTTCCAACCACAAAGCCCCTAAGGATACACCTTCGCAACCCTCACTAACGACCCCGCATTTTTCTGCAGTCCGAGTTTGCCGGCCGAAATAGTGTCTCTTTGACCGGCCCGCTCGACCAGCCTATCTTTCACGATCTCATCTCCAGCCCAACCAGCGCATGAGTTGCATCCCGCTATAGTCTTGGATACCGTCAGTGTGAATTTCATACTATGGCTGACTGGGGATCGTAAAGATCGTGCCTACTCGTATGATTGCTGTGTCCACCTAGAGTCTCGTCCGATTTGAACCTGGCTTCGACTCTGCCTGCCTACCTTGATGTATTGTACATCCGACCATTATGCGGGTCGCAGACCCTCAGGTTCTGAGAGCGGGTAGCCAGTGCGCCGGGATAAACCGGTCTGAAGTAGAGGATGAAAGAGCCTTACGAGAAAGGAGTAGCGATCCACTCGGCCTCGAGTTTTGCGCTGGGCATCGCGAGGTGCACAGTGAAGCGTAAACAGGGGTATAGGTGGGCGGGGTATAGAGCTTCGAAAACGCGCAATCAGGGCGCCGACGTCCTTGGCTAGGCGGAAGGCAACATGGACGGGAAGCGTAAGCGCGAGCATCCCGGACGGCCCTGCGTAGTCGTAGACCCCCGGCACGCCTAGAAACTTCAGACACGAGAACCGGGAGACCTCCGGGACGCCTGCTGGGCACGATGTCGGCAGACCGGCGGGAGAAGGCTTAGGCCGTACGACCCGCATGCACGTCTCGGAGGAGTCGGACAGCGGTACAGTACCGATGAACCATTCGAACAACGACGGAAGAGCGTCGGCGGAGAAGGGGGAGGGAAGGCCGCTGATCAAGGAGAACACTCACTTGCCTAACACGCACGCCGACACAGGGCGGGGCGCGCGTGTCCCAAGGGCTAGCGGGTGTGCGGAAAGCCGCGAAGGAACACCCGGAGATGAAGTTCACGGCTTTACTCCACCACTTAACGGTCGATCTGCTGCGGGAGAGCTTTTACGCGTTGAAGCGGAAGGCGGCACCGGGAGTGGACGGCGTGACGTGGCAGGAGTATGAGACCGGGCTGGAAGGTCGGCTTGTCGATCTGCACGGCCGGGTCCACCGGGGAGCATATCGAGCGAAACCTTCGAGAAGAGTGTATATCCCGAAGGGCGACGGGCGCGAACGTCCGTTGGGGGTCGCGGCACTGGAGGACAAGATCGTCCAACAGTCCGTGGTCACCATCCTCAACGCGATTTACGAGGAAGACTTTCTGGGCTTTTCGTATGGGTTTCGACCGGGACGCAGCCAGCATCAAGCGTTGGATGCGCTCTCGTACGCGCTCACGGTGAAGCATGTGAACTACGTTCTTGACGCCGACATTCGAAGATTTTTCGATGGAATTTCCCACGAATGGATGGTCAAGTTTGTGGAGCATCGGATCGCCGACCGCAGGATACTTCGCCTGATACGCAAATGGTTGAGGGCCGGGGTATCTGAGGAAGGTCATTGGTCGAAGACGGAAGTGGGTACTCCGCAAGGGGCAGTGCTGACGGCCTGAACGCAAAAGATAACTTCGAGTTTGAGCGAGCCGTTGGCTACCGTGAAGAAGGGGCACGAAAGGAGTGAAAAAGGTCTTGATTTGTGACGTTAATAGTCGTACTCATATGTCGTATGGCCCGCGCTACCGATCCGCAGAAGGCCGAGCGGCTGAATCGGGCTCGCAAACTACTCCGCGAGCATGCACGACTGCCCCAAGCTGCCGAGCGCCTGGCCCGCGATTGGTCCATCTCCAAGCGCCAAGCTTATCGTTATCTCCACCAGGCTCAGAAGCTCAAACAGCCCGTTCCGGTGGGAGATGCCAAAGTCTCTTTTACGGTCAAGCTTTCGCGGCGTCTGGTGGAAAGGCTCCGCACGTACGCCGCCTCGACCGGACTGACCTTGAGCGAGATCGTCAGCCGAGCGTTGCGGGCGGTCCTGCATCGTGGGGGAGGCCGTGGCTGACCGCCCGCCAGGTCGGCAACGCACGCTGCGGTTGGAATATCAATTTGATCGGTTGTGGGTGGAGAAACTGGCCCAGGCTTATGAATGTTTGGTGCCCGACAAGATCCAGCTCACAGGCCATGCGGCTCCCCAACCGGCCGCCAGCAACCAGGAGATTCTGAATGGCAAAAATGGCCGTGATTTACGCCCGTGTCTCCTCGGACCGCCAGAAGGAGAACCACACGATCGCCAGCCAGTTGGCCGCCTTGACGGAGTATGCCGAGGCGCACAGTTACCAGGTTCCAGCCGAGTGGCGCTTCCAGGATGAAGGTTACAGCGGCGCCACGTTGCTGCGGCCAGGCCTGGAAGCTGTACGCGACCTGGCAGCCGCCGGTCATATCGAAGCGGTGCTCGTTTACTCGCCGGATCGCCTCAGTCGCAAGTATGCCTATCAGGTGCTGCTGGCCGAGGAGTTGTCCCGCTGCGGCGTGGAACTGGTCTTCTTGAAGGCGCCCTCGGGCAGCACTCCCGAAGATCAGCTGCTGGTGCAGTTCCAGGGCATGATTGCCGAGTATGAACGGGCGCAGATTGCCGAGCGCTCGCGGCGTGGCAAACGTCACCGCGCCCGAGAGGGATCGATCAACGTGCTCTCAGGGGCCCCCTACGGTTATCGCTATGTGAGGAAGCGCGCCACTTCAGCGGCCTATTACGAGGTCATCGACTCGGAGGCGGCCGTGGTGCGCCGGGTGTACCAGGCCTACACGCAGGAGGGGCTGAGCATCAATGCCCTTGCACGTCTGCTGAACGAGGAGCAGGTTCCGACGCGGACGGGGACGACACGCTGGGAGCGATCCACGGTCTGGGGCATGCTGCGCAACCCGGCGTACCGGGGCCGGGCATGCTATGGGAAGACCGAACTCCGTCCGCGACAGCGCATCACACGACCGTTGCGGAAACGCCAAGGGCTAGCCAGCCGCGACAGTGCCAACCACGAACGGCCACGACAGGATTGGATCGAGATTGCGGTTCCGGCTTTGATTAGCGAGGAAACTTTTGCCCTGGCCCAAGAACAACTGGAACAGAACAAACGTCATTCTCCCCGGCGCACCCTCGAACCGTCCTTGTTGCAGGGGATGCTGGTTTGTGAGCGCTGCGGTTACGCGCTCTATCGCAGCTCCACACAAACCTCCGCGCGCAAGCTTTATTACTACCGGTGCCTGGGCTCCGACGCTTATCGCCATCTCCAGGGAGCGGTTTGTGACAACCCGCCGGTTCGCCAGGACTACCTCGATGCGGTGGTTTGGAAGGAGTTGCTGCGATTGCTGGAAGACCCCGGCGTGATTCAGGAGGAACTGAACCGCCGGCTGGAAGCGGCCAGGAAGGCTGATCCGTTGAAACAGCGAGAGGAATTGTTACGCCGCGAACATGCCAGGCTGGAGAAGAGCATGGACCGCCTGCTGAACGCCTATCAGGAAGATCTGATAAGCCTGGAGCAACTTCGCCGTCGGATGCCGGAACTCCGAAAACAACAGCAAGCGGTTCAGGCCGAGTTGCAGTCGCTGGAAGCGGCCACTGCCGACCGGGCTCACTGCTTGCGACTGGCGGGAACGCTCACTGATTTCTGTACCCAGTTGCGGTTGAGGGCGGATACGCTTGCGGTCACTGAACGGCAGAAAATTGCCCGCCTGCTGATCAAGGAGATCTTGGTGAGCAGGGATACACTCACGATCCGTCACTCGATCCGTATACCGAGTGTGGGGCCCGATCCGAGCGGTATGCCCCGCCCGCCTCACACACCTCAGCAGCCGCCGACGCCCCAACCTGGCGTACATTATCTTTTGCGTTCAGGCCGTCATTTCACCCCTGCTGGCCAATATCTATCTGCATTGCGTCTTTGACCTCTGGGTGCAGGCGTGGCGTAAGAAGCACGCCCGAGGAGACGTGGTCGTGGTACGCTATGCCGACGATACGGTCCTCGGGTTCCAGTCTCAGACCGAAGCCGACCGCTTCTTGGAGGATTTCCGGGAACGGCTGGGGAAGTTTGGATTGGAACTGCATCCGGATAAAACGCGCCGGATCGAATTCGGGCGGTACGCCGAGTCGAACCGGAAACGCGGAGGAGAAGGTAAGCCCGAGACGTTCGACTTTCTGGGTTTTACGCACATCAGCGGGAAAACTCGAAAGGGAGCTTTCACGGTGCGGCGCAAGACGATCCGCAAACGCCTGGGGGCCAAGCTGCAGGAGATCAAGCAGCAACTCCGACGGCGGATGCACGATCCGGTGGCGCAGACCGGTGAATGGCTCCGGTCGGTCGTCCAAGGCTACTTCAACTACCACGCGGTACCGAGGAATCTGGACAGCCTGCGGGCCTTTCGGGATAGGGTGACGCGCCTGTGGCGGCAGACCTTGCGCCGTCGCGGGCAGAAGCGTCCGCCCAACTGGACCCGATTGCACCCATGGGCGGAGCGCTGGATTCCTCATCCCCGCGTGCTGCATCCCTATCCCGAGCAACGCTTCGCCGCCAGCCATCCGAGATAAGAGCCTCATGCGGGAGATCCGCACGTGGGGATCTGTGCGGGGGGTACCGCGCAACCGGTATCCCTACCGCAACCGGTCAGTGCTTTTCCGACCGTGGGCCCTTTCCTTTGAAGTGTAGGTCCCATGTGCCATTCTGACTCCATGTCGACCGTTCGCCGGTTGCGCCTGACGGACCGCATTTTCTTTGTCAACGTCAATCTTCGGCCGAGGATCAGCCGATTCCGCGGGTGGCGCCTACGTCGCGACGCGTCTTGGCTCCAACTCATTACCCGCTCAGCACTAAAAACAGCGAAGAATTTGCGAGATGCGCGGTTTTGTGATTGTATTTACAGGCGCTCGCACGGCCTGGCTGGAGCGGGCCGACTTGTGGGCACTCGCTTATGCTGACGATCTGCACTGGCCGCCTTGAGCTCGTCGCCGCCACCCCGGACCACCTCGACGCTGAGCTTCGTTCGCCCTCTGATCTGGCGCGCCTTCTGGACGCCGTGGTTCCCGCGGGCTGGCCGCCGGGAGAATACGATCGCCAAGCCATCGAGTTCTTTCGAGCGCGTCTCGCGGAAGATCGAGCGTCCGAGGGCTGGTACGGCTGGTATGCAATCCTGCGCTCCTCGGAAGGTCGCGGCGGAACGGTGGTCGGAGCGGGCGGATATTTCGGGCCCCCGGCTGCGGACGGCACGGTCGTGATCGGTTATTCGATTGTCTCCGGCTTTCGGCGCCAGGGCTTTGCCACGGAAATAGTCCGGGCGCTCGTGGAGCGGGCGCTCTCGACACCTGGGGTCACGCGCCTGATTGCCCACACGCGCCCTCACAACGTCGCCTCGGTGAAAGTTCTGGAACGGTGCGGCTTCTCAGCGGCCGGACGGGGCGGGGAAGCCGGCTCCGTCGAATACGCGCTCTTGCGTCCCTCCCCCAACGGGAATAGCGTGTAGTGCGGGCCACCGCCCGTGTGGTCCGCGGCTTATTCAGAGGAGTACCCATCGGCCTGTGGCCCACCCGAGGGAATGAAAATCGCCCACAAGGTCACCCCCGCGAAAGCGGGGATCCATGTCGCCTAAATGGACTTCCGCTTGCGCGGGAATGACGTATTTGAGGGTGATTTTCTGGCGAGAGCCGCGGGCCGCAGGCTGGCGCAGACCCCCGCTCTTTGGGGTCTGCGATGTCCCGAAGAGACAGGGGGACCCCGCTGCATGCGCCACCCGCGACGGGAGGCAAACAGGTGTATACTCGCAACCGCCGAGATGGCAAAGAAGTAATTCCGGCTTTTGTAAATGACGTTGCTGATCTTGGGCGGTCAAATCGGAAATGCCGGATGAAGTAGCAATTGAGGGAGGTAGTGATGAAAACGATTTTGCTTACGGTTCTACTGCTGGCGGCAGTGTCGATCTCGTTGAGAACTCAGACACCAGCGCAGCCTGCTCCTGCGCAGGCCAATGCTGACAGTGCGCTGGGGAAAGGCAATCCGGCCGTCCAGAGCTTGATCACCGCGGCCGACGTCGAGAAGGTCGGCGGCTTCTCGGGAATCAAGCAGGTTCTCGATGGCGATAACGTGACCTTCAGGACCCAGGACAACAAATTGATGTTGAAAGTTGAGGTCCACGTCCGCGGCGACCGCCTCTACAAGGTCACAAAGGCTTCAGAGAACTTCCACGCCAATGTGAGCGGCATTGGCGACGACGCGTTCGATGGTCCTTCCGACAAATTCAATATGGGGCTGAGCTCTGCGGACGGAAATAAGCAGCCTTACTTCCTGTGGTTCCTTAAGGCCAATACCAGCGTCAGGCTGATGACGTATGCGGACAGATCCCAACCCCGGTTCTATCTGACTCAGGATAAGTTGCGCCAGATGGCCAAGATCGTGGCCTCGCGCCTTTAGCCCCATCTCCCTGGTTTAATCCCACCGCCTTTTGATGGTGATCTGGTAGCGCAGACTCTCTGGGTTTGAGAGTCTGCGGCTTTTCCCCAATTCAAACAAAGAGCGCGGCCAGCTCTCCACGCTCCGCAAGCGCCGCAATGGCCCAGGTTCGCGGGAGCGGGTCCTTATCTCCCACCGCAATCCGGAGGCCAGCATTAGCGGAGGCCGTGTGCACAGTCTCTAGGACCTGCACCGCTTCAAGGTGGGCCCAGCGGTCGGCTGCCTGTTGCTCGCGCGAGTCAAGCACGTGCGCGACTTCTCGGATCACCTGATCGAGCAGGTCAGTATTCCCTACACGGGCTCCCGGTGCCGCGACCACGGAAGGATGCTTCGGATCGAGAATTTCATACCCCGTAGCAGCAATTCTAAGAAAAAATACCCCGAAATCGCCTTCGTTAACTTCCCCGTACCCAATGGGAGCGAGTGGCTGGAGGAACCTAAAGGTTCGCGCAGGAGGCTGCGCGCGTCCCTTCAGGATCCTCTCGACGTCTATCTGCGCCTCCCTCACATCCGCGTCAGCCTGGCCTCCTTGGATCGCTACGGTCGCCGAGTGGAGCTTCTGAGTCCGAACCACCCGGCTGGCCATAATCGAGTCCGCTTGGTCAATCAACGTGGGCAGGTCGAGTCCGGGAACTAGCGATGCGGCTGCGTGCGGCAACGAGAGAGAGCACGCGAAATAGAAACACACAACCCAGCCGGGGGTATAGAGGATCGTTTTGTTCAACAAGGGGTTCACCTCATGGCGGAGAAACGATATTCAAATGCACGGCGTGGTCGGTATATTTTTGGATGTCGTCCGTTTGGACATCGAGCCCGAGAACCAGGGGAGAACGGTGTCAGGAACCATTCTCCCATCTGGACCCAGCCAACGAGCAGGCAGTTCATCTTCTGCCACACTTCTTCGAGGCGCTCGACGAAGCACTGACAGAAACGGGGAGAGCGAAAGACCTGTGCCCGGCGGTAAGTACTGCTGGTGATGAACTGCAGCTCGCCCGGACTGTAAGTGCGATGGTAGATCGGCATAGAGCTGCACAGTATAGCGGCGGCGTAACCTCCCGAGGAAGCACTTCCTTCGGACGTGTCCCTTCGGGACATCGCAGACCCCAAAAGACGGGGGTCTGCGCCAGCCCGCAATTTGCGCTTGTAGCGGTCGGAGTCAAAAATGCGGGCCTTGCGATAAGTGTTGTCGGTCAGGTAGTGGAGATGATTCTGACCGTAGAAATGCTTCAGACGCGGCATGGGAGCAGTTTATATCACATGGCCGAAGGGCGCAGACATCAAAAACAATGCGCCACCGGCGGAGTCTCAGCTAAGGGTTAGTAAAATCAAATACTCCCATACCCGGAGGTAACTCGAACAGAAGTCGTAGCAGCGGGGGTGAGGTTTTAAGGGACCGAATGGCGCTCACCTGCACGAGATTAAGTTGGCCCCCCGCATCGTAGCCGTAGTCAACGACGAGGAGAGGGATCCCTTAAAGTCGATTTCGCTCCCTGTCCAAGCCTCCCTCACGTGGCGAAATTGATTCCGTTGCTGCACCCATTTTGTCCGCACTCCACTGCACTTAAAACCAAGTAATTGCCGGTTTTCGAGCGCGCTTGAGGTTGTGTTTGGAAAAACCAGCGGCATGCGGACCGCTTGGGAGGCGCCTTGGTCGAAGAGCAGCACATAGCCTCGCGCATAATCCACAATTTGTGCTCCGCGACCCTGCTCGTTGACCCCGCCTGCGTTGGCGGAGATGAGATCGTGTCTCACGACGCCCTTGTCGTTCTGGTAGACATTATAAGTATAGCGGCTCACCATGCTGTTCGGGTCGTGGAGGACTACTCCTTGGTTGTCTAGCTCGTAGGGGCCGCATTCTTCAGCGCAGCGTAGGACACTTACCTCCAGTTGCCCTGTCCAAAACGAGCGATTCGGGTTTGTTTGGCCACTTGCGTCAGGTCCGAGGCTTGCTAGCCAAACAACGGCTGCTATCAGCATGCACAACGCTGTGGCAGCATTATGAGCGAGGATTCCGCGTGCGGCGGGGGTCGTTTGACTGCCACGCTCAATGTCGCACGGCCCACATACAATTGGGCTTCTCCGCCTTGAAGCTTCCGAATTTGCCCCCTGAACCATTTGGAGTCCTCCTCATGTCACAGAATCCGGCTGCGGCAAGACGCACCTCACGGAGTGGGTACCACAGTCGGGCATGTGCCGCAAGACGTAGAATTGGCGTTGAATGGCCCAGTCAGCAGTCCGTTGATTATGGACACGCTGTACCCAAAGGAATTGGCGGAGACACCGAATGTTTGTTGCCACGATGCGTTGCAGCTCCCCCCGCTCGTGCACGCAAGGGAGCATGTGGCGATGTAATCGCCACCAGCCATATGCCCATAGATGTCTGTTAGCCACGTCCCATCGGTTGGCGCAAGCGTATTGCAGCTCTGCGAGCAGGCATAATCCGAGTTGTACTCGTCTACACTCATCCCTGCCATTTGGATCGGCGTTTTGTTGGCGTCTAGCACTTGGTAGTATAGGATTCGATCTGGGGTACTGAAGTTATAGCCGCCCACCGTGCATTGCAGCGTCCCACAGGTGTTGGAATAGGCGTTGAGGTATTGTATCCGCGGCACAGTTACCTGCCCACTGGCGCCGCCCGGCACAGCGGTTCCCGTACAGTGACTGCCGTTGAAAGTATAAGTGTTGTCGGTATAAGACGCAGAAAACGAGGTGGTGCCGGCGCTTACACCCTTCACTGTTCCATAGTACTCGGCTAAGGCGATGTTGTAATTTCCCGAGCTCCAGGTGGCTTCGTCGCTGTAGTTGTACCAATACTCCACGCCATTACAGTCCTCGTATCCGGCAAAGAACTCGAAAGTCCCGAGGGCGTTTATCGCCACGTCCATGCTGTCAGGATAACCGTAGTTCAACGAAGGGGTGTAGTTGTACGGGCAGGGGCAGGTGCCGCAGTCGTAATTGCTCGCCATGCCCTGTTTACGGTGAATTTGCATCAACCGCCCAACCACAGGCAGATTGTCGCCCCGCACCCAGTTCACGCTGCCATCCGCCGCCCCGCTCGGAATCAGGTTCTTTCTGAAGTCCGGCTTCTGGGCGTCGCGCAACTTGCGTATGTCGATGGCGCGCGTCTCGTGCGGGTTGAGCAGCAGCTTGTTCAAATAGTATGGCGCGCTGCCGTTGGCCCTAACCTGAAAGCCGATGTGCGCGGGCTGGTCGCTGGCGTTGGTGAGAAAGAGAATCGATTCCGTATCATTATCGAGGTGCCAGGGGTTGGCGCCCGAACCCGCCCAGCCGTTTCCTTCGTTCTGCACGATACTGTCTACCACCATGTTGCCTGCCGATTCGACGCTGGGCACTTCCGCTTCGAGCGAACCCGGCGCTCCACTGTATTGGATGCGAACCGAGGTAAAGGGAAGAGCGGCGGGAAACGCGCTCATCATGGCGGCCAGCGAAATGTCCTGCGTGGTGTATGCGGGTACGGTGGCCGTTGTCACCAGGGATTGCACCGTATCAGGCGAGTGCGTTCCGTCCTGCGCTGCCACGGGATCGAGCGGTGCGGGTACGGGGCCCGTGCCCGTTGGAGGCTGCGGGTATTCGAGCGTCACGGTCACAGTTTGCGCGGAAGCCAACATATTGCGCACTACCACATGAGGAGTGAACGTTCCCGCCC
Source organism: uncultured Acidobacteriota bacterium (assembly GCA_963770415.1). Taxonomy (GTDB): domain Bacteria; phylum Acidobacteriota; class Terriglobia; order UBA7540; family UBA7540; genus CAVROP01. Next base: position 99,732 of record CAVYPU010000014.1, read on the forward strand.
CCACGAAGGACGAATCGGTGCTAGGCACGCCGATGGGAACGCCGGTGGCGTGCAGGGCGCTCGCAAGCTCGACGTCAGGCGAGGGAAAGTGGATGGTCGAAGAAAACCCCGAGGTCGGGTCCGTGATCCTGCCCGCCGCGATCAAGGCAGGAGTCCCGCCGCTCTGCACAATCGTGATGCCGCCCTCCGGCGCCTGCGCTGGGGCAATCCCAAGGCTCGCGAGCAGTTGCGTGATGTCCAGCACCTTGGTCTCATAGGGGACAAACGAAAGCGGAGTAGTCAACGTTTGCCGCTGCCCCTGAACGTCCAGGTAGACTTGGGCCGTTTGCGCGCTGGCGCTGGTGTTCGAGACCATTACCGTGGCGACGCGCCCGCTGCCCAGGCCCCACCAGAGGCCGCTCAATACGGCCGGAATATCGCTGCGGCCGGGATCGTGCTCGACCATCACCGACTCGTGCACCAGGCTCAATTGCGGGTTCGTGGCCGTGATCTGGCCGACGATAGGCATGATCGTCCCCACGAAATAAATTGATGCGCTGCCTTGCGCAAAGGCGCCCGTGGGGTCGCCGCCCAGTTGTGTGATGAGGCTCGCGAGATCGATCGCCAGCTTCTGCCCAGGCCCGATGGTCTCCGCCGTGGTCAGCACCTGTCCCTGCCAGCCTTTTACGGCCAGAGTGAAATCCATGGTTTGAGGCGAGTCGCTCACGAGATACAGCGTGGAAATCCAACCGTTGTTCAGATTGTAGTAAGGAAAATCAACCTCGCGTGGGGCTTGCGTGCTGCAGCAGGCGTCCCCCCCCCCCCCCCCCGCTCGATTGGGACTGAGCCCGCGAAGGACTCGGAGTGCGGAAAACAAGGAAATACGCGGCTGCAACGAATGCGCTGAAGAGTAGGAAGAGTCGCACGGATCTCATGGCGTCCTCCGTCGATTGTGTGGTGATCTGAACTCTGAGGCGAGTTTATTCGTAAGCTATCAACTTGTCAAGCAATATTTCAACACAATATTCAAAAAGAGTGACGTATTGTCGGTGGGTCAGTTTGTCCTGGTGCGGCACGGGGGCTGGCGCGGTCACTGTGCCATCCTGTGGCGCAGAGTTTGTGCTTTTCAAAGTCTGCGGTTCTTTATTTGAAGAACATGCCAACTTGTCATTGCCCTTTGTCCGCGCTGATCTGCCTGGTTCTCGAACGCCATCAATGCTAAGGAAATACCAATCGCGTTGAGCAAGCTCCAACAGATAAGACGTTTCATCAGAGGTAACCACCCGCGCCTATAGACTGACCGTCGTATCTCCCCCTACCGTTCCCGTCACGAATATCGTGTAAATAGCGGAGCGTGTCCCGGCGTGGAGAGTGGAGCGGAAACCGCCGCATCCGGGTCGTCGCTCCAAATAGTTACGCTGGCCCGCAAAGCAAAGATCTTGCCAGCAATTCAATATCTCCTGAGTGGTGCTGACACCTGAACTAATGGTACATACGCGTAAGTAAATCTACTTATTGACTCTCTATCCAAATACGATTTATATGTTCAGAATTCTCCGTGCGACGGAGGACTCCCCTTATGCCGAGAGAAGAGTTTGCGATCTTCAGCCGCAACGGTCACGGCATCCTGCGGCGGAAGTGTTGCGAGGATATGGAAGAAGCTATGCTCAGCGCTAAAGAAATCGCCACCGCTGAGGGCATCGAGTCATTCGTTTTCGACCTCAGATTCCATTGCAAGGTTGCATCGTTTCTCCCCCACAGTCCATCTTCCCCGTCTATATCCGCAAGTGAACCAATGTACTAATCCGCAACATTTGAAGGTCCTAGGGTTGAAGAAGTTCGGTTTCCCGCTATCAGGCTGACCCACAACCGCATATCGCTGAAAGTTGTGCTAGACGAAATGCCGTGTCCTCTCGCCCGTGGCCAACAACTAATGCCGAATCTTGTAATGCCGTATTTTGTGTCATGGCAGTGTGCCGCTGGCTAGCGCAGGTTCAGGACGACCTGGAACCACCAATTGGGCTGGTAGCTGATCTGGACAGGGACTCCCCGCAACTCACCGGAAGTTCCCAACAGCATACTGAAGTCGGTCTTCACTCCGGACTCTTGATTGAGGATCTGGAACCGCGATTCCAGGAGGTTGCGGTAGGAGCGGTCCATTTTCTGACTTTTGTCTTTTAACGTGAGGTGGATGTCTTTTGCGGCGACGGGTGCGACTCGCTGCAGAGTCAGCGTATAACGGCGGGCGTTATAGATGTAACAATGGGTAAGAGGGGGCTTTTCGCCCTGGAGGGCGCGCTCGACCAGGTCCTGGGTCGTCAACAGGAGCCCGCCCGGACCGCCGCAATCGGGATACGCGGAGCCCTCAAGGTGGCGGAATTTCCGTTGCTGGTCGTCGCCAAGTTGGTCGAGAGCCTGCTTCTGGGCGTCCGCGAGCTGGAACATGTTGTAGTCTGTGTTGCTCGCGAACGAAACTGTTGTGGCGACGGCTTGCGTGCGGTCCGCCCGGCTGATGATGGCCTCAAAAAGATGCTTGTCCACATGTTTCTCGCTGCTGAGCTCCCGCTGCATGGACGACACGGAATCTCCCTTGGAAGATTTCATGAAGCCCACGAAAACACTCGACTCCGCAACTCTGCCGCCACTCGATTTGATGACTTCCGTCCCTGCGCCCCAACGGTTGATGGCGCGCGGGGCTTTGGCCGGATCAGATCCGAAAGCCAACTGAATCATTTGCAGGCTTGGATCGTCCGCCGCCCGCCCAATCTTGATGAACCCTCCTCCGAGATCGTCCTTCGAGGCCCAGAAAAGAAGCAGCCTGAGGCGACAGGTCATTTCATAGTTGAACTCCGACTGAATCCGAGGCGTGGCCTGAGCCCACTTTACGGCCTCGGCGATAGCTGTCTGGTCCGGAGCGCCGGGAGTGGACGGCGAAGCGAGGCAGGCGTTCCCCAGCAGCAAAGTGCAAACAACTAATCGCGCAAATCTCACGAACGCCTCCAGAAGACTATCTTAGTACGTCTTTGCACGGGGAGCTACCGGTCAGTCAATCGAGTCATGGCGCATTTTGAGGTGGCCTGGCCACCCCGGCCAAGGTTTCGGACGAGCAGGATGCGCGCGCCGCTTCAATGTGCGCCACTACCGTCAATTGGCTTCTCTTCTGCACTGCGCCGCCAAACTGCGAGCGGCGTGAAAGGTCTCGTAAGCTTCGAAAAATTCTTCGCTCACCTTTTGCCAGGCGTGCCGCAGCGCCACTGACCGCGCTTGTTCATTTTTGGCGCGCGCTTGTGTAGGATTCGACAAGACATCGACCACCGCGCGGGCAAAGTCCCCGCCAGTAGGCTGGGCGAGCCAGGCGCAGGTTGGATCGGCGTATTCAAGTACCCCTCCTGCATTCGGGGCGACGAGCGGCGTCCCACATGCCATGGCTTCGAGCGGGCCGATGCCAAACGGCTCCTTAGGATTTGGATGCACGAAGACGTCCACGCTGGCCAGCATCCGCGCCAGCTCCGCACGGTTCCCGATTTGTCCCACAAGACGCACCTGCCCTCCCAAGTGAACCGCCTGTTCCCGTAGCCAACCCTCCAGCGGCCCGCTTCCCGCCACCAGCAGTCGGCAATCCGGCGAAAGTCCAAGAGAGCGGCCGGCAGGCTGGGGCTTCGTGGAGTTCGCGAGCGACTCCATCATTCCTACCAGAAGTCCCAGGTTTTTCTCAGGCGAAAGCCGCCCGGCATAAAGCAGCAGGGAGGTCGCAGCGTCTCCCCCGGTCGACCTCTGCAGCCGGAGTCGCAGCTCTGCATCGCGATGCTGGGGCCCCAGGTGCTCGACGTGCACGCCCATGGGGAGCACCCGGAGCCTCGTTGCAGTCTCGGGGCAAGCGGCCGTAAGCTCTTCCGACACGTAGTGCGAGACCGCAATGTGGAAATCAAAGAGGGGAGCGTACAGCTTTCCGAAGTAGAGCGCGGATAGACGCAGGATCGCGGGCGCTGCTGTCACGTAGGTCCTGAGGTTGTCATCCAGGCGCTCGCAACTCACGCCCACCAGCGTGGGGCGCGGCACACCGGCAATCCAACCCCGACGCAGCGCTCCGGCGAGCCAACAGAGCGAGTACTTATCGCAAATCTCGACCAGCTCCGGCTGCTCGCTCCGCAGGATGCTGCGCAGCCCATTGCCACTCGGCAGAAGAAAGGTGTGGGGAAGGATTAGGCGATAGCGCCCGTCGAAGACCGGACTGCGCGGCGCCTTCAGGTGGTAGATTCGGGTGAACTCTCCCCGTTCCTCCACGCGGTTCTCGTCCCCCGGCACCACGAGCCGCATGGGTCGGCGAAGCCGCTCGGCGCCTTCGAGAAGCGCGTGATAGAAAGTACGAATGCCCCCCGATGCAGGATGATAGTAGTTCGTCAGGTGCAGGGTCTTGATGGGCATCGATGCTCAGTCGCTTGAATCCTCAGGAACCGGACGGGTGGCTCGGAATGCGCGAGTGACGGACGCGAGGCCCCACCTCAAAAAGCGCCGCGCGGCCAAGGGACCCGAAATAAGAAAGCCCGCGATCAGGCCGGGCATGCGTTTCATATCGTGGCCGAGGCTGTTTCGTCCTTCGCCTGTCACCAGCGCCCCGCGCCGCATGGCGTGGAGGTTGAAGAGCGTCGAGACTGCCGTAAACGATACCGAGGCGATAATGCTGGCCCGGAGTTTCGCCGTGCCCCGAAGAAAATGGACCGCGAACTCGAGGGAGTGGCCGGTCAGCGGAAGCAGGATGATGGCCACCAGCGAGGCCGCCCATTCCGGCTCCGCGAACCGGAAGGCCTCTGTGAGGGCGCCGTAGAAGCCTGACGTCACGCCGCGGAAAGCCAGTTCGGTCATGAGCGCTGCGAGCGCGGCGCGCGGCCCGGCCGAGAGATTAACGCTGAAAAAGATCAGGGCGCGCACGATCGAGCTGAGCAATGCGGATTTCCAGTTCCAGCGGCGCACGATCATCTTGACGGGGTGCAAGGCTAGGTCGCGAAGCACGGCGAGAATCGGGGTCGCCCGCCCGTTGCGGGGAGCAGCGCAGCAGTGCACGCCCAACTCCAGGTTACGGGGTTCCCATCCGTTCAAATCAGATCCCTCCGGCAAGCCAAATTCGCACCCGCCTTCGCCGCATACTCGTTCTCCAAAGGTCTACCACGGACCAAGGCGGCCTTGCGCGCGCGGAGTTGCAGGCACTCTTCGTAAGATTCCCAGACCTCTTCAAAAACCCTGTCCCACGAGGCTGAACGGACCGCTTGCACTGCTGCCACTCGCATGCGTTGGAGAGTCTTTTGATCCCTCATTAGATGCAGCGCCTGTGCGATGAATTGACGGTCGTTCTCCGCCACATAGCCTGTCACGCCGGGATTCACCAGGAACTTTGGGCCGCCTTCTGAGGTGACAATCGCAGGCGTGCCGCAGGCCAGAGCCTCTTGCACGACGTTGCCAAACGCATCGGCGCGCGAGGGGAAAACAAACAGGTCCAGATTGGCGTAGGCCCGTGCCAATTGCTCACCGTGCAGCACGCCGGGGAACTCGGCCCGCACCAGGTTCCTTTCGAGCCAGGCGCGCTCGCTGCCGTGCCCCACGATAACGAATCGATACTGCGTCTGGCCGGAAGCGATGAGCGCCTGCTCGATCCCGGCCAGCAGGCGGAGGTTCTTCTCGCGCGTAAGCCTTCCCACAAAGCCCAGCCGAAAAATGCCATCCTCGGTGTCGCGGCGCGAGGGACGAAATAGATTGATATCCACGCCCCGGCGCATGAGGCGGCAGGGACGGCCGCTGGCGCGTTCCAGCCACTGCTGGATTTCGGGATTAGGAGCCAGCAGCAGGCTTGGGATCTCGTAAAACTTAGCCAGACCGCGGGTGCAGACTCGCTCCACGAAACGGCAAATCGCCTGGCGCGACCGCTCGGGCACGAATCGCAGGGTCTTCTCGAGACGCGCCGCGGCGAATTGATCAAGCTGAGTGTGGAATGACCCCACGATGGGAACGCGCAGCTTGTGGGCCCAGCAGGCGCCGAGAATGCTGAAGTCTCCCGGACTGATGATGTGAACGATGTCCGCCTTGAAGGCCGTGAGTTCGCTACCGATTCGCCTCCCGTAGCGCCACAGCAGCGGATCGAAGCCAAGGTCCGCATCCACCATGAACGTGGCGTTGCTGCGCTTGATTTCGAGCGTGGTGACGGACCCCTGCTCGAAGCGCCGGGTTTCGCGCCCGCTGTGGACGGCGAGCAGCGGCAACCCGCGCCGCTCGGCGAACTGCTGGTACTGACGCAAGGTGTGGGCGGCGCCATTCACCTCATGGAACGAGTCGGCAAACAAAGCGACGCGCAACGGGCTCATGCTACGCTCCTCTCCCCACTGCTCAAGGCAGGGCGCCGAGCGGGGCGCGGGGTTTTCCACTCGGGCGGCAGCTTGTCGTCTTTTGATTGCAGGCTCCAGGCGGTGTGCACCACGCTGTGCCAAGGTTCCTTCTCAAGTTGCCGCATGGCCGCCGTCAAGAGCCGCAACTCTTGCGGTTCACCGCCCTTGAAGCAGCGGGAGAGCGGACGGATGGCGCCATCGTCCCATTCGAAAAAGACCCGGTCCATCCAATGCGACCGGCCGCAAGGGTGGCCGGGGTATTCGCGCAGAACGTCCCAAGCCACCTGCATCATGCGTAGCCCGTAAGGTTCTTGATAGGCGGGCATCACCAGGACTTCGCTCCGTCCATCCTGGCGGATCTCGGCGACGAATTCGGAAAAACTTCCGGCCCGGCTCAGGTTCAGCATGCTGCTCGGTTTCCAGCCATGGCGGTCGCCCCCGGAAACCACGGGCAGCGTGAGACCCTCCGCCATTTCGAGAACCTGCTGGTTCTCCCGCCAGGGCCGCAGGCCGCTCAATTCAAGGGCGTGAATGTGGCGTCCATAGCGGCGGAGGAAGGAATGCACGAGCTCCAACTGGGCGGCGCTGCCGAATGACTTGATCTGCCAGAAAGGATGGTTGAGGACCACGAGCACGTCAGGTATGCCGCCGAGCATCGCCAGCAACTCCGGAAGACGGGCTTCATCTGGAGCGGCGGTGTGGGCGAGTAAGTGCGTGGTGATCTCACGCGCCTGCGCCCGGGGCAGATTGTGGATGCCCAGGTGAAAGGATGCGTGCCGATAAGGCAGAGTCCACTCGAGCGAAACGACGGCATCCTGCTTTTCGTGGTCTCGCCAATCCATCGCGCCGTCGATGTTGTCGTGGTCAGTCAGGGAGACGATGGCTTCGAAGCCGAGCGCGTCTTCAATCTGCTTGCGCTCGAGGTGGTGCGCCTCGCGGGCCGTCACAGGGGGCGTCCAGTAGGCGCGGTTGAAGTCGAGAGCTTTCCCGTGCAGGCGCCTGTATCGGGCCAGCGCATGGCGCGCGATCTGCGATACGATGGGGACGGTGTCGATGTGGTGGTTGAGGAACCCCAGATTCTCGCGGGAATGCTCGGTATGGCCGTGAAGGCAAATTCCACGGCGAAAGTTTCGAAGAGAGTTGTCGCAGCTTGGCAGGAAGTGCAGGCGACGATGCCAGCGCTTCATTATCACCTCATGTATCATCAGTATTAAACAACATACAAGTCGCCCAGCGCGCCTCGAGGTTGCGCACGCGGATTGAAGTGTACTGACAAGTAAACGACACAGATTTGTCAATAATATTTCGTAGATATCAAATCTTAGTTAAGCTTGTTTTTGCGGTTGTAACAATTCTATAAGGAAGTGAACCCCGCCCGACGTGTCGTCGGCACCCATGACGCAACCATCCGGTCCGACCGTGCGGCTGATAGTTGCAGGCGTCGCCCGAAGAATACGGCCGAAGCAATTACGCTGCTTCGTAGTTTAACTATATTTATTAAATTTTCTCCAACTAGCGGCATTTACCTTGACAAGAAGAGTTAAGTGCCTTATCCTGGTTGAGAAGATGAGCCCATCTACTCTCACCTTCCGGGCTGCCTGAATAAAATCAGGCAATCCGCAGACGGGCCTCCCAGACGCGATCCATTTCGGCACCCACGCAGGCTCGCAGCGTTACTTGCCGTCTACGACCCAATCCTGTGGAGGAATTCATGTGTACCATTGAGCGCGAAGACACTCCGCGGATGTAAGGACTAATAAGGTTCATTCGACCCGGCTGGCCAACGCCGGCTGTTCGCATTGTTGTGTGGCAAAGACTCGTGGCCGTCGAAACTGAAGCGGAGAGGTTGCAAGGGAGGGGATTATGTCGGAGCGAAACGGCGACAAAGCCAGGTTCGGCCGGTTACGAAAGCACAAGATCCTGCTGCGGAGGCGCCTGCGAGAAATGCGGGATGCAACGGAAAGTAAAACAACCACGAGAGCGGTTGCCGTGTCGGGGAATGAACGCGAGAAACCGTGAAGCTCTGGAAAAAGCCCGGCGGACAAACAAGGTCAACTTCCGCCCTTAGCGTCCAGCGACGGGTCGAAGGATCGGCACTGCCGGCAGAGCAAAAACCTGTTGCCGGTCAACGGACTCGAAAGGAGGTCCCATGAAGGAAAGAATCTCAGCACTGCTGTTGCACCAGTCCGCGGAATCGCAGCGCCTGCTGAAACAGTCTCTGGAAGGGCGGTCGATCAAAGTCAACTGGCTGAAAACCTGCGAAGAGGCCTTGCCGCTGCTCCGAGAGGCTAATCCACCGCATCTGGTTTTCACGGAAGCGCTGCTTCCTGACGGCAACTGGGCGGACGTCGTCAAGCTGGCGCTTGGGGCCTTGAAGCCCGTGAAGGTCATCGTGGTGTCGCGCCTCGTCGATATCAAGCTTTATATGGACACGATAGTCGGCGGAGCGTTTGACTTCATTGTGCCTCCCATGACGAGCGATGAACTCGCTCACGTCCTGGCGTGTGCAATGGAGAGCGTTTTGGATTCGCGACGGACGCAGGCCATGGCGGGGGCCGTGTAGCCCAGCCCGCTATCGCTGATGGCGCAAGACCCCCAGCGCACTCAGGAGTAACGGAAGGCGGGGGTTAACCTGTAGTAGAATCTAGCACTCGTATTCGAGGAGGCTTTTATGCAAGTACTCGCGGAAGGCCAGTTCGTCAAGCACGCTCAGTACGGTCTCGGCGTGGTGACGCAATCGGGCGCCGAACGCACCTCCATCGACTTCCACCTCCACGGAATCAAGAAATTTGTCACCGGGCTCATGACTGTTGAACTTACCGACGAAGCTCCTCCGCCCAAACCCCACCCGACGCGTCGCAAGAAGCTATCACTCCAGACTCCTCCCTTCACAATAGCCGTCATTGGGAAATAAGTGAGGCGGGACCAAACCCGGTCGAGAGAAGAGGGGTGCGCCAGGCCTGGGGGATCAGTTTTGAGGCCCTGACTCGGAGGGTTCGGCGCCGCTTGCTATCAAGGACTCGTCGCCTGCGGGGATGGTACCATCGGCCAGAAGCTCTTTCTGCCTGCGGTTGGCAAGTTTTTTCTGGGCGCGGCGCTCCGCCTTCTCGCGCTGCTTCTCCAATCGTTTCATTTCCTTATGACGTTTCTGAGGGGTAGTGGCCATCAATTCTCCTTGGAAATACACGTGTACGCTGACAATATCCCCAACGCACCGCGTCGTGCGGGACTACCAGCGAGGTTCACGGGGCTGGCGTGCGGCTTCGCGGTAGTCCTCATTTGAGAATCTACCGGGCCTTGGCCCTGCTCCGCTACTGTGGCTGGTGGGGGCTCGCTCCGCCCTGGGACGCGCTTCGTTCACCTTAAGATTGCGACCGCCAAACAGCTTTCCTTCAAGGCCGGCAATTGCCTTGGCCGCTTCTTCATCGTTGGGCATTTCGACGAAAGCAAACCCGCGGGCTCGGCCAGTTTCCCGGTCCTTTGCAACTTGGACCCGTTTAACTTCCCCGAACGTCTTGAACAGCGCGGTCAAATCGCTTTCCGTCGTCTGGAAACTCAAATTACCAACAAAGAGGCTTTTCATCTCTCTCCTTTACCTAAAATTCATGGCCGGAGGCGCCGAGTTTCTAGTGCCCGTGGGTCCTCCAGGCTATCTTACCAGGAGTCTTGGGCGAAGACCCGAAAATGGCCCGACCGCAGCGGATGGCGGAGTTTTCGCAGCGCCTTGGCTTCGATCTGGCGGATCCGCTCGCGAGTAACGGCAAAGACCCGGCCGACTTCCTCGAGCGTACGCTCGGCGCCATCGTCCATGCCAAACCGCATCCGGATTATGGCTTCCTCGCGGGCGGTGAGCGATTTCAGCATGAGCCGCCATCCGCTCCTTCAGGTTGAGTTTGATGGCTGCCTCTGACGGCGAAGCCACCGTCTTGTCCTCGATCAAGTCGCCCAGGCCCGACTCTCCATCATTCCCAATGGGCGTCTCCAAAGACATGGTGCGCTGAGAAACCCTCTTGGTGCTGCGCACTTTCTCGACGCTGACCTCCAGGCGCCGGGCGATCTCCTCAGCGGTAGGCTCTCGGCCTAGTTCCTGCACGAGTTGTTGGGTGGTACGACTCTGTTTTATGATGGCGGCGGACATGTGCACAGGCACTCGAATCGTGCGCCCCTTATCGGCGACGGCACGTGAGACCGCCTGACGAATCCACCATGTGGCATAAGTGGAGAACTTGTAGCCGCGGCGCCACTCGAATTTGTCGACCCCCCTCATCAGGCCAATATTCCCCTCTTGGATCAAGTCGAGAAACTCCAGGCCCCGGTTCGCATACTTCTTGGCGATGGACACCACAAGGCGAAGGTTGGCCTCGGTCAACTGCTTCTTGGCTCGTTCGGCTTCGGCCTCGCCGCGCAGGATCAGAGCGAGCGAACGCTTCGCGGCAGTGAGTCCGATCTGGCTCGATTCCTCTATTTCCTTTAGCTGGGAGCGACACGCACGCCGATCCTTGCGCGAAGTGGCGCCCGCGCACGGCGCAAGCCGGGCCTATCGAGCGCTCCAAGGAATGAATCCGCTCCACCTGGCGCCGCAACTTCTCAACCAGGCGCTTCTTTTCGAGCGGGTGCAACCCCATCGAGCGAGCCAGCCGAGACATCTCAACCCGCGTCCGCGACAACTTGCGGCCGCGCACGGAGATGGGCGCGTTGTTTTGACCGCGGAATGTTGCTTAGCCGGGCCGCCTGCTGAAGTCCCGCAGCTATAGAGCCGCTTAATCTTATCGATAATCCAGAGCGTCTGGCGGGTTCTCTTTGCGATTTCCTCCGCTGTCACCTGCTCCTCATCGAAATGGACAACCTCTTTAATCGAACGCGTGCCCTTGCGCAACTCCCTGCCCATTTCGATCAGCTCTTCGAGGACAAGCGGAGAACGAGAAACGGTCTTGAGCACCAGCGCCTGGCCGCGCTCCATACGTTTGGCGATGGCCACCTCTTCTTCCCGCTTGAGCAGTCGCACACTGTCCCATCTCGCGAAGATAGAGCCGTACCGGATCGTTGATCGTGTCCAGGAAGAGATGCTGTCTCATTGAGTTCGGATTCTTCAACATGGACAGCATCTTCCCTCGCTTTCCATGTGTTCGGCAACCCCTGGCAAACCGCTTGCCGGGATCGCAATAGGAGCGTCTTCGTAGATGCGGGTATCGTGGCCTTCGAAGGCGGAGAACAGCCCGCCAACCTCCGCGGCGGTGTGCGTCTCGCCGGGCAGGATTTCGTTCACCTCGTCAAACAGGACATGGCCCCGCTCCTTGCTCATGTTGATGAGCCCGCGAAGCCGGTCCTCATGGTCCTGAAGTACAAGCGACAAAGGTTCATTCTCCTGTAGGGCCCCGAAAGACCCGCAGCCCCTTACGATGCGAGCTGGGCCTTGGAACGGCCAGTATTTTCCGGAAGGTTTGTGGACTCCGGCGTGCCCGGCACTTGCAACGCCGGACCTCGAAAATGCAAGGGATCGCGAAGATTTTGCAATTCACGGTAGTAGTAGAGCGGAGTGGGGTGTCTTCCCCTGAATCTCAGAGCCTTCAAGAACTCGATTTCTGCTTCGGTGGCTCCACCACTGAGAGAAGCATCGTGTAGGAATTCCTTCAGCCCCCGCTCCTCCTCGCCGGCAGGCTCGGGTTGTTCAACGAATGCGAACCTCTTGATGTGCCGAGGGGCCATCCTTCGGTTCAAAACAATTTCAAGGCTAAAAGTTGCAAGATCAATATCCCAAGATTCGATCAGGGGATCCAGGAAAGAGGCGCAGTGCTCACTCGACACATTGAATACGTCAGTGTCGAGGAATTCGAGAATCGCCACCCGCATCTCCTCGTAACTTCGATCACTAACCCTCACGACCAAACGGAGCCAACTCTCGCTTTCCAGTTCTTGCTTGGTGACTCCCTTGACAACATCCACAAGTTTCTGGGTGACCAGAAGTTCAAGTTCACCGAAAGGTTGTCTTTCGAAAATCATCCTGACTTGCTTCTGTTTGTCAGGTTTGCATTTACTAAGGACCAATTCGCGAACTTCTTTAAACAAAGGCGCAGGTGGATCGGCCAGTTTCCGCTTCAACTCTTCCTGGCGCTGCAACTCAACCAGCTTAATAAGCTCTCCGCGCCGGAACTTCAAGAAATCTTCGATCTTGCCGTAGATATCTGTCCGCTCCGGGGCGGGAGGCGCCTTTTTCCTCGTAAGTAATTGCGAAATATAAGACTCCGTGACTTGGGCAGCAACCGCCAAATCTCTCTGCTCATGTCCCAATTGGTCGAGCCGCTGGCGGATGACTGAAGGCAGATCCATGGAGTCCTTCCTCCGGTTAACTTTTTCCAGTTCACTGCACGATCATTCAAGCATCCCATATTGTTCTTGACAAGTAAAGTGAATTCACTTATTTTGGTTAACGAGAGCAGCCTCTCTTAGCTATCTGCTTTGGCTTCCTAAACTAAGTCTGGTTATCTCACTTGCTTTCATGGATCGGCGAGCGCTGCCAAGGTGCCTGTTGGTTTTGGCATCGATAAGCAAAACGTCGCAACCGTTTACGGTAGAATCAAGGTGTCGACTCGTGCTGCTGCCGCTTGAATTGGACGCGTCATGGACTCTAAAGGAGTCAGGTATGTACATTCAGTATGTGGGTTTCGAAGTTGCCGCCGGTTCTCGCGTTTATGCCTTTCACGTCATCAATGCCCCTGACGCAGCACGCGATTTCACCGTCACAGTCCAATCGCAGGCGTTTCGTCCGGACGGCCTGAAGCTTCAGGACGGCCCGGGCATCTGTTTCGCGCGGTTGGACAAGGAACTGCAAGGCCAGCACAAGACTCCCCCGCGGAATGCTCACCTGCATGATCGGCGAGCGCGACATCAAGGAGTACTTGGAGCAGCACCATCCGCTCAAAAGCCGCAGGGAAAGAAGAAGAACATTAACCGGATATACAACCTAACGGAGCTGGCCTCGAAAGGCCGCTCCAAACTTGGAGGAACAGAGAGATACATGGCAACTAAACTTTTCGTAGGTAATTTGCCCCATAGCGCCACCGATGCGTCGCTCGGCGAATTTGTAACCAATGCAGGCTTTCAGGTAGCCTCGGCGGTGGTGGTTCGCGACAAGATGACTGGGACGCCACGAGGCTTCGGCTTTGTCGAACTCGGCGAGGGCGAAGACATTCAGCGCGCAATCGCAGGGCTGAATGGACAGTCCCTCGAGGGCCGTCCCTTAACCGTCAATGAAGCTCGGCCGCCAGCGCACGGACTTCTCGCGCCCCCGCGGCGGGTGGCGGTGGCGGTCGCGGTGGCTTCGGCGGCCGCCGGCGAGATTATTAAGGCCGGGAGCCTTCCGGCGGACAATTCGGGGCCTTCCGAAAAACGATCAATTGCTGGTTGGGGCGCAATCCCTCAAGAGCAAATCCCTCCGCGGGGTGATGCGGGGCGAGCCCGGTCGGGCGTGCAGGGTGAGGAGTGCCCGAAAGCTGAGCAACAATCAATGAGTACGGAAAGCACGTCCGCCGGTTTTCCAAGCTGCGAAGGCCCTGTGCGCGCGAACGAGCCATCCCAAGGCGCTTCCGGCAACCAAGGCCGGGCTTCGTCCGGGCCATCGGTAGTGGCAGATTTGGCGCGGGCGCTTCACCAGACCGATTCCAGCCGTCAGGCCAGGCGGGGAGAGCTTCTGTCTTTCCCAGGGCGAGCACGGAATCCTGGCCTTGATTATGGCGGGGTATTCAAAGAAAGACATGGCGCATCACTTTCCACTCAGCCAGAGCACGATTCATCGTCGCATTGATTTGTCGGAGTAGTCGATATGAACATACTGCTTTACAATCCCGATAACGAAATCACCAACAATTTCATGCCGCATCTCTGGATGTTTCTCCTGCGGTCGCTGACTCCTCCGGGCCATCAAGTCTTCCTGGTGGACGGCAACGCCCAACGCTTGAGCGCCAGCGAGCTGGCTGCACTACGTAAAGGAGAAACGCATCGGGCTGGTCGGAATCGGCGCCATGACGCGCATGATTCGCAAAGCGTACCTGATGGCCGATGCGGTGCGCGCCGCTGGGAGTGCCGGTCGTCATGGGGGGGCCGCATGTTACGGAGGTCCCCGACGAGCCGCTGGGGCGCGACGGGGGGCCGCGCCATGCGGACGCGGTGGCTCTCGGCGAAGCCGATTATACCTGGCCGCGAATTGTGGCCGATGCGGAACGGGGAGCGTTGCAGGAGATTTATGCCCCCGTCGATGAAGCGGGCAAAGAGGTGAAGCCCTCTCTCGCGGACTATCCTGAGATTCCATGGGATCAGATGGATTTGGACCAGTTTAACCTGGTGGGGCACTTTCCCAAATGGGCGCGCCGGTTACTTTCGCGTCGCGGGCATGACGTGGCAGAGCTTCCACATGGTGCCGATTGAATCCGGCCGCGGCTGCCCTTACGGTTGTGAGTTCTGCACGGTGACGGGTTTCTTCGGAGATTCCATCCGCTTTCGTTCCAACGCCAGCGTGGTGGACGAGCTTCTGAAACTCAAGCAACTGGAAAAGCGGCAGAAGGGGAAAATCGCCGTCTTCTTCATCGACGACAACTTCGCCATCAATCCCCGGCGCACCAAGTCGCTGCTGCGTGAAATCATCGCGCGTGATGCCCAGGTGCCCTGGGTGGCGCAAATCAGCATGAATCTGTTGCGCGACGAGGAGCTGGTCTCGCTCATCGCCGAGAGCGGCGGCAAATGGATCTTCATGGGGCTCGAGTCCATTGACCCCGAGAACCTGAAGAGCGTGCGCAAGGGATTCAACAAGCCGGAAGAGTACAAGGCGATTCTGGAACGCCTGGAGCGTTACGGGCTTTACGCGATTACTTCCTTCATCTTCGGCATGGACAGCGACTCCCCCGGAGTAGCACAGCGCACTCTCGATGTCGTCCGCACCTGGCCGCCGGGGCTCCCGGTTTTTGGACTTCTGACGCCTTACCCCGTCGACGCCCCTTTACGACAAGCTCGCGGCGGCCGGCCGGCTGACCCGCCCCAAGCACTGGTTGGAATTCAAGCCCTTTACGATGGATTTCTCGCCCCTGGGAATCTCTCCGGAACAAGCGGAGGAAGAAATCAGCCAGGCATGGGAGGCATCCTATAAGCCGGCAACGAACGGCGCGGCAATCGACCGGTTGGAGCCGGGATCTCTCGCGGATCGAATCATCCATTTGCTGGGCCGCCTGGCGTTCCGCGGAATCTACTTCCCGCAGATGACGCGCAGAGAATGGGCGCGGGTACTTTTTGAGAATCGACGTTCCATCCTGCAGGTTATTTTCGAGGCGTTGAGTTACCGGTATCAGACCTCCGTCCAGAGAGCCATTCTCGATCGAAGTGCCGGAAGCTGCCGAGCCGTCTGCTTGATAGTAAGTTTTGCCGAGCCCTCGAGTGAGTAACCGGCCTGCGCACCGACAGCAGAAACAGGCAAGAGTCTGCGCACCTCGTGCCGATCCGCCCTCGCACTGGACTTTCACGTCAATCCAGGCAGCGAGCTCACGCGGTGATGGACAACAGGCGGACGACATCACCCTTGTCGTCGCGTGATGCACATGTTGGCGAAGGAGTGAATGCCCCAATCGCAGCGAGATCAAGCCACACATAGTTGTCCTTGTGAGAGGTCAGAGTGGTCCGGTTGACCTCCAATGTGGAAGACAATAAGTCCTTTTAGCCTTAATCCTTCCTTAACATTTCCTTCAATTTCTCTCAACAGAGGCGGTGGTACCGTGGGCTGGTATGATGGATTGGCTTATTCAATCCTGGGCAGCTTTGCTAGCGTTGATGGTGGCCCTCATCACGATTGGCTTTCTCGCTCACATGTCGTTCAGCAGCCGGCCAGATGCTCGAATGGTTTTCCTGACTGGCCTGATGAAAGGCGCAATGCTTGAGGACGAGATCCAGACCGCGCGCGCGGCAAACCCGAGGGTTCATAGACCGCTTGACGCTAGCTTGCCTCGTCTGGTTTGATTGAGGCCCGCTCGATGGCTTCAGTGAGGGCGTGCCATCGCACGAGCTGTATCCAACCGTTTCGATGCTAAGCGTGCAACCTCTTGTCCCGCTTTCCTGCTAAAGTGAACGTTTTGCCTGTCGGTGGGAAAATTAAAGTTCTCCACCGGACCAACCGATAACTTTAATGCGCCTATACTGACCGCTGTCGTGCCTTCTCCTGATTCTCCAGGCGCATTCACCATTCGGGCATGCCAGCGGTCGGATTAAGTACCTAGCCGCAGAGACGACGACAAGTCACCCCGGCTCTACACTTCTGGCGACACTCGCGAGATGGCACTGGTCCAGATAATCTCCACTTAGTATCGAAGCCTTCCCGAAACCCAATACGGAAATAGCCAATTGTAAGTCCTAATTCGTCCCTGAGAGATATGGAATTTGCAGCTACGTTGTTCTAGACTTCTCCCGGCGGCTCTCAAGAGGTTTAGGCAGGTTCTTCACGTTCTATTTGTGGTTGGAATCGGTACGCTCCCGGCGCAGGTGCATGCGGCTCACACATAGGGCGGCAACCTCGACACGATGCAGCGGGGGCAGGAGATTGTTGCGCGTGACTGGTATGCTTGCTAGGAGGCGATAAGGACAAGAAAACCGTACAAGTTCAGCAGCAACCAGACCTGGGTTTCGAAGAGTCGGAGGGAAACATGAAGAAGACCCGAAGAGAATTTCTGTCGGAAGTGGGAAAGGCCGGGGCGTGCATCGGGTTATGTGAGACCTCGAGCGTGCCGCTCTGGGGAGGAAGGACTAGGCCGGTCCTTCTCTGCCGATCCACCCCAGGACGCCTTCCGCGCTGAAGGCAGGCTGGTTGCGTCCCGGCCCGGACTTACCGGCCTCACACGCGTTGGTGGTGGCCCGGCGGTGCCGTTACCACGGAGGGGATTACATGGGAGTTGGAGCAGATGAGCGCCCAGGGAATGGGCGGAGTCGAGATCATGGTTCCCTGGGTAATGTATGCCCAGGGGAACATCGAGTTTCTTTCCGAGGAGTGGTTGCAGGTGGTAAAGCATGCTGTCCGGGAAGCGGCACGGCTCGATATGGAAGTGGCCATCACCTTCTCGCCCGGATGGTGCTTTGGGGGCTTCTGGGTCCCGCCCACAGAACGCAGCAAGATGTTGACGCGGGCCTGGGTGGACGTGAGCGGGCCAGGGGCTTTCAGTCAACCGCTTCCGGCCTATGTGCCGGCGGCGTCTGCGGCAGTACGGGAGGACTTGCCCGAGTCCTTCCCCTCGGATGCGCCTGACGAGGACTCAGTGGTGGCGGTTGTGGCGGGTGAGGTTGCGGGGTCAGGACTCAATGGAAACACCCTGATCGACCTTAGCCAACCAGGTCGACCAAAATCGTTTGGATTGGCAAATTCCTGCCGGCCAATGGCGCCTGATGGTCTTCCGCCTGAAGTACACGGGGCAGCAAAACTCGACAACCGAGAATTTTATCCGGCGTCAATGGGTGGTCGATCACTTCAGCCCGAAGGCGGTGACGGAACTATTGTGATTACTTGGGAGGTGAGCTTTATCAAGCTTTTGGGGAAGAGTTCGGCAAGACCGTGGACAGCATGTTCTGCGACAGCTTCGAAATCAGCGTTCCTCCCGACACGATTCACTGGAGCAACGCGCTGCTGGAACAATTCCAGACCTACAAGGGCTACGACCTGAGGCGCTATTTGCCCGCCATCTGGTGGGACATCGGGGAGCTGACCCCGAAGGTCCGCTACGACGTGAATGATTTCCTCTGCTGGCTGGGCCTGGAAGCGACGTTTATGCCGTTCATCAACTGGTGCAGCGAGCACAACGTGGAGGCGCGCATTCAGCCTTATTTCCGATTTACCAACGAGTTCATTCAGGGAGCCGGAATAACCCCGCGGCCCGAGATGGAGGTGACCACCGACCGTTTTGCCGTAGTGCTTGAACCCGCGGAAAGCGGTGGCCGCCGGAGCGCACCTGTACGGTCAGAGGATTGTTTCCGCCGAAGCGTTTACCTATCTTCACACGGAGCGGTATCGCTCGACGCTCGAAGAAATGAAGGGCGCTACGGATGCCTTTCTGCGCGACGGGGTGACGCAATTCTACAACCACGGCTACATCTATTCTCCGGAGATGCACGTGGCGCCCTCCCGTGATATGCCTTGGGCAAATCGCATAAGCCACTGGAACACCTGGTGGAAGTACTATCATCATTTGACGGACTATACCAGCCGCTGTTGTCTTCTCCTGCGGCAGGGCGAGTTTGCGGGAGACGTTCTGATCTACTCGCCCCAAGCCACGGTGTGGACCGAGAAAGTCCTTTTCGGCAACTACCCGCAATTCATGCCTTACGGTGAGCTGGGGAAAACTCTGGTCGCCAACGGGTATGATTTTGATCCGGTCAACGACGATGTTCTGCAAAATCGCGCTCGGGTGGAAGATGGGCACATCAAGGTCCGCGACCTCGCCTATCGTTTCCTGATTTTGCCCAAGACGACGGCGGTGCCGGTGGCCACCATGGAGTTCATCCGGCAGTTTGCGCTGGGCGGAGGAGTGGTGATTGCTCTGGATGAGCTGCCCTCGGCGTCGGTAGGGCTCAAGGACGCCGCGCAGCACGACGCGCGCGTCAAACAGATCGTCGAGCGAGTTGTTCGGGCCCGACGGCAAGGGGAAGAATCTTCCAGGCGGGGGCCGCACCTACTTCATTGCCGAGTTACAAGATTCCACGCTACGACACGAGCAAGAGACCTTTCTATCAGGTGCCGGAGCCCTACCAGCCCACTCCCGCCGCTGACGGCGCCACAGCGGGCACTGCTTGAGGCGTTGCGCGAACATCTCGCACCGGACTTTGCACTGGCCGGAAGCCAGCAAAGCGATGGTCTGACGTTCCTGCATCGCCGGCTCGGTGCAGACGACCTCTATTTCGTGACCAACCTGCAACTGGAAGCGAGCGAGACGCCGGTGACGTTCCGGGTCACCGGAAAGATCCCGGAGCGATGGGACCCGATGACCGGCGAGATCGCTCCGGTGCTTGTTTACAGGGCGCAGACAGCAGGAGTGGAGATCCCGATTCGTCTGCCCGCCCGTGGCTCGATGTGCATTCTCTTCCGTGCCGGGCAGCCGCAGCCGCATCTGACGGCCACGAACTTGGAGGAGGTGCGGGATTTGACCGAGCGGCGGGTGGAAGGCATCGTGAGCCGCAATGGCGAGGCGCACGTGACCGTGGTGAGGAACGGGCAGAGCAAGACGGTGCGGGTGCCGGTCTCGGGCTTGCCGGAGCCGCTTGCCGTGAGCGGCACATGGCGGATGACGTTCGAGGGTTATCGGTTCGAGAGCTCCAGAAAGAGGTCTCGCAGTTGAAGTCGTGGACCGAAGATCCTCGGACGGAGCACTTCTCGGGCACAGGACGCTACGAGCTTGACTTCGAGGTGCCGAGAGAGTACGTGAGCGCTCGGTCTGGAAGCCGTGCTGGACCTGGGGAGAGTTGGCGACGTGGCTGAGGTCACCTTGAACGGGCAGGCGGTGGGCGTGGCGTGGATGCAGCCTTACCAACTCGATGTTACGGAAGCAATCCGCAGCCGGCACGAACCATCTCGAAGTGCTGGTCACCAATACGCTGATAAACTATGTCTCAGGGCTGCCGACCCTGCCGGAGGTGCCCGAGGAGTTCGTTCCCCATTACGGAAGAACAACAGATATTTACACCGCTGAGGGGCAATGGCCTGGAAAGAGCACGAGAAGGATTTCCATCCCCTGCCTCCGTCCGGACTGATGGGGCCGGTCAGGATCGTCCCCCGCCAAAAGGTGGTCCTGGAGGCGGTGTAGGGGTAGGGCAAGCCCTCATAAGCGCTAAGATAATACATGACATTCGACAAGTTGGGGAATGCGTTGGCGATGGCGCTCGGCCGAGCTCGGCGGCGATTTCATTCCAGTGCCGCATCACGAACCCTAGCTCCAGTTCGGGAACGATGGCCTGCTGCAGTTGGTGCAGAGCGAACTGAAACTCACGCCACCGACTGCCCTGGCGTCGGGTCCCCAACTCGTAGCCCCAGGGGGAAATTGACGAACCGAGGCGGACCAACTTTTGCGTCAGCAGGGCCACAAACAGTTTTCCGTACAGCCAGGCCCGCGAGCTTCGCGCGTCGTGCTTGGGCAAGTGGCCCACCGCCAGCAGGGACTTGAGCCGCTTGAACACCAGTTCGATTTGCCAGCGAAAGCGGTA
Source organism: uncultured Acidobacteriota bacterium (assembly GCA_963770415.1). Lineage (GTDB taxonomy): Bacteria > Acidobacteriota > Terriglobia > UBA7540 > UBA7540 > CAVROP01. The sequence continues at coordinate 120,299 of CAVYPU010000014.1, forward strand.
GTACTCCAGCACTTCGGCCATGCCCATCTCCGCCTCCCGCAGGGTGGTAAACACCATCACGTAATGGGCGTACTCGCGCGTTTCCGGCCGCACCCGAATCCCGTGCTTCTGCGCGTGCTTGGTCATTTTCCGTTCCGCCGCGGCGATGGCTTGCTGGCTTTTGCGCACGGCACACAGGCGTCCCCCTACGCGTTGGTCCCCGGCGTGCAGCCCGCCGCCCATTGCCCATGCTGCCCGCCGCCAGCGGGCGCAGTTCCGCCAACAGGGGGAAACGCTGGTCATCGGCAGCGAACAAAGGCACCGCACTGTTCAACCGCACGATGATGTCGCCTCCTTGCGCGCGCACCCTCGCCACCCCGGCCGGATGGCAATAGCCGCGGTCGGCCAGAAGCAGATCTCCCGGGGCGACCGGGAAACGCTCCAGATTCTCCGCCGTCTGCGCCCCTTTGCGCGCGGTGATCACCAACTGGTCGCACGTCAACTCCGGCAGCCGCAGGCTGTAATGGATTCGCCAATGCGAACCCGTCGGACCCGGTTCCTTGATCACCGTTCCGTCCAGCGCCCGCACCCGCCGCCGCGGTTGCGGCCCCCGCCAGTGCACGCCACTTTCCGCCAGCAACGCCTGACACAAGTGTTGCAACCAACTCTCGGCTTGCCGCAAGCGATTCAACAAGGTCACATCGGAAACCTCGAAAGCCCCGCCGCCTGCGCGCGAACCGCCGTCTCCCGCAGCGAATAGCCGCAGCCAACGTGCATCAGCAGCACCCGCAGCACCTCCTCCACGGAGGCAAAACCCCGCAAACGCTCTACCGCCCCGCTCAACCGTGCCGTTCTTTGCCAACTCGGCGGCAACAGGCCCACTAAGATGTTCCAGTCTTCGTCCAGTGCATTCATGCCCAGCAAGGTACAGGAAAACCGACAACGTCAAGCATTATCTTAGCGCTTATGAGGGCTTGCCCTACCCCTGGAGTTTCTGCATTTATCAAACGGCGACGGCCTGCGTCTGCGCTCCCTCGAAGCCCGGGCGTTCGATCCATGACCTCAAGGCTGTTCTATCGCGACCTGCGGCTCTGCCGCCCTGACGTGGGGAAAGGCTTGCCTTTCCGCAAACCAACACCCTACTTTCTTATTGGGGAAGGCTGCGCCTTCCCCTACCTTCGCCCTATCTTGTCGATGGATTCCCGCTTGCGCGGGAATGACGTATTTGGTGATGGACAGGCAGAGGTTGTCTTTATTGATGAGGATTGCGAGGACTCAGTCGAGGCGCAGCCTCGACGGACGTATGGTTGTGCGAAGCTGCGGAAAGGCAAGCCTTTCCGCAAGTCAGCGCGGCAGAGCCGCACTCTGCCCACGGGACACAAATGTAGAAACTCCAGGGGGAAGCCTTGCCCCACTTACCCGCGGGCCAACGGCCCGCCCGAAGGGGACGGCAAGCCGTCCCCCTACCCCTCCGCGGCTACTCGACCCGGATGTTGCCTGAGACTGTGGTTACGTCCAGCGCGAAGCCGCCGTCGCCGACTTTGCCTTCCACTTCATGCTTACCCAATGTGCCCTGCACGGTCATCTCACGCGCGCTGTGGATGGTGCCGGAAACTGTATGGGCGTGGAGCGTGAATCCCTGCTGTGCGGGCAAGCGCACGGTGACGCTGCCGGAGGCCGCTGAGAGCCGCCAAGTGTCCTGGCCTTGGCCCTCCACCTCAATGTTGCCGCTGGCGGTCTGGGCGCGCACGGCCCCGTGAACCCCTTCCAGGCGCAGCGTCCCGGAGCCGGTGTTCACATCGACGTCACCCGGAGCGGTCTGCCGCAATGTAACGCTTCCGCTGCCCGTCGAGGCATGCAGGCCGCCGGCCACGCCGGTGGCCACAATTTCACCGCTGCCTGTCGAGGCGTGCACGCTTCCCTTCACATTTTCCACCGTAATGTGTCCGGAGCCCGTCGAGGCCCGGACCGTATCGCCGATGTCGTTCAGCTTGAGGCTGCCGGATCCCGAGGAAGCTTCCACGGGGCCTCGCAGGCCGCTTATGGTTTCTTCTCCCGAGCCGGAACCCGAGCGCAGACGCGTCTCGGCAGGCGCCACGATCTCGTAACTGATGGAGATGTTGCGCGTTAGTTCAGGGTCCTCGACGTGGCCGATTTTGATGATATTGCCGTGCTGCTCAATGGGCGGGTTGGTTTCGAGGTAATGGACCTTCTTCTCCGCCGAGGCGCTGTCGAACAAGCTACCATTGGCCTTGATTGTGCCCGTGACACGTACGGTCGAGCTGTCGCCGCTGCGCACGTTGATTGACCCGGAGCCCGTCTGGACATCAAGTTCCACGGCGCCGGAGACCTGCAAAGTGCGCGCAAAGTGTCCCTCGGCCGCCATCGCCGGCATTACAAGGGACAAGGACATCACTGCAAGGGCCAGAATGCTCATAGGGAGCAAGCGGTGGGGCTTCATAAGTACATTCTCCTTTTACACTTGTTTCTCTTTTACGTAACTGGTGCTCAGGTGGTTCAGACGTGCGAAGTCCCGAGTGGTGGGCAGCCGCTTCGAGCAACCCCTTGATAGCGAGGGAGGGTAGGGGGACGGCTTGCCGTCCCCTTCGAGCGGGCCGTTGGCCCGAGGGTAGGGCAAGCCCTCAATAGCGCCAACTTAACCGTCAGGGGCCTTCGAAGGCCCGTCAGCGGACGGGCGAAATAATGTGGCCCACGGCGAGCCAGCCGTGGGGAAGGAAGGTGCGAAGATTATTATAAAGCCCCGGCAGGGGCGACATAATGGCGACGGCCCGTGCGCAGAGCTTATGTCGCCCCTGGCGGGGCTTAAACTCGACTCCCCCCATCGTCATCCCACGGCTGGCTCGCCGTGGGCCACATTATGCCGCCACTGCCGTGGCTAAAAGCATCCGAATCGTGCTTATCTTAGCGCCAATGAGGGCAAGCCCTACCCTTACACCCCCTGTGAGTTTTCCACGGCGGTCCTTTGTTTTCATAGACATTCTCGCTTTGTTCCGTTCATTTGTAGGGGGACGGCTTGCCGTCCCCGCCTTTCTGCCTGGCCCTGGCAAAGGGTAGGGCAAGCCCTACCCCTACACCCCCTTCCGCGCCTTCCCATCGAGCGCGACTTGCGCCCCCGCCCTTAGAAGCCATTGCCTCATACCCTCTTCACCGCTCGTTATCGAGGGCTTAGGGTCATCTCAATCCCGAGGTGACAGGAGATTCCGTCTATGTTGTAATAAGGCTTCGAGCGGAGGTTCGGAGGCTACTGTTTTGGCGCTTCCATACATCGCTCAATCGACCGTTCAGGGAGGACAAATGAAGAAGAAGCTCATCATCTGGATAAGTTTGGTGGCGCTGGTACTGGCGTTCGGAATCCCCCTATTACACACGGCGCTGGCCGCGCCCGCGCCCGAAGAGCATCCCGAGTATCACGATGCGGTCAACGATCTTCGGAACGCCCGGAAGCATCTCGAGAAGGCCTTTAATGACGGGTACGGTCATCGCGACAAGGCGATGCGGGCGATTGACAACGCCATCCGCGAGTGCGACGAGGCCGTGCGGGTCATGCACTAGAAACATGAACAGCCGCGAACGCGTTTTAGCCGCATTACGCCGTGAGCCGGTAGATCGAACTCCGGTGTGCAACCCGACCTCGGTGGCCACGGTGGCGCTGATGGACTTGGCCCAGGCGCCCTTTCCCGAAGCCCATCACGTCCCCGAGTTGATGGCGCGCCTGGGCGCTACGAGCTACACCGAGCTCGGCTTCGACACCATCATGCCTTATTTCTCGACCGTGCAGCAGTCGTCCGCCCTGGGCTGCAAAATCCGGTGGGGACAGAAGGATAACTGGCCGACTGTAAGCGAACCTCTCTGGGGGCATCCGGATGAGATAAGAATCCCTTCGAATTACCTGACCCACCCGGACACCACATGCGTGCTCGAGGCGATCAGAATCCTCAGACGGCAATTCGGCGCCGAGGTGGCCATCTTCGGAAAGGTCATGGGGCCCTGGACCTTGTCGTACGACTGCTTCGGCCTCGAGAACTTTCTAATCATGTCCATCGATGACCCGAAAAAAACGGCGGCGTGTCTCGACAAACTGAAAGAGGCGACTGTACAGTATGCCCTCGCCCAGATCGAAGCGGGTGCGGACGCGCTCACCCTGGCCGACCACGCCACGGGCGACTTGGTCAGCGCCGGCTATTACGAGAGGTTTCTGCGGGAGATTCATTGCGAACTCGTCCAGCGGCTCCCGGTTCCGCTGATTCTACATATCTGCGGGCGCACCCTCGATCGCATGGAGTACATCGCCCAGACGGGAGTAGCGGCATTCCATTTCGATTCGAAGAACGACGCCGTGGAGTCAATGCGGGTGATTAGCAAGCGTGTGGCGCTTGTGGGACACATCAATAATCCTGAAACCCTGTACGCGCGCGGCCCGGCGGAGGTTCGCCATGAAGTCTTCAGGGATCTGGACGCTGGTGTGGAGCTGATTGCACCGGAGTGCGCCATCGCGTTGCGAACTCCGGTCGAGAACCTCAAGGAAGTTCCCCGCGCGGTGTGCGACTGGCACCGCGAGCATGGGAATTAGCGAACCTCTTTCCTCAAAACTCTGTGATAAATCCGCCAGCCAGCATTGGAGCGCTACCTGGTTTTCTCGCCGCTTGTGCCTACCTCCGCGAGTTGCGGCCGCGAGGTAGTCGTGTTTCCCGGCTGCCGGCGGGCGTTGTGCGTCTCTCGCCAATACACCTGCGGGATCATCTTGCTCGTGTCGATGCGGTCGCGATAGCGCAGGGCGATGTTCATCAGCGAGTCGAGCAGAGAATCAGAAAGCAGGTGCGGCTTCAGTCCGAGCTCGATCAGCTTCGAGTGCTTGGCGTTGTAATAGTGTTGCTCGGCCTCGACGCGCGGGTCGGGGATATGCTCCACAGTAACTTCGAGGCCCAGCTTCTTGCCTGCCGCCTGCACCATTCCGGCCAATTCCATAACTGAGAACTGCTCCGTGAACTGGTTGAACACGCGGAACTCACCGCGCGCCGCGGGATTGAGCAGGGCAATCTCCACGCAGCGCACGGTATCGCGCAAATCCAGGAAGCCGCGCGTTTGCCCGCCCTTGCCATACACGGTGAGCGGCATGCCCGCCGCGGCCTCGACGCAGTACCGGTTCAGGACCGTACCGAACACTTCATCGTAATCGAAGCGATTGATGAGGGCTTCGTCGAGCGCGACCTCTTCCGTCATGGTGCCATAAACCACGCCCTGGTTCAGGTCGGTGGCGCGCAGGCCCCAAATCTTGCAGCAGAACATGATGTTGTGGCTGTCGTGCACCTTGGACAGGTGATAGAAGGAGCCCGCCTGCTTGGGATACGGCAGGACGTCCTTGCGCCCGTTGTGCTCGATGGTAATGTAGCCTTCTTCGATGTCGATGTTGGGGGTGCCGTATTCGCCCATGGTCCCCAGTTTCACCAGGTGGCACTCGGGCTGGAACTCGCGCAAGGCATACAGCAGGTTCAGCGTGCCCACCACGTTGTTCACTTGCGTGAAGACCGCGTGCTTGCGGTCGATCATCGAGTAGGGAGCGGCGCGCTGCTCTGCGAAGTGCACTGCACCTTCCGGCTCAAAGGCTTTAACGGTAGAAGAAAGGAAGTCGTAATCGGTCACATCGCCGACGAAAAGGTCAATCTGTTTCCCGGTAAGCTCGCGCCAGATTTTAAGACGGTCAGAGAGATTGCGAATCGGCGTCAGGGTCTCGACTCCAAGTTCGTGGTCCCACTGGCGGCGAATAAAGCTGTCGACGATCGCTACCGAATGGCCTTGGTTCGACAAGTAAAGAGCCGTGGCCCATCCACAATAGCCATCTCCACCCAGCACGACAACCCGCATATTTCCCCCTTCAAGTACAAATGACTAACACCTGGTGTCCGCCTGAAGCCCCAAAGGGGCGATCTAACACAGCCCAGGGCAAACGGCCCACGGGCGTCAACCTAAGGTCCAGAGCCGGCAAGAAGCCCGTGGAGCGGGCGGGGTCCTCTAGCCCATGGCGAAGCCATGGGTTAAGATGCCTTCAACATAAGTTGTCGAGCCCCGTTAGGGGCGACATCAGTTCGACGATACATCGGCTGACGAACAGTGCTGGGCCGGATGTGGCACGGGCATCCTGCCCGTGCGCACGGCCAGGATGGCCGTGCCACATTTGGGTCGCGACCTAACGTTGAAACCTTTACTTTATCACAGGCTCATGGTTCGTCAGAAGCAGCTTTCCTCCGCTCGCGGCCACCGTGTTGAGTTTCTCGCTTCCCACCAGACCTTGCAACCTGGGCAGAGCTGCCTCGCGGGCGACAATATAAGATCGCTCCGGCTTAGACCATAGCTCCTTGAATTGTGCGTCGTCGATAAAGACGTTCGGCGCGCCGGGAGCGTAGGAACCGTATTCCAGGTTCATGAAGCGCCCGTTCAGCAACAGCGCCGTTCGATTCGTATAGAAGAAGACCGACGAGAACCAATAGTAATGATGATCGATAATCAGGGTTCCCTGGGGCGACCGCTCGAGCGCCGCGGCCAGCGGCCGGGAAGACATGTAGGGGTCGAAGGCAACCATGGCCAGGCGCGCCGCGTGGAAGAACAAGACCATCATCAGGCCGGTGGCCAGGACGGCGCGTTGGGTGGTTGCTTTGATTGTGCCGAGGCACCCAACCACGAAGGCGGCTGCGGCAAGTGCGAGCGGCAAGCGTAAATATGCGAACGACGCGAGCGTCAGGTCTTCCATGTGCCCGAGCGAAAGTTTGTAGGCGCCGGGATGCTGGGTCAAGGCGGTGGAGATATCGCCGGGCGAGGCCAAGCCTCGAGTCAGGACCAGGATAGTGATTGCTGCCAACGCAGCGCACCCGGCTATCACCGAGATCAGGGCCGTGCCGCGCCGCATCCACTTGCCGTCCGCCGCCATCGCCGCGCCCACGAGCAGCGCCAGCGCGGGATAGCAGGGCATCGAGTAGTACTCCTGGGTGGTCGAGAAAGTGAAGAAAATGAGAATGAAGCCCGCCCAGCCGAGCGCCATCAAGCGCATGCGCCCGGCGCGACCCGTGGGCTTGAATGACAGCTTAGCGACGGCCGGAAAGTAGACGCTCCAGGGAAATAGCCAGAGCAGGTGAAAGAGCCAGAAGTAGAGCCGCGGGACTGTGTCGTAATCCCGCGGGTAGCGCAGGTTCAAAAATCGCAAGAGCTGCTCGTTGATGAAAAAGAACCAGAGAAACCCGTGATACTGGCCCGGGCCGCTGTGAAGCGTGAAGTCGAATAAAGGCGGATTGCGCAAAGTGGCGAGCACATGCCATGGCGCGGCCACCAGCAGCACGATGCATGTTCCGCTGAAGGGACGCAGCCGCTTCCAGGCCCTGGCAGAAAACAGTTGGCGCGTCACCAGCATGTAAATCAGCCCTGCGGCGATGGGGAAGACGATGCCGACGAGGCTCTTGAGCAGCAATCCCAACCCGAGACTGACCGCCAGCACCGCTGCCCAGAAGCGCGGATGCGGCTCGTCCGGATCGAGCGCGCGCAGCAACGCCCACATCGCCAAAGCCACGGTGAAGGTGAGCATCACGTCAGGAATCAAGATGCGGGTGAAAAGGAAGAGGCCAATGCACGTGGCCGTAATCAGGCCTGCGTAGAACCCGGCGCGTTTCCCGAAAGCCCACACGCCCATGGCCGCAGTAAGCCAGCAAAGCGCCACCGAGGCGAGCGCCATGGGAATGCGCGCCGCCCAATCGTGCACGCCGAACACTTTGTAGGAAAGCGCGATCGCCCAGTAGATGAGCGGCGCTTTCTCGAGATAAGCCACTCCGTCGAGGCGCGCCGTCACCCAATCGCCGGATTGCAGCATGTTGCGGGCGATCTGCGCCTGCACGGCATCCACGTCATCCATCAGAGAGGGGGGAGAGATGATGCAGCCGAAGAAAATCACAGCCGCGAAGAGAATAACGACAAGTTCGCTCGGGAACTTCAGACTTCCGCCGAGAGGCTGACGAGCCGCTTGCTCGCTGGCTCCGGTTCCGGCGACGTCTGAATGTTCCACCGTTTGATCCATAGGAATAAAATCAGCAGGCCCCAGAGGTGATATCCCAAATTCTCGCGCCGCTCGAGATGCCTTTTGATCACCGACTGCACGCCGTCCCAGCGGAAAATCTGCGTCTCGTTCACGGCCCGCTCGTTCAGGGTATCGAGCAGGAGCGGTTTCAGCACGCCGCGAAACCAGTCGTGGGCGGGGATGTCAAATCCTTCCTTCTTCCTGCGCAGAATCGCCGAGGGCAGCTTATCCTTCATCAGTTCTCGAAGCAGGAATTTCAGTTTCGATCCCCGCACCTTGAAGTTCTCCGGCAGCGAGGCGGCAAACTCCACCAGGCGATGATCGAGAAAGGGCGGCCGGACCTCCAGCGAGTGCGCCATCCCCATGCGGTCCGACTTATAGAGAATATCGTCCGGCAAATAGTACTGCTGGTCGAAAAGCAGATAAGCGGTTGAGGTCCGGCAACCGGCGGCATATGCTCGAGAATCCGTGACATGGGCGCCGGGATCAGCGCCCTCGAGGATTTCCGCCTTTTCTTCCTCGGAGAACGTGCCGCCCCAGAAAATGTGTGCTTCTTCAGGCGGACAGCAAGGAGCCGCGCAGGAAACGCTTGAGCTTGTATTCAAAGCTGATCTTCTCATTCGAAACCGGCCAAAAGCGAAGGGCGGCGATCGCCATTCTCCTCAGTGCGGCAGGCAGCAGATCGAGCCCGGCTCGCATAACGGTCGGCGAGATAGGTCACGTAGCCGCCGAACAGCTCATCGGCTCCTTCGCCGCTCAGAGCCACCTTCACATGCCTGGCGCTCATCTTGGCCAGGAACCAGACCGGCAGGCAGCCGGCGTCGGCGCTCGGTTCGTCGGAATAAGTAAGCGAATTCCTGAATGGCGCCCTGGAGGTCGGTATCGGTGCTGAGGTCAGCCTCAGTGTGATCGGTTCCGTAGACGCTTGGCCGCCTCACGGATGTAGGCGCTTTCATCGAAGCTGCGGCCCTTGAACGTGATCGAGAACGTCTTCAGAGGCTTGCTCGATACCTGCGAGGCATAGTGGAGAATGGTTGTGGAATCGAGCCCACCGCTGGCCCACAGACCCACCGGCACATCGGCCAGCATGTGTTCCTTGACGGACTCCCGCAGCAGGAAATCCAGTTGCTCCTTGGCGGCGCTGAGGTCCCAGATTTTCTGTGCCGAGGGCGAGGTCGTCGGGATTTGCCAGTAGGACTCGATCTTGGTTTCTCCCCGCTCCCAGGTGAGGATGTGTCCCGGGAGAAGTTTCTCAATCCCTTGCACCAGGGTGAATGGCGCGGGGACGTAGTTCACGCGCAGATAACAATTCAGTCCATCCAGATCCAGCACGCGATCGATGTCCGGGTGATGGAGAATCCCCTTCATCTCGGAGCTGAAGTAGATGTCGCTGCCCTTGCGGCAAAAATAGAGCGGTTTGATGCCTACCCGGTCGCGCGCCAGAACCAGCCGCCGGCGCGACTCGGACCAGAGCGCCAGGCCGAACATGCCGCGCAAGCGCCGGAAACACTCGGTGTCCCATTCGAGGAAAGCGTGCAGCACCACTTCCGTGTCGCTGTGGGTCGAGAAGCGATGGCCAAGCGCCTCGAGCTCGATCGCGCAGCGCGGCATGGTTGTACACTTCGCCGTTATACACCAGAACCGTATCGCCGTCTTCGCTGCGCATGGGCTGCTCGCCCGCCACGAGGTCGATGATCGTCAGCCTCACTGCGCCCAGCGAAACGTGCGGCGATTCGTATACGCCCTGCTGGTCGGGCCCGCGATGAATCAGGCAGGAAGTGGCTTCCTGAATGAGGTCAGGGTTGAACCGGCCGGCTTTCGTGTGTAAAACCTGCGATACCGCACATGAAATCTCATCGTAGCGTGGGGCTGAGGTTTTGTGCAAGAGCACGAACCCGAGACGAGCCCCGAAAATCAAAATTTGAAACTCGACATTTCAAATTTGAGACTCTCCCTTCGATGCCCGGATCCGTGCCGGAAACCCTTGCCATGCGATCCTGGCGCCCATCGACAGAAGGGCTTGTGCCGACCTATACTTAGGCCCCGTATGGGCGGGGTTCGGCATTGTCTCACTTTGGGCACAGAGCGGCAAGTTCAGGTCGCCAATGTCCAGTAACGTAAATTCGTTGCATAAATACCCGGCTGTGACGATGCCTCCGCAGCCCCGTTTGGGGCTCGATCCGGGCGGTGTAGGGGTAGGGCTTGCCCTACCCTGTCGAGGCCGGCAGAAATGCGGGGACGGCAAGCCGTCCCCCTACAGCAGCGGCGTTATCGACGGATTGGGGGCTGCCTGGCGGCAGAAAGCCGCCTCTATGCCAAGCTGTGACACTGCCGGGGTTCTAAAAAGGAGATAGCATGAGACGGTCGGTGGCAAGCCTCATATTCGTACTACTGCTTTTTTCCGCTGGCGCGGCGGCGGCCCAACGTATCTATGAAGTTGGGGCGGTATACATTTACTATTCATGGACGACGGATGCCGAGATCGTTCACGATCTTGAAACCATTGCCTCAACCGGCATCAACGCGATTAATCCCTACCCGTCATTTCTGCTGAGCATGGGAAACCCCGAGCCCGACTTTCGGAAGACCGACCTTATCCTGAAGACTGCGGAGCGACTGGGCCTGCGCGTCATGCCCACGGTCTTCTGGAGCGGGCTGATTCCGGACTATGCCGCCGCGAAATGGCCGACCCGCTTCCCGCCCACTCTGGATGCCGATGAGCGCGAGGCCCGGCTTCCGCTGGCCGACCCGGAAGTCATGGGCATGATCGACTCTTATTCGAAAATCACCGTGCAGCATTTTAAAGACGCACCCTGCGTGATCGCCTACAACATCTGGGACGAGCCGCACATGGAAGGATTCTCGATGTCCGCGGGCAGCGGGCGCGACGACGCTCACTTCCAGCACTGGTATGAAGAGTGGGGACTCAAAAAGTATGGCAGCCCTGCCGCCTGGTACGCGCAGTGGAACGACCCGCTTTTGAACCAGGAATACCAGAGGTTCGATCGCCCGCAATTCTACTGGTACGCGACCGGGCACATTCTTCGAGCACGTGAACGAACTCGTGAAGTCGATCGACTCCGCCCATCCTACGCGCACGCATGACGTGGGCAGCACAGTCGTGAGCGGGGCATTGAGCATTTATAAACAGGACGATTGGATCATGTCGAAAGTTACCGACCAATATGGCCTGTCCTTTTATCCCGACATTCCCGCGCGCAGCGCCGAAGACAATCCTGCAGAGCTGGCCAAAGAAAAAGCTCTCTGGGACACGCCCTGGACCACCAGCCTCGACCTTACCGCCGCTCACGATGCGGCCGCGGGCAAGCCATTCGTGATGCCGGAAGTGCAAACGGGTCCCCAGACGGGTTTCACGCGGTACGGCGACGAGCCCGGCGCCATCTTCAACTACGACCGCATTCATATGCTCGCCTGGCAAATGGTTGCGCATGACACCAAGGGAATGTACTTCTGGAAATGGGGACCGCACATGGACGAGTGGCAGGGTTTCGGCCGGGGTCTTGCAGCCTCCGACGGCAGCATCACGCGCCGCGCTGAGGCCGCGGGTGAAGCCGCACGCGCGCTCAACGCCGACCCCGACCTGTTCCTTGACAGCAAGCCGTTGCCGCCGCAGGTGGCCGTGGTTTACGACGTCGTGGGCGACCTGAAGGCCAAGTCGCAGGGCGGCGATTGGGGAGCGTTCACGGCTCGAAACCTGATCGGGATTTATCACGCCTTGTGGAGCGACCAGGTGCGCGTCAACATTCTCGACGGTCGGCAGGTGACGGCGGAGAGCCTCAAACCCTACAAGCTGGTTATCTTTCCATTTTATCTTTGCCTGAGAAAGAACGTGGCAGAAGCCATCGAGGCCTACGTCGAGGGGGGCGGGACGGTTCTCGCGGACGCGCGCTTCGGGATCATCAACGAGCTCGACCGAGGCTACCCGGTGAATCCCGGGCTCGGAATGGCGAAGCTCTTCGGCGCGCGCCGCCACGATTCGGTGGCCGCCTACACACCGTGGGGGATCCGCGTCACCCAGCCCAGAGAGTTGCTGAACGGGGTCAACCTGCCGAGCCGCCTGGTGGGGCGTGTGTTTCGCGAGGAACTCGAACCCGAGAAGGGAAGCGAGGGCAAGGTTGTGGCAGTCTTCGAAAGTACCGGGACACCTGCCGTGGTCGTCCGGCGCACCGGCAAAGGGCAGACCATTCTGCTGGGGTTTTCGCTCGGCATCCCATTGCTTGAGAATCGCGACTTCGGCGCTGCCGCACTGCTGCGCGCCGTGTGGCAATCCGCCGGCGTAAAGCCTCCCGTGCGGATCACGGCCCCCGGCAACGTCGGGCCGGTCGAAGCTGTGGTGCATTCGCGTGGCCGCGATAATGAGCGGCTGGTCTACGTGCTGAACTGGGGACACCGCCCGGCAAGCGTTACGGCGGAACTGCCCTGGTCCGGCCAAGCGCCCGTCGAGGGCAAGGATATGGTATCGGGGCGAGCCGTGCCGGTTGAGCACCGAGGGGATGGGGTAGTCTTCAGCCTGACCCTTCCCGCCGACCACGCTGCGGCCATGCATATTCATCCGTAGGATTGGGCTTGGAAAGGCGTAGTGGCACGCCGTGACGTGCCCCTGCCGGAAGAGGGGAGTACACAAAATGCAACGACGCGGGTTTCTGGGACTAACGGGAGCGGCGGCAGCAAGGCTTGGGACGGGCAAGCTTGCACTTGCGGCGAACGCCGGTGGGGCGCGCGGGGATGCGGCCTCGACACCCGAGGCGCGCCTCGCCGGCATGAGCCTTCCGCAGTTGCGAAAGACTTTTCATGGCCAGCTCTTCGACATTCTTCTGCCCTACTGGGACAAGCACGGAATCGACCACGAATACGGCGGGATCATGTGCAGTCTCGACTACGACGGCAGGCTCGCGAGCACGGAAAAGACCCTATGGTTCCTGGGCCGCGCCATCTGGGTTTACAGCTTTCTGTATAACCACTTTGGAAACAACCCCGAGTTCCTTGAAATAGCGAAAAAGACCAGAGAATTCGCGTTCAAGTACGCGTTGCAGAAGGACGGCTGGTGGGCCGAGGTTCTGACACGTGAAGGCAAAGTGCTGCGGCCTTTCAGCGGCGACATGGAGGGGATGTACTTCATCGTCGAGGGCCTCCAGCAGTATTCCGTGGCCAGCGGAGACGGCCAATCCCGCGAGTATGCTCTGGCCCTCTACAAGAAACTCTTCCGGGAGTTCAATAGCCCCGACTTCCGCTACCGTGGAAGCGACTTCCAGTATCTGTGGAACAGCAAGGTGGCGGTGCGGCCGCAGGGCTTGTGGTTCCTGAACCTTAATATCGGGACCCAGTTGCTCAAGGGCGGGCAAGACGCGGAGGTCGCCGAGATCGTGGATCACGCTGTGGATGTGATCATCAATAAGCACTACCGTTCCGATTTCGGCTTAAACAATGAAATGTTGTACTTCGACTTCAGCAGACCCAAGGACGAGGCTGACAAGTCGCGCTTTGGCCACTCTGTCGAGGCCTTGTGGATGGTGATGGAGGAAGCCGACAGGCGCGGGGATGCGGCATTGTGGAACACCTGCGCCGGGCGCATCCGCCATCACATCGAAGCGGGATGGGATTACGTTTACGGCGGACTTTCGGAGTGGGTCAACGTGGATCACCCCTGTTACGAGTGGCCCGTCGAGAAGCCGCCCGGAACCCATCTCGAGCTGCATTTCACGGGCGAGTACGAATACATGAAGTCCATGTGGGCGCAGTGCGAGGTGTTGGTCGCGACGCTGAATATCTTCGAGCGCACGCGCGCCGAGTGGACCGCGCACTACTTCGACATGGCGTTCAGCGTCCTCAACGAAAAATTTTCGCAAGGGAAGCGCGGTTACCCGGCCCGATATGTTCTCTTCGCCGACCGTCGCATCACATCCCCGCCCCATGTCGCCAGACAAGATAACTACCATCCGCTGCGGCAATTGATGTCAAATATTTTGACGCTCGATAGGATGATAAACGGAATCAGGCCTACAGCCAAAGCAAGGGCGTGAGACCCAGCGCAGCCAAACCGATCAAGAGACACAGGCTTGATGTACCTGTCTTGCGATCAGCCATGGAGTAAGCGTAGATCCCCTTAACGGTGTTGTTGCTGGCCGCCGCAATGAGAATGCCGGCGGATGCCATCGCCAATGGGGTGAGCGTGGGAGTGGCCTGGGTCATGCCCATGATGAAGGGATCCACGTCCGAGACTCCCATAATCGTTGCCAATACGTAGACTCCCGCTCTTCCCAGGTACACAACCGCGTAGTGCGTGGCTATTAGAATAGCCAGGAAGAGGACGGCGAAGAAGAAAGCCGCGCGCAGTTCGAGGGGATTCCCCGGTTCAAATTCTCTCTTGATCGTCCCGGATGTGGCGTCAGGTTTGCGTGACCAAATCCATCCCACAGACAAGGCCAGCACGGCCAACCCCAGGAATGAAGGAGCAAGTTTGATCATCAGGCTGCGGTTGAATAAGGCCAAAAGTATAACCAGGCGAAAGTACATCACGCCCGAGGCGATGAGGATCGCGCCGGAGAAAAGGTGCGGCCGGTCCTCTCGCGAGGCCCGCTTGGCAAGCGCCACGGTCGTAACCGTCGAAGAGTAAACTCCACCGAGAATGGCCGTTAATAGCGTGCCGCCTTGTGATTTCGTCAGTTTCTGCAAAACATAGCTTCCGTAAGACACTGTGCTGACCGCGGCGACGACAAGCCAGGTCTTGAAGGGATTGATCTGGAATGGGCCAAAGGCTTGGTTGGGCAAGATCGGAAGAATGACCGCGGTGAGGAGGAGGAATTTGGTGAAGGTAAAAATCTCTTCCGCAGCGATCCGCTTGGTGAGGCCTTCGAGGGCGGTCTTCAACTCGAGCAACAGGGCGCTGACTACGCTCAGCGTGGTGGCGATCCAAAAGTGTCCTTGAAAAACCAGGGCGCCCACGAGGTAGATGGTCAGGGCGGAAATTTCTGAAGTGACCCCTGCAACTCCTGAAGAGGTGAGCTTGTGCCAATAGGAAAGGAACAGGAATCCTGCCACCACGGCAAAGCCCAAGCTCAGAGGCAGCAGGTTCCCACCACCCAGAAGGGCCATGGAATAACCGATCAGCCCGATCAGCGGAAAAGTGCGAACCCCGCCGAAGACGGGATGGTCGGACCTGGCTTTATGCTCCTCGCGCTCCGATCCGACCAGTAGCGACAGAGCCAGCACCAGGATGATTTGGATGGTTTCTTGGGGCAACCACCCATAGAGCCTAACCAGCATGGGCCAAAGGTTACACCATTGTTAAGATTAATCAAGGTGTTTCTCAGGTAATAAGGGAGCAGGCCCACGGCAGGGTCTTCTCTGCCGTGGGCCTTGGGGGGAGACAGCAACCGTCGGAGGGATCCTGTCGTGCTGTTACTGGTGCCAACCTCGCACAAAGCTTCCGCCGTAGTATCCCGAAGGGCCGTAAGGAGAATAGGGGTAGTAACCCTGCCCATATGGATAATAGGCGGGACCATAGCCGTAGTAGGGATAGGGGTACCCGTAATAGCCGCTCCAGTAGGGCCATGCGCCATATAAACCATACCCGAAGCCACCGCCGTAGCCCCAATACCCACCATACCTTCCGTAGCCGTACCCGCCGCCGTAACCGCGACCCCCGTAATATCCACCGCCGTAACCGCGACCACCGTAATATCCACCACCGTAGCCGCGTCCTGCATAATATCCGCCACCGGACGAGTGACCGCCGTAACCGCCGGCACTATAGCCACCACCGCCGTGTCCTCCTCCTCCGCTGAAGTGTCCTCCGCCACCACCGCCCCGTTCCTGCGCAAAGCCTGTCGTCGCGAGCGCCAGTCCAATCGCCATCACCAACAGTGCCTTCTTCATGCCGACCTCCTACCCGCGCAAACCGTGCCGCCCTTTCGATGCTGCGCCCCAGGGTCTGTATGGGCAATTGATGTGCCAGTTTCAATCGTGTCTAACTTATTGATTTTAGGTGCGCGACGATCCGCTCCTGGCCCAAATCCACCGCCCGGGGTGGTGGTTTTGGGCCGATGCGCCAATGCTGCTGGCATGCGGTGGCACATGGTCTCAATTGAAAGGCCGAGGACTCTTGCAAAGAACACGAGTCCGCACGACTTCGTTCTGTGGTAGCCAGGGCAACCTCTCCATCGCCTTATGATTCCAAAGGATTTGGGTGCAAAGCCTTCGAGGCAGCCCTATAATCGAACAAATGGATTCATAAACAACATTGGGGGCAGGGATGATTGCGAATCACTCGTGTCCAAAAGAGAAGATCTGCGTGGGTGGACGATCTACGGCTTCGCCGCTTGCTATGCGGGCTGGCTTCGCCTGCCCGGAGCGCGCCGCTAACACCCAACCTCCATCTCACCGCGCCGGAGGCTCAGCCTCCGGCGCGGTGAGATGGAGGGAAACAGGGTCGTTTCGGCTCGGAAGGGCAGAGCCCTTCCGCAGAGCGGGGCGGCCGAGCCGCAACGCTCTCCCATTTTGGACAAAAGTGTTTGCGAATCGCGCACGCCGACGCCGTCGTTGTGTCGCCGGGTTTGCCAGCGTTCTTATAGTTATTATATCTGCGCCTTGGTTAGCCGCGCAGGAGAAAGCGAAATTGAGAGGTGCAGTGACCGATCTGAGGGGCGCCCCGGTGGCGTTTGCGATGGTCACCACGACCAATCTCGACACCGGCCAGGAGGTGCCTGCGTCAGCGGGGATAGATGGTGCATACAGGATCAGCCTGTGGCCCGGGACGTACCGTTTGCGATTCGAATCACTCGGCTACAAAGCGATTGAGATTCCCGCCACGACGGTCGCGTCACCCTGGACGTTGGTCGAGAATTGCGCGCTCGAGGCTGATGACCAGACGGGAACCAGTGCAGCCCAGTCAGCTCAGGGAACGACGACATCCCCATCCGGAAGTCAGAAGGAGCCATCGCTTGAGGACCTCGGCATCACGGCGGCTGAGAGCAAGGGCAGCGCGCGCACCCAGGCGCTCCTCGACCGGCGGTCGCACATGCTCAAGACCCATCAGCGGCTCGGTTTGATAACCATCGGGCCGTTCGCTGCGGCGCTCATCAGTTCCGGGTTTGCGGGTGGGCGGAAGACCAGCAGCACTGACCGCGACCTGCATGCCGCTCTGGGATCGGCCACGGTGGGCCTGTATCTCAGCACCGCTTACTTCGCCATTCGGGCGCCCAAAATTCCCGGCACGCCCACTCGCGGGCCCATACGCCTGCACAAGACCCTGGCCTGGATTCACGGGCCGGGGATGATTCTCACTCCCATCCTGGGAGAGATCGCGTTCGCCCAGAAAAGCCGTGGCGAAAGGGTCCATGGGATTGCCTCGGCGCACGGGCCGGTCGCCATCGCAACCGCGGGCGCGTTTGGACTGGCGGTAGTGTCCGTATCCTTTAAATTTTGAAGAGGAGCTATGCTGCGAAAACTGCCGCTTTGCTTGTGGCTGTTATCCATCCCCGTTTTTGCTCTAGCGGACAGCCAATGGGTGCTCGATCAGGGCACTCTTACTTATCACGTCTCGCACCCGCTGCACCAGTTCGATGGAGTCAGCCACGCGGTAAAAGGCAAGGGCGTCTGCCACGACGGCCAGTGCGACTTTCTAATCGCGGTGCCCGTGAAAACATTCGATTCGGGGGACAGCAACCGCGATCTTCACATGCTCCAGGTAACGCGCGGCGCCCAATTTCCCATCGTGTCGGTGCGTGTGCGATTGCCGGAGTCCGCCTCCGCTACCGCGACGATCAACCTCGACCTTGAAATCCAATTCGCCGGCCAGACCTTCGCGTACAAGCAGATCCCATTCCAGATTGTGGTTCAAGGCGGCGCGACCCGTATCACGGGCACAATTCCGGCGAAGCTGACCGACTTCAAGATCGACCCGCCAACGCTCCTGACCATGCCGATCAAGAACGATATCCCCGTGCGAGTTGAACTGACCTGGCATCGGATGTAAAGACATCACATATAATAGAGAGGAGTTGTTACAGCACAAAACAGGAGCTCAGAGATGAGAGCATTCGTTGCGGGTGTGATCGTGACCCTTATCTGCGTTGTCGGCGGGGTTTATGGCTACTTTGCGAAAGGCATGGCCCCAGTGGCTACTGCCGCCCGTCCTATGCCCTTCGAAAGGAAGTTGGCGCATATGGCGCTCGACGCAAGGATCGAAAAGGAAATGCCCAGGACCGTCCCCATCGAGGCCAATGAAGCCAACTACCTCGCCGGCGCGCGCGAGTACCTAACCCATTGCGCGGTCTGCCATGGCTCTCCGGGGAAGGAGACAACTGCCATCGCCCGCGGGGAATTCCCCGAACCGCCGGAGTTGCTGAAGGGGAAAGGCGTCACCGATGATCCGCCCGGTGAGACATACTGGAAAGTTGCCAATGGAATCCGCCTGACGGGCATGCCGGGTTTTAAACAAAGCCTGTCCGAAACTCAGATGTGGCAAATCTCCCTGCTGCTCGCCAACGCCGACAAGCTTCCCAATTCAGTCATGACGGAGCTTGAGAGGCAGCCCGGGACCACCAATCCAGCGGCCGTTACGATGACCCAGCCAACCTCCACCAAGTAGTTTCCAGCCGTGCGGGCCATGCCGGGCCGAACGGTGTCAGCTATCAACTGGACGGGGCAGATTACCAGTACGGCAACAGGGGCCATCCCACGGATTATGCAGTTTTCAGTCACCAGTCACGGTAACAACAACCGTGCGCTGCCGCCCGCGCACGTCGCATTCGAGATGAAAGATTTGTTGCCACGTGCCCAGCGTGAGCTGGCCATCGGCAATGGGGACCGTCAATGATGGCCCGAGGAGAGTGGCCTGCAAATGTGAGTGGCCGTTGCCGTCGTGCCACGCGCGTTCGTGGCCGTAGCTGCGGCTGGGGGGAATCAACTTGTCCAGAATGGCCGGAAGGTCCTCCTCGAGGCCCGGCTCGAATTCTATCGTGCCCACGGCGGCCGTGCTTCCAATATTGAAAATGTTGACGATTCCGGTTTTAATCGCCGAGGCGTTAACGACGCTGGCAATTTGCTCGGATATGTTGTGCATGTCGCCGTGACCTTGGGTCGTGATGGTAATCTGTTGTTGATAGGTCATAATCTGCGTCCTTTAACAGTCTTAGTCAGCCACTTCAAGTATTCCGGCAGGGAGTGAAGCTCGTCCACATGGTCGGGCGCGGAGTTGCCCGCAAAGCCCACGACCAGCAGCCGGCCGCTTTTGACCTCGCTCAGCATCTGGGTTTTCATCGGCCCCCACTTCACGACGGCGCGCGATTTCAGCCCCCACTCTCGAAGCAGGTAATCGTCGGTCTCGGTGGTGCTCGCAAATGTTCCGGGGAAGATTTCCGAGTGAGTGATGACCAGTCGCTTCTTCCCGGCCATGGCGTCCCGGCCCAGTTGCAGCCAAGTCTGAAGGTTTTCTTTGTCGATCTCGGATTCCTGCGGCCCCGGCTTGCCGTTCGCGTAGCCGGTGTGAATCCCGTCAATGCAGAGCACGCGGCTGACGCGCTCGTAGGATGCGGGATCGCCCATAATCTGCCGCAGGGCGCCGCAGCCTGCGCTCCAGCCGCCCAGGTCAACCTCGGCGAATTTCAAGCCGCTCTTGCTCTCGGCGTCGGCAATCAACTTCAGAAACCGTTTGGGGTCCGTAAACAGGTTTGCGTAAGTGCCCGAACCTGCCCCGCCTGGACGCTGACCACCGCCATGTTCCGCTGCCGCGCGACGGCAACCTCCGGGAGCCAGTCGCCGCCATGGAAGAACCACAGCAGCCTCACGATCCGGGTGTTCTTGAGCCGATCCGGGACGAACAGCGTGCCCAACCCAACATCCACGCGCCGGCCCGGCGGGCGACTGCTTGGCGAGGCGCGGATGTTCTCGCGTGTGCTCCACCATGGGCGAAGGGTTCTGCGCCATCTGGGCCATGAGGTCGGAACTGAGCAATAGGAAGAATAAAATGCGTGCGAAATTCGTCATCTGCTTTGAAATTGACTCCCCTCCTCACGTGGGTGGCGCCGATATTGCTTTCCATGTCGGCGTCACAGGGCGCAGACATACAGGGCAATGTCTGCGCCACCCCCGAGACTCGCCGGAATGAGTTGCGCCGCAGCCATTCCCAACGAAGTCCGCTCGATAAACTCTTTCCGGCTGAGTTCTTTTTTTTGCATCTGCATTTACCTCTGTGATCGTTGCACACCATCTTCCGTTCCCGCCAACAGACCCTCCGGCACTCGCATGAGAATGGGGTTCTTTACGCGCTGACAATATACCGCTTCTGGTGAGCGTGTGGGGTAGGTTAAATCACTTTTGTCCAAAACAGGAGACCTGCGTGGGCGGACGATCTGCGGCTTCGCCGCTTGCTATGCGGGCTGGCTCCGCCTGCCCGGAGCGCGCCGCTAACACCCAACCTCATCCTCACCGTGCCGGAGGCTCAGCCTCCGGCACGGTGAGGATCTGGAGTTTCTACATTTGTGTCCCATGGGCACAGTGCGGCTCTGCCGCCCTGACTTGCGGAAAGGCTTGCCTTTCCGCAGCTTGGCACTAGCATACGTCAGTCGAGGCTGTGCCTCGACTCTGGAGTTTCTACATTTCTGGCGACGCTATTTTCGACGTGAGTCCCTTATCGTGCCTCGCCGCGCAGACAGATCTGCGTAGGCCGGCTCGGAGCCCCAAAGGGGAGATCTAACAAAGCCCAGGCCAACGGCCTGGGTCTGGAGTTTCCACTTTTCGGGTGAGGCATCTGTAATGTTAATCTGGCGCGGGAAGGGCTCCGCCCACTGCTCCGTGGAAAGGCTCGGCCTTTCCAGGACGTTCTACGTACTTATTTCCTTCGAGGAGGCTGCGCCTCCCATCCTTTCATGGTTACGATTTCCCTGACACTCCGTGGGCCCCGGATGAGATCGTTTGGCGCAGACCACGATGAGGGCCCGGCGAGGCACAGCCTCGCCGGGCGAAAAAAGAAGAGGGTGGGAGGCAGATGGAAAGGCCGAGCCTTTCCACGGAGCAGGCGGCGAAGCCGAAAGAGGTGAGGGCGTTGACAGCCGGAGAAGCCGAAAGTGATAGGAGCGTTAACAATCGGCTGACCTCCATGTGAAATGTATAAACTCCAGACCCAGGCCGTTGGCCTGGGCTGTGATGGATCGCCCCTTTGGGGCTTAAGACGGACAGAGATGAGAGCATTGTGCCTCCACCTGGCCGAGAACGGCCACGCCGCCAACAAGGACGATGAAAATGTAGAAACTCCCGGGGGAAGGCGCAGCCTTCCCCAATAAGAAAGTAGGGTGCTGGTTTGCGGAAAGGCAAGCCTTTCCGCAAGTCAGGGCGGCAGAGCCGCAGATCATCATTGAGGGAACCGGTCGCAATTTTGACAGGCCCAGGGCTTGCCCTACCCGCGGGCCAAGGGCCCGCTCGAAGGGGACGGCAAGCCGTCCCCCTACAGCGAGGTTATCGAGGGATTGGGGTGCGATGTCTTGGGGAGCTTCCATGGGCCTTTGGCCCCACCCAAGAGAATGAAAATCGCCCACAAGGTCACCCCCGCGAAAGCGGGGGTCCAATTCGCCTGGATGGATTCCCGCTTACGCGGGAATGACGTATTTGAGGCTGATTTTCAGGAGAGGGAATGAAAATCGCCAAAAGGTCACCCCCGCGAAAGCGGGGGTCCATGTCAACTAAATAGATTCCCGCTGGCGCGGGAATGACGTATTTGAGGGTGGTTTCCAGGGGAGCCGCCTCGCAAGTCCGGAAACACACGGCAATGCGCAAATGCGATTGCCTCAACCGTAAATCCACTCCTCGACGTCCCGTCGCAGGCCGAGCTTCGGTGGCAAGTCTTCCATCGGCCCCATCCACTGCAACTCGCGGTCGATGTCCGGGTGCAGGCGATATTTCTTGCGGACTGCCGCGAGCGCCGCGCCCTCGATCCGAATCTTCTCCAGGTCGTAGTTTCCGAGGCCTACCTGCCCGCAATACACCAAGTAGCCGAGCCACGAGGCGTCGATGCCCATAGCTTCGACGGCCACGCGATCCGCCGCAATGTAATCCGTGGAGGCAATGGCGATGCGGGATGGCACGGGGTTGCCGGAATTGGGGCCATCGCCTTCCATGCCTTCGAAGCCGTCGATCACCGTGGCGCCCCAATGGGGTTGAAGCTTCTGCGCGGTGAGCAGCATGTTGTAGTGGTTCTGGCGCACGCCGACGTGATATTTCCGCTTGTCGTTCCAGGGTTTCTCTCCCGGCGGGTTGTGGAGCGGCGCGCCCAGCGCGAGGTTCTTCACCGAAAGCGTCGCCACCACGGCATTATGTGATTTCATAATAGCCGAGCAGATGACAAACGCGTCGGGATCGAGCAAGCGAGCCGCCAGGCGCACCGGCGTTACGTGCAGGTCGAAATCGATCAGAGGAATGGTCTCGAATTTCGCCTCACGATTAAGGTCCACGAGACTGATCTTCCGGTCGCGATACTCGCCCGGCAGGCGCGTGTAATGGAAGTTCTCATAGGCGTCGAGCGTATTCCCCGCCGAAGCCTCGGCGATGACGATGGGGCCTCGAAAACGCGGCGCGAGGTAATCCAGGATTCCCCGCAACGCGTCGGCGTGCGTCGAAGCCAACTGATTCACCGTGTTCACGTTGTTGGGCTTGATGACCACGTACTTCTTCAGCCGCAACTTGGGCAGAATCTCGCCATCGATGGCCTCGAGCGCCGCGGTAACGTTCTTGCGGCGATCGTCGCCGTGCACGAGGGAGACCCGCGAAATTCCGGGGAATTCCTTCACCATCGGCGCGACGGCAAGGGCGGGCGGGGCCTGCGAACTGAGCCTCGGAGCATGCGAAATGAGGAGAGCGGTACCCGTTGTTTGCAAGAATCTGCGGCGAGAAAAATTCACTGGATTAATACCTCCGCGAGCACTATGATAAGGCCCCCTTGAGGGTTTGGCAATCGTCAAGGCAATAAGGTGGAGGCAGTGACATAATGACTACACGACGTGATTTCTTATCCGCAAGCCTTCTTACTTCCGTGGCAGGTTTGGCCGCTGGTCCCAGTGCTTGGGCAGAGGCGGAACCGCACTCCGCGAACGGACTCAGCTATCGCGTGCTGGGGAAAACCGGATTCAAAGTGACCAGCGTGGGTTTTGGATGCATGGTCACCTCCGACGCGAGCGTCATCGAGCACGCCGCGGACATGGGCATCAATTATTTTGATACATGCCGAAGCTACCAACACGGAAACAACGAGCGTCTGGTGGCTACTGGCCTCAAAGGCAAGCGGCAGAAGATTTATCTTTCCAGCAAGACCGACGGCGATACCAAGGAAGCTGCGCTGGCGGAGCTTGATACATCGCTGCGCGAGCTCGCCACTGATCATCTTGACGTCTGGTATCTGCACATGAAAGATAAACCCGACGCTTTGAAGGACGAGCTTTTTGAGGCGCAACAGATCGCGCTCAAGCAGGGAAAGATTCGCTTCACGGGTGTGAGCACTCACAATGCCAAGGACATTGTTCCTCTTCTGATTAAGAGGGGCGCGACGGACGTGGTGCTGTCGGCGTTCAACTTCGCCATGGATAAGAACGTTTCGGATGCGCTCGCGCAAGCTCACGCGGCGGGCATGGGCGTGGTCGCCATGAAAGTGATGGCGGGCGGGTTCACGCGCATGGGTAAAGACGATCCGGCCGGGGCCAAGCTGAAACGCGAGGGCGCCATGCTGGCAGCGCTCAAGTGGGCGCTCAAGAATCCCTTCGTGAATACCACGATTCCGGGCATCACCGACATGGACCAACTCCAGGAGAACCTGAAGGCCATGACGGAAAAGTATTCGGACCGGGAAGAACGGCTCCTCGCTCAACAGTTGGATTTCATCAAGCCGCTCTATTGCCGCATGTGCGGTGAGTGCGACGGGCATTGCTCGAAAGGCCTGCCCGTGGCGGACGTGGTTCGCTACGCGATGTACGCCGACGGTTACGGCCAGTTCGAATTGGGCCGCGACCACTTCAGGAAACTGCCGGTGGAATTAGCCTCCGTGCGCTGCGGCGATTGCCCGACCTGTACGGTGAATTGCCGCTTCGGTGTGAAGGTTCCGGAACGCCTCGGCCGCGCGCAGGAGATGTTTGCTTAGGCGAGTCGTGCCGCGGCGCCGGCCTGCCCGGCGATAGTTACGTCCTCCAAGGGCACAGCCCTTTCCCATGGGGTGAGGGTGTCCCATTCCGGCGCTTCCATCGGCCAGGACGGGACAGGTGAGGGGGCACTCGTTGGGGGAGAACCCATGGGGCTATGGCCCACCCGAGGGAATGAATATCGCCCACAAGGTCACCCCCGCGAAAGCGGGGGTCCATTTTCGGTTTGGAACAGAATGGATTCCCGCTTGCGCGGGGATGACGTGATTTTTGGCGCAGCCGGTAGCCGGTAGAAAAACTACTTCTCACTTCGTTCATAAGACCATGAAACCACTTCGTTTAGCATCCTTACTGCTTGTTTGCTTCGCACTGATACCGCCCCCCGCCTCGGCCAAGGAGGCAGCCGACTGCTCGCTCGTCCCCGGCTGGCGGCAGGACGGCCCGGCGCGTCACTTCAACTCCGACAACCTCTACGAATATATGGACGGCAACTCGGAAAGCTACTTTGCCTACGGATTCGTCCAAATGCAGGGAGTGACGTGCAAGTCCGGTGAGAAGACATTTGTAATCGACGTCTCGGAAATGGCGGATGCCGATGCTGCTTACGGGATTTTCAGCGGCAATCGCGATCCCAACCATGCCCTGGAGAAGATCGGCATGGGGGGGCAGATCCTGCCGCGCCGGGGTACGTTTGCGAGAGGGAGTTACTATGTCGAAATCGCAGCCTCACCCGATACTGACCATACTTCCGACTTGACCGCCTTCATCACCGCCATGGAGAAGATCGTTCCGGGCCGAACCACGCCTCCCGAGGCGCTGGCATGGTTTTTGCCGGACAAGCAGGTGAACGCTCGCATGATTCCCCAAAGCGTCCTCGGCATGCGCCTGCTCAAGCGCGGCTATGTGGCCGAGTACGATCAGGGGAAGGCCTTTGTGGTGCTAGAATCGTCCCCCCAATCTGCCACCGAAATCATGGCCAAACTGCGGCAGCGCTTCCCGTCTGCCCAGGCCGCGCAGGTTGCGGACGAAGCTATCCAATTGCAGGATAAGTACTTAGGTTGGGTATGCGTTTTCCGGAAGGGAAAGAACCTCGGCGGGTACGCAAATATGTCCAACAGCAAATCCGCCAATGTAGCCTCCGCGGCCCTGGCGGCAAGACTGCCCTGAAGTACGCAGAAACTTCTTCCAGACTTTTCCAAGACTCCCATCTTGCAAGGCGGCTTTTTGGCCTCAAAATAGCAATGTCTTTTGAGTGGCGTTAGATCGCGCATCGGCCGCCGTTGGCTCCGTGTTTCGTGGGGCGGGATGCCGTTCGGCCCTTGGCGAGTGTCCCTCGCCCCTACTCCGGGCGAAAGGAGTGGCTAGTTCCAGGAGAATGCGAAGCGGTGCCCTTTGTCTGCTACTGATTCTGGCCTTGCCTGGACTGTTAAACGGGCAGGAGGAGGCGCCCGCCGTCATTCCTGCCACAGCAAAGGAAAGGCTGGCGAGGCTGTTGCCGGAGCCTTCGGAAGTCGGGGCGGCGCGGGCCGGCGAGCGAAAGTTCTATAGCTCTGACCTCTATAGGTACAACGACGGCGCAGCCGACGCGTACCTCGATTACGGCCTGGTCGCGATGGTTCACCAGGAATATAAGGCCTCGAGCACCGACGTCACGGTCAACATCTACGATCTGGGAACCCTCGCAAACGCCTTCGGAATTTACGCTTCTGAAAGCTCGCCGGATTACCAATTCCTGCCCATCGGCGCGGAAGGATACGGCACCAACGAAATTCTGAACTTCTTTCAGGATGAGTTCTACGTAAAGCTCGCAGCCTTTGGTGACAAGGAGAAGACTGGGCTGGTGTTGGAACGCTTTGCACAGGTAATATCGCGAAGGATCGGCCCGTCTCGAGCCATGCCCGAATTCCTTTCCCTTTTTCCAGCCGACCACTTGGTGGCTCACTCAGGCAGGTTTGTGAAGAAGTCCCCCCTTGGACACGATTTTCTCGCGCCCGGCATCATGGCCTCCTACGCTTTCGGCGAGAAACCGACAACTCTGGTCATCTCAAAAGCGCCGGATGCAAAAGGGGCGGCGGGGCGGGTTGCAAAATTGAGGGACTATTTTGGAAGCTCGGAAAAGGTGGCTCCGCAGGTGACCCTTGTCTCGGGAGCCTTCTCAGGGTCAAACCAGACTGAGGGAGAAGCCGTGTTCTTCGCTTCATGTTCCTATGTGATCCTCTGCCTGAACCCTCCGCCTGGCGCTGAGTCGTTCTTGAGATTAGTGGTTAGGCGAATTGCGGAAAAGGGGGATAGAGTATCGTTTTGACAGAAGAGTGCCGCGTGAAGAATCGGGCGTTGGGCGGGGACCTTGTAGGGGTGGGGCTTGGCCTCATAAGCGTTTACTTATCTGCCAGACGTGCCCAAAAGCCCGCCTTGGCGGGCGATAGAGTGTGGCCCACGGCGAGCCAGCCGTGGGGACAGGGGAAAGTGAGAATATCTTTTAAGCCCCGACGGGGGCGACATAATCCGGATGGATCGGGGAAGATTCTTCTGTCGCCACTACCGTGGCTCAAGGGTGACCGCGCACTTCGGGTCCCACGGCTGGCTCGCCGTGGGCCACATTATGGCGCTGCTAGCACAGCTTCGGACAATGGCGAAACCTTTATGTAAACGCTTATGGGGCAAGCCCTGCCCCCGCCGGCCAGGCACGCGGCGAATCGGGGGACGGCAAGCCGCCCGCCTACAATGCTCGATCGAATCTTCGCCCTGTCGAGGAGTTAATTCACGGTGCAGATGGATAGGCGAGATTTCCTAAAATCAAACGTGCTGGCTGGCGCAGGTTTGGGCCTGCTGTTGCCAACACCCGCGCCATGGTTCGCCAGTGGTCATCCCCCGGCGCCCGGTCTCGATCCCCTAGCCCCTAGTCCCCAACCCCCAGCCCCTAGGCCGGGGCTTTCGTTGAGCATCGCCCATTACAAGAATTCTCCTACGGAGCCCGACGGCATTGCCGAGGAAGCAAGGCGGCTCACGCGGCAAGCCGTCGAGGCCCTGGGCGGGATGAGCCGATTTGTCTCGAAGGGGAACGTCGTTTGGGTAAAGCCCGACATAGGCTGGGACCGTCGCCCGGAGCAGGCCGCCACCACCAATCCTGACGTGGTCGCCGCGCTGGTCGAGATGTGCTACCAGGCGGGAGCCAGGAAAGTGCTGGTGAGTGACAACCCTTGCAACGAGGCCCGGCTTACCTTTCCCCGCAGCGGCATCCAGCAAGCGGCCGAAAAAGCGGGTGCGGAAGTGGCGTTCCTGGACGAAAGAAAGTTCAGGAAGATGTCCATTAACGGCAAAGTCCTCAAGCAGTGGCAGGTGTACCAGGAAGTCGTGGAAGCGGACCGGCTGATCAACGTCCCCATCGTTAAGAGCCACAACCTGTGCGTGGCGACGCTGGGCATGAAGAACCTGATGGGCGTGCTGGGCGGGCCGCGCAACCGGCTGCACCAGGATCTGGGCGGCACCCTGGCGGACCTCGCGGCCTTCTTGAAGCCACGCCTCGTGGTGATGGACGCCATCCGCGTGCTCGCGGCCAATGGGCCGGTCGGCGGTAACCTTGCCGACGTGAAGCGCAAGGACACCGTGGTGGCGGGCGTTGACCAGGTTGCCGTGGACGCTTATGGAGCGACTTTGCTCGGCTACAAGCCCGCCTCGATCGGCTACATCGCGGAGGGGAATGCGCGGGGCCTGGGCACAATCGATTTCAATTCGCTCGCGCCCAAGCAAATAGAAGTGTGAATCCCATGGCCTTGATGAGGAAGACTTCGAGAATCGTCTGGCTGCGCCGGTTTATCCAGACGGGCTTCTTTCTGCTCTTCTGCTATCTTTTCCTGCAGACGGTTTACCACCCTATTAACAAGGCCGGCCGGGGCGTCACCCTCTTCTTCAACTTGGACCCGCTGGTGGCACTGAGCGCTTGGGTAGCTTCGCGCGCATTCGTCGGGGCCATGCTACTATCGCTCGTTACCTTGGCGATGACTCTTGTCTTCGGTCGATGGTTTTGCGGTTGGATATGTCCTTTTGGGGCATTGCACAACTTCTTTTCGAGTCTGCGCGGCGGGAGCGCCAAACAGAAACTCGAAGCGGGCGGCTACGACACTTGGCAGAAGGCGAAATATTATCTGCTGGTGGCGTTTCTCGTTGCTGGCGCTGCTAGGGGCGAACATTGTAGGCTGGCTCGACCCCTTTTCTTTCTTCTTTCGTTCGCTTTCGACGTCCATCTATCCGGCGATAAACAAGGCCCTCGTGGCGGCGTTCACATGGATCTACAACGATGATCCCGGCGTCGGCCCAGTCCGGCTCACCTTTGCGACGGAACCCATATACGGGTTTTTGCGCAAACACTTCCTGGCAGCCGACCAACCGTATTACTGGGGCAGCCTGCTAGTTGGCACGCTGTTCATCGCGGTCGTGGCGCTCAACTTTTGGCGCGCGCGTTTCTGGTGCCGTCTTGTTTGCCCCTTGGGCGCGCTGCTGGGCGTGGTGGGGAAGAACCCGCTCGTGCGCTTCGAGAAGGATGCGGAAAGGTGCAACAGTTGCCGGCTGTGCCTCGCAGACTGCCAGGGCGGAGCCAATCCCGACAAGCCCCTCGCGTGGAAGCCCTCCGAGTGCTTCTATTGCTGGAATTGCAAGTCGGATTGCCCCAGGCAGGCTATTTCGTTTACGGTGGGCGACCGGTTTGACCCTTCGGGCTGTCATTCTGAGCGAAGCGAAGAATCTCTGCAGTCCGAGCTGCCTTCAGAAAATCGCAGACCCCAGGCGGCGGGGTCTGCGCCAGCCGGGATGAAAATAGGAGCTGGAGCTAACGCCCTGTCCAAATGGCTCGGTGGTTTCCTTCATCCTCCAAAAGGGACTGGGCTTGATCTTGAGCGGCGAGGTGTAATGGCGGCGGGCCTGGCGGGCTTGGGCGCGAAGCTCCTCTTTAGCATCGCTCCCGAAGCTTCGAAGCGTTCCTTCGACCCCGCTCTGATTCGGCCCCCTGGAGCGCTCCCCGAAGAGGAATTCCTCGCCCGGTGCATCTGCTGTGGCGCGTGTATGAAGGTGTGTCCCACGAACGCCGTTCACCCCGCTTCTCTCGAAGGCGGGGTCGAAGGATTTTGGACGCCCGTGCTGAAGATGTCGCTCGGCTACTGCGACTACGAATGCAACCTCTGTTCGCAGGTTTGCCCGACGCACGCCATCCGCCAGATTGAAGTCCCGGAAAAGCAGAAGATCAAGATCGGCCTGGCGTACATTGACAAGAACCGTTGCCTCCCCTGGGCCTATGCGAAAACATGCATCGTTTGCGAAGAACACTGCCCCACGCCCAAGAAGGCCATCTGGTTCGAAGAAGTTGAAGTGCGGAATATTCAGGGCGAGAAGCTGGCCGTGAAGCAGCCGCGCGTGGACCCTGAGCTTTGTATCGGCTGCGGCATCTGCGAAACCAAATGCCCCGTCAAAGCGCCGGCGGCAGTGCGCATCACGAGCGTCGGCGAAACCAGAAACTCCGAGAACCAGATCCTGCTTTCCTGACTTGGTGAGAAAACCCTCCCCCTTCGCCAAGACTCAGCCCTCCCCCTTGGGGAGAGGGTGGCTCGCGACGGCGCTTTCACCAGCCGGCGCGGGCAGGGTGAGGGGTTGGTCGCCTGCTGCCGCATCCGTCCGTCGCGCACATTCCCCCGAAAAGCGGCAGGAGGTGTGCGCCATCGGCACCCAGGGGTGACTGGGCTCTGCCAATTGGCAAGAAACGCTTGACAATCTGGCAAACTGGAGTAAAGTGGTTATATGGGACACGTCATAATCGGTAGGGCGAGGCTGGAAAGGCGGCGGTCTTCCCCGCACCGGATGCGATTCAAACGACGGGCGGCAAGCCTGGGCTTGACTCGTAACCGAACGCAAGAACTGGTGCGGCAAATTGAGCAGGGGCTCCCTTACAGGGCGCTGGAATCGTTGTGCGAAGTGAGCGGCTTAACCGCCGATGAAATTGGATCAGTCATCGCCATCCCCCAACGCACGCTCGCTCGGCGCCGAGTCTCGGGCACACTAACGACAGACGAGTCGGAGCGGCTCCTCCGCATTTCTGGTGTTTTTGAGAAAGCTGTGGAATTATTTGAGGGAGACGTAACCTCCGCGGTTAGCTGGTTGGGGAGTCCACGCCAGGCGCTTGGGGAACACACTCCATTCGAGTATTCCCGGACCGAACTCGGTGCTCGTGAAGTAGAGAAATTGATCGGCCGCCTAGAGCACGGGGTCTTCTCGTGATGGTGGTGGCCTGGCGAATCGTAAAGCGCAAGCACGCCAAGAAGGCTTTCACGGGTGAAGGCGCGCGCCAGTTCGGGGGGCGCTGGAATAGTCCTGGTGTCGCCATCGTGTACACCGCCGAGTCTCAATCCCTTGCGGCTCTTGAAATCCTCGTGCATCTCAGAGAGCTGGGAGTTGCTGGAAAGATACGTCGTCTTTGAGGTAGGGATAGATGCTCGGCTGATTTCCCATGTCGATGTACGGCACGCCGTGAAGAGCTGGGTGCCAGAAGTTGCGACATGTCGCGAGATTGGAGATGCGTGGGCTGCTGCGGGCTCTTCAGCCGTTCTCCAGGTCCCGAGCGCCACGGTGCCAACGGAGAGCAACTTCTTGTTGAATCCCCGCCATCGGGAATTTTCAAAACTCAGGATTGGCAAGCCGCTGCCATTTCAATTTGACCCGCGACTTGTGAAGCTCGCCCCCGACCCATAATTTCCATCTTGCTCACTGCCTATTCTGAATCACCGGGAACGCCGTAAATTCCTGGTCCTGCGGGACGTCGAAATAGGGCATGTACTCGAACGATTTCTCTCCCCAGGCTTCGTCTTCGCGCAGCCTCCAATACCCCTTATCGGTCGAGATTTGATAGTGCAACGGTTTCGCGGCTAGCGGTTTAAGCCATGCCGAGGGCTGACTGGGATCGTTCAAGATGCGAATGGATTGTTCGAGGTTCGGCTTGCCCACTAGCGCCATCAGGAGCGGCCCATATTCGAGATAATACCGCGAGTATCCGGGAATCTGGTCGTAACCCTCATAGCGGCTCATTCGAAATCCCATCGGCAATGTGAAGGAGACCTGGTCGCCAGCCTGCCATTCCCGCTCGAGGTGGCAGTAGCTACCTGGAATCCCTGCCGCCACGGGCTTCCCGTTCACGGAGATTTCTACGGCCTTAAGCGTCCAGGAGGGAATGCGCAGGCTCAGAGTAAACGCGGCGCGCTCGGAGGCGTCCACGTTGATCTTTACATCCCCTGCTTCGGGGAAAGCCGTGGTGGTGCTCAGCTTCAAATCAGCATCCCCCTGCCTCCATGCGATCTCGGAGGCAGCATAGAGGTCCACATAGATTCCGCGCGGAGATAAGGAATAGAGGTACTCAGGCAATGAACCATAGAGCCGCGTGCCTTGGCCCTCGCAGCAGGTTCCGTAGGGAGGGCACTGGGGCGGTTCCTTCTTGCCTTCGAGAACCGTGGAGTAACTGATCATGGAGCTTCCGAGTTGATTCCCGATCCCGGCGTTGTAAATCGATTTCTCGATTTCATTCACATAGACTTCCTGCTCGGGGAAAAGCAGGTGGAGCCGCTGATTGAGCTTCGTCCAAAAAACCGCGCAGCACTCTTCGCCCGACCGGCTCCGTGGCCCCAACAGATATGACTTCGGCGGATATCGTTTGGCCTCACACAAGGCCCAGGAGCCACCGGGCATTTCCCATTCCTCGCGCAACATTTTCCAGGCGTTCAGCACAGCCTGCAGGTATCGCATATCGCCCGTGATGCGATAAAGGTCCAGGTACGCTTCGAAGGCCGTTATCTCGTAGCAATGGGATTCCGGGCGGTCGTAGATGGCACGGTCGTCATTGGCCAGTAGTTGGTCGAGCCACCAATCTTCCTGGTAATACCTCAAAATCACGTCGAGATCGTCGCGTCTGCCGAGCGGCGAGAGGTACATGAGCGTGGAGGAGATCATTCCCTGATAAGGGATGTAGTGGTCGGGGATGTAGCCGTGAATCTTGTCCGCCACTTTTGCCGGGTAGCCGGAATGATTGAACCAGTCGAGGTAACCGCGGACGAGCGGCAAAGCCTCGGGATTCCCGGCCAAGGAAGCGTCGATGAGGCCGTGCGTAATCCAGGAGCGCACATAATTGGCATTCTCGCGGACGTCGGTTTTGTCTTCCGGGTAACCCATGATGAACCCGTCCGCCTGCTTCGCTGCGACGAGGCCTGCGATTACGGTGTCCATTTTTTCCCGCAGGCGCTTGTCACCATCCCAGCGCAAGGCATTGCCGCTGCCCATAAGGAAGAGGCCCGCGACCGAGCCGGGCACCATCGGTCCGCCTTTGTCCCAAGTGTGAGGTTTTCCCGGAGGGTTATGATTTCCGGCGCGCTCGCGATAAACGTAAAGCAGATCGTCCACGGAAAAGTTGTTGAGCAGGTACTTGAGGTTGTTGTCGAAGGTCCGCTTGAGCACGCCGCCGGTAAGCTTGACGCCGCTCGTGGGAGTACGCAGTTGGAACGGGACGGCGACCGGGGCTTTGGCGGCTTCAGGCGCAGCGCCCCAAGCCACACTCGCCATGCAGAGCAGGCCGAATAGTCCAATCCATGATTTGTTAAGAAAGGTATTTTTCATAAGAATCGACTCCATGCTTCATCACCCCATCGCAAGCCGGTCAGGCAAGGTGGATTCCCGCTTTCGCGGGACGGACATGACTTTCGCCAAGGGTGCGAAAAATCGAGCTCTGTTTGTAGAACGACACGGAACATGGCCACAACTAATGCTGCGTCCTGCGGGCCTTCCGCGTCCCCCAAACCTTAGCACAAGGAGTGTGGTAGTATGGTGCGTTTTTACATTCATAGGAGATGAATTATGGCAAAGGTTCTTTTAATAAGTGGTAGTCCGAAGGCGGATGGCAACACGGCGCAACTCATGGGCGAATGCGCTCGGGTGATTCGCGAGCAGGGAGTTGAGGCGGAAGTTATCTCGTTTTCCGGAATGAAGATCGAATCCTGTACGGCGTGCGGCAAGTGTAGAGAGTCGAAGGAGTGCAGTCTTGAGGACGGTTTGAACGAGGTTATCGAGAAGCTCCGGGCATCGCAGGGATTCATCGTGGGGTCGCCCGTTTATTTCGGCACGGCGCGTGGAGATGTGATGTCGGCGCTGCAGCGCATCGGCTACGTTTCCAAAAATTCGGACCAGTTCCTCGCCGGCAAGGTGGGCGGTCCTGTGGCCGTGGCGCGCCGCGGCGGCCAAACCTTCACGCTCCAGGAAATGCTCATGTTCTTCCTGATTAATGACATGATTGTGCCCGGCTCGAATTACTGGAACATGGTGTTTGGACGGCTTCCAGGCGAAATCTGGCAAGACAAAGAGGGCGTAGAAAACGCCCGGCACTTCGCGCACAACGTTGCCAACCTGGTTAAGAGGCTGCACGGCGAAAAGGCGACGGAGGCTTAGCAGAGGGTTCCGTTAGTATGCCATGAGCGACTGTGCTGAGTGTGCCCGGGGCCGGTGTGCCGCCTCAACCTGCAGTTCTGCTGATGTTACCCGACAGCTTCCCACCTGATACAATAGCTTACTGAATGTGTGGAGGAGTCTTGATGAAAGCAGCTTTCTTGACCGGCTTAAGACAGATGGAGATTCGCGAGACCGCGCCGCCGAAGATCACCGACCCGCATGGTGTGCTCTTGCATGTCGGTGTAGTGGGGGTTTGCGGATCGGACGTGCACTACTACACGACAGGGCGGATCGGGACGCTGGTGGTCAAGTATCCGGAGTGGACTGGACACGAGTGCGCGGGGACGGTGGTCGAGGTGGGGGACGAGGTCAAGAAGCTGAAAGTTGGCCAGCGCGTGGCTGTTGACCCGCTGATTACTTGCGGGCATTGCGACCAATGCCTGTCCGGCCGGGAGCATACGTGCCGGAACCAAGCCTTCCTGGCGTGTCCGGGGCAGGCGCCGGGGGCGCTCGCGGAATACCTCGTCATGCCGGACAGGTCGTGCTACCCGATTCCTGACCGCGTGAGCACGGTCGAAGCCGCGGCGGTCGAGCCGCTTTCAATCGGGGTTTACGCGCAGCGCCTGGCCGAGATGCAGCGGGGCGCAAAGATCGCAGTTCTAGGCGCCGGCCCTATTGGGTTGTGCGTACTGCTCGCGAGCCGCGCCGCGTGTGAATGCAAGGTCTACGCCACCGACTTGCTCGACGAGCGTCTCGATGTGGCCCGGCGCTGCGGGGCAACTTGGACCGGCAACCCGAAAAAGGTTGACGTGGTGCAGGCCATTCGCGACATCGAGCCGCTCGGTGTGGATTTCGTTTTCGAGTGCGCGGGCCAGCAGGAAACGCTCGATCAGGCAATTGAGCTGCTCAAGCCCGGTGGGAGAGTGCTGATGATCGGTATTCCGGAGGTTGACCGCGTCTCGTTCAGCATCCACACCATGCGGCGCAAGGAGATAAGAATTCAGAGCGTGCGCAGGCAGAATCAATGCATGGCTCCCGCGATCCAGCTCGTGGCAAATGGCTCGATTAAACTCGATCCGCTCGTGACTCATCATTTCCCGCTTGCCGAAACCAAGCGGGCTTTCGACCTGGTCGCCGACTATCGCGACGGGGTGGTCAAGGCGATTGTTCATGTCTCGGAGTAATCCCACAGGTCGGAATTGGCCCGGATAGTTGGATAGGGGCTTCACAGTGTGTTCTTCGAAGACGGTGCGGCGGTTTCCACACGGAATTTCTTGTAACCGCTGAATCGCGACGTGTAGTCGCCGAGGGCGCTGGCCAGGAGCAGAAACCGCGCCGAAAAGTGGGCTTCCACATAGGAGGGAAGCCAGACGCCGTCTTTTGTCCTGGCCTGCTCGATCTTGAGGGAAGCTCCCTTGTGAACCGAGGCCAGCAGGCCGCCTGCAAGCTTGACCGTGTCGCTCAGGTGAGCTTCCAAGCGAACTACCTGGCGAGCCTGGTCATCCACCCACAGCGTACCCACCAGCTTGTGGAGCAGGTCTTCCGTCCTGTTGCGCGGCCGGTAGTTTGGATTGGGCACGAAATCGAAGACGATCACCCTGCGCTGGTGAAACTCCGACCAACGGGGATTGAGGAAATTCGACGCTCGCAGGAATGTCGAGACATCGACCTTTTCCTTCTTCTTCGCAGCTTCCTCGTTGCCCTCGTCCTTCTTCTTTTCATATTCGCGGATGCGCTTCTCGATCCGGCCATCTTCTTTCTTTTGCTCGTCGGTGCTTAGAGGCTTACCATCCTTCCTGACCTCCCGTCTCACAAGCTGGCCACCCAGGTAGAAGTCCTCGTATTCCTTGGCGATGGTCTTCTTCACTTGGCCGTTCTTGTCTAACTCGCGGACTTCTTCGTCTTCAGTGCAACTGTATTGGTCCACTATATTTTCGATCTGCTTCTGATTTTCCTGCACGTCGCTGAGTAGCTGCTTGATCTCGGGGAAAGCGCGGTGGCCGGGGCCGTCCTGACCGTCGGCAACGAGGGGAGCAAGCGCCAAGAGAACACCGAGAATTACCAGAATTGTGCGGAACACGCCAAAGGCAACGCGACCACCGGCCAGGAGGCACCCCATTTGAACAGTATACACAACCTTCCCCTCAGCGGCCCCCGGGCCGCATTTGTTATGCTGTGGCATGGCATTTCAAAGAAAAGAAAGCGCCCGTCTGACCGCCAGACGTGCCCAAGAGCCCGCCTTGGCGGGCGATATAGTGTGGCCCACGGCGAGCCAGCCGTGGGGACAGTGGAAAGTGAGAATATCTTTTAAGCCCCGGCAGGGGCGACATAATCCCGATGGATCGGGGAAGATTTTTCTGTCGCCACTACCGTGGCTCAAGGGTGACGGCACACCTCGGATCCCACGGCTGGCTCGCCGTGGGCCACATTATGGCACTGCTAACGCAGCTTCGGACAACGGCGAGACCTTCATGTAAACGCTAATGGGGGTAGGCCCTGCCTCACTCCATTCTTCGGTGTCCCGTTCGAAGACAATCAACACAACGAGGGCGGCAAACCGTCTCCCACCAAACACGCCGAACGGGGTAGAATGGTATATACCCAATTTTCAAGACTGGGCCTGAGTAATCTGACGAGGGAGGCATGGTTCTATGGATCCACGATACCCGATCGGGAAGTTCCAATGGGGAGGACCTGTTCCGGATAAGCAGAGGGAGCAACTGATTGACCAAGTCGAGCAGGCGCCTGGGCAGCTCCGCCAAGCTGTGGCAGGCCTGACCCAGGAGCAGGTTGATACTCCCTATCGTTCGGAGGGTTGGACGGTAAGGCAAGTGGTTCACCATCTTCCTGACAGTCACATGAATACCTACATCCGCTTCAGGCTGGCGTTAACGGAGGATGAGCCGACCATCAAGCCCTATGACCAGGAGCGTTGGGCAGCCCTGAAGGATGCGCGTACAGCCCCGCTGGAACTTTCACTCACTCTGCTGGATTCTTTGCACCAGCGTTGGGTACTCCTATTGCGTTCTCTCCGTACCCAGGATTTTGCGCGCACTCTTCGGCACCCCGAACTCGGAGTGCTGGCACTGGAAAAGTACTTGGGCATGGTCGCGTGGCATGGACGGCACCACATCGCCCACATCACTTCTCTGCGCGAGCGCATGGGATGGAAGTAAAAATGTTTCGGGCTTTCTGGCCACTTAACCCGCCGTATGCTAAAATCGGTGCGGTTGAAAACCGGGAGGGGATGATCAAAGCAGTGAACTGGGCGCCTTTAAAACGTGCCTTCAGGTTTCCTCCGACCTTTGCGCAGAATCTAGTCGTTTTGATTTCCGCCATGGCGGGAATCGTCCTACTCATTTTGCTGGAGTGGGTCCGCAGCGGGCTGAGCATCCGGCTGGAGTTGGCGGTCGCGTTGCTTGCCGCTTTGGCCGCCGCTACCGGTGTGCTCATCTACCAGGAACGTCGGTCTTGGGCTCTGCTGGCGGAGCTTCGAATGGCCATCCAAAGGATAGCGCCCAATTACTTCACTCTGACCATGCCGGTGAAGATCGAGGTGGGCACGAAGGGCCTCGAGGGGGAGATCCGCACCCTGGCCACCCGGTGGAAGGATTTCTGCGATCACTGCCAGGGCGCTCACGAGTCGGAAATGCTCCAGGCGGAGCACCTGGCGACGATGGGTGAGCTTGCGGCGGGCGTGGCGCATGAAATTCGCAATCCCCTGGCCGGCATTGCCGGGGCGATTGAGATAATTACCAAGGACTTTCCCAAAGATCACCCGGACCGGGAAGTGATGGAGGACTTGCGGCAAGAGGTGCGGCGAATCGAGAAGGTGCTGAACGATCTGCTCGTTTATGCAAAGCCCAAACCGCCGCAGTTCGGCCGGGCTGACTTGAAGGAAACCTTTGCTCGAACCTTACAATTTGCTCGCCAGCAAACAGGAATAAAGCACGTGGAGTTTTCCGTGCAGGTCCCTCCGGACCTCCCTCCCTTCCGCATGGATTCGGAGCAGCTTCACCAGGTGCTCTTGAACCTGGTTTTGAATGGGGTTCAAGCTATTGATCGGGAGGGGAAGATCACGATTGCTGCTAAGTTCCAGGCTCCTGGCGGACCGGGCCAAGCCAACCTGGTAGAGATCTCGGTAAGCGATACCGGCGCCGGGATTCCTCCCGAGTCGCTGGAGCGTATCTTTCGTCCTTTCTACACCACCAAGCGGGGTGGCACAGGCCTGGGGTTGTCACTCTGCCGGCGGATCATTCGCCAGCATGGGGGCACGTTGACCGTGGAAAGCAAAGTCGGGAAGGGAAGCTGTTTTGTCATCCGCTTGCCCCTGCGCGAGGCGGTCGAGGAAACCAGAGAAATCTATGCCCAATGAGAAGGTCCTGATTGTCGACGACGAGAAGCTGATTCGCTGGTCCGTACGCCGACAACTTGAGGAGTGGGGCTACACTGCCCACGAAGCGGAAAGCGGCACGGGCGCGCTGGCGCAAATCCGCGCTGAGGCGCCCGACCTGATCCTGCTGGATGTGCGGCTGCCCGACCTGAGCGGTATCGAAGTCCTGCGCGAGATCAAGCAGAACAACCTATCCATCCCGGTTATTATGATAACCGGTGATCCACAGTTAGATGATATCAAAACTGCGATCAAGCTGGGCGCCCTGGATTTTATCAAGAAGCCCCTGGACTTCGACGAACTTCAAATCACCATTGCCAACGCCATCGACCGCTCCATGCTGCGCTCGGAGCGCGACGGGCTGCGGGAAGAGGTGCGCAAGCGCTCCGGTTACCACGAGGTGGTGGGCAAATCCCCGCGCATGCTGGAGCTGATGAATTTCGTGCGCAAGGTGGCGGCCAGCGAAGCCTCCACGGTGCTGATTCAAGGTGAGAGCGGCACAGGCAAGGACCTGATCGCCAAGGCCATCCATTACGACAGCGTGCGCGCCGAGAAGCCCTTCGTGCCCATCAACTGTTCGGCCATACCGGAAACCTTGATGGAAGCTGAGTTGTTCGGGCACGAGCGCGGGGCATTCACTGACGCCAAGGCGCAAAAGAAAGGCCTCTTCGAGGTGGCCGATGGCGGGACCCTGTTCCTTGACGAAATCGGCGAGATGTCAACGTATCTCCAGGCGAAGCTCCTTCGGGTACTCGAGGACCAGACGATCCGGCGAATTGGGGGAATCAAGGATATCGGAGTGGATGTTCGAGTCATTGCGGCCTCGAACCGCGACCTCGAGCAGGCTGTCCGGGAGGGCGTCTTTCGCCAGGACCTGTTCTATCGGCTGAGCATCATTCCCATTTTCATGCCGCCTCTGCGGCACCGGAAGGAAGACATCCTTCCGCTGGTGGATTTTTTCATCGAGCGTTACAACTTCCGATTTCGAAAGGCGATCCGCGGCATCGCCCAGGAGTCCCGCAACCTGCTGTTGGCTTACGACTGGCCGGGAAATGTTCGTGAGCTGAAGAACGCTGTCGAGCGGGCCATGATTCTCGAGGAGGCCGACTACATCCGGCCCACGTATCTTCCCATTCAGGTGACGGGCCAGCCGCAGAGTTTTGAAAACGTCCCTCCAGTCGCGGTTCCTGATTGCACTTCTATGGAGCCTGCGCCGATCATGGCCACTACTTCGACATCGTGGCGTGCGCTCGCCTCAGGGCGGATGATCCCGGTCATGGAACTGCCCAAGCAAGGGACCTCGCTCGAAGAAGTGGAGAGAGAGTTGGTGGGCCTGGCCTTGAAGCAAACGGGCGGCAACCAAACCCACGCCGCCAAACTTCTGGATATTTCCCGCGACGCGCTCCGCTATAAGATGAAGAAGTTCGGCTTCGATTCGGAAAACGAAATCTAGCGTAGCGTCGGGAATGGCACATGCGTTATGTCTTCTGTGTGCGCTTTGTGGCGCCGACATGGAAAGCGATGTCGGCGCCACCCACCGCCTGCTCGCGGGACGGTCAATACGATTTCAGTGTCCTTCGCTCTACCGCCAGCTTGTGCTCCTGGCCTTGTCCGTCCAGCAAATAGCAGGTCTTCTTTTCAATGGCGAACTTCACCGGAGCATTGACCGTCAGGTCGAGCGGCTTATCATCTTTCTTGGTCATTCGCCTGGTGACCACCCAGCGGTATTTCCCGTCGTCAATGGTGTAGTAGGTCACGTCGTTCCGAAGCGTTACGACCTTCGGCCCGGTCACGATTGTGGGCGGGACCCCGACGTGTCTCGGGTCGCTTTCCGTTTCGGCATTCACCAGCGTTCCCGTTGTCAACACTCGGTCTTTTGCCGGCAATGGAAGTGAGCAGACAACGAGGAGAAGCAGACAACAGAAAAGACGGCTCACGTGTCCTCCATAATGTGTAGATGCCAATCACAAGATGTTGTCGGCCGTCAACACAGCCGGCGAGGTTGTGACTGATTCCAGGAGAACATTCTACTCCGATTTGCGAATCGGCCGGAACACGGGACAGAAACGGTGGCAGTGCCGTTTCTCCTCCGCTTTTCCGGGGAACGGGGTCCCCAC
Organism: uncultured Acidobacteriota bacterium; assembly: GCA_963770415.1. Classification (GTDB taxonomy): domain Bacteria; phylum Acidobacteriota; class Terriglobia; order UBA7540; family UBA7540; genus CAVROP01. The sequence goes on from CAVYPU010000014.1 coordinate 160,472, forward strand.
CGGTTCGTTTCCCAGGCTTCCCCTGAAAATCGCGCCATGTATGTCATTCCCGCGTAAGCGGGAATCCACTTGACCGACAATGGGTCCCCGCTTTCGCGGGGACGACGGGGATTTTCACTGCGGAGCAACCAACCCTACCCTCGGGCATCGAATAAGTATGGGTCTGATCCGGGACGAAGATGCCATCCAAATCCGCGCAAGACTGCAACAAATGGTGAACCCGGTGAAGTTGGTCCACTTCACCCAGGAACTTAATCTTGAGCTGGGCGCTGAGGCCTTGCAGCTTGTGCAGGAACTTGTTCCCCTTTCTGAAAAGCTGTCGCTCGAAGTTTTCAACTTCCAGCTCGACACAGAAAAAGTCAGAGCGTATGGCGTGAATAATGTTCCCGCCACCATCATTCGAAACGAGAAGGACTACGGCATTCGCTTTTACGGTCTGCCCGCCGGATACGAGTTTTCCGCCTTGCTCGATGGCATCCTCGCGGTTTCGAAAGGGGATTCGGGTCTTGAGGCCGCCAGTCGAGACAAGCTCGCCCAATTGAGTAAGCCCCTCCATCTGGAAGTCTTTGTTACGCCCACTTGCCCTCATTGTCCGCGGGCCGTGCGCCTCGCATATCAGTTTGCCATCGAGAATGACAAGGTCGTGAGCGACGCTATCGAAGCCACGGAATTCCCCGAATGGACGACCAAGCATCGCGTTCACGCGGTCCCGAAAACCGTTGTCAATGGAACCTCTTCAATCGAAGGCTCGCTCGCGGAGGAACACTTTCTGAATGAGATTCTGAGAGCAGTCGAACCACACCCTCCGTCTGCGGGATGAGCAGGCGCAAGCCTAGTACTCCATGATCGCGTGGAGGTCATACTTACTGAGCTTGTCGCGGCCTTTAAGGAATCCCAACTCAATCAGGAATCCCAGCCCCGCCACTTTTCCGCCCAATGACTCGATAAGCTGCGCCACAGCCAACGCCGTTCCACCTGTGGCCAGCAGGTCATCAATAATCAATACCTCTTGTCCTTGGCTTATAGCGTCGCGGTGAATCTCGAGCGAGTCGGCGCCGTACTCGAGATTATAAGATGCGCGCGCGGTGGCGGCCGGTAGCTTTTTGGGCTTGCGCACCGGAACGAATCCGGCGTTGAGCCGATAAGCGACCATGGGAGCGAAGATAAAGCCGCGGGCCTCAATTCCCACCACGCAGTCGATCCTGCGCCCTATGTAGCAGTTGGCCAGAGCATCGACGGCGATGTGAAGGCCCAGCGGGTCTTTGAGCAGGGTGGTAATGTCGTAAAAGAGAATGCCGGGCTTGGGAAAGTCCGGAACTTCTCGAACCAGTGTCTTCAGGTCCACAACGCATTCCTCCTTAACAAAAGTCAACAGTCAAAAGTCGAAAGCTAACAGTCTCATCCTTCGATCATGAAACGAGAATAGCGCTTGTCCACTGCCTCGTCAGTTTCACTGACTCCGGTGACCCGACTCATGCGCGGCCCCTCGGCCAGCCGGAGCTTGAATGCCTCAAGCGACGCTTCGTCTCCTATAGCATAGGCCTCGACAGTGCCATCCCAGAGGTTCTTAACGTAACCGGCGATGCCAAGCTGGCCCGCCCAATGCTCGGCAAAAAACCGGTAGCCGATGCCTTGAACACGTCCCGAAATCACAAACTTCTTGGCGACCTTCTTCGTTGCTTTGCCCATGGAAAATCACGCCGTTGCGTCTGAACGCGGATTGATTCGGCTAAGGACTTGCGCAAGTCTGCCTGGATAGTTGGTAATGATTCCGTCCACGCCATCGGCAATCTTCCGCTCCATTCCAGCGGACTGGTTCACAGTCCATGAAAACACGCGGATCGAGTGCTTGTGCGCCCGGCGGACGAACCCCCGCGAGGCGATGGCCCAATGCGGGAGAAGCGCACTTCCTCCGAGAGATCTCACCCGCCGGGTGGCCAGCAGCCCTCTTGAAACGTCCAGTCCTAGCGAGATCTGGGGATCGAGTTCCCGGACCCGCCTGAGGGCGCCGGAGTCAAAGGAAATTATGGTCGAGAGCGAACGGACGCCGGCCCTTTCGATTTCGTTCAACACCTTAGCTTCGATTCCCGGAGGTGCGTTCCTGCCCGCCTTGATTTCTACAAAGGCAAGAATTCTGTGCCGGCGAACCCAGGCGAGCACCTCGGATAAGAGTGGAATCTTCGCGCCCTGATAAGCCAGCCGCGCCCTCTCGGGGAAGCGGCGGTTAAACCAGGAGCCGGCGTCCAATCTACGGAGCACACTCGCCCGATGCTCGCCGACCCAACCCTTGCCCGATGTGGTGCGGCTCAAGCGGGGGTCGTGAATGACGACCGGAATGCCGTCGGAAGAAAGGTGAACGTCCAGCTCGATTCCCCCTGCGCCCTGCCGAAGAGCGAGTTCGAAAGCCGCCAGAGTATTCTCAGGAGCTTCTCCGCTTGCTCCACGGTGCGCGATGATCAGCGGCGGCCAGATTAATTGCTCTCTGGGTCTGCCCTCATTCCGCATCTTACCTGTGAGCCCGTACCTGTCACTTCGCATAGCCTAAGCCGACCCAAAGAATGTAGCACATTGGACAGGCAGGCGTCTCCGAGGGGGGGGGGGCTACATTGGAAGGAAAGTGCGATAGGGGAAATGGAAATGAATGGCTTAACTTATTTACTTATTTACTATTGACTCTTGACTAATCAGCGCCACCGCGTCAGCCCGGACGGCTTCGCCGCGGCCGAGTGCGTCGATCCCCTCGCCGGTCTTGGCCTTCACGCTGACTTGGCTTGCATCGAGGCCAAGTGCTTCAGCCAGTTTTGCTTGCATTTGAGGAATGTGGGGTGAGAGTTTGGGGCGTTCGAGGCCCACGGTCGCATCGACGTTCACGATCGCGAAGCCGTTGACCTGCAACAACTTGCGCACGTGTCGCAGGAAGAGCAAGCTCGAGACGCCGCGCCACTTGGGAGAAGTGTTTGGAAAATGCCGGCCGATGTCGCCCAGCGAGGCCGCGCCCAGCAGAGCATCGCACACAGCGTGCGCCAGCGCGTCGCCGTCCGAGTGCCCCACCGGACCCTTCTCGAAGGGGACGTGAACCCCGCCCAGGATGAGCTTGCGGCCTGGAACGAGGCGGTGAAGGTCGTTGCCGATACCGATGCGGATAGAAGCCAGGCTTTGCGGCGGCACGGCCTCGGGCTTTCGAGCAGGTCCTTTGGCAGGCCGGGGAGCCTTCATCCTGCTGCTTCCTCGAGTTCGCGTTCTTGCGCCAGGTAAAGGCGGGCGAGAGGCAAGTCCGAAGGCTTGGTAATCTTGATATTGCGGTCCGAGCCCATAATGACCGTCACGCTGTAGCCTAGCCGTTCGGCAAGGCTGGAGTCGTCCGTGCCTTGAAAGCCGTCCGCCGCGGCCCGGGCATAAGCCTCGCGAATAATATCGTATTTGAAAGCCTGGGGCGTCTGCGCCAGCACGATCCGTTCCCGCGGGATGGTTCCCAGGATTGTGTGGTGCTGGACTTGCTTTACGGTATCCACACTTGGGACGCCGAGGATGGCCGCACCCTCCTTGCGCGCCGCCGCGATCACGCTTGGGATCATCTCCAGCTCGACGAACGGCCGCACAGCGTCATGGACCAGCACTATTTCCGTATCCGCCCCGGTTTGCTCCAGGCATCGGGCCACGGTCTCCTGGCGCGAAGGTCCGCCTCCCACCAATCGCACGGGCCTGCGGAAACGCTCGCGGTCGATTTCGTTTTGGGCCCGTTCGGTGTCCTCTGCTCGGACGCCAAGCAAAATATCGTCAACCGCCTCGCAGGCGACGAACTTCCGCAGCGTGTGGACGAAGATCGGAACGCCCTCGAGCGAGAGGAATTGTTTAGGCGTGGCGCTTCCCATGCGCACGCCCCATCCTGCGGCGGGAATAATGGCGACAACGCTCATAGGCTGGTGTCAGAAGCCGGGCGCCAGGCTTGCGGTTTCAGTCGCAGGCACAGTAAGCTCCGACGTCCTTTTCTTGTCGTCCCTCCCCGGCGATGGAGAGGGGAGAGGGGTATAGGCGCTAGATTAAGCGTTGGGACGGGGTCCCGAAGGGACCCAACGTCATTAGCCGCAGGTGAAACCTACGGTAAACGTCGTCCCAAAGCATTCTATTCAACCCCGGAGGGGTTGAATTCGACCCCTTCGGGGTCGCTCAGATACTCAACGTATGCCATCGCGTCCGCAGGTTTCACCTACGGCTAATGACCTTCATGCCCTTCGGGCATGTTCGGCGGCCCTCACCAGCCCTCAATCTACCGCCCATGGGGGAGAGGGGTGGGCACAACTGAGGAAGCGCTAAAGAACCACCCTTCGCCCCTCCTTAATCAGGAGGCAATAGCTTTCGAGTGCTACTGATGAACGGGCTCCGCGATCACGGCCTTTCGTTCCTCGAACTTCCCGAAAATCATTTTGCCTGCGGTGGTTTGCAGAACGCTGGTTACAGCGATGTCGATGGTCTTAGAGATCATCTTCTTGGCATTATCCACGACCACCATTGTGCCGTCATCAAGGTAGGCGACCCCTTGGTTGTACTCCTTGCCTTCCTTGAGGATAAACACTCGCATCGCTTCGCCAGGAAGCACTACCGGCTTCAAGGCATTGGCCAGTTCGTTGATGTTCAGCACCGGCACGCCCTGGAGCTGGGCTATCTTGTTGAGGTTGAAGTCGTTGGTGACGATCTTCCCGTCGAACTGCTTGGCCAGCTCGATGAGCTTCATATCCACTTCCCGCAACTGCGGGAAGTCTTCCTCAACAATCTGCACCTGGACGGTCCCCATCTTCTGCATGCGCTGGAGGATATCCAGGCCTCTCCGGCCCCGATTGCGCTTGAGCTGGTCGGAGGAGTCGGCCACCAACTGTAGTTCGCGGAGGACAAATTGGGGGACGACGAGCGTCCCATCGATAAAACCCGTTTCGCACACATCAGCCACGCGCCCGTCAATGATGACGCTTGTATCAAGTACCTTGAAGTTTCTCTTCGGCTTGACCTCGGCACTGAACAACCCTCCCAGTGCCGAGAGGTTCAACAGATCTCCCTTGTTGGAGCCCAGCACCAATCCTACGTAAGCCATGAGGAGGAGCAGCGTTACCTGAAGGAACGAAAGGGTGCCCTTTTCGAGCGCCGTCAGGCTCAGCAGATGGCTGATCATCAGCGCCCCGAGAATCCCAAAAATCGATCCTGTGCCAGCTCCAATCAGCCGTTTCAGGCTGGCCCTTTCCAGGCGCATTTCAAAGAATATGAAAAACACTCCCAGGCAAGCACCCAAAAAGGCTGCAACAAATCTGGAAAGGCCGAATGGATGCAGTTGGAACGATGCCGCGATGATAATGAGCAAAAAGATTATACGGACTCCTGCCATTTCCCAGGTCATTGCCTAGAGCTCCCTTTCTGGATCCAATAAATTCTGTATGCATAAAATAGTTGGTTCCCATGAAATCAATCAAACCGCCTAATTATACCACTCTGTCAACAAGCTTCCAAATCGAACATAAATCAATAAGTCAATGGCTTTGATGCGGTTTAATGACGATAGGGGTGCCCAGGAAGCCGAATCTCTCCCGAATGCGATTCTCGCAGGAACCTCTCAAAAGAGAAGTGGAGTTTGCCCGGCGCGGTTTGTAAACGCCACGAACACCGGCGGAGCGACCCCGCCCTGTGTGAGGTAATAGATCCGCGTGGGCTTCCCGGCCGGGGTGGAAGCGCGCTCGAAATCCACTTCCTTCAGGAACTGGTTCATTTCCGAGGTGGGAACTCGCAGGGCCCGGGCTTCCGCAACCTGGGCGATGGTCTTAAGCAGATTCGCCCAGCTTCTGGCCGCGCAAGGCGGAGATGAAGACGATGGGCGCGTAGTCGAGGAATTTCATCCGCTCCCTTATCACCTGGAGGTAATCGCGCGTCGTGGTCGGCCCTTTCTTCACCGAGTCCCATTTGTTGACCACGATGATGACCGAGCGCCGGCTTTCGTGTGCGTAGCCCCCGATATGCGTGTCAAGCGCCGTAACGCCCTCCGGGCCGTCGAGCATGAGCAAGCGCCACATCGGTCCGCTCCAGGTGTTTTCGCGCCTGAATCACGCTGAGCTTCTCCGCCAGCAACTTGGTCTTGCCTTTGCGGCGAATCCCGGCCGTGTCGACAAACCGGAAGCGCAAGCCGTCGCGCTCGAATTCGGCGTCCACGGCGTCACGCGTGGTCCCGGGCAGGGGCGAGACGATGGAGCGCTCCTCTTCGAGAAGACTGTTCAGGAGCGTCGACTTGCCGACGTTGGGCCGGCCAATGATGCCGACGTTAATCGGTCCCTCATTTCGAGGAGCCGATGCGGGCGTGGGTGTCTCGTCGTCGTTCAGGGCGCCTTCGGCGGTTTCGACGGCGAACGGCGAAATCCTTTGTGACGTGGTCGAGCAGGTCGTCCATGCCTAGCGCGTGTTCGGCCGAGACCGGGAAGATATCGGCGATCCCCAGGCGGTGGAACTCCGCCGCCAGGGGTGAATGCTGAGCGGCGTCAACCTTGTTCACGGCCAGTCGAAAGCGGCTTCCCCGTGCGGCGCAGCAGTTGCACCAATTCTTCATCAAGCGGCACGATTCCCTGCCGGGCGTCCACCACCAGAATCAGTTGAGCGGCTTCTTCGATGGCCACCTGGGCTTGACGGACAATCTCCGCGGGGATGAACTCCTTTTCGGAGGGAATCATTCCCCCCGTATCCACGACCTCAAACGGCTTGCCGAGCCAGGTGGCAGGAGCGTAGAGACGGTCGCGCGTCATGCCGGGCTCGTCTCCCACCAGCGCCCGCCGCCGCCCGCAAAGGCGGTTGAACAACGTGGACTTGCCCACGTTGGGCCGGCCGAGTATCACCACGCGAGGGAGTTGGGGCATGGAAAAAGTCCAGAGTCAAAAATCGAAAATCCGGCAGTTCATCTAACTTTGCACTGAGCCCAGCCACTTTACAGGTAGACTCGCCGCAAGTGCGTGGGCCATTCTCTCGTCGGCGGTAATCAACTGTGCCTTTGAACTTGCCGCCAAGGCGACATAGATACTGTCGTAAACGGTTCGCTCGAATGCGTTGGCGATAGCGGACGCCTCTTCCAATAATTCCAACGATGGGACGGTGGGTAGATCCCGACCTTTCATGGCTGCGATGGCTTCATCTGCCGCTTCTTTCGTCCATCTGCCCCTAAGCACGGCTTTCCACATCACGTTTCCAAATTCGGCCCAGAACAGGTCCGGCACAATCAATCGAATTTCGCCAGTCGTATATCGGTGGAGAAACTCGCCAGCCTCGCGCGTTAGCGTTTCTCCTTCCGCCGGAAGAAACCACTTCGCCGCCACGCTGGCATCAACCACAAAGAGACTCACCGCAATCGATCCTCGCGCTGCATCTCCTCACTTGAGGGGAAAGGTCCGGCGGAAAGCGGTCGGCGAGATTGGAAGCGCTGCACTTGACGGAAGAACTCCCGTCGAGCTTTTAGTTCCTCCGTGGTTGGAATATTCTCTCCCAGGAGTGATAGGACTTCCCCGGCAATCGATCTCCGATGTCGCCGCGCACGGGTTCGAAGGGCTTCATATAAGTCGTCCGGGACGTTTTCCACGTATAGCGTAGCCATAGGAATCCCCTAGGGAAATACTAGCACGCTTTTGCTCCCGTACCGAGTCTCAGCTTTCTTCCGCTGAGTTCTTCACGCAATTCAAACCCGGGCACCCGCATGAACAACCTTTCCGGGCGTTCGATCCATGACCGCAAGGCTGTTGCATCGCGACTTGCGGCTCCGCCGCCCTGACTTGCGGAAAGGCCTGCCTTTCCCTGGAGTTTCTACATTTATCAAACGGCGACGGCGTGCGTCTGCTCTCCCTGAAAGCCCGGGCGTTCGATCCACGACCTCAAGGTTGGTCCAACGCGACTTGCGGCTCTGCCGCCCTGACTTGCGGAAAGGCTTGCCTTTCCGCAGACCAGCGCCCCACTTTCTTATTGGGGAAGGCTGCGCCTACCCCCCTGGAGTTTCTACGTTTTCATAGCACTCTTTGGCGGTCTGGCCGCTCTCGGCCACGCAGTGGCAGAAAGCTCGCATCGGCGTCCGACTTAAGCCCCAAAGGGGCGATCTAACACAGCCCAGGCCAACGGCCTGGGTCAACGTCGCGCCTTCAAATTCATAGCCCTGTAGCATGGTAGCGCAGAGTCCCTGGTGTTGGGACTCTGCGGCTCTTCTGTGTGGCGTGCCGAGGGGGGGCGTATAATTCGGGTGATCCCGCCTATCGATCGGGTGCCCCTGCCGGCCGATGAACGTACCCGCTTCTGACGGAAAGCCACGATGGGACGACGAGGAATTCAAATCCGACGAAGAACTGTAGGGGGACGGCTTGCCGTCCCCGCATTTCCGCCGGCCTCGACAAGGGTAGGGCAAGCCCTACCCCTACACCGCCCGGGTCGAGCCGGGTCCGGCGCAGGGGCGCATGGACATGCTCCCCTGCCGGCCGACAAGCGCCTATCCACCCGCCGCCTTTCGGTAGCGGGCCATGTGTTCCAGCAGTTCAGGGTCTTGCGGGGCGAGTTGCAAGGCCAGGGCTTGGACCCGGACGGCCTCCTGGTAGCTGCCACTCGCGAAATTGGCCTCTGCCAGCGTGTCGATGAATCCCGCTTCTTTCCATTGCGTCAGTTCGACGGCTTGGCGAGCGTGCTTGAGCGCGGCACCCGGGTTACGCCAGTTTGCATCCTCGCAAGTGGCGTAAAGCCATGCCAGGTTATTGTGCGACCTCGGCGCTTTGCGGCTCGATCTGCAAGGCCTGTTTGTAATGTTGGACAGCTTCCGGAAAAAGCTTCTGGTCGGCATAGAGATCGGCGAGCAGGCGCTGCCCCTCTGCGGTCGTGGGGTTCTTGCCCAGAGCGGCTTCGAAGCATTGCTGCGCCCTGTCCAGGTCGCCCTTCATGCGATATGCCACGCCCAGGGCGAGTTGCGGCTCCGGAGCGCCGGGGCTCAAGCGCACCGCTTGGTTGTATTCCTGTATGGCTCTGTCGAACTGCTGCTCGCGCAGATAGAGCGCCCCCATCATGATGTGGGGGCGTTCGTCTCGCGGCGAGCGCCGGGCAGCGGCCTCGAAACGTTCCAGCGCCCCGGCATTCTGATGCGAGGCGTGGAACCGCTCGCCTTGCTGGAGTAACCGCACGACCTCGTGTGAAGCCACGTAGTGCTGCGCGGTCGTCGCCATAGCCAGGGCCACTACGGCCATTGGCAGAATGATGACCGCTTGCGAGGGCCGCTCGTCGCCGGCCCACGGGGCCACGTCATGGGCGGGCGGAGGGATAAGGGCCGCCAGGACCATGCCCGTTGCGAGGCCGCCCAAATGCCCCCAGTTGTCGATGCCTCTGACTGAGAAGCCGAATATCAGGTTGATTACAATGAAAGGCAGAATGCCTCTGCTGAGCGCGCGGCCCCAACGGGGCGGGATGAGTTCGCGGTGCAAGTAGCCTGCCACCAGCATGGCTCCGGCGATTCCAAAGATGGCGCCGGAGGCGCCCGCCGCGATGTTCCGCGAGAGCGCCATGGACAGGGCCGAACTGCCCATGCCGGCGGCTACGTACACTAGCGCAAAACGCCCGTAGCCGTAAATCCGCTCGAGTATCGGGCCAAGGATGAAAAGAGCGTAACTGTTGACGATCAAATGCAGCCAGCCGATGTGAAGAAACATCGGCATGATCAGCCGCCAGTATTCTCCACGCTGAAAGTAGGGAGTGAACGAAGCGCCGAAATCCAGAAGCACGTCGGTGCTGGTCGATCCCCCGGCCAAGGTCATAATAAGAAAAATAACAACATTGACGCCGAGGATAACAAGCGTCACCACGGGCCAGTAGCGCCGTCGCAATGTGAGCGTCGGCGGGCGGTCGTCAGGAAGCGGTATGGCTGGATCTTCTGACATAAGAAGCAACTGCAGGGGAGTAAGAAGTCAGGAGACAGAATCCCAATCCGTGGGGTAAGCCTGTTGACGGCTTGCCAAGGCCCAGGCCCAACTTCCCTTAACTGGTGCCTCCCGTTCGATCAGTATTCTGACTCCTGACTTCTGACTCCTGACTCCCCAGTTCTTCGTAGTACCTCTCTCCCGCGCAACTCCTGCATAGGATACGGCCACCCATGCGGCGCTCGCGTCTGTCGTTCACGCCTTCGCCGCACTGCGCGCAGGTGACGCGAGAGTGCGGGCGTCCCGGCAAATCCTCCGGGTTCAGCTTTACGCGAACCTCATGGAGGTCGAAGAGGTCCGCCGTTTCCATCGCTTTATACGCTTCGAGTTGCGCTTGGGACGCGTCGGCAAGCGCCGGGAACATTGCCTTGGCTTTATCGCGCGCGTCGTCGCGGGCCGCCACGCGCACCGCCCGCCCTGTTTCGAGGTCCACGAAGGTCGCTGCCACCTTCCCGTAGTCGAGGAATTTGAGAGAGCGTTTGCCCAGGCGGCAACCGGTGACCAGGCTGACGGCGTCCGTGGCGCAGCGGTCGATTTCAACAAAGGTTAACAGACGCTTGCGAGCATTAACCGGATCATCAATACCGATTGATTCCAGACCCAGCATCGCCATGCGGATGCCGAGAATCTGCCCGGGGCACGTGTGCCCGTGGCTCTGAGCCGCCAGCACGATGTATTCTTCGAGAGTCTTCATCTGCGCTGCCTCTTCCAGCGCTCATTATAGCATCCCGAGTTCTCGGGACATTCTCAAGCGGGCTTGTCACGCTGGCTTGCCACGCGGGCTTGGGGTAACTGGAAACCAGCCCTCTCCCGAGGGGAGAGGGTGGCCCGCGATGGCGCTTTCTCGAGGCGCGCGGGTCGGGTGAGGGGTCAGTTCGACGGGAGTGCTCTAGCACCTAGTCACGGAAAACGGCGCCATAACGTGGCACATTGGAAGGGCGGGGCTTCAGCCCCGCCGCCTCAGGTAGCCCGAAAAGTTGGGCCTTTAGGCCCTGAAGCCACATTGCCTCAGGGGCTAAAGCTCCCAATTGACAAGCCGTTCTCCATGGCGGGGCTAAAGCCCCGCCCTTCCCTGCACTCGCGGATATGACGCGGACTTTCGTCAGCGAGTACTAGCACCTTCTACGCCAGAGGATACTTGCCGCACTCGCGCACGGTTTCGTAGATCGCCAGCACATTCTCGATCGGCACGCGCGCCTGTACGTTGTGAATGGTGTTGAAGATAAATCCTCCGCCGGGGCCAAACGTTCGCAAGCGCTCGCTGACTTCTTTTCTCACTTGCTCCGCAGTGCCGAAAGGCAGCGTTTGTTGAGTATCCACACCACCGCCCCAGAAAGTAAGGTGCGCTCCGAAGTCTTTCTTGAGGTCGCACGCCGCCATGCCCGCTGCCGAACATTGCACGGGGTTCAGGATGTCGAAACCGGCCTCGACGAAATCCGGGAGCAGCGCCCTGACCGAGCCGCAAGAGTGGATGAAGGACTTCCAGGTGGTGTGCTGGTGAATCCAGTTGTTGACCTGCAAGTGGAAGGGCTTGTACAAGTCGCGATAGGCCTTGGTGGAAATGAAAGGGCCGTGCTGCGATCCAAAGTCGGTTCCGGTCACGAACACCGCCGCGACCTTGTTGCCCACAACTTGGCGGATCTTCTCCAGATTCTCAAGGCCGATCTCGCACTGCCGTTCAAAGATCTTGTAGACGTAATCGCGGCGCATCGCGGTGCTCACGTACCACTCTTCGACGTCGCGAATGCCTTTGGGATGCTTCATCCAGGCGGCGGGGACCAGTGCAATGTCGCCGAACGCAGTGCCCCCGAAGTTCGCCAGAATGGCTTTATCCGTCTGGGTGTAAAGCCGCTCGGCTTCGCAGCGGAGGTAATCGAGATCGGCTGTCGGAGATCGGCCCGAACTCCTCGAGGTTATCTTCGACGTTCAGCTTCGCATCGTCGACGGGATCCTGCCGGCGAATGCTGTCAAAATAAAACCCGCCCTTGGGCAGCCGGCCGCTGGGCGGGACGGACTTGTCGCCCTCGGGGTACATGAGGATGTCGCCGTTCGGCTCGGGGTCGGTATTGAAACCCTCGGGAACCAGAACCGGTATGCCCCCAAAAGTGGTCCAGGGTTTCCAGCCCTCATTCTTGAAACCGAACATGTTGGCAGGCTTGCCCAGGCCCACCACGTCCACTCCCAACGCTTCCTGGAGGTCAGGCGCGATTTCGCCCAGCATCTGGTAAGGCTCGACCACCTTGACCGCCGTGCCCGGCTTGTCCAGTCCCAGCGCCTGGCGCAAGCCGTAAACCGTATCCACCTGCATTCCGGTCACAGCGCTGCCGCCCAGGTCCAGTGGAATGCGGTCGGCTTCCTTGTGCTGAAGCGCAAGATTAACTCGCTCTCGCGAATTCATGACAATCCAACCTCCTTCCGCATCTCCGCCACGCCAGCCCGAGTGTGGAGTGCGGTCCCACAGTGCGGGACCGCACTCATCGGGCGAGCCTGCTCGCGCCTTGCCTTCAGTATGCGCGCCGACGCGCGGCCGGCAAGCGGCCTGAAAAAAGCGGCAGCCAGCTACCTCGCTCCAAAGAGCGCATCAGGCGGCTGCTGCAACCAGCTTGCGTGCCAATTCGACGGCGCCGGGCGCGTCTTTGCCGTAGCCATCGGCTCCGATCGACTGCGCCCAGGCATCGGTGAGAGGAGCGCCGCCCACCAGGATTTTCACCTTGTCGCGAAGGCCGGCCGCCGCCAGGGCTTCAATGATTCCCTTCATGTTCACCATGGTCGTGGTCAGGAGGGCGGACAGGGCCACGAAGTTTGCCGAGTGTTGCTTTACGGCGTCCACTATCTTCTCCGGTGGAACGTCCACGCCCAGGTCAATAATTCGGAACCCCGCACTCTCCAGCATCATGGCAACAATATTCTTGCCGATGTCGTGCAAGTCGCCCTTAACCGTTCCAATGACCACCGTGCCGGCCGGTTTGATGGCTTCATCACCCGCGAGCAGCGGCCGGAGCAGGTCCGTGGCGCCTCGGGCGGCGCGGGCGGCGATCAGCACTTCAGGAATGAAAAATTCGCAATCCCTCATGCGCCGACCAACCTCATCCATAGCAGGAATGATTGCCTTGGGGAAAAACTCACTTGGCCTGATCCCTTCCTTCAACCCTCGCTCGGTCAATTCCTTGGCCGCTGGGGCCTTTCCGTCGATTATGGCTTGTTGCAGCTCTTCAAAGATGGTCATCTCAGTCTCCTTAGTTTTTCAGTATCGATCTTGCGGCATCGCGGCGAGTTTGCCTCGCCACTTGGGGGCATAAACCCGCCGCTACTCCAGGGCACTACGCTTCTGATGGAAATGCCAGTTCCTCTACAAAAACCTCCTGGAAATTCGGGTCGGCGTTCAGCGGCACGTGCTCGACGCGGCGGCGAACGCTTTCGTATGAACCGCTCTCGCAGTCGAGGCTGAAGAGCGCGAGTTTTGCTCCCAGCAGGGCCGTGTTGCCGGCAGCTTCGACCTTTTCAGGCGGAAAATCGATCAGGCCGATGCGCTGCGCGCTCGAGCGATCAATATAATTCCCAAATGCGCCCGCCAGATAAAGGCGGGTCAGTTCCTTCGCGCCCTTCCTCTGCATCAGGAGTTTAATCCCAGCGGCGATGGCCGCTTTGGCGAGCTGAAGTTCGCGAATGTCATTCTGTGTAAGAGCGACAGGGGCGGCCAGCATCCAAGTGGTTTCCCCATTTGTGAATCGCCCGGAAGTTCCAACCACTCCGAGCTCCAGCCCCGCGGCCACTGCGTCGACTAACCCGCTGCCGCACAAGCCGCACGGCGCGCTGTCACCAATGACACGGCACTGCAACGCCCTGTCGCCGCTGACTCTCACCTGCGAAATCGCGCCGGTGGAAGCACGCATACCCATCGAGATCTTTGCGCCCTCAAAGGCCGGGCCTGCTGCCGTCGACGCGCAGAGCAGTCCCTCCTTGTTGCCAATCACAATCTCACCGTTGGTTCCCAAATCCACCAGGCCGACCAACTCGTCGCGCTCCGTGAGCTTTGCGGCCAGGATGCCGGCCAGTATATCGCTTCCTACAAACCCGCCCAGGCAGGGCAGGAAACGCACCAAGGAATCGCCCGCCAGTTTCCAACCCAGCGCGCTCGAGCGAAAAGTCTTGAGCCCGCCTTCCGACGGCTCGAATGGATAATGGGCGAGCGGGTCAGCATCGATCCCGCAGAAAAAGTGGTGCATGACGGCGTTGCCCACCACCACTACGTCTGCAATCTCGGCAGCCGGCTTCCCGGCTGAAAGAAGCAACTGTTGAATCAACCCGCCAATCTGCTGGCGAATCAACGTCTCGAGCTGGCGTTGACCGCCGTCCAGCACGGCGAACTGGATCCTGCTCATCACGTCGGCGCCGTATCGCGCCTGGGCATTGAGCGCCGTGCTTACCGCCACTACCTTTCCAGTGGCCAGATCGAGCAACTGGGCCACAAGCGTGGTCGTGCCCAAGTCTACTGCCACGCCCAGGCCTGGACGCGGCCGGAAGGCGAAGGCCGTATCATCAACCAGGATAGCGGCGTCCCACTGCCGCAGCTCAAGCTCGAGGTCACCCTCGACGGCGCACTGGCAGGCAAGACGCCACCCGCTCAAGATCTCGTCGCGTGAAAGCCGTTCTTCCTGAGCCCGGTTAACCTCCGCCTGGCCCTTCAGCACACGGACGCGACAGCCCCGGCATCGGCCCTGACCACCGCAGGGAAATTCCACTCCCTGCTCAAACAGCAAGTCGCGCAAGGGTGTTCCTGCCGGCGCGCGCAACTCGACTTGGGTAGGCCAGAGAATAATCCGATGGGAAGGGTTTGCAGTCAAGCGGTTTCTCCGGAATGCTCGCGCGCGTAACGCACCAGGGCCTGAAGGTTGGCATGGGGTGTTTCCCGAGGAACCTCGCAACCCGGCCCGACGATGAAGCGCCCGCCGGCCTCGCGATGACACTCGCCGATGGCTTCGTATACGGATTCGGGCGTCCCGTCCTTCAGGACTTTCACCGGGTTGAGGTTTCCGAGGATGACTTGCTCCGGTCCCATCTTTTCGCGCCCCTCGGACACAGGCGAGGGCGAGTCCAGGTCAACCATGGAACAATGCAGCCTGCCTATGCCCTCGAGGATGCGCCGCGTATTTCCGCAGATGTGTAAACGCGTCTTGATTCCCTCCGCGTGCAGCGCGCCCACCAGCTTCTGTTCGCATGGCCAAACGAATTCGTTGTAGAATTTCGGCCCCACTAGCGAAGCCGCGGCGTCACCCACTCCAATGAGGTCCGCTCCCATCTCTACCTGATATCTCGCGAAGCGCAATCCCACCTCGACTAGTAATTCAAACAGGTCGCGGACGAAAGTCGGATCATCGTAGAAATCAAGCATCAGGCTGTTGATGCCTCGCAGGTCAGCGCCCTCCGCGCACGGCCCCTCGATCCAGCCCTCGACTACTTTATCATTCCCCACGCGCTGCTTCAGCAGCCTGACGCCCTCGGCGCGGTTGCGCATCCTTTGCGCAACGGCGGGGTCGGGGACCTTGAGACTGGCAAGAACGGTCTTCTCTTTCAGCAATGCATTCACTTCGTCGATCGCCGGCGGTTGGTCGGGGAAATACTTTATTGTGGCCCCCAGCGCCGACGCCTCACAACCCGGGTCTGAAATCACGCTGACGTAGTCGAAGTCAAAGCGCTCCGCCACGCATATCTGTGCATCGGCCAGGACGCGAAAGTTGGTGGCGTAATCCAAGTACTTGGCGCCGATCTGGTCTGCCGCGAACATCATGGTGATGGGCATGGCGGGCAGGAAATCCACGGGACGGCCTTCGAGCATCGCAAAGACGCGTTCGCGACTATTCATACACTCCCTCCTCGCGCGCCGTGGCGATCAAGGCACGAATGTTCTCCTCCGGCGTATTCGCAGGGATGGCGCAGCCTGCGTTGAGTACGAACAGGCCTCCGGGCTTCCACAGGGAGATCAACTGGCGGGTCTTTTCTCTGATCAATGCCGGAGTGCCCCGGGCGATCACTCCGCTCGGGTCGATGTTCCCGAAGAGCACGTGTTTCGCCCCCACGCTTGACTTCGCCAGCACAGCGTCCGTCTTGTAATCCAGCTCGAATCCGCAAACGTCGTAGGCCGACAGCATCTCCAGGATTTTTGACGTGTCACCGCAGATGTGAATCACCGTGAAAATTCCCTCGCGAGCCAACTCCTTCACCAATCGCTGCTCGTAGGGTCTGGCCCAGCGGGCGAACATTGCCGGGGATACCACGTCCGGCCCCGCAAGGCTGTCGCCCAGAGAGGTGAAATGCGCGCCCGCTCGAGCGAGAGCGCGGTGCACCGCGATATGGCTTTGGTAGCAAACCTCCAGCAAGCGCTCGATGGCGGGGTTTTCACAATCGCTCCCCAGGTCCATCAGGAAATCTTCAATTCCGCGAACCATGCAGGCGAGATCGAAAGCAGCCTGGTCGGCGTTGCCGCGGATGGCCACTTCGTTACCCACCTGTTTCGCAATCAATCGCACGGCTTCAAGCAGGGCTGGAACGCGCCCGTCGGTTTCCGGATTGACCACCCGCAGGCGGTCGACCTCGTCCAAGCTGCGGATGGCCGGAGCCACGATGCGTCCCGGTTCATTGGGTGCGCATTCGGAAGTCGCTCCCATAGCTTCGGCCAGCATGGTGGTGTCCAAGTCGATAAGAATGCAATCATGGCCGTATTTGTCGACAGCGTTCAAATGAGTGCGCGCGATGGCCTCGGGATCGGTGCGGTATTTCTCCATGCGAATCCCGGCCTCGCGCGCCGCCAGCATGAAGTTGTGCAGGCACACGGGCACTCGGTCAGGTATTTGACCTGCCATAACAGCTTTGACGCGTTCGAGGGAGTTCATCAGATGGCCTCTTGAATGGAAATCAGCCCTCCGCCGTAATCTGCGGCGACCTGCTTTCCCTGCGGCACCATCAGGAATTCTTTCTCGTCCCAAACTCCATCAATGAGCCGTTGGAACATGCCCAACTCTCCGGTGAGTTTCTCGAACTTCCATCCACGCTGGGCTGCCTCATCGCGGGCCTGGCGCTCGAAGGTCTCGTCCGGGTCCCATCCCCATACTCAATGTAAGTGAACTGGCTGTAATTTTTTCTCAGGTCGCCCAACTCGGCCCAGAGAAACTTGGCATTGTCTTCGCCATAGCGCGCTACAAGGTCTTCGTAATTCTGGCCGACGCCCAGCACCTTGCCGACCGAAAGCTGGCTGAGTTCGCCGTCGGCTTTGCCGCGCTCCATCCATCCGGTGGTCTCGAAGTAGACTCCGGGGTGGCTGTTGAAGTATTCGAGATAGCGCTCTGAGCTGCCGAGGAACAGCGTGATGCAATCGTGGGCGCGAGGAATCACCAGCGGATACTTGCGGGCGGTCAACCCGACGACGCCATTGTTGCAGAGGCCGTACCCGAGCAGCACGGCTTCGTAGCGCGGGTCGTCAACGCGGTCGAGCGCGGCCTGGAGGCGCTCGCTCATACCCGGATTGCCGATGTCGTGCAGACCCTTGGGAAGGAACTCCACATCAATCGTGTTCGGCGAACGCGCCACGACCGAGCAGAACTCCCGGTAAAAAATTTCGCAGGCGATCAGCTTCAGTCGCATTGACCAGCCCTTCCGTTGTTGTTCCTAACACGGAAGCTGGAAGCTCCCGTTTCAGCGGCCAAGACGCCCGCGTTAACTCCGGACCACAAGCCGTCCCAAAAAGTAATTGATTTTCTTACCGGAAAACGGTTTATCATATGACGTTCGGCGCCAAGATGAGCAAGATACCACGCTTGGGTTTGGATTGCAGCAATCTTCGGGGCGGGGTACTGATTTCACGAGCGAGCTGCAAACATCACTGACGCCGGTCGTTCGCGCGAAGCCTGACCATCGCGGGAGCGACGGAGGGGGATTTAAGAGTAAAGTCCATCGCATACCTTCGCGGGATTGACGAGGGCTTCCAAAAGAAACGCCCTTGCGGATGAAAGCGACTGGCAGGCAGGACCTTCCGGTTGGGCAAGCCGAGGGGACAGAGTGTCCTCGCGGTTTGTGCTTATTATCCCCATAAAATCAATTATTGCCTTAAGTGTGAGCAACCGATGTATATTTGCGTTCCAAAGCATCCCGAGATAAAGGAATCTAATTCTATGAGCCTCAGTCAAGTTGCGCGAACTATCAAAGAATCAGCGACTTTGAAGCTGAATGAGACCGCGGCGTTGCTGCGAGAGAAGGGCGAGCCGGTGATCCACCTGGGCGGCGGCGAGCCCAAGAGCAAGGCGCCCATCGACGCCGTGATCAACTGCACGTCCGTTCTGCATACCGGTGAAATCCGCTACACGCCTCCGGACGGCATTCCGGCGCTTAAGAAAGCCATCATTCGCTACACCGAGGAGCGCTACAAGAAGATCGTCTCTGCGGATAATGTGATCGTCTCGGGCGGAGCGAAGCAGGCCATCATGGTCTTGCTGCAGGCCATCCTCGATCCCAAGGACGAAGTGATTTTCCCGGCGCCTTATTGGGTGAGTTATCCGGAGATGGTGAAGCTGGCGGGCGGCGTGCCCGTGATCATCACACCCGAAGACGGCAGCTTCCAACCCTCCGTGCGCGAGATCGCCGATGCCGTTGGGCTCTTATACCAAGGCGATCATTATTAACAGCCCGAATAATCCTTCGGGTGCAATGTTTTCAAAAGAGTTTATTGCTGAAATAGTTCAGTTCTGCGAAAAGAAGAGCATCTATCTGATCATGGATGATATTTACAACCGGCTGGTCTTCGACGGCAAGAGCGCGCCCGTCAGCTATGACTACGCTGAGCTACCCCTCGAGCAGTCGAAGCTGGTGGTGATCAACGGCGTGTCCAAGATGTACGCCATGACCGGCTTCCGCATCGGCTGGGGGATTGCCAACAAGGAACTGACGGCGGCGATGGCGACCGTGCAATCGCAGCAGACCTCCGGCCCCTCGGCCCCCTCGCAATGGGCGGCGGTGGGGGCCCTGAACGGTGTGCAGTCTCCCATCGAGAACCTGCGCATGACGCTCGAAAACAACCGCAACGTAATGGTGGAGCGACTGCGTGCCATCGACGGAGTTCAGGTGACCAACCCGGATGGCACATTCTATTGCTTCCCCGATTTCAGCGCCTACATGAAAGATTCGCAGAAACTGGCGAATTTCCTCCTTGAAAAGGTCCGCGTGGTTACCGTTCCCGGCAAGGAATTCGGCTTCGAAGGTCACCTGAGGCTGAGCTACTGCGGGACCATCCGCGAGATCAGGGAAGGCCTCGAGCGCATCCAGTGGGCGCTTGATCCGACGTCCGCCAACGAACTCTACCTTGGCGACCGCAAGCTGGTGAGGGACTGGTTATGAATATTTATCTCGACGTACAATCTCCTGCTGTGCAAGAAGCCGGCAAGCTGGCCAGCGATTACGGACTTCAGAATCACGGCCTCACGAATCTGCGCCGCGCTTATTGGAACCTGCCGACGCCGGCGCTCTACGAAGAGTGCGTGTTTCGCTCCGAAGGCCGGCTCACGCATCTCGGCCCGCTCGTGGTCAGCACGGGCAAGCACACGGCGCGTGCGGCGCCGGACAAGTTCGTAGTGCGCGAGCAGACCACCGAGGACAAGGTCTGGTGGGGGCAGTACAACCGCCCCTTTACCAGCGAAAATTTCAGCGGCCTGCTTACGCGCTTGCAGGGCTATCTGCAAGGCCGGGACGTCTTTGTGCAGGATTGCATGGCCGGCGCCGACGCCGAGTACAGCCTGCCCATTCGCATCGTCACGCAAAAAGCCTGGCACAGCCTGTTCGCGCGCTGCCTGTTCCAGAAGATTCGCAACCAGGACTTGCTGAGGAAGCACATCCCGGAGTTCACCGTCATCGCTGCGCCCGGCTTCATGGCCTCCCCGCTGATCGACGGCACGCGCACCGAGACGTTCATCGTACTCAATTTCCGCGAGCGCATTGCGGTGATCGGGGGCACAAGCTACGCCGGCGAAATCAAGAAGACCATCTTCACCGTGCTCAATTTCCTCCTGCCGCTTGAGGGCGTGCTTTCCATGCACTGCTCGGCCAACGTCGGCCGCGACGGCGACGTGGCCATCTTCTTCGGCCTCTCGGGCACCGGCAAGACCACGCTTTCCGCCGACCCCAAGCGCCGCCTGATCGGCGACGACGAGCACGGCTGGAGCGATAACGGCGTGTTCAACTTCGAAGCCGGCTGCTACGCCAAGGTCATCCGCCTCTCACCCGATGCCGAGCCGCAAATTTACGCCTGCACGCGCCGCTTCGGCACCATCCTCGAGAACGTCACTTTCGATCCCGTGTCGCGTCTTCTCGACTTGGACGATTACCGCGTGACCGAAAATACGCGCGCCGCTTATCCGCTCGAATACATCGAAAATTCTCTGCCCCAGAAGCGAGCCGGCCATCCCAAGAATATCATTTTCCTCACCTGCGATGCCTCCGGCGTGATGCCGCCCATCGCCCGCTTGAACCCGGACCAGGCCATCTACCACTTCATCTCCGGCTACACGAGCAAAATCGCAGGCACCGAAATCGGCCTTGGCGTCGAGCCGGAGATCACCTTCAGCACCTGCTTTGGCGGGCCGTTCATGGTGCACCATCCTTATGCCTATGCGGAACTTGCTGAAGCGCAAAGTCCTTAAACATGGGGCGAGCGTCTGGCTTGTGAATACCGGTTGGACGGGCGGGTCGTTCGGCGTAGGCAAACGCATCAGCATTCATCACACCCGCGCCTTGCTG
Organism: uncultured Acidobacteriota bacterium; assembly: GCA_963770415.1. Taxonomy (GTDB): domain Bacteria; phylum Acidobacteriota; class Terriglobia; order UBA7540; family UBA7540; genus CAVROP01. The sequence continues at coordinate 181,207 of CAVYPU010000014.1, forward strand.
GACGCCGTCCTGAACGGTAAACTCAGCAAGGTTGAATATAAGAAAGACCCCGTCTTTGGCTTCGACGTTCCTACCACCTGCGAAGGCGTGCCTTCAGACATCCTCGATCCGGCCGGCACCTGGCCCAGTCGCGACGAGTATTTCAGAAAGTACGACGGCCTCGCTGCGCGCTTCATCGACAACTTCAAGCTGATGATGGCGGATTGCCCCGAGCACATCCTCGAATCCGGTCCCAAGCGCCTCACGCTTGTTCCTGCCCATTAATTCTACAATGCCTCGTCAGGTTCCATCCCTCTCCCTCTTGGGGGAGAGGGTGGACTGCGACGGCGCTTTCACGAGCCGTCGCGGGCAGGGAGAGGGGGTCGCTTCCATTAACACGCCTTGCCCGTCCTAATCGATTTTCGAGTACTACTCCTGCGCGTGAGGACCTATCTTCTAGGCCCGTTCCTCTCGCCGTTACCGGCAAACTGGCGTGTAAAGCTGCCACGGGCGGAGTCGATCCGCTGGCGGCGCGCCACGGTTCCCGCGGGGGCTATCGAAGTCCTTGCCTCGATCTGCGCTCTGGTCGTTTGGTATTCCTATTCGGGTTGCGATACAATGTATCTCGGTGAGGTGTGAGTTTATGACGACAATGGTTCACATCCGTGTTGATGAGAAGGTGAAAAGGAGGGCGGCGCGCACGCTGGCCGCTATGGGTATGTCCGTTTCGGACGCCGTGCGTATGCTGCTTGTTCGGGTCGCGGCAGAGAAGGCATTGCCTTTTCACGTAAGGGTCCCCAACTCAACCACCGTTAAGGCGATGCGGGCGGCGGATCGAGGGCGGGGGAAGCGGTTCAAGTCATCCGATGCCCTATTCAAAGATTTAGAGATTTGACGTGCCAAACCTGATTAGCGGAGCGCAATTTCGCCGGGACGTCAAGCTGGCCAAGCGGCGCGGAAAGGATACGTCCAAATTGCGCGAGCTGATCATGCTTCTCGCAGAAGGCAGCGCACTGCCACCCTCGTGCCGCGACCATCCGCTTAGCGGAGAATGGAAGCACCACCGTGACTGTCATATAGAGCCAGATTGGCTACTGATCTACAAAATTGACGGCGACGACCTGTACCTGGTCCGCACCGGCACACACGCCGATTTATTTTAGCCACGCCGTGTGGTCTCCAAGACCATAACAAACATCTGCCCTCGACCTTCTGCCGGCGCGCGAAGCCGGAGTCGCGATTCCCGGGCTTGCTTCTTGGCATCTTTATGCAACCTCAGTGGCCTAACGCCCGCTCGAGGTGGCAGGTTGACTAAGGGCCTCGCGGAGCTTCTTCTCGATTGTGGCGACGAAACTCGAAGCGGCCACACCTTCCTGGCGATAGACCACGTGGCCGTTGCGGTCGAAGATCACGAGAGTCGGGAGAGACATGATACCCAGCAGCCGGTCGAGTCCCTGGGCGTAGGCAACAGGCGTAGTCCACTGCTCTTTCTTGAGGAAAGCCGGCACGCCCCCCCGGTTCTCGTCCACATTCACCGCCAGAAAGACGGCAGCCGGCTCGCTGCGGAAGTCCTGGGTGACGCGCTCGAGCAGCTTGCCCTCCAAGCGGCAAGGGCCGCACCAGGTGGCCCAGAACTCCAGCACCAGGATTTTGCCCCGGTAATCCGAGAGCGGAAGCAGCGTGCCGTCAGTGCGCCTCAGCACGAACGCGAATGGGTCGCGGAGATTGGTGTTGGGTTGCCCCGAGTCATCGAGTCTCGGAGCGAGCACGTGCACAAGCTCGTCGTAGCGGGCCAGGATTAAATCACCCAGGCCCTTTTCAGATCGGTGCAGCGCCAGGTAGCAACTGCCGAGCTTGCGGCGGACTTCGTCGCGCTCCGCCGTGCCGGGGCCGGGGAAGGCGAAAGCCGTAACATATTCATCAACAGCCTTCTTGACGTCGTTCCTCTTGACTGCCAGGTCGCCTAGCCGCTCCGCAAGCTCTCGCGAGGGGTAAACGGCGTAGCTCTTTTGGTAATCCGCTTCGGCCTTGTCCAGGTTGCCGGACTCGGCGTAAAGCCTGCCGCGAGCAAGGCAGGCTTGGGCCAGCGCGATGGCCATTGAGTCGGCGGACCGGTCCGTGCCCTCCGCCGAAGGTGACGCTCCGCTCATTTCCTTTTCCGTTTGATCGACGAGCCTCGAAGCGTATTCAAGGGCCTTGGCGCGGCTCGAAGCGTCGCCTTGGCGGTCAAGCAATTCCACCAGCGAAGACAGAAGCGCAGTATCTTCGGGCCTCATCTCCACGAGTTGTTCGCCATACTTCGTGGCGGTGGGAGGATCGTTGGCGCGAATGGCGGAGCTGTAAATGACTTCAAGAACCTGCTCGCGTCGTGCGCTCGCAGGGTAGCGCTCGAGAAAACCTTCCAGGTTCTTGATCAGCACCTGAGGATTCTCCTCGGCGGACCGGACCGCTTCCTGAAGCGCTTGAGATTCCTGCGATGCCTGCGACGGCTTCGCGGCATCCTTGGAAGGCGAAGCGGGAGGGCTCGCGGGATTTTGAGCCGCCGGGCACGCCCCGAATAGCAGTCGCACCGAGCAACAGTAGGAAGAAGCAATGACGAGTAACGAAATGGCAGTGACGAATGAAGGGTGATAAGCGGAAAGCGGAAAGCCGCAACGCGGATTTCCGACTTTGGGCACGGACCGTGGATAACCTGCAATACACGACTGCTCTCAGGATGACCTTTAATTTCCCCATCCACCTAAATCTAAAGAGAAGCGCGGAGCCGGTCAAGGTAAATAGCATATAATACCTGTTCCCCAAGGAGCTGAAATGAAACCCAAACGGATACGCGCCGTTTTCCTGGATGCAGGCTACACGTTGCTTTTTCCGCGGCTCGAGTTGATCATCGCGGATTTAAAGGAAAGTGGATATGCGGCCTCGCCGGAGGACTTTCACGCGGCGGAGCGCTTGGCGAAGCAAAAACTGGACGAATGGCTTTGGCCCCAGATTCGGGCCGACGAAATCCCCAAGCAGATCGACTTCTATTTTTGGGGAGAGTATCTGCGCGAATTCATTCGCAGGCTGGGCACGCCGGAGAACGCGCGGGGCGAGCTTACCCAGCGTCTCATCGAAGGCTTCCAGAACATTCAGCTCTGGTCGCGAGTGATGCCGGAAACGCCCGCGCTTCTAGAGCGGCTGGAAGCACAGGGCTACTACCTGGGAGTCATCTCGAATTCCACCGGGGCGCTCGAAGGTCAACTCGTGCGATTGGGCCTGGCGCGCTATTTCAAGACGATATTGGATTCGGCAATCGTGGGCATTCAGAAACCACACCCGGAGATTTTCAATCTGGCGCTCGAGCGCGCGGCTGTCCAGGGTTCGGAAGCCATCTACGTGGGCGACACCAATGCAACCGACATGGGCGGCGCGCAACTGGCGGGGCTGACGGGCGTCCTTATCGATAGTGTTGGAGCCTATCCCGATGCCGCCTGCCCAAGAATCACTTCGCTGGTCGAACTTGAGACGATCCTCAAGAGCTCGTAGCAATCAAAGCGTGCGTTGGAAAAGCCACGTGGCCAGGATCATGGAAACAACCGCGAAAGTGGCCAGGTAGGTCAGGTCGCCCGCGATGGCGAGCATCGGCGTGTTCTTCAGCAGCAGGCACTTGAAAGCGTGCACGGCATAGGTGAAGGGGTCAACCTGGGCAATGACTTTCATCCACTTGGGGAAGCCATTGATCGGGTAGACGGCGCCGCTGGGGAAGAAAAGCAGCGTGTTGAGCACGCCGAAAATCGCCCGCGGGACCAACGGGTCACTGACCCTGACCATGAATAGAAACATCATGCTGATCAGTGAGACGGCGGTGATCACAATCAGAAAAACCAGCTTCAGCATGCGGATAGGGTCAAGGGCATTGGGGATGCCTGCGATCACCGAGCCTAGCGCCGTCAGAATGAAACCGGCCAGGGACGCCTTGATAGCCCCCGACATATTGAATCCCATGATCAATTCAAATTTGCTGATCGGCGTAAGAAGATATCCCTCGTGAAGTCCCCGCGCCTTATCGTCAATATAAATAATGCCGCCGCCGATCATCACCGAAATATAAATGGCAATGACAATCGAGCCGGAAAGCAAGTACTGGATGTAGGGGACGTAGGGATAAAGCTCAACCACGGAAAGCGTGATTCCGCTGGGCACGCGTGGGCTCGCGCCGCGCTGATTGAATGCCCCGATGATATCGGTAAATGTCCCTTCCAGAGCCGCTACCGCGAAGTTGTCGGTGTTGTCTTCGATGAGCGCCACCTGTGGCGCGTCCTGGGCCAGATACCGCCGGGAGAAATGAGGCGGAATATTAAGCACCGCGTTGATCCTCCCCTCCCGCAAGTCGGAGTTGGCCTTTGTGAGGTCCGTATAATCAACCGTGGTGAAGGTTCGAGTATTGGCGGCGATGGCTCCGAACATCTCGCGCAACTTCACTGTGGGGATCCCGCGATCCTGATCGACGATTCCCACCTTCAGTTCTTTGATCTTCCCGCCGAAAGCGTAGCCCAGCACTACCAACTGCACCAGCGGGAAGAACATGGAAACGACGATCAAGGTGGGGCTGCGCACGAACCTGCGCAAGTCGCGTTCGATGATGGCCAGAATACGGTTCATAAGATGCTCAGTTCCGCTCTTTCATTAAGCAGGCGGCGGGGGATGACATTCTTGCTCGAATCAGCGCCCACCACCCCCAGTCCCTCCTCAGTCAAGAAGGGGAGTCTTGTCTCTACTGACGCGTAAAGCTCGTGCCCCGCATGAAGCTGAAATCGGTAGCGGCCGCGTCCTGCAAGGCATCCCGCAATTGCCTGCCGGTGTAATGCATGAACACGTCGTCAAGTGTGGTGCTTTGCACCGAGAGCGAAGTGATTTCCACATTCGCGTTGCGGGTGGCTTCCATCAACGCCACAGTGGTGCGCGGCCCGTTGTTGGACCCGATGCGGTAGACATGGTCTTCCGCCTTTACGCTTTGCACTTCCGCGAGGTTCTTGAGCGTCTCTTCCCATCCTTCGGGAATTCTCGAAAAGCTAATCTCTACAATGTCGTTCCCTGGTATGGAGGCTTTGAGCTTCAGCGGCGAATCGAGCGCTACGAGCTTCCCGTGGTCCACAATGGCGATGCGTTCACAAAGTTTGTCGGCCTCATCCATGTAATGCGTGGTCAGCAGGATAGTGAGGTCGCGGCCTTCTTTGAGTTTTTTCAGCATTTCCCACACGCCGATGCGAGAAGCGGGATCGAGGCCTGTGGTGGGTTCATCAAGAAAGAAAATGCTCGGCTCATGAACCAGTCCGCGGGCGATTTCGAGCCGCCGCCGCATGCCGCCGGAAAAGTTCTTGACCGGTTTGTCGGCCCACTGCGCCAGGTCCACGGCATCGAGCAGTTCCTTCACGACCTGCCGGCGCCGATCGCGGGGAACTCCATAAAGTTTGGCAAAAATGTTCATGTTCTCGTTTGCAGATAGATCGAGATCGGAAGTCATGGCCTGCGGGATCACTCCGATCGACCGGCGTACGGATCCCGCCTCCTTCGCAACGTCAAAGCCATTAATCCGAGCACTGCCGGAAGTGGGAGGAATCAGCGTAGTGAGCATACGAATAAGCGTTGACTTCCCGGCTCCGTTGGGACCGAGCAGGCCGAATATTTCTCCGCGTTCGACGCTAAAGCTCAATCTGTCCACCGCGCAGAACGTGCCAAAACACTTTTTGATTTCCAAAACCTCAATTGCCGACACAACTTCTCCTAATTTGGAATTTGAGATTTCATACTTGAGATCCTGCTTTCACCTGGCCGCCGGCAGCGGGACATCGACGTAGGCCGTCAGCCCCGGCCAGAGACTTCGGTCGCTGTTATCCACCCGCAAACGAAATTCGAACGTTTTAATGTCGCGCTTGGTTCGGTTCACGTCGCGCTGCGTCGCATAGTCAGCATCCACGCCGCGATAGAAAACCGTCCCTTCCCGCTCAGCTCCGGAAGGCAGGTGCACCTTCATCTTGTCGCCGATGCGGACACGGTCAATGTACGTCTCTTCCACATCAACCCTCACCCAGAGGTCGTCCGGGTTGATAACTTCCACGATGGGCTGGGCGATATTCATTACTTCACCCTGGCGAGCCGGCAGGCTGGCAATGAAGCCCGGAATGGGCGCGCGGATTTCCGTGTAATTTAGTCGGACTTGAGCTTTTGATATTTGCGCCCCGGCGGCCGCCAACTGCCGCCGCGACGCAAGCAGCTCGTCACGCCGGACTGCGATCTGGTCATTGTTCGAGCGCGCCAAGGCGACAGCGGCCCGCTGAACATCGACTTGCTCGCGGAGTGATTCCAAATGAGATTTTTGGGCCTGATAGGCCGCCCGCGCCTGATCGAGAGATTGCGCTGTTTCAATGCCCTGCTTGAAAAGTCCCTCAGTCCGTTCCAGGGTCACGCGGTCAAGTTCGAGGTTAGTCTCAGCCTCGGCCTGTTGCGCCTGTGCAGATGCGAGCGCCGCCTCCGCCTGGCGGATCTGATCCCGTGTCTGTTTCTCCTGAAAGTGCAGCGCGGCTTCTGCCTGCTGAACCTGCGCTGCCGAGCCCTGTTCCGTATGCGTGTAATACGTCTTGTCGGCGCGCAGTTCGTCCGGCACAACCACCGCCACGAGCTGCCCTGCCTGAACTACGTCGCCCTCTTTAACCAGGAGTTGCGCCAACTGGCCCTGAATCTGCGAGCTCACGATGACGTCGTTGGTGGTGACCACGCCTGTGATGACCATACTATGCGGCTTAGTTGTAGCCCTGTAATAGGCCACGCAGCCGGCGATAGCCAGCAGAAGGAGCACCACGACCAGTATCCTGCGCTTCATTGCACCTCGCCCTCCGGATTTTTGAACAGCGCGTACCGGACGAACTCCAGAACTTCTTTCTTTCGCCGCTCCACGTTGGCTTTGGCGTATGCGTCCATGCCACTGATCGCGCGCAACACGGGCGCGGAACTGAAATAAAATACAATAAGTGAAATCAGGGAGATGGCAGCGTGAGTGCTGTCTACTTGCCGGAACTCCCCGCTGTGCATTCCTCGCTCGATGACCTTGAGAAGGGCTTCGGAACGCGGCAGGAAATATTGCCGCGCCATCCGCGCCAGGCATTTCTGATCCGTCATCAACATCCGTTGAAACAACGGGCCGTGATGACGGTGGGCGCCCATGAAATCGAAATGCAGATTGATGTAGCCAAGCAAGAGTGAGCGCGCTGACCCTGGGGAGGAGAGCAGCGCCAATGCTTGACGATTGAAGTCCGCCAGATAAGCTTCCAGGACAGACTTGTATAGACCATCCTTGCTGCGAAAGTAATAGTACAGCAGCGCCTTGTTGACGCCGGCCGCAGCCGCGATAGCGTCCGTGCGGGCGCCCGCAAGGCCTTCGTCCGCGAAAATCCGCTCCGCGGCTTCCAAGATGGCATCGCGAGTGGCCGCGCTGTTGTGGGCGCGAAAGGCACGCACTGCCGGCTTGTCCGCAATCCGCTTATGCATTTAACTAAACAGATAGTTAAAGTACAGGACAGCCGCGCTACTGTCAAGACTGAAAGGCCCGATCAAGTGTCAATGGCGGCTGGATTGAGGATCCGGCTGGCCGGAGTTTGAACCGGCGCGGGGACGGCACGACATCTCCATACGCGATCTGGGGTAGGGCCGGCCGCAATCGACCTCTCACTCCCAAATTGCGGCGGCGGGTTGCCGGCCCCAGGTTTTAGCCTGCACCCACCAGTGCCTACCCGCGCGGCGTGTAGTCGAAGCGGGTGCGAAGCTTGTCGCGGTGCCGCTCGAGGGCCAGCTCGACGAGGCGGTCGAGCAGCTTCGAGTAGGGAAGGCCACTGGCTTCCCAAAGCTTCGGGTACATGCTGATGGGAGTGAATCCGGGGATGGTGTTGATTTCGAGCACGAAGAACTTTCCGCTCTTGCGGTCCAGCAGGAAGTCCACGCGGCCCATGCCGGCGCAGTCGATGGCACGGAATGCGCGCACCGCTAGTTCCTGTACGCGCTTGGTCTGTCGCGCAGTTAATCGGGCGGGAATTACAAGCTCCGAGCCTTCCTTGATATACTTCGCCTCGTAATCGTAAAACTCGTTGACCGGGTGGATCTCACCGGGCACCGATGCTTCCGGGTTATCGTTTCCGAGCACCGCGCACTCGATTTCCCGCGCCTCAACGGCCCTCTCGACCAGAATCTTGTGGTCATATTGCGCAGCCAAGTCCAGAGCGGCCTGGAATTCTTCGCGCTTGTGAACCTTGGTGATTCCCACGGACGATCCCAGGTTTGCAGGCTTGACGAACACTGGGTAGCGCAGCCGTTTTTCGATTCGCTTCCGGACGCGTGTGGGATCATGCTCCCAATCGCTTCGTAAAACCAATTCCCAGGGAACCACCGGCAAGCCGGCCTCACGGAAGAGGCGCTTCATCACGTCCTTGTCCATGCCCGCAGACGATGCGAGGACTCCCGCGCCCACGTAAGGCACGTCGGCGAGCTCGAGCAGTCCCTGGATGGTTCCATCCTCCCCAAAGGTGCCGTGAAGCACAGGGAAGATGACGTCCACGTCTGGGCGAGCGCCAGTCGTCACGGAGGATTTGGCCAAGGGAAGGAGCTTCGGAGCGGTCGGGTCAACCGACAGGGCGACGGCCCTGCCTTCTTTGAGCACAGCCTGCAAGGGAGCGGTCGGCTGCGCCGAATCCCCGCCCGCGCCCTCCGGTAAAAGGTCAAACGCCTTCGGCCCTACGCGCCATTGGCCTTCGCGCGTAATGCCCACCGGCACCAGTTCATACTTCGCCGGGTCGAGCGCCCGCATTACCGCCGCGGCAGAAACGAGTGAGACTTCGTGCTCACCCGAGCGCCCTCCAAAGAGAACTCCTAATCGAATCTTTTTGGTCACAGAATCTTCTTCCCCAGCGCGGAGCTGGCCAAGCCCACGCCAAGTATCGCGGTCTTATTCATGACGTCGATGATAGGATTGATCTCGACCAATTCGAAAGCCAACATCTTCCTGCTGTCGGCGACCATTTCCATTGCCAGATGGGCCTCGCGGTAAGTGATGCCGCCCGGAACGGGGGTGCCGACGCCCGGCGCCTCAGCCGGGTCCACCACGTCCACATCGAAGGAGACGACGAAACCCGCAGTCCCGTCGCCCGCGAGCGCGATGCTCTTCTCCATCACAGCGCGCATTCCCAGTTCGTCTATGTCCCGCATGGTGAACACTGTGATGCCGGAATCTTTCACAAAGCGCCGCTCACGAGCGTCCAGCGCGCGCGCCCCGATCAGCACGGCGTTGTGGGGCGGGATTTTAGGCGCGAAGCTGAAAATCTTGGTGAGCGACTCCGGGCCACGGCCCAGCGTGGCCGCCAGCGGCATGCCGTGAACATTGCCGCTAGGGCTGGTTTTAGGGGTGTTCATGTCGGCATGCGCGTCAACCCAAAGACAGCCCACGGCCTGCCGCCGCTCGTGGTAGAACTTCGAAACACCCGCCTGCGTCCCCACGGCCACGGAGTGATCGCCGCCGAGCGAAAGAGGGAAACACCCAGCCTCGAGGGTCGCGTGAACGCGCTGCGCAACTTGCCGCGACGTGTCGGCGATTTCCTTCAAATATTTCGCGCGCCGGTCGCCATAGTGTTGCTCCTCCGGCAATGGGACGTGAATGTTGCCCGCGTCCTCCACGTGATGCCCCAGGTTCTTGAGCGCCTGGTTAAGCCCCGCCGCTCGCACCGCCGAGGGACCCATGTCCACTCCGCGGCGCTCCTGGCCGAGGTCGAGCGGAACACCCATAACACGAATCTTCATCGCCGTGACACCGAAACCGGCTGCGCCACCGTGCCAGCCAACTCATATCATACCTGATGATACGTCGAGTACTCGGCCGGATTGTTCATAGGGGCTATTTGGGCTTTCGCCCGCCATTCCAAGTGTCGGGCTTGGGCGTGTCCGCCGGCCAGTATTTGCCTTGGGGATCTTCCTTCCATTTCTTCCCGCACAGCCCCGAAATGACTTCCCACTCGGGCGCACCCAGGTCAAAGTCAGGATGGTAAACAAAGCGTTTCATTCCGGCGCGCTGCGCGGCGACGAGGATTTTGTATAAGTCAGCGCTCGACATTGGGTCGCCGGCGTGTGGGTGGCGCCCGCTCGATGTCCAGCCAATCACCTTGCTGTCATCGCCCATGGCGTCGAGCGATCGCCGGGTCTCTGAATACACCACTTCCGAAAAGAACGCGTCGGGGAAGCCCACCAGATCCATGTCCTCGAGCGAGTGGATGCCTGGGAGTTCCAGCCCGAACCACGCCTTCACCACCGCAAAGCATTCCTTCTCGCTTAACTGCGGGTTCCATTCCGCGGTCTTCTCTACCCAGCGCGCGATCGTTCCGTACATGCCGTCGAAGCCTCGATGCCAGAAGTAGAGTTTGGGGAAAATGTAATCGAAGTAGGGATTCATCTTGGCATAGTCCTGTGTGGTAAGAAGGGAGAATGCCGAGATGCGCGTGATGCCACCCAGCTTCACTTTGCGATTCATCCGCCCCATCTGTTCGCGCACTGCCGCCATGTAGCGGAGCGACGCCTCCTGCCGGGTGCGCAGCCAGTAGAGCGCGTCTTCGTTGAAGTCGAAAAGCGCCAGGCCGCCCAGCACGCCGCCAGGTGCGTAGTACCTGACCCGCGACGGCGTAAGGTGATGGAACTGGTCGAGAAGGTGCGCCGCGCCACGCTCGAAGCGGCCGGCGTCGTAGCCCAAAGCGCTGAGCCGGGCTTTCTCCGCGTCCGTGACTTCAAATGCTTCCCCGCCGTGATGGAAGGCAAGTTCGTAGTTGTGCTCGCTGAGGGCTCCGTCCATGACGATCCCGTGAGCCTGGGGAAAAGCGTTCATCGTATCCTGCATGCCTGCCGCGAAGCCCACGGCGTTAAAAGGGTCCTCCGCCACGGGGCGCGACCCGCCGGATTGCCCCGACCCGAAGAAGAGAATCTCCCAGCCGCGCGCGGCGGCGTTGTCAAGCAGGGCCTGAAGCATCTTCTCTTTCTGCGGCTCGCGCGGCTCCTCGCGGGGTGGGGCAACGCCGAAAGAGGCATAGACTTTGGGGTCAAAGGCGAAAGTCGGGGACTGGGCTCCGGCATATTGAAACTGATACGACATCTCGAACGGCGTTATTTCCCGGTAGAACCGCATGTAGCCGACCAGGATGCCGCGCACTCCGCCCTCTTCCCAGGCATCGAAGGTGCGCTCGTAGTCAGCCATGTAACGTTCCAGGGGGCTGTGCACGAACACCCAGGGCACCATCTTGCCGGCAGGGGCTTCCGCCGCGCTTGCTCCGGCTTCTTCATTCCCGGCGCGCGCCTCAGCCGAACTCGGGGAAATGACCCGGGCGAGCGAACTCCCCAGCGTGCCCATCATGATCCCACTGACAAAATCCCTGCGCTGAATTCTCGATTTCCGCATCGTCGCCTCCATGTTTAGTGGTCAGCATCTAACGTATCCGGGTTGGACCCCCTCACCCGTCACGCGCGCCTCGCGAAAACGCCGTCGCGGGCCACCTTCTCTCCCAAAGGGGAGGGGGCTGAGTTTTCACAGATTAGCCAATAACCACTACCCATGCCTCTACAGCGGCTGCTTAGGCTTGCGCCCGCCATTCCAGGTGTCGGGCTTGGGCGTGTCGGGCGGCCAGTAGCTACCCTTAGGATCTTCTTTCCAGCGCTTCCCGCACAGTCCGGAGATAACATCCCATTCGGGCGAGCCGAGATCGAAATCCGGATGGTGAATGAAGCGCTTCAGGCCAGCGCGCTGCGCCGCCACGAGAATCCGATATAGGTCGTCGCTTGACATCGGATCGCCGGCGTGCGGGTGCCGCCCGCTCGAGACCCATCCGATCACCTTGTTGTCGTCCCCTATCCCTGCCAGTGCCCGCTGCACCTCCGAATACACCGCTTCGGTGAAGAACGCCTCGGGAAAGCCCACCAGGTCCATGTCCTCGACGGAGTGAATGCCCGGCAGCTCGATTCCGAACCAAGCTTTCACCACCGTGAAACACTCCCGCTCGCTCAACTGCGGGTTCCACTCCGAGATCTTCTCCACCCAGCGCGCAATCGTCCCGTACATCCCGTCGAAGCCTCGGTTCCAGAAGTAGAGTTTAGGAAATAAGTAATCGAAATAGGGGCTGATCCTTGAATAGTCCTGCGTTGTAGTGAGCGAGAAGGTCGAGATGCGCGGGATGCCGCCCAGTTTTACTTTGCGGTCGAGCTTGCCCATCCGTTCGTGAATCGCCGCCATGTAGCGCAGAGACGCTTCCTGCCGCATGCGCAGCCAGTAAATCGCATCCTCGTTGAAGTCGAATAGCGCCAGGCCGCCCAGCACGCCGCCGGGGGCATAGTACCTGACCCGCGACGGGGTGAAGTGATGGAACTGGTTGAGAATGTGCGCCGCGCCGCGCTCGCAGCGGGCCGAATCCAGGCCCGCCGCGCTGAGCTGCGCCTTTTCGCCGTCCGTGACCTCGAACACTTCTCCGCCATGGTGGAAGGCAAGCTCGTAGGAGTGCTCGGCCAGAGCGCCATCCATTACGATTCCCTTGGCCTGAGGAAAAGCGTTCATCGTATCCTGCACGCTCGCGGCGAAGCCGATGGCATTGTAAGGATCTTCCGCTGCGGGGCGCGAGCCGCCGGTCTGGCCCGAACCGAAGAAGAGAATCTCCCAGCCACGTGAGGCGGCGTTATCCAGCATAGCCCGAAACGTCTTTTCCTTCTCGGGCTGCCGCGGCTCTTCGCGAGGCGGAGCGACGCCGAAAGCCGCGTACACTTTGGGGTCGGGTGCGAAGGTGGGAAACTTGGCATTCGCGTATTGATACGCGTAGGACATCTCGTACTCAGGGACGTTGGGGAAGAACCGCAGAGGGCCGACGACGATGCCGCGCACTCCGCCCTCGTGCCAGGCATCGAAGGTGCGCTCGTAGTCGGCCATCCAATGCTCTATCGGGTTGTGGATATACATCCAAGGAACCAGTTTGCCGACCGGCGCTTCCGCAGCGCTTGATCCCGCTTCCTGGTCCGCGGTTCGCGCCTCTGCCGGACACGGCGAAGCGAAGCCGGTCAATGCGCTCCCCAGCGTGCCGAGCATCATTCCCGTAACAAAATCCCTACGCTGAATTCTCCCTTGACCCTTGACTGTGTTCCGCATTTGCCCCTCCTTGATGAATTGAACTAGTAAGAAGAACTAAATGCCTCAAGCGTGTTTGCTCTTCTCCTCCAAAACCACTCCAAAATTCCGGATGAACCGATGGTCCGATTTTTGGCGGAGATGATACCACACCCGTCCGAAATGATAAGTCAAAATTGCATGGCCCGGAGGCAGGGTAGAGTCTCGTTCTCCAGCGACTCCAAGGCTTGTGCGTATGGAATCGGGCGTATAATGCTCCCTCATGTCCCGTTACCCCCTCGAGATCTCAAGGAGGAATGCCCTTGCAACTCTCGGCGAAGATGCAGCGCCTGGCGCTCCCTGTTTTGCTCCTTGCTTTCGCTTTGACCTCGTTCGGAGCTGCTAATCCGCCCACCTATAGGCCGAACCGGATTCTGTTTATTATCGGCGCCCAGTGGGATGACCCCGCGAGTTTTCTAGTGAGGGGTGGCAACGAGTTTCACGACATCGTCACCCTGCTAAAGAACCGGGGAATTCCGTTCGACATCCTGCGTCTGGATCAGCAACGGCTCGATCCCAATGCCTTTCTCGGCTACGACGGCAAGCCTCTGTACGGCGCCATCCTCTGGGATGCTGACCCTGCCGACTTCAGGGATCAGAACTACGCGCTCCTTGCTGACGCCGCGCAAAAATGGAACATTGGGCTGGTGGCGCTATCGAACCGCATTCAGCATCCTGTGCTCGAATCTCTCCTCGGCCTTCACTACAAGGGCTATTACGACACGGGGCAACCCCTCCTCGCGAAGGCGCCCGATCATTATCTCCTTCGTGGTTTGCCCGACCCGCTCGATACCAACGACGACCCTCGAGTTCAGCTTGCGGCGAGAGGTGTTTGGGACGCGGACATTCCGTGGAAATTCGAGATCTACAAGAAGCGCGTGGTTGTGGAAGCGACGGGGGCACAGGTCCTCGCCACGCAAGGCGACTCGCCTGAAATCACCGTGCGCGACCTGGCCTCAGGCAACCACGCCATATGGATCGGCAGCGACTGTCTGCTATTCGTTCGCTACCAGGCCCTGCGCACGGTGTTGCGAAGGGCCCTAGCCCTGGCGGTCGGCTATCAACTCGAGAACGATTGGTCCAAGGACGCCATCCTCATGATGGACGACCTCGGTTGCGCGTCCAACTCCTGGCTCGAGCACTGGCATTACCCCACATTGAGCCAATCACAGATGGAAAAGTTCCTCATCGAACCCCTCGCCGAGCACCACGCCCTGCTGACGGTTAATGTCTGCTCCGGCTTTGTGGATCGCGATCGGCGCGCCGTCGTGCCCTCGTTCCAGCAGGTCTTCACGGACGCCTTTGGAACCAAGCAGGACTATGTCTCGACGCGCCGAGGACTCGAGGAAGGGTTGCGGCGCGGCGTGTTCGAAGTCCAGAGCCACGGTTGGACTCACATGCAACCCGACCTCGACTCAAGGCCCGGCCCCTGGTGGGATGCGCCTCTTTATGAAGGAAAGGCCGACGTGGGTTGGTACCGCGAGTTCGGGGATGTAGAACGCGGCAAGGAGGTTGCCGAATCCGCGCAACGCTTTCACATGACACGAGCCATCGAGTGGTTCAAAAAGGAGTTTGGGGTGACGCCACTTTCAATAGTGGCGGGAGGAGGCGGTGTTTCCAAGTCGGACGCCAACAACACCGCCACCATCGCCGCCCGCCTGGGCTTCGGTTGGGCCGGCGAATACCAGGGCCCTGACCTGGCCATCGACATGAATCACCCCATTTACAATCAGTTCGGCGGCACGGCCGACGCTCCGCTGGTGATTTGGATTCCTCCCGACGGGCATGACCGTGGCATCTCGCAACATCCGGAGGAATTCCCCAAGATCTTCGAGCAGCTCGGCGGTTGGCGCTCCATCAGCATGAACGGCTACATTGCCTACATGCACGGCAAGGTCACCTCAGAGGGCGGTGAAACATTGCGCCTCACAGTGACCTACGATGATCACTATTGCGCCTATTTCCGGGATCATCCCTCTGAGTGGCGCTTCGAATTGCCCGGAGCCTCGGGGGTGAAGAACTTTATTGTGGACGGAAAAGCGCAGCCGGTGGCCTTTGAGAATGGCTTGGGGATAATTAACATTCCGGCAGGCCTCGGAACGCACACGATTGACGCTTTGTCAGAAAGATGAGGTTCCCATGAAACGGCGACAGTTCCTTAGGAAGGGTGTAGCCTCACTCGCCTCGCTGAAGGCACTCGAGGCCGGAGGCTTTGTTCAGGCCAAGGGGATCGAGGACGGTCAGATTGAAATCAAGAACGATTACCTCAGGTACGTGATTGGCCACGACGGGGAGAATCTCCATTTCATCGACGAACGCACCGGCGACGATTACTGCGCCCGCAGCCCTGTTTCGTACTTTGCCAGGATCAAGAAAGCTGGCCAAGAGTTTAACGCCTCGGCGGTCTCGTACGCCGATGGGCAGCTTGCTGTCCGCTTTGGCAAGTCCGAGGTCAGCGCGCTCTTGAAAGTAATCATCGAGAGGCATCACTTCATCGTCGAGGTCCTCTCCGTCAGTGACGCGCAGGTGGAAGAGATAGCCTTCTTCGATATACCATTGACGCTCCGAGGTTCAGCGCAAGACCGTTTCGCCGGCTGCGCTTTGGCGCTCAATCTCAAAACCAATGTGCCGGAATTGCCTGGCCCGAACAGCCGCCTTCGCGCCCTCTGCTATCCTCGCTTCGGCTTCCCGGGAGCAAGGGCGGCGATTGTCGGCTGCCCACAGGAGAGGCTTCGACAGGTGATGAAAGAAGTGGTGCAGGGTGCCGAGGACCTACCTCACTCGCCGGTCGGGGGTCCCTGGGCGATGGAGGCCAAAATCAACCGGGGTTCCTACCTTTTCAATTTCGGCAACGTGACCGAGAAAACCGTGGACGCCTGGATCCAGCTTGTCCAGAGCCTGGGGTTAAACCAGATCGATTTTCACGGGGGAAAGACTTTCCGATTTGGCGATTGCCGGCCTAATTCGGAGATGTACCCACGTGGCCAGGCAAGCTTGAAGGCGGTTATTGACAAGCTCCATCAAGCGGGGATCGCTGCGGGCCTGCACACCTACTCATTCTTCATCGACAAGAGCTGCCCCTGGGTGACTCCTGTCCCGGACTCCCGCCTGGCGAGCGATGCCACTTTCACCTTGTCGGCGCCATTGACCGCGGAATCTGCGCTCGTGCCAGTGGTCGAGTCTACCAAGGAGACGTCCGCGATCACCGGTTTTTTTGTGCGCAACAGCGTAACGCTTCAGATCGAAAACGAACTTATAACCTACAGCGGCGTTTCCAAGGAGTCCCCTTACGGCTTCACCGGCTGCACGCGCGCCGCTCACGGTACTCAGGCGGTTCTCCACCCCAGCGGTGCAAAGGTTCGCCGCCTCAAGGAGTGCTTCGGACTGTTCGTTCCCGACGGTGATTCCACCTTGCTCGCGGAGGTGGCCGGGAAGACGGCGGAAATGTTCAACGCCTGCGGCTTCGATATGATGTACCTCGACGCTCTTGACGGCGAAGACGTTCTGGGGGGCGGTGAGAACGGCTGGCACTACGGCTCCAAATTTGTCTTCGAGATTTGGAAGCGCCTAGAACAAGCCGGCGTCCATGGAGATGAGCACCTTCCATCACCATCTTTGGTATGTCCGCTCCCGCATGGTGGCTTGGGACGTCCCCTCGCGGAGCTATAAGAAATTCATCGATCTCCACCTTGCCGCCAACCAGGAATACTTGCGCATGTTTCTTCCCATGCAAATGGGGTGGTGGGCTTTCCGTGGCTGGACGGGAATTCAGGTCGAGCCAATGCTCGAGGATGATATCGAATACCTGTGCGGCAAGTGCCTGGGCACTGGCTCAGGTCTTGCTATGATGGGAGTTGACCCGGAGAACTTCTCCACGAAGCCCCTATCCCAAAGGCTCGGCGCTATTCTAAAGCGTTATGAAACTTTGCGTGAGTCCAACTACTTTCCGGAAGCGATCAAAGCGAAGCTGCGGGTGCCCGGCGACGAATTCACTCTGGCTCAAAACACCAAGGGAGATTGGCAGCTTCGGCCCGTCCAATATGCCAAACACAAAGTGCAGGGCGTCAATAACTGGAGCAGCGTCTGGCGAAGCAAAAACAAATTCGGGCGGCAGCCGTTGCAATTACGCGTTGAGGCGTTGATGTCCGCAGGGCCCTATGATGGGCCGGGAAATGTGGTGCTGGCCGATTTCAACGACGCGAAGGATTTCGTCAACCGCGCGTCTGATTCCGGGATTACCGCGGACCTCCAGTTTTCGTCGGCGCAAGTGAAAGTTCAGCCGGGCAGCGGATGTTACAGCGCCTTGAGCGCTCATCCCCGGCGCGAGGGGGCCTGGACGAAGATGGGGAAGGTATTTCACACCGCCTTGGACCTCAGTCGGAATCAAGCGCTGGGGGTCTGGGTCTACGGGGACGGGCAGGGAGAAGTTCTGAATTTTCAATTAAGAAGCCCCGAGCACCTCAGTCTCGCTATTGGAGAGCACTATGTAACGGTCGATTTCACCGGTTGGCGATACTTTGAACTGGTTGAGCCGGAAGGAGAACGCTACGCCCATTACTCGTGGCCGTACGGAGACACATATTCCATCTATTTCTTCTCCGTGGACTACGGCCACCTGGAATCTCTCAGCGTGTGGTACAACAACTTGCCGCCAGGCAAGCAGGTGGCCTGCTATCTGAGCACCATCAAGGCTCTGCCCTTGGTGAAGGCGAAAGTCATAAACCCAGCTATTACGATCAACAACAGGACACTTGTTTTCCCCGCGCAAATCGAAAGCGGAAGTCGCCTCGAGTTTCGGTCGCTCTCCGACTGCAAACTCTATGGCCCCGATATGGAACTCCTCGCTGAGCTGAAGCCGCAGGGCGAAGTGCCCATCCTCGAAGAGGGCGAAAACGAAGTGTCGTTCACCTGCGACGCTGCGGCAAGCGCCAGTCCACGCGCCAACGTTACCGTCATCTGCCAAGGCGAACCCCTGGCGTAAGGCGACCGCCCAACTATGCGCTGGCACTTGCGGCAAATTGCGGCGGTAGTGTCTCAGGTTGAAGTGGAGGCGGCTTTACGCTGCCACAAGGCGAGGTCAACTCGCCGCTACGACTCAAAGCTAAACCAACCATCAAGCACACTGTTCTGCTCCTGCATCCTTCAAGGGCAGTTTCGTAGCACTTGACGATGGTGTAGACTCTCACTGCACCGGACGCGGAAACTTGCCCGGGCCGAGAACTTCATGAGGGTGCTTCCATGATGCGAAGGATTTTCCTCACTTGTATCTTGACTCTGAACCTCGCTGTGCTGCTTCGCGGCGCGGATGATCGCTTTCTTCAGTGGATGGACAGGATCGTGCAACAGCAACTTTCGAACCGCGAGGCCGCCCTCGCGAAGATTCATTCAGTGGATGATGCGAAAGCGCGTCAGGCCTGGGTGCGCGCCAAAATTCTCGAATTGCTGGGCGGTCTTCCCGATTATCAGGGGCCGCTCAACCCCCGCGTCACGGGCCGCCTCGACCGGCCGAGCTACGTCATCGAGAAAGTGATCTTCGAAAGCCTGCCCCAATTTTACGTGACGGCCAACCTCTACCTGCCCCGCGAAGGCGGCAAGCATCCGGGCGTGCTTTTGCCCATGGGTCACTATATCCAGGGCAAAGCCGGTGGGCAGCGCATTGCCGCGAACCTGGCCGCGAAGGGATTCGTGGTGCTCGTCTACGATCCCGTGGGCCAGGGCGAGCGCCAGCAGGCCTACGACAGCAGGGTCGGAACTTCCCTGATCGGCATCGGCACCCAGCAGCATACCCAGTCCGGCGAGCAGAGCATTCTTGCCGGAGAAAACTTCGCGCGCTACCGCATCTGGGACGCAAAGCGCGCGCTCGACTACCTCGTGAGCCGTCCCGAGGTGGACAGCGAGAAGATCGGCTGCACGGGCTGCTCCGGCGGCGGAACGTTGACGACTTACATTTCCGCGCTCGACCCCCGCATCAAGGTGGCGGCGCCGGCCTGCTACATCAATTCCTGGCGCCAATTGTTCTCGGGACCCACCGGCGATCCCGAGCAGAGTTTTCCCTTCTTCCTCTCCTCAGGCCTGGACGTGGCGGATTACGTCGAGCTGTTCGCGCCCAAGCCGTGGTTGATCAACTCCACGCTCGGCGACTTCTTTCCCATCGAAGGCGCACGCCACGCCTATCAGGAGTCGCTCGACTGGTATCGGATATTCAACGCCGAGGACCATATCCGCTGGGCGATCGGTCCCGGGCCGCACGGCACGCCGCTCGAAATTCGCGAGTCGATCTACCAGTGGATGATCCGCTGGCTCAAAGACGGCCACGGCAACTTCCGCGAAGAGACGGTGGAGTTGGCCCCGGATTTTGATCTGCTCGTAACTGCAAACGGCCAAGTGGAAGGCCGCGAGATGTACCAGGTGATCCTGGACGGCTTCCGCAAAAGGATGAGCAACGGGAACTCCGAGCAGTTGCTGGCGGAAGTCCGCAAATGGGCCGAGGATCGGGCAGGCCAGCCGCCCCTCGTGCGCGTTTTGAGCGACACGCCCGGGGAAGTCTTCCGCACCCAGGAACTGGCCTTGGAGGTTGAGCCGGGGCTCGAAATCCTGGGCACCTTGTATGCGCCGGTGGCGCCGGGCCGCAAGCCGGCAGTGCTGCTCGTCCAAATGCAAGTGCCCGTGGCCGAGCGCCTGGCCTCACAGGGCGCGGTGGTTCTGAACTTGAAGCCGCGTGGCGTCGAAGCGCCCCCGGATGACGAGTCGTACGCCGCCACGGCGAACACTCGCGCCTGGGTGATTGGAAAGAGCCTTGCGGGCATGCGCGCTTTCGACATCGAGCGCGGCGTGGACCTGCTGGTCGCCCGGCCGGACGTTGACCCCGGCTCCGTGCGCGCCGCGGCTCGCAACGTCTCAGGCGTCTGGCTCCTCATGGCTGCCTCAAACGACACGCGAATTGGCAAGGTCTGGCTCGATGGCACTCCTTATAGCTTGCGAGCCGCGCTGGAAGTTCCGCTGGCGCGCGATCTGCACGACGCCGTGATCCCCGGCTTCGCACTGCATGGGGACCTCGAAGACCTAGTGAAGGCTATGGCGCCGCGGCAAGTCATCTGGAGCGACCCTACCGATTGGGTGCAGAGAGTCGTGCCGCACCGCTCAGGTTTCCTCTACCGGTATCTCGGAGAACCGGACAATCGCTTTGTGGTTGAACTCATGAAGTGAGACACGGAGATGACGATCAGGCCAGAATCAGCAGGGGTCATTCGCGCCGATAGTCAACGATTCCCCTCTTCGTCGGAGGATGGGGTAGGGGGTGGTGGATACGGAATCAAGCCTCCGTCGGTTCACGAATCAACCACCCCCCGCCCCTCCTTATCAAGGAGGGGAATACCCAATTTGACGAGTCCGCGATACGCTGCTAAGGTAGTGCGCGATTACTCGAGGCGGAAAGGCGGTTCAAATGAATATCGGTTTCATAGGGCTGGGAATCATGGGCAAACCGATGGCCAAGCGGCTGCTCGGTGCGGGATTTTCGCTGGCGGTTTATGACAAGGTCGAGGAGCGAGGGCAGGCGTTTGCGGCGGAGGGCGCGCGTCCGGCCGCTTCTCCCCTGGAGGCTGCGCGCGAGAGCGACGTGGTGATTACCATGGTCCCCGACACCGGGGATGTGGAGGACGCGGTGTTCGGCAGTCAAGGGGCGGCGAAGGGCCTGAAACCGGGCGCGATCCTGATCGACATGAGCACCATCTCAGCGGGTGCGACGGTGGAGTTCGCGGGGCGTCTTACCGAGCAAGGTTGTGAAATGCTGGACGCTCCGGTCACAGGCGGTGAGCCGGGAGCTATCGCGGGCACTCTCTCGATTATGGTGGGCGGCGAGAAGGCGACCTTCGAAAAATGCCTGCCCATCTTCAAAGCCATGGGCACGGCGATCGAGTACGCAGGGCCGCACGGCAATGGCCAGAAGACCAAGCTGGTGAATCAGGTCGTAGGGGCGCTCAACTTGCTTGCGGCAGCGGAGGGAATGCGTTTGGTCGCCGCTGCGAAACTCGATCCGGAAACTACCGTGCGAGTCGTCTCGGCGGGTGTTGCCTCCTCCTGGATGGTCACGCGCCTCGGGCCCAAGATGATTCAGGGCGACTTCGCTCCCGGATTTCGCATTCGCCTGCAGCAGAAAGACCTGCGGCTGGCGAAGGAGTGGATCGAGGAGCTTGGCTTGCAAATGCCGGGAGCGGACCTCGCGTTTTCGCTCTTCACGCAGGCGCTCGAGATGGGCCTTGGGGAGCAGGGGAACCAGGGGCTCTACAATGTTTGGGAAAAGGAGCCGACGCGCTGACGTGAAGATTACCGATCTCAAAACCAGCATCGTGAATCTCGGTTTCCGCAACTGCGTCCTGCTGCGCGTCGAGACCGACGAGGGCATCACCGGCGTCTCCGAAACGGTGATGAAGCGCAAGACGCTGACCATCGAGCAGTCCATCCTCCAGCTCAAGTCTTACCTTGTCGGGAAGGATCCGACGGACATTGAAGACCATTGGGAGAAGATGTACCGGGACTCCTTCTGGGTGGGCGGGCCGCTTCACGCCACAGCGATCAGCGCCGTGGATTGCGCGCTCTGGGACATACTCGGCAAGAGTTGCGGCCTGCCGGTTTATAAGCTTCATGGCGGACCCACACGGCGGCAGGTACTCGTCTACTGCCACTGCCCGGCAGGAAAAAGTCCGGAAGAACTTGCCGCCAGCGTGAAGGCATGTGCGGCGCGCGGCTACCGGGCCATCAAAACCACGCTGCCCGTGTTTTATGGGGCTGAGAGCGTTGGCGCCGCCGCTTACTCCGGGACCGGCGGATTCGTGCCGCGCGACTGGAAGGAAACCGAGTATCTCGATCCCTCCATCTTCCGTCGGATTCGCGAATTTTTCGTCGCGGCGCGGGAGGCCGGAGGCCCGCAACTAGGCATCGCGGTGGATTGCCACGGGCGCTTGAACCTGAAGGCTGGCGTGCGCCTGTGCCGTGCGCTCGAGGACCTGGATCTGATGTTCGTCGAGGAGCCGCTGCCGCCGGAGAACGTGGACGCGCTGGTGAAGCTGAGTTCCGAAACATCCATCCCCATCGCCGCCGGCGAGCGTTGGGCCACCTTGTACGGCGCGCGTGAGTTTGTGGAGCGGCAGGCGGTGGACATCCTGCAGTGTGATCTGGTGAACTGCGGAGGATTCACAGCGCTCAAGAAGATTGCCGCCCTCGCGGAGGCGCACTACATCGGCATGGCACCGCACAATCCCAACGGCCCGGTGGCCACTGTCATGAACCTGCACTTCGCTGCCTCCATTCCGAACTTCAATATCCTCGAAACCATTGGCTCCGAAGCCGACCGCCAGATCTGGGACGAGGTGCTTCGGAATCCTCCCCAGTTTCAGGAAGGTTGCTTTACGGTGCCGTCTCAACCGGGCTACGGGATTGAACTCAACGAGGAAGGCATCGCCCGGCATCCTTACGAGCCGCGGTCGGGGTGGAGGTGAACCATGCCCTATTCTCTCGAAAAGTTTCACGGGATTTTTCCCGCGGCGCTCACCATGTTCGACCAGGACAACGATCTGGACGAGGACTTGACGTGCAAGCATTGGGACTGGCTGATCGGCCAGGGAGCAGACGGCCTGGTGATTGCCGGAACCAGCGGCGAGTTCATTGCACTCGAGAACAGCGAGCGCGTCCGGCTGTTCGAACTGGCAAGAGAGGTTGTTGCGCACCGCGTGCCGGTGATCTTCGGCGCGGGGCACTACAGCACGAAGCTTACGCTTGAGCTTTGCGATGCGGCGGAGAAGAACGGGGCCGACGCGCTGATCATAATTCTTCCTTATTACCAGAAGCCCTCCAAGGCCGCGGTCCTGCGGCACTACCGGGACATCCGGCGGAACACTCACCTGCCCATCATGCTGTACAACAATCCCGCCAATACTGCGTGCCAGGAACTGACTCCGCGCGAAATCGCCGAACTTGTGGACGAAGATGTGCTCCATATGGTGAAGTCCACTTTCGAAACCGTGGTGCCCGTGCACGACCTGAGCATGCTGGTCGGCGACAAGATGAGGATCTTTTACGGCAGCTTCTTGGCCGCCTTTGAAGCTCTTTGTGCGGGAGCACACGGCTGGATCAGCGGGGTCCTCAACGTCGTGCCGCGTGCGGCCAAAGCGATGCATCAGGCGGTGCTCGCGAACGACGCCCGCAAGGGTTTCGAAATCTGGAAGCGCATCCTTCCCATAGTTCACCTTTACACGTTCCAGCAGGTTGGGCCGGTGAGCGACCTCGCCACTTATCGCTCGATTCTCAATTCTTGGGGGCTCGGCGGCGGCTTCTCGCGCAATCCCTTCTATCCGCTGAACGCCGCGCAGGAAGCGGAGTTGCTTCGGCGCCTGGAAGATTCCGGATGGCGCGACCCGGACCGGGCGCTGGAGGGTGTGTGTTGAGGCACCGATGATCCTGGATCAGTATGGGACGGACCCCCTCATCCGAATGTGGCCGCTGAAGGCTGATGGCTTTTTCTCAAGGAGGACTCATGTTCGCCAAGTTCTTAGCGGCCGTGCTGGGCTCGTTTCTTTTTTCGGCGGCGCCGGCTCGCTCGGCCATAACGCTTGAGAACCGCGACCTGCGCCTGGTCATCGGAGAGGACGGGCGCGCGCTCAGCCTCATCGAAAAAGCCAGCGGGCAGGAGTGTCTTGCCCCCGGAACAAAGACCTCAGCATTTTCACTGCTCCTCGACCGTCCCAATCACACCGACCTGTGGGTGGCTTATCCCTCGAAACGCACGGCCTACGCGGCAAATCGAGTGCGCCAGGAAGGCGACCGGTTGGTGGTGGGTTTTGAAATCGTAGCCAATACAGCGGTCATCCGCGTGAAGACCACTGACGACTACATCGGGTTTACGCTCGAGAAGGTGGAGGGAAAGGGCGAAGGGACCGAGGTGCGCTTTCTCCAGTTGCCGGTGCGCAACCGGAAGAACTTCGGCGGCTGGCTGAACGTGATGTGGGACGACGCGGTGGCCATCAACGTCCTTGCCACTGATCCCTACGCCCAGATCGACGCGGACGCGCACTCAGGCTATCGCGTCCTGTGGGCGAGCGCGGTGGGCGAAGTGAAGATGGAGGGAGTCGGCGCAGCGCTCATCGCAACGCGTACCCCGAGTCTGCTCGATCGCATCGCGCGCCTGGAGGATGATTTCGGGCTGCCCAAGGGCGCCGAGAGCCGCCGGCGCCCTGAATACAACTATTCGCAGATGGTTGTGGGCGTCGCGAGCGGCAAGCAAGGCGTCGTCACGGCGGCCAATGTTGACCGTTATCTCGCCTTCGCGAAGCAGGCGGGTTTCAAAGCTATCCAGATCTACTACATGACCTTTGCTCAAAGCGCGGGGCATTTCGTGTGGCGCCCGGAGTACCCGAACGGCATGCAAGACCTGAAGGCGCTGGCAGCAAAGATCACCGCCGCTGGCCTGCTGCCCGGCCTGCACGTCCACTACAACAAGGCGACGAATAACGATGCTTATGTGACGCCGGCCGCCGACCCGCGCCTGCACCTGCGAACCATGTTCACTCTGGCCGCGCCGCTCGATGAACAGTTCGACGACCATCCAGGTATTCGAGAATCCTCGCGGCAGCACCATGGAAAACGAAAGGCGCTTCCTGCAACTCGAAGACGAGTTGGTCACTTACGAGTCCTATACCACCGATCCGCCGTATCGCTTCCTCGGCTGCCGCAGAGGCGCACTCGATACCCACGCCTCAGCGCACCGAAAAGGGCTGAAGTTGGGGCTGCTGGATGTGGACGACTGGCCGCTCTTCATCCGCTTCGATCAGCGGACCGACATCCAGGCGGAAGTGGCCAAGCGCATTGCGCCTCTCTATAACGAGCCGGGTTTTCGGTTCGCCTACTTCGACGGCGCCGAGGACGTCCACTACCCTTATTGGTTCACGACCTCCTGGGCGCAATGGCAGGTCTATCGACTGATCCGGCCGGAGCCGCTGTTTGCTGAGGCGGCAGCGCATTCGCATTTCTCCTGGCACATGATGTCGCGGTCGAATGCTTTTGACGGCGTGCCTCCCGAGGAGATGAAGGAGTTCATCCGCATCCACCCCGCAGAAGAGGCGCCCCGCAGCGCCATGGATTTCAGCCACAACAATTTCGGCTGGCTTTACTTCTACCTGCCCACCGAGAAATCCATCGGCAGCCAGGTGGATATCTACGAATACGCGTCCAGCCGGGCGGCGGCCTGGGATTGCCCCATCGCCTTAGCGGCCGATCCGGACCGATTCGATGCGCACCCGAGAACCCCGGATATTCTGGAAGCGATCCGGCGGTGGGAGGAGATGCGCCCGCTGCTTACACAAGCCCAACGCGAGTCGCTACGCAACCTCAAGCAGGAACACACGCTGGTGCTGAATGAGAAGGGTCAGCTCGAGCTTGTACCATACGACCAGATTCCCAATGTGGCGGGAGCGGAGCGGCCCTTCCGTGCGTTCGTTTTCGAGCGCGCGGGGAGCGTCTACGTGGTCTACTGGCACATCTCCGGTGAAGGTATATTGCGCGTGCCGCTACCGCGCCGCCAGGTTGTGCTTCTCGAAGACCTTCGCAAGGAGTTGCCGCTCGAGGGCGACGCCAACGGGATCCGTCTGCCCGCGGCAGGACGAAGGTATCTGAAATGTAACGGGCTGACTCGGGCAGCGGTCATCTCCGCATTCCAGAAGGCTGAGATCGAGAACAACTAGTGTAGTGTCCGAGAATTAACTGGACAAGGTTTTCCGCCTTTTTCTGCTGCGAGGCAGGGTACAACCGGGTTGAATCTGTTCCAGGGTCTGGCGGCAGCGGGCGAGTTTCGCTCGGATCGATTCCACCGTTGCCGTCCAGACAAAAGGTTTGGGATGTTGATTCCATACGGCCAGAAATTCCGTGATGGCTTTTTCCAGTTCCTCGACGCTGTGGAACGATCCGCGGCGCACCTGTTTGTTGGTCAGTTCGGCGAACCAGCGCTCGATCAGATTGAGCCAACTGGAACTGGTCGGGCACAAAGTGGGGAACAAAGCGCGGATGGCGCTCGAGCCAGGCTCGCACCTTAGGCTGTTGGTGCGTTCCATAGTTATCCATGACCAAGTGCAAGGTCACGGGGCCAGGGAATTCCTGGTCGAGACGCCGCAGAAAGCGCAAGAACTCCTGATGCCGATGGCGCTCAAAGCACTGCCCGACGACCCGCCCCTCCAGCACTTCCAAGGCGGCGAACAGGGTGGTCGTGCCGTGGCGCTTATAGTCATGCGTCATCGTCCCGCAGCGTCCCTTCTTCAAGGGCAGGCCCGGCTGGGTGCGGTCCAGGGCCTGAATCTGGCTCTTCTCATCGACGCAAATCACCATCGCCTGCTGGGGAGGATTCAGATAAAGACCCACCACGTCGGTCAGCTTTTCCAGAAAGCGGGGATCGCGCGACAGCTTGAAGCGCTTCACCCGGTGCGGTTTCACCTGATGACTCCGCCAGATGTTGCTGACCGTCGATTTGCTCACCCCTTGCGCCTTGGCCATCTGTCGGCAACTCCACTGCGTCATGCCCGCGGGCTTGGTTTGCAGCGTGGCATCCACGATCGCTTTGATCTTCTCCGGCCCATAAGTCGGCTTGCGCCCGCGTCCCGGAGCGATCTCCCACAGCCCCTCCAGGCCGCGCTCGCTAAAGCGCGTCCGCCACAAGCGCACGGTCTTGCGATTAGTTCCCCATTGGGTCGCGATGGCGCTCTCGGCTTGCCCTGCGGCGACCGCCCGGATGATGCGGCAGCGCAGCGCCACCTGCTGGGGTGTTCCAGGCGCGCTCAGCCACTGGCGAATTTGCTCTTGCTGGGCGGAATTCAAAGTCAAAGCAGGAATTTTTCGTGACCTGCTTAAGCATAAATCGAAATCCGTTAATTATCCAGCTATTTGTTGGACACTACACTAGCGCCTCAGCGAGCTTGGCGACCCAGCACCCCCGGGCCACTCCTTATCCGGGGAGTCAAGCCAGGAATTCCCGTCCTTAAATAAGGGGGGCGGCAGGGGTGGTTGGCACAACCGAGTCGCCCCGGCCTCTGTGTCGCACAGCCGCGATAGGGCGTGGCTTGACCTTTGGAGTGCCCGCGTGTTCTTCTATAGCTTGAAGGGTGGAGACCAATGTTGCCGACGGATTCCGGAAACGTGCAGATCGAATCGGGTTTGGGCGGCCCCTGGTGTGCAATTTATACGCGGCATCAACACGAGAAGACCATTGCCCAGTCGCTCTCCGCCAAAGGCCTTGAAGTCTTCCTTCCTCTGTATAACTCGACCCGCCGTTGGAAAGACCGTACCGTGAATCTCTCCCTTCCCTTGTTTCCCTGTTATCTATTCCTGCGTGGAATGCAGGAGCGGAAGCTTGAGGTGGTGACCACGCCGGGAATTGTTTCCATCTTGACCATCAATGGCGAGACTGCGGCCATTCCTGAATCCGAAATAGAGTCAGTGCGTAAGGCGATCGAATGGGGCAACCGGGTTGAGCCTCACCCCTTTTTGCGGCAGGGCGACAGGGTGCGCGTCATCTCCGGACCTTTGCAGGGACTTGAGGGCATCCTGGTTCGTAAGAAAAACCTGTTCCGGCTGGTGCTTTCGGTAGAAATCCTGGAGCGCTCCGCCGCCGTGGAAGTGGACGCATCCGTGGTGGAGCGTGTAGCCAGCGGGCCCCATGCTTCCCCTTGGGGCCGGGAAATTGAAATCAACGAGGGAAGCAAAGCGGGGGATCCCGATTTTAGACGGAAGCTTTGCGCCGCGCTTGACTGACCGGTCGAGTAGAGGTCTAATGGAAGGGCGGGTTGCGATTTGTGGGGATGTCGCGGCGATTCGCCTGCCGCGAGTTCGGCGCAGGGCGCAGCAATTGATGCAGAGGCGGCTTTTATGCCGCCACGTGGCGAGCTGAACTCGCCGCTACGGCTCAGGGGGAGCTATGAACCATCGCCTTTCACGACGCCATTTCCTTCAGGCTTGTGCCACAGCGGCTATCGGAGCCGGAATCGGCGGGGCCGCGACTGCCGTGGCCCGGCCGGACGCCGCCGTGCGCGAGTACCGCCGGGGTGGCATGATCTACCGGCGATTGGGTAAGACGGACCTGTATGTTTCCCTGCTGTCGTTCGGATCGCACACCGATCCCACTTACAAGCACAAAGTCGGCGCCGACATGGTGCTCAACGAAGAAGGCCAGGCGCGGCGCGACCGGCACGTGGCGCACGCTCTCGACCTGGGCATCAACATGATCGACACCTACGAGTCGGAAGGGCAATGGGAGCCGGTGGCGCGCCTGGTTCGCCCTCGACGCGACAAGGTGCTGATTTCCTTATGCCGGCAGTACCCGCAGTTCGTCGGTAACGACATCGATCAAGGTGCGAAGCTCTACGGCGGGTATGTGGACATGTTCCGGATTTACCCGGGGGAAGGCCCCGCCGTGGACGACCGCATGCTCGAAGATTGGGACGCGCTGCGCAAGGCGAAAGAAGCGGGCAAGGTGCGGGCCATCGGGATTTCGACCCACAACGAGGCCCTGATGGTGGACGCCCTCAAGCAACTCGAGGGGCTCGACTACGTCATGTTCCCCTACAATTTCATCCACGCTCGCGCCGGCTACACTCAGTTTCTCCCCGCCGCCGTGCACGCCGGGATCGGCCTCGTCCCCATCAAGCCCTTGGCGGCCGGCTCGATTTCGACTCTGGACCCGAGGGCGAAACAGGGATCGAAACCTCAGAACGCGCGAGTCGAGTTGTACGAGTCGAAGTATCATCCCGTCTTGCCGGCCGTGGTGGCCGAACTCACTAGAAGCCTCAATCGCCTTCCCGACGAGACGCTCTGCCAAGCCGCGCTGCGATTCATCTACCGGCAGCCTATCATGGCCTCCGTCCTGCCCGGCATGTTTGACGATTACATGGTGGATGAGAATTACCAGGCCCTGACGCGCTACGAGCAACAGAGCCGCGAAGAGGCCGCAGCCCTGTCTGCAGCCAAGAACCTTGCAGATGCGACGGGACGCGGCTGGCTGCCCCCCGCCTACCGCTGGCTCGATGAACGCTGGCGCGCCTGAAGTCTGCACTTGCTCTCCTGTTTTCTCCATCTGAAATGAGAGCCTGGCTTTTGTCGCCCCCGCGAAAGCGGGGGCCCAGGTCGGTCGCGGGAAAACTGGATTCCCGCTTTCGCAGGAATGACGACGGAAGGCCTGGCGCGATATGCATTGCGGGTAGGGATTCAGCCTACGGCTCGTCGACTTCGAGCTTCTCCTTATATTCCATCTCATCCGGCTTACCCGGCGCTTGCACGCTGATCTCGAGGCGTCCCATGCGCAGGCCCGGCGAGTAAGCGCTGACGGTCGCGTGCCCGGTGCGGTCGGTGGCGCGGAAGGCCATCTGCGCAATTCCTGCCGCCGCATCGAGCGCCCAGCCCGCGCCGCGCCCAAGCGAGCTTTAAATCCATTGCGCATGCAACCCTTTGCTCTATTAATCGTCTAAGCAGGTCAGGAAGGGAAGCTGAAGCAAAGGTAAGTTGAGTTACAGAGCCTAGCGCCAAAACGTCCGAAATACCAGGCGGAAAGTGAAAAAATCCTCATCCCTATGTAACTCGTTGCATAATAGCGCAGTCTAGTTTTTCAGGAGGATCAGTGCTCTGTCCGAACTCGGGACGAGCAGTCCCGAAAACGGACACGCTATGAAATGGTCAAGCAGGCACTCGTTCCTAACTCTATGAATAACAGGTCTCGATTGATAATCGGATTGGTGCCTCACGTGCCCTGAGGGCATGATGGGGAAATATGCGATTTCGCAATGTGAATTTATGAAATCGGGGGCCATTATGAGAATCAAGCAGTCAATTTGGGTTCTGACGGCGTTGCTTGTCGCCGGCGTCCCGTGCGCTCGGGCGCAGACGGGCGCAATAATAGGAACCACGGAAGGGCAACATGAAACCGCGCCGACATTTGTTCCGAATATGTTGAAGCAGGCTGAGATACAAGGGCAGCTACGTCCCGAGGACAGGAACAACGGGCTGTCACTGCAAACGGTGTTGAAAGACATCAAGAAGTCCTCTGAGGATGACGTGATCAAAGAAGTCATGAACAAGGGAGTAGACTTCGAGATGAATGCAGGCATCGAGCGGAAGCTGCACAAAGCCAATGCAACCGGCCCGGAGATCGAAGCGGTGCGGCAGGCAGGGCCGAAAGTGCGTGAAAGGATGGCGAAGCTGATCCTCCCGGCTGGCGAGGGCGGGTTTAAAGCGATTCCTAAAGAGGAAGCCCGGGCGTTCGATGTCATCAAGGTCGAATCGGATCCGGATAGGGAGATCGCGCTGGTCGATGACTTCGCCAAGAAATATCCCGATAGCACCGTGCTCAGCTATGTGTATTCCTTAGGGGCCAGCGTTTATCTCGACAAGTCGGATATTGAAAAGGTCGTCGAGTACAGCGAAAAGAGCCTGAAGTTGAAACCTGACAACCTCACGAGCTTGATATTGCATCTTGGCATATTACCCATGACGCAATACGTCAATGCCCACCAGGCCGACCGGGAGAAGATTCTGGACGAAGCGGTGAGCGAGGCCAATCAGGCGCTCCAACTCATCCCCAAGATACCCAGGAAAACGGGTGAAACGGATGCGTATTTCCAGAGGCGGCAGAACGAGCTTGCCAGTGAAGCCCATGGAGCCTTGGGAATGGTCCACCTGAATATGGCCGCACAGGCCTTGCAGGGCCCGGACAAAGATGAGCTCGCGAAGGCGGAGCAGGAATTCACCGCTGCCGTGACTCTGTCCGGCAATCCCGATCCACGTAATTACTTCCGCCTGGGCGACGCGTATAAGATGGATGGCAAATGGGCAGAGGCCATTCAGGCTTTCACAAAGGCCGGCGAGTTGGGACAGGGGACGGTGATCAAAGCATACGCCGACGAGGAGATCGCAGCGTTGAAGAAGAAGAAAGCCTAGGGTCCAGTCCACCCAAGCTCCAATGGACCCAACGCACGAAGCAGGGGAGTGGTGCAAGCATGCGGCTAGCCTTCTCCCATAGGCAGAGGATGGTCCGCGCCGGCGCTTTCACCAGCCGTCGTGGATCGGGTGGCCGTTCCCTACCTTTCGAATCAATTCACGCGACGAAAATGGATTATTTCTAAGTTTTTGCGGAGCCAAACAGCAGTAGACTATCGCAGGTCGGGAGGAATCATATGAGACGCCCTCTTTCAAGGATCTGCCGGATTGAGCTGTTGATTTTCTGCAGTGCGGCGCTGCTTTCTGCTATCGCTTTCGCAACGCCATTCCTCGAAGCCCAAGAGCCATCTGCAACACCCAGTGCCGCGGCGCCCGCCGCCCAAACCAGCCAACCAGAATTCAAGCTGCGCGTCGAGAAGAACGTTGTGGTGGTTCGAGTGGTGGTGCGGGACTCGAAGGGCGGGGCAGTGAACGGCCTACGGAAGGAAGACTTCAGGATCACTGATAACAAGAAGCCACAGGAGATTGGCGGCTTCTTGGTGGAGACTTCAGAGGCTGCGGCTGTGGCGGTCCAACCCCCGGCCGCGGCTACGGGTGCAAGGCCGGGGCAAGGATCTGTTGGCGCTCCCGCAGCGCCAGCGCCGCTCAGTTACCTGGCCTTCTATTTTGACGATCTGTATTCGGCTCAGGACAGCCTGTACCGTGCCGGCCAGGCTGCGGAGAAATTCATTGCCGGCCTGCCCGCGAGCGAGCGGGTGGCGATCTTCACCTCCTCGGGATTCCAGACTCTCGACTTCACGGACGACCGGCAGAAGATCCACGAATCGCTGATGAAACTGCGGGCCAGTTCGCGCGCCAGTCCGAAGGGCCACTGTCCGGAGATCAACGACTATCTCGCCTACCGAATAACTGAGGTTAGCGATAAAGATCCAGCCATGGGCATCATAGCCGACGAAGCCGTGAACGTTTGCCACTGGCCCCCCCTCATGGCAACCCCGGACCATCTTCGCGCGCTGGCCTATGAGGCTTACGAGGCTTATCGGTTTCAGTCGCGCGTGGTGCTCAAGAATCTCGAAAGCGTCATCGAGCGCGTGGCTCGAATGCCGGGGGAGCGGCAGGTGATGTTCGTTTCCGACGGGTTGATGGATTTGGAAATGAACAATCGCGTGGAGAGCGTGGTCGATCGCGCCTTGCGGGCGCGAGTTACGGTCAGCGCATTGGTTGGCGCAGGGCTGAACGTGAACATGGTCGAGATGGATACGAGCCGGGGCTACATGCCCTCGCCCGAGCTGAGCGGGTTAATGACCACCTATAGCCAGGCCCGGGAAACTGATGCCATGGGAACCTTGGGGGAAGTCGCCGAAGGCACTGGCGGGCAGTTCTTCCACGATAATAACGACCTTTTGTCCGGTCTGAACAAGATACTCCTGCCACCCGAGGTCAGCTACGTGCTGACCTTCTCACCCGAGAACCTCAAGGCCGATGGAGCGTTTCACACTCTAAAGGTCAGCCTGGCGAACGGCCACGGTTTCACCCTTCAGGCTCGCAAAGGCTATTTCGCTCCCAAGGGACAGGTGAATCCCGAGGAATTCGCCAAGAACGAAATCCGCGAGGCTGTTTACAGCTCCTTGGCGCTTCAGGATTTGGGCCTGAGCTTCGACGCGGAAGTGCGCAAGGCCGAAGGGGAGAACGAGGACATTGCGATTCAGGCGCGTCTGGACGTCGGCAACTTGCCTTTCGAGAAGAAGGGCGATCGCAACGTCAACAATGTGGTGTTCGCAGTGGGGCTGTTCGACCACGACGGCAAGTACGTGACGGGCAGCCAGCAGACATACGCTCTTTCTCTGACGGATGGCACGCGGGCGGAGATGGAGAAGCGCGGGCTCGCCTTAAAGACCCATGTCTCAGCAAAAACTGGGGCCTATAACTTACGTGTAGTGGTGCGCGACGCGCAAGGCGGAAAGATGGCCGCGTCGAGCAAGGCGGTGGACGTACCATCTCAGATGTCGCCACCCGCCGCCCAGCAGCCTACCCCGCCGCCGGCGCAGCAATCTGCCCCGCCCGCGGCGCAACAGGTTGTCCCGCCGGCGCAAGGGGTAATGTGCGACACGCAAGGCGGCAAGGCGGCGCCGTCGAGCAAGACGGCCGAGGATGCCTCGCTGACTGCCCCGCCGCCGCTGGCGAAGGGGGCTCATCGTCCGGTGTCAGACGCAGATTTCTTCGAGGCCTATCGCCTCAGCGACCCTATTACCAGATGGCCCTTGAAGAAAACCAAGAGTCAGATCCCGGAGTTGAACGGAATCAAACCGGCCGAGGACCAGTCCCAGCTTCCGAAGATTCTGCGCGGCGTCAGCGGGAATCTTCAGAACTTCACCGCGAACTTCGTCAATATCGCTGCCACGGAAAGCGTGGGCCAGGCCGAGAGGCTCCGCAGTCCGCGAGAAGGGTCGCTTGGATGGTGGGGCGATGCTAATGGGGTGGGGCAGACGGCAGCCCAGGAGGTGCAGAAGTATCGATATCTGGTGATGGGCCGGAAGGAGGGCGAAGCCCTGACATTTGTCGAGTACCGCACCGATCTGCGCGGGCGGGAAGAAGCCTCGAAAAAGCAGCCGAAGAAGTTCATCAAGACATCCGGCTTTGCCGCCATGCCCCTCTTCTTCGGGCCTTTTGAACAGCCTTGGTCCGACTTCCGTTTGCTGGGCCAGCAAACGGTCGGACGCGACCCGACCGAGGTGGTAGCCTTCGCGGAGCATATTGAGCCAGTGGCGGTGATGGGGCGTTTCAGCATCGGCGAAGCCTCCATACCGATTCTTCTCCAAGGGGTGGCCTGGATTCGTTCGAGCGATTACCAGATCCTCAAGATGCGGATGGACCTCCTTGGCCCATTGCCAAACGTGGCACTCGAGCAATTGACCACCGTGGTGCTCTTCGCGAGGAACCAGATTCAAGACATCCCCACGGCTTTCTGGCTTCCTCATGAAGTTGAGGTCAATGTGACCATGGGCCCCTACCGCTTCTCCAATCGTCACACGTACTCGGATTACCAGCTCTTCAGGGCAGAGTCCGTGATCAAGCCAGACACCGGGGTGCCTGAGCCGCGTTGAGGTCAGCGGCCTACACCCCCGTAGGGGGACGGCTTGCCGTCCCCGCCTTTGCGCCGTCCCCGACAAGGGTAGGGCAAGCCCTACCCCTACGCCCTTTGGGAGTTTTTCAATGGCTTGCCCTTTGTTTTCATAGACATTCTCGCTTTGTTCCCGCGATTTTGCAGCCGATAAGTTGGTAGCGCAGACTCTCTGGTTTTGAGAGTCTGCGGTTCTTCCACTGTTCGAACAACCAGCGCGGACGCAAGGTAATAACGAGATGTGCGCACCCTTCAAATAAAGAACCGCAGACTTTGAAAAGCACAAACTCTGCGCCACAGGATGGCACAGTGACCGCGCCAGCCCCCGTGCCGCACCAGGACAAACTGACCCACCGACAATACGTCACTCTTTTTGAATATTGTGTTGAAATATTGCTTGACAAGTTGATAGCTTACGAATAAACTCGCCTCAGAGTTCAGATCACCACACAATCGACGGAGGACGCCATGAGATCCGTGCGACTCTTCCTACTCTTCAGCGCATTCGTTGCAGCCGCGTATTTCCTTGTTTTCCGCACTCCGAGTCCTTCGCGGGCTCAGTCCCAATCGAGCGGGGGGGGGGGGGGGGGACGCCTGCTGCAGCACGCAAGCCCCACGCGAGGTTGATTTTCCTTACTACAATCTGAACAACGGTTGGATTTCCACGCTGTATCTCGTGAGCGACTCGCCTCAAACCATGGATTTCACTCTGGCCGTAAAAGGCTGGCAGGGACAGGTGCTGACCACGGCGGAGACCATCGGGCCTGGGCAGAAGCTGGCGATCGATCTCGCGAGCCTCATCACACAACTGGGCGGCGACCCCACGGGCGCCTTTGCGCAAGGCAGCGCATCAATTTATTTCGTGGGGACGATCATGCCTATCGTCGGCCAGATCACGGCCACGAACCCGCAATTGAGCCTGGTGCACGAGTCGGTGATGGTCGAGCACGATCCCGGCCGCAGCGATATTCCGGCCGTATTGAGCGGCCTCTGGTGGGGCCTGGGCAGCGGGCGCGTCGCCACGGTAATGGTCTCGAACACCAGCGCCAGCGCGCAAACGGCCCAAGTCTACCTGGACGTTCAGGGGCAGCGGCAAACGTTGACTACTCCGCTTTCGTTTGTCCCCTATGAGACCAAGGTGCTGGACATCACGCAACTGCTCGCGAGCCTTGGGATTGCCCCAGCGCAGGCGCCGGAGGGCGGCATCACGATTGTGCAGAGCGGCGGGACTCCTGCCTTGATCGCGGCGGGCAGGATCACGGACCCGACCTCGGGGTTTTCTTCGACCATCCACTTTCCCTCGCCTGACGTCGAGCTTGCGAGCGCCCTGCACGCCACCGGCGTTCCCATCGGCGTGCCTAGCACCGATTCGTCCTTCGTGGGGGCGGGAACGTTCACTCCTCATGTGGTAGTGCGCAATATGTTGGCTTCCGCGCAAACTGTGACCGTGACGCTCGAATACCCGCAGCCTCCAACGGGCACGGGCCCCGTACCCGCACCGCTCGATCCCGTGGCAGCGCAGGACGGAACGCACTCGCCTGATACGGTGCAATCCCTGGTGACAACGGCCACCGTACCCGCATACACCACGCAGGACATTTCGCTGGCCGCCATGATGAGCGCGTTTCCCGCCGCTCTTCCCTTTACCTCGGTTCGCATCCAATACAGTGGAGCGCCGGGTTCGCTCGAAGCGGAAGTGCCCAGCGTCGAATCGGCAGGCAACATGGTGGTAGACAGTATCGTGCAGAACGAAGGAAACGGCTGGGCGGGTTCGGGCGCCAACCCCTGGCACCTCGATAATGATACGGAATCGATTCTCTTTCTCACCAACGCCAGCGACCAGCCCGCGCACATCGGCTTTCAGGTTAGGGCCAACGGCAGCGCGCCATACTATTTGAACAAGCTGCTGCTCAACCCGCACGAGACGCGCGCCATCGACATACGCAAGTTGCGCGACGCGCAGAAGCCGGACTTCAGAAAGAACCTGATTCCGAGCGGTGCAACAGACGGCAGCGTAAACTGGGTGCGCGGCGATAACCTGCCGGTGGTGGGCCGCCTCATGCAGATCCATCGCAAGGCAGGGATGGCGAGCAACTACGATTGCGGGCAATGCCCCTGCACGTACAACTACACCCCGTCACTGAACGAGATGAATCCCACAGGCTCAAACGAGGCGGTAGGCGCGCAAAATAGCTTCGCCTTCGAGGCCGGATTTGTGGACTGTAACCAGATGGAATATTGGTACGATTATACGACCTCGGCCTCGTGGAGTTCTGGCAGCCCCAGCATTGCCTCGATACAAGGCACCGGACTGGTGAAGGGCGTCAGCGGCGGCACAGCCTCGATCTCTGCATCCTATTCTGGTTATACCTACACCTTCAACGGGAGCCATTGTACCCCGACCCCCGTGCAGGGCGGCAGCAGCGGTCCGGAGAACGTGCAGCCTATCCTCACCAGCATCTCACCGGCCCTCGGTCTAATCGGGGCCAACACCAGCGTAGCAGTCTCTGGCAGTGGCTTCGGTGCCAGCAGGGGCTCCAGCACGGTGAACGCAGGGAGCGGTATAACTATCACCTATAATTCCTGGTCTGACACGCAGCTTGGAGTGGCCTTCCAAGTGGCCTCGAACGCCGCGTCGGGCAACCACAGTGTCACCGTAACTACCGGGCAGGGAACAAGCAATAGCGTCAACTTCTACGTCCAGGTACCCACCCAGTTGTACGCGCCAGCCCCGACCGTGCATACTTTTACCGACCAAGTTGCAACGCACTGCGATGGATCGGGCATTGGCAGCAACCCCCAAGCCCCGCGTTGGGGTACAGAGGATTGCTTTCTTTACACCCTCCAGGACCAAAATACACCCACAGCGGGCACGATTACGTTTGCAGACCTTACGGCTAGTGAATCCTTCCAATGGAAATCTGGCAGCAGCACAACGCTTCCTCAGGCCTGGACGAACCAAGCCCTAAGTAATGGGCAAATTGGTGATGAACAGTCACTCTTTAGCACGAGCGGCCCGATTCCGTCGAGCTATTCGATAGACTTCTTGCAGACTATCACGGTAACCGATACGGATAATAATAAGACCTGGAATGTAAGGTCCAACTGCATTAAATGGAGCGGTTCTACATTGACGGTCACCGACGTCTCGGCCAACCCGAGCAGTTGTCAATAGGCAGGAATATGAGAGGAGATTATCCTCAATGTGACCAGGTTGGAGTGAATTGCCAAGAGTGCTGTTGGGAATTGGGTCGGTTGGATGTATGCCGCACGTTGGAGGCAAACGGTGTTCAGACGGTTGTGCTTTGGAGAGGAGCAACGATGCGAAAGATATGGTTGATTTTCGCTTTGGCGATAGCCGCCATGTTCGGCGGGAGTCACTCCCAAGGAAGGGAAAGAGAAATGCTCTTAAAGCTACCTCTGGCCCCTGCTGCGGAGGGTATTCACAGCCTCCCTCTCACTTCGATGCTCTCAAATCTCGGCTCGCGCGTAAGAGGCGGCTACGTCTTGTTCGGAGTCGAAGTGCAGCTTAAGGGAGGCACAGAGCCCACCGTGGCTATGCCTACTGAACCCCCTGGTGATTTGGGAACAGCGCTACAAGATGTTTTGCGCCAGCTTCCTGGCTATGAAGCGCGGGTCGTCTCGGCTCACCTCATTAATGTTTCCCCGGGCGGTACGAAGTCTGGCCAAGGGGGCCTGCTTAACATGCGGATCGCACGCTTCAGCGTGAGAGATGTGGCCGCCGCATCCATTTTAGGCCACCCTGAACGGTTCATACCTGAACTGCGAGTGCGAATGGAAACTGTTCGTGCCAAGGCAGCACGCCAGCCCGAGCTCTACTCAGGCCCATATGCCGCCTCCTCCTCGCCAGTAACATTAGACCTGAAAGACGTCACTCTGCGTGAGGTACTCAACCATGTTAGTCAAGCTACCGAATATTCAGCTGCCGGCGAACCACCCCTTGGATGGGCCTATAAGGTCAATGCTGACGACACGCCCGGTGTTCCCAAGCACACTTGGCAATCGCAGTCGGGGCTGCCAACTGATTGGCGGATACATAGGAATTCAAGGATGTCGGGCGAGTAGAGAAAATGGTGTCAGGGAGCGCCGGGGTAAACCGGCATATTGTAGGGGATGCAAGAGCCCTACAGGAAAGGAAAAGCGATTCCATCCTGGCCTCGAGTCTTGCGCCGGCGGTCGTGAGGCGGCGGGCGAAGCGTAGACAGAGGTAGCGGTGGGCAGGGTATCGAGCTGCGAAAACATAGATCCGGGTGCCGACCCTGTCCTGACTGAGGGAAGGCAACATCGGCGGGTGGCGCTAATCGCGAGTCGCTCGACGAGCCCGGCGTAGTCTAAGACCCCTGGCACGCCGCGAAGCAATATGCACGAGAACCGGGAGACCTCTGGGGCGTCCCCCGCAGGTGGGGACCGGTCCGGGAAGGCCAATAACCACAAGCCGGACGTGAACGCCCCAGAGGAGTCGCACGACGCCATATTACCGATGAAGCCGCCGAACAAGGAGGCGCAAGCCTCGGCGGAGGGGGTGGAGGGAAGGGCGTCGATCGAGGAGAACTCTGTCGAGTCCAGCACGCGTCCGACGCCGAGCGGGGAACGCGTGTCCCAGGGGCTAGGCGGGGTGCGCCGAGTGGCGTGGGAAAGGAAGCAGGAACGGTTCACGGCTTTGCTCCACCATCTGACGGTTGGCCTGCTGCGGGACAGCTATTACGCCTTAAAGCGGAACGCGGCCCCCGGCGTGGACGGCCTCAGGTGGAGCGAGTATGAAGACGGCCTGGAGGGTCGGCTCATCGATCTTCACGGTCGCGTTCACCGGGGAGCGTACCGGGCACAACCTTCGCGAAGAGGCGGGCTGGCGCAGACCCCCGTCTTTTGGGGTCTGCGATGTCCCGAAGGGACACGTCCGAAGGAAGTGCTTCCTCGGGAGGTTACGCCGCCGCTATACTGTGCAGCTCTATGCCGATCTACCATCGCACTTACAGTCCGGGCGAGCTGCAGTTCATCACCAGCAGTACTTACCGCCGGGCACAGGTCTTTCGCTCTTCCCGTTTCTGTCAGTGCTTCGTCGAGCGCCTCGAAGAAGTGTGGCAGAAGATGAACTGCCTGCTCGTTGGCTGGGTCCTGATGCCCGAGCACTTCCATTTGCTGCTCAAACCCCAGCCCGCCGAATCAACTCCCGTGGTCATCAAGGAACTCAAAGAGGAATCGGCCAGCCGCATTCTCAAAACGCTTCGTGAAAACCAGCAGTATCCCTGGTGCCAGAAAATGCGGGTTCGCCTGCGCTTGCCGCCCACGGTTCATGACGAGTCGCACTCCCGGCTCTGGAACCGGCGCTTTCACCCCTTCGATGTCTACAGCGAAGCAAAGCGGCGGGAGAAACTGAACTCCATGCATAACAACCCGGTGAAGCGCGGGCTGGTGAGTTCGCCCGGAGATTGGCCGTGCTCAAGCTGGAGGTTTTACTTCCTGCACGACGCATCGGTTCTCCGCATGGACCGGCTGGATTGAGCCGGATTAAGCAACGTGTCCCTTCGGGACATCGCAGACCTCAAAAGGCGGAGGTCTGCGCCAGCCTGCGCAAGGTGTTGCCTGCCACAACTGCGGACTGCTCCTACATGTCCCTTCGGGACCGGACTTCAAACGGCAGAAGTCTGATG
Source organism: uncultured Acidobacteriota bacterium (assembly GCA_963770415.1). GTDB lineage: Bacteria > Acidobacteriota > Terriglobia > UBA7540 > UBA7540 > CAVROP01. The sequence continues at coordinate 221,147 of CAVYPU010000014.1, forward strand.
CGCCAGCCGCCATTATGAACTCACTCTAAACTTCTTTTCCTTTCCCGCCGATGAGAGTATGGGAAGGTCCAGAAGGAGGACGCATGGCACTGAATTTTAACAATATGGTGATGGCTCACTTTCGGTGGAAGGAAAAGCTGAAATCCGCGATTGAGAAACAGGAGCCGATCGATATCCACACGGCGGGGCGCGACGACCAATGCGAATTGGGCAAATGGATTTACGGCGAGGGAAAGCAGTATGCCCGGCTCGCCGAGTATAAGGATTTGGTGGAGAAGCACGCCAAGTTTCACGCCTTGATCCCACCGGTGATTGAGCAAGCGCGGTCCTCGCCATTGCAGGCGCTTGCCATGCTCGATTCGGTCAAAGGCGGCGTGTTTGGCAAAGCCAGTACCAACTGCATCAATGCGATTGGCGAGATCAAACGGGCAGTCGGCCAGTAGCCAACATTGTTGCGGAACGCGCGTACGCCGGGGGCGTCGAAGCCTCCTGCGAACATCTAGCTAGCGGCGCCTCCGTACGCAGAATCGCCTGACCTGCGACTGCTGGCGGCTGGCGCAGACCTCTGTCCTTGGAGGTCTGCGATGTCGCGGAGCGACGCAAGGTGTTGCCTGCCACAACTGCGGACTGCTCCTACATGTCCCTTCGGAACATCGCAGACTTCAAACCGCAGAAGTCTGCGCCAGCCAGCCTGAGTTCCAACCAGAGTAGGCTTGTTCACACGGAGATCGCAGAGCTAGCGCTCTGTGCCAGCCGCGAGCCACCATCGACGGGTGAGGGGAGCGCAGAGTCTTTGGAGAACGAGACTCCGCGCTTGAAAAGGAGGTCTGATGCGCTTCCGGCTATCGAGTAGTCGCGGCGAAGAATGCCGGCAAGCGCCTTTTCCCTGAAACACCGACATAACGTCACTATATTTCAAATATTGCAAATATTTCAAATATTGCTTGACAAGTTTATAGCTCAGGAATAAACTCCCCCCAGAGTTCGGATCACTTCACAATTGACGGAGGACGCCATGAGATCCGTGCGACTCTTCCTACTCTTCAGCGCATTCGTTGCAGCCGCGTATTTCCTTGTTTTCCGCACTCCGAGTCCTTCGCGGGCTCAGTCCCAATCGAGCGGGGGGGGGGGGGGGGGACGCCTGCTGCAGCACGCAAGCCCCACGCGAGGTTGATTTTCCTTACTACAATCTGAACAACGGTTGGATTTCCACGCTGTATCTCGTGAGCGACTCGCCTCAAACCATGGATTTCACTCTGGCCGTAAAAGGCTGGCAGGGACAGGTGCTGACCACGGCGGAGACCATCGGACCGTCGCAGAAGCTGGCGATTGATCTCGCGAGCCTCATTACGCAATTGGGGGGCGATCCCACCGGGGCGTTTGCGCAAGGCAGCGTATCGATCTATTTCGTGGGGACGATCATGCCCATCGTCGGCCAGATCACCGCCACGAACCCACAATTGAGCCTGGTGCACGAGTCGGTGATGGTCGAGCACGATCCTGGCCGCAGCGACATCCCACCGGTCTTGAATGGCCTCTGGTGGGGCCTGGGCAGCGGTCGTGTGGCCAGCGTAATGGTTTCGAACTCGAGCGCGAGTCAGCAGACGGCCCAAGCCTATCTCGACTTCGAGGGCGAGAGGCATCCTTTGAAGGACCCACTGACGTTCGCCCCCTACGAGACCAAAGTGCTGGACATCACGCAACTGCTCACAAGCCTGGGATTCGACCCGGCGCAGGCTCCCGAGGGCGGAATCACGATCGTCCCGAACGGAGCTACTCCCACGTTAATCGCCGCGGGCAGGATTACGGACCCCGCCACGGGATTCTCCTCGACGATTGATTTCCCCTCGACTGACCTCGAGATCGCGAGCGCCCTGCACGCCACCGGCGTACCCATCGGCACGCCCAGCAGCGATTCTCCTTTTGTGGCAGCGGGAACCTTTACGCCCCACGTCATAGTGCGCAACCTGCTCGCTTCGGCGCAAACAGTGACCGTAACGGTCGAATACCCGCAGGCTTCGACGGGCAGCGGCGTGTCGGCTGCACCGCTCAACCCGGTGGCGGCACAGGATGGGAAGCACTCGCCCGTCGCCATGCAGTCTCCGATTGCGCCGATCACCGTGCCCCCTTACAGCACCCAGGACATCTCGCTGTCTGCATTAATGAGCCAATTCCCGGCCGCTCTCCCCTTTGCTTCCGTGCGCATCCAATTTAGTGGGCCGCCGGGGTCGCTCCAGGCGCAGGTCACGAGCGTCGAATCGAAAGGCGACATGGTGATTGACAGCCACATTCAGAACGAGGGCAATGGCTGGGCAGGCTCGGGCGCCAATCCCTGGCACCTGGATGACGACACGGAATCAATTCTCTTCCTCACTAACGAAAGCGACCAGCCGGCGCATATCGGGTTTCGGATTACGGCCAACGGCAGCGCCCCTTACTATTTGACAAAGTTGCTACTCAATCCGCGCGAGACGCGGGCCATAGATATCCGCAAGTTGCGCGACGCCCAGCAGGCGGACTTCATGGGCAACCTGATCCCAGCCGCCGCCCCGGACGGCAGCGTGGCGTGGATACGGGGCGACAACCTACCGGTGATGGGCCGCTTGATGCAGATCCATCGTAAGTCGGGGATGGCGAGCAACTATGATTGCTGCTACTGTGGCTGTCCCTACAACTACACCCCTTCAATCAACCAAATGAATCCTACCAGCTTGTACGCGCTTGTAGGGGACACTAACTCATTTGCCTTCGAGGCCGGTTATGAGGACTGTAACAGGTACGAATACTGGTACGATTATACGACCTCGGCCTCGTGGACCTCTGGGAGCCCCAGCATCGCCTCAATCCAAGGCACTGGACAGATAAAGGGTGTCAGCGGCGGCACGGCCACAATTTCGACGTCCTACAGCGGCTACACGTACAGGTTTAACGGGAGCGTATGTATCCCAACACAGGTGCCCGGCGCCGGCAGCGGGCTGTTCTACGTGTACGCCCCGGCGTACGCCGTGTTTAAGGAAGACGGACCCTACAGCAGCGGATGTGGGAACGGTAAATACCGCGACTACGAGGCCTACGATAACGGTGGCCACCTGATCACGAAGGCGATGGACTGGACGATCCACGAGACTGGTAATCCCTCCTGCGGCATGAACCTTGGCGGAACCGAGACCGGCGAAGTGACCTTCACAGACCAGATTGCCAATTGCCAGGCCGGTTGCACCGCGCAGATCAACCAGGGCTTCAGCGTTGTTTACAACGGTCAGACCTACGGCCTGCAGGCCAAAGACTGCCCAACGTGCGCGGTTCACAATGGATGGCAATTGACGGTCACGACGACCAGCCCGTACGTAACCGTTACCGACAATTAGTGGGGGAGTATGACCGCCACGGCGCAGTTACGAATGGGACTCGCTCTGATGCTTTTGCATGTCTGCACCGTGACTTCCCTAGGCGCCGGCTCGGAGCGCCTGCTGGACCGCCGCCAAGAGCAGTTCCGAGTCGGCACACGCCACATGGCGCACCCGCATGGCCAGTGGGGGGATTTGGGGGGGACGCTCGAGGCCCTGGCGATGCACGCGAACGTCCCCATCTGTTTCGAGTTGCTGCCGCCGCGCAAGGGAGAGAAGCAGCGGCTCTTCTCGATCTGTGTCACTGATAAGACAGTGGGTGAAATCCTCCAGATGGTAGTCCGAAAGGACCCTCGCTACGAATTTCGAGAGCGCCTCGGCGTCATTGAAGTACTTCCCGTGGGTGCCGACAAGGACCCACGAGACTGCCTCAATATGGTGGTACCCGCGCTCCACGTGCACAACCCCTGGCAGCGGGCCTGGGGGGCCGTGCGGTGCGAAATTCTCCTCCTCTCGGAGCACCCGGGTGGAGTCTTTCCCGAGCCGCTAACGACGTGCCCGGGCGCGGGCCCGAGCATGACGCATCCACCAGAAAAGATGTTGGAAGCGAATTTCGAGAACCGCTCGATCCGTGACATCCTGGACGAGCTTTCCTCGACGGCTGGCGGCGTGATGTGGTCCGCCAGCTACGACGGGCCGTCCCCGAGCTGTAAGAACCTCGTGCTTGGTGAGGGCCAAATGATGACGTGGTACCCACCTGCCAGGAAGGGCCAGGCGTGGATTGAGGGTTTGCCCAGCCCCTGCATGATGTGCCACTACCATAACCCCCTGCCCCCACCATCCGAATAGATTCACTCGCTGGCTGGCGCATAGCGAAGCTGTGCGCGGGTGGCGCAGACATTGCTTTTGATGTCTGCGCCCGTCGGCCAAGTGATATAGACTGTCCCCATGCCGCGTCTGAAGCATTTTTACGGTCAGAATCATCTCCACTACCTGACTGCCAACACTTGTCGAAAGGCCCGCATTTTTGATTCCGACCGCTACAAGCGCAAATTCGCGGGCTGGCGCAGACCCCCGTCTTTTGGGGTCTGCGATGTCCCGAAGGGACACGTCCGAAGGAAGTGCTTCCTCGGGAGGTTACGCCGCCGCTATACTGTGCAGCTCTATGCCGATCTACCATCGCACTTACAGTCCGGGCGAGCTGCAGTTCATCACCAGCAGTACTTACCGCCGGGCACAGGTCTTTCGCTCTTCCCGTTTCTGTCAGTGCTTCGTCGAGCGCCTCGAAGAAGTGTGGCAGAAGATGAACTGCCTGCTCGTTGGCTGGGTCCTGATGGGAGAATGGTTCCTGACACCATTCTCCCATGAGGTCGGAACCGGCAAGGAAGGGTGTTGTACGCTCGAGTTCACCTACAATTGGAACTCAAGCACCGGCAACTTAACGGACCTCTCCGTGTGCTCGATAGGGGAGTACGTCACGTCCTCGCTTGGCACGGGCACGCAGAATTGGCCCTATCCGATGGTTGAACAGGCAACTTACCCGATTATAAACCCCTTCATTTCCACGAGCGGGACCGACTCAGATACACACCTTCCGCCGGATTCCTTTTACACGCCATACTCGGCGGCGAGCTTCACTGACACGCAGATATATCGTTATCAGTGTCCTGGTGTTAACGGGGGGAATTGGGTAACCTTGGCTGGCCCGTATACGATCACCAGGTCGGTGTCACAAACTAGCGGTGTTTGGCAGTACAAGATCACGAAGGCAGACGGGAGTCTTACCCATAACCTGCCGTAGGAGGAAGGTCAATGGCAATCCGATTTCGTATTGTGTCGTGCGTCGTCCTGCTGGCATCAGGCGCAGCATTCTGCTTGGCTGGTGCATGGAGGCCAGCACCTGCGGCAGGCGTGACGATCTTGTTCACGACCCCCGAATCCAAAGTAAGCCTGCACGAGCCTGTATACGTTCGGTTCTCGATCCAGAACGGGCTCGATGAGGACGTCCGTTTTGACATGGGGCTGGATGGAAGACACAACTTCGAGTTTTCAGTTAAGGGACCGGACGGCTCATTAATCCGAATCCCTCCGCGCCCGTATCCACCCTATGTCTCGGGCAATCCGGCGGAAAAGGCCCCTCTCGCTCCTGGCAAGACATTCACGAAGACGCTGCTCCTGGATGAATGGTATCAATTCCCTGTGCCGGGGCGCTACGTGGTTGAGGCAAAGTTGGGGGGACAAGTTGAGACCGTATCGGGGACGCCGATAGCTCCCGCAGCAGCAACAGAGATTCCCATCCAGGTCACGCCCCGTGACCCCAAGCGTCTGAAAAGCGTCTGCGAGGAACTGACGAAGAAGGCAATGAACCTGAACGCCCAAGAGGCACTGAGCGCATCGTATGCCCTAAGCTATATGGACGATCCGGTCGCCGTCCCTTACTTGGGACGAGTCCTCGATGAATCCTTCCATGGCAAGCTGAACGCTATCGGCGGATTGGAACGCGTGGGCAACCCCGAGGCGGTGCATATCTTAACGTCCTATTCCGCCAAGGCGGATCCCGAGCTGAAACTTCAAATTGAGAACGCACTCCAGGATGTACGGTCGCGGAGTAAGAGGTAGTACTTGTCTCCCTCCGCGGGTTGCGCAGACATTGCTTTTGATGTCTGCGCCCTTCGGCCAAGTGATATAGACTGTCCCCATGCCGCGTCTGAAGCATTTTTACGGTCAGAATCATCTCCACTACCTGACCGACAACACTTATCGCAAGGCCCGCATTTTTGATTCCGACCGCTACAAGCGCAAATTCGCGGGCTGGCGCAGACCCCCGTCTTTTGGGGTCTGCGATGTCCCGAAGGGACACGTCGGAAGGAAGTGCTTCCTCGGGAGGTTACGCCGCCGCTATACTGTGCAGCTCTATGCCGATCTACCATCGCACTTACAGTTCGGGCGAGCTGCAGTTCATCACCAGCAGTACTTACCGCCGGGCACAGGTCTTTCGCTCTCCCCGTTTCTGTCAGTGCTTCGTCGAGCGCCTCGAAGAAGTGCGGCAGAAGATGAACTGCCTGCTCGTTGGCTGGGTCCTGATGCCCGAGCACTTCCATTTGCTGCTCAAACCCCAGCCCGCCGAATCAACTCCCGTGGTCATCAAGGAACTCAAAGAGGAATCGGCCAGCCGCATTCTCAAAACGCTTCGTGAAAACCAGCAGTATCTCTGGTGCCAGAAAATGCTGGTTCGCCTGCGCTTGCCGCCCACGGTTCATGACGAGTCGCACTCCCGGCTCTGGAACCGGCGCTTTCATCCCTTCGATGTCTACAGCGAAGCAAAGCGGCGGGAGAAACTGAACTGCATGCATAACAACCCGGTGAAGCGCGGGTTGGTGAGTTCGCCCGGAGATTGGCCGTGCTCAAGCTGGAGGTTTTACTTCCTGCACGACGCATCGGTTCTCCGCATGGACCGGCTGGATTGAGCCGGATTAAGCAACGTGTCCCTTCGGGACATCGCAGACCTCAAAAGGCGGAGGTCTGCGCCAGCCCGCGGATGTATGCGCCCATCTGAATCAACAGCCAGCGGCGCAAACATGCCAAACTACGGCACGTCTGCTGGCGCATCAGAGCGAACTCTGCGTTTTGACTCGGTTTGGACCTTCCCTCTTAGCGCATTTGCAACTATTGCGTTGCGGCGGAATAAACGCGCACCGGCCCCAGCAGACCCGATGGCAGCAGCGGCGAGTTGGCCTTATATGGTTTCACGTCCGCAAACGTGTACTTTGTCGTCGCATCCGGTTGCTCGTCGCCGATCAGCCGGTTGACCCAGGCGTTGATCACCTTGATCGTCACTTCGTTCGAGCCCGGCTTCAGCGCGCTCGTGGCGTCCACGCGGTATGGCGTGTGCCACACGATGCCGAGCGACTTGCCGTTTACCGTCACCTCCGCCAGGTTTTTCACCTCGCCCAGGTCGATCCACAGCTTCGCGCCTTTCTTGAACCACTCGGGCGATGCCTGAATGGTCTTCGTATAGGTGCCGATGCCGGAGAAGTACTTCACCCCGGCGTCCGTGCTATCAGGCCATGAAATCAGCTTATCGAGCGTGATGGATGCCGGCGCGCCACGGCCAGGCTGGAACGCTCACGTTCCACGGTCCCTCGATTGTTGTCAGGTCCGACTCCACGATCTTGGGGAGTGTGCGAGAGTCCCCCTTGGCGGGCTTGCGGAAGACCACGAACACTGTGCCCCAAGGTTCCAGGTGCAGCGGCACCGTGGTGCGCCCTTCCGCGATGCTGTAAGACGCGGGCTCAGACGTGCCGGTTTCGGCGTGCCAGAGCTCCGGCGCTTTGCCGGCGACGCGGAAGGTTGCATCCACCGTTTCCTCGCGGTCGTTACGGTTATCCACAAAATAGAGATCGCCATCCGCAAGCTTGCGATGCACGAAGAGCAACCGTGTGTCGCTTTCGGGCTTGGTGTAGTCGAAGTCCGGAGCGAGGTTCATCGCCTGAAGCGCCGCCTCGGCGTTCATGCCCGCGTAAACCTTGCCCTTGCCCACCGTATGCACGCCCGGTGCCATCGCCAAACAGCTCATCGTTCAGGCGCTGGAACTCCGCCTGGTCGTCGGCCAGGCTCGGATCGTCCGTCGGTTTCTTGCCCGCCACGACGGCGCCATCCTCCACCAGTTTGTGAATCGCCCGCAGCACCGGCAGCGACATGTGCTGGCTGTAAGGATCGAGCGCCAGCACGCGGTACTCCATGCCGCTCTGGGTAGTGATCCGCCCATCCTTCGCGCCGAGCACGTGGATCAGGCCGTCGGCGTTGATGTAGTCGAAGCCGTAGCCGGCCGGAACATCCGGCGACTTATTCTCAAAAATCGCCGTGAGGTTCGAATCTTCGCCGTAGAAATAAAGCACGTCGGCGCCGAAGTGTCCCTGCTGCAGCAAGAAACTGGTGCGCGCAAGGTAGTTCACCCAGGGGCCGGCCTGCTCCGCCCAGGTCTCGTTGCGGTTGAACCACTGCCCGAAGGGCCCCAGCGTCATTCCCGGCGCCTTGCCGTCCACCAGCGGCTGGTGCGCCGACTCGTGGATCACGAAGCGGTTGATGCCGTTGAGAAATTCCTGATCGGCGGTCGGTTTCAGCGTCGCGGGCGACCATGCCCAGGGCGCGGCGGCCGCAGTCATCGACTCCGCCGCGGCCAGGTTCTGCCCGTAGATATGCGCCACCGACGCCGACTCGCGATCGTCGGCGTTGTAGCCGTATGTGCTCCTTGTTCACGCCCGGCGTCTGCGTCCACATGGCGCTCATGGGCACTTCGTTGAGCTTCTTCACTTCCATGCCGTCGGCCACAAAGGCGCGCCCGCATTCGTGCGACTCGCCGTAGTGGCCCATGCCCCGCTCGTGCAGCGTGGCTTCGAGCTGGCCGTAATGCTCGTTGGCGATCAGATCGGCGATGGTCTTGCGGAAGTCCCACAGGAAGCGGTCGCTGGCTTCGGCGCTTTCCACGACCTGGCCGGCGAGAACCGGCATCCAGGGCAGCGGATCGTAGCCGCGCAGCTTCTTGAACTGCGCGATCATGTCGTCGGTCCAGTTCTGCGAGCCCGCCTCCCAACTGTCGTTGATCACGTAGCGGATGCCGCGCTTGCCCATATAATCGGCGCCCACCGTCTCCTTGTAGCTGTCGAGGTAGGTGTCCATGTAGTTCTTCACGTAGGTGTGGTTCAGCTTGTCGACTTCGAGGCCGGTGGCCTCGGCGGTAGCCGGATGGTTGGTGATCCCCAGCAGCGAATAGCCAAAGCGCAGCACGACCCAGTGGCCGGCGGGCGGCGTCCAGTCCAGCGTGCCGTCGGCGCTGCATCTTGGAGGTCAGGTCGATCACGTCGGTCTTCGGCAACGGCATCGGCGGGAGCGACTGCGGGCGTCGCGAACTGATAGAGATCGGGCGCGGAGGTGAAGGCGGCCTTCTCTTCGAAGCGGTTGACGCGCGCGCCCGGATGCAGCACCAGTTCGGCGATTTCGTAGTCCGTGGGCGGCTTGCCGCACCTTGATTCCCAGCGACGCCGGGTCGATGCCGCTCGCCCAGGCGGGCAAGGGGCGGAGGAGGCGTGCGCTTGAAAATGACGCGGAAGAACTTCGCCGTCACCGGCGGGAAGGAAAGGGTGTGCTCCGGAGCGCCATCGTCAGGCAAGCTTCACCACGCCCGGAAGTCTTGCCCGTCGTCGCTGGCCTCGAGAGTCTTTTCCGGGCTGCCGATTCCGGCACAACATCGCGGCAATCCAGTCCAGGCTCTTGGTCACGATGGTGATGGCGCGAATCGTCTGCGGCTGCGGAAATTCGTACTGGATCCAGGCGCTCTCGCCGGCGGCCGGAATGGGAAGCTGGTGGCTTTCTCCAGGTCGCCGTCGCTGAGCATCGGCGAAGTCAAGCGTTGCCGCCGCTGGCGGTGATCTTCGGGTGCAGCGATTCGAGCGGCACGTCGCTCGCCGGCGCTCGGTACGCAACCACCGCGGCGTCCGCATAGAACTGCGGAATCGGCTGCGAGCCCTCCGGCCGCTCGAGCAGGTCGTCGAATCGCCAGATTCTGAAAGGCGCCGGTGTTCGAGGGCGGATGAGCCAGCGTGCCCGTGAACGGCTGGCCGCCTTCCACGCGCGTCTCGCTCCACACATATTTCTTCATCCCCTGCGCGCCGGAACCCACGGACCGCCGGTCTCGCTCCAGCCCGGCGAACCGGCAATCGCCTCTTCCAGTCCCAGTTGGTCGCCGAGCATCGTCGCGTACTTGAAGGCGTCCTTCCACTCCGGCGTCATGTAGGCCAGGCGCTTGTCCACCACCTGCGGCGTCTGCACAGCGCGGCATCGAAGTTCTGGAAGCCGCCGAGGCCCACGCGGTGCATCCACTCCAGGTCGAGCTTGATGCCTTCCTTGGTGATGTTGCCGTTCATCCAGTGCCACCACACCCGCGGACGCGCGCTTTCGGGCGGATTCTCGAAGCCACTCTTGAGCGGATCAGGTCTGGTTTGAGCTGCGGCACTGCCGATCCCGAGCAGCAAAGCTGCCAACACGAAAGTCAGTCTGCGGGCGTGACGATGTTCTTCGCACATAGGCATCTAGCCCTCCCCTATTTGAGGTGGTCAATCGATCCGTTTCGCCGGTATCCCTAGAACCCTTAGAGGCGGCCATATCATACCACCCGGCAAACCGGTCTGAAAGTGGCGCGTAGAGAGACGCGCAGAATTCATGCCTTCGCCAAGGCGTTGGGCGTCGCCCTACCAACCTACGGCAACGATCGCGTAGGTTTTCATCTCCTGAATGGTGAACGTGGCCGAGGCGGGGCCGGGGGTGAAGTCGAGCGGGCGGGGCGAGGCTGCATCGACTTCGAACATCTTCACTTCTTTCACCACTTTTCCCCTGGGGACTCGCGCCGTGCAGCGCACGGAAGAAATTGCAGGCGTATTCGGGGCGTCGTAGTTAACCAAGTGGATAATCCGCCTCTGGCGCGAGCCTGCTCGACCAGGTTGGCCACCAAGAAATCCGGACCGTCAATTTCAAGAGGCAAGTCTGCGTTGGCTGCCCAACGGATGGCCGCAGCGACCTCCTCCCAGTTCCGCGGGCGCTTCCAGAAGTTGTTGCTGATGTTGAAATACGGTTCCGCTTGCGGCAGCGGGCCGTCGAACTGGACGGCGGGAAGGTAAGCCACCCGACCTTTGCCGTAGGTTTTCCTTATTGATGTACCGGATGTTGCGATTTCCTCCACGTGCTCCTCGTAGTCGCGGGCCCGCGCCTGGCCATCGACGAGCCCATTCAGTCCCGGCATCGGACGCAGCCGCCGCCATTCGTCGTAGAGGCCGGCCTGACCGATAGCCACCAGCCCGCCGCCCTGCTCGACGAAGCTGCGAATTCGCGCCAATTGCTCGTCCGAGAGGCATTCCGAATCCGGCAGCACCAGCACCTGGAGTCTCGAAAGGTCGGGCAAGGGTCTCATCGAAAACAAGCTGAAAGGGTATGCGCGACTGGATGAGCGCCTGCTCGACGAGAATTGCGCTCAGCTGCGCGCGCGCGTGGTGGTAAGTGAGTGAAGCGTAAGAGCGCAGCACGCCGACGGACGCCACGTCTTCTGTGCCCACGTAAAGCTCGCGGTTCTTGCGGTAAAACGCCACGTGCTCGAGCATGGCCGGCGGCAGAGGCGCCGTTCCCGCGAAGCCTAGCGTCTGGTTGAACGCCAGGCACTCGGCCATGGCCACGGGGCTGTCCTCAATGTACGCCAGCAGGATGTTGTGGAAAGCGCGCGCCAGCTTGTAGCTGCGGATTTTCGAGATCAGGCGGCCGTCCGCGAGGTATACGCAGGGATTGCCTTCCTCCGTCCAGAAGACGTCGGTGGAGGTGAGCAGGCGCGCGTGGTCGATGGCGCTCTCCCAGGCGCGGTTGCCGCCCGTGATGCCGTGCGGGTTGATTTCGATCGCCACCTCCGGATTGAGCGAGCGCGACGTACTCCGCCATCTGGCGCAAGGCGTCGGCCATCACCTGGCAGCGGAAATCGATCCACTCCTGGATGGCAGGATCGAAGATGATCGCCATCTTCTCAGGCGGATTCTGGCGGTTCCACTGCGGAGGATTCACGTAGTCGACATTCTCGAAACCAAATCGCTCCCGGCGCTTTTCGGGCGTGTACTTGGCGCGCAGGAAGGCGCGGAAACCCTCGACGCAGGCCGGGCAGTGGCAGGAATCGGGCTCGGCGTTGAGATCGAAGTTGTCAAAGTGGATGAAGTCCGTCTTCACCTCCTCCACGGCGTAGCGGACGATCTTCTTCAGGTAATCCAGGTACTCCTGGTGGGTGAAGCAGGGCCGGTAGCGATAGGATTGCTGGTAGCCGTAGGTCAGCAGGATGGGCTGGCCGGTCGCGTCGCGCTGGATCCATTGCTTGGCGCGCGGTTCCTCGGCGAAAAAGGTCTCATACATCATGGTATTCCACTGGATGTAAGTATCCACTTTCATACCATAACGATGAGCAACGGCAGCGGCGCGGCGGGTGTCCTCCATCTCCGGCTTTTCCGCCGCCATGCCGAACCCTTTGTAGAGGTGGGTGTGAAAGACCTCGATGCCCTGTTCGTGGAGCGTGCGAATCAACTCCTCACTCTGGCTCGCCTCGTATTCTTTGCGCGCGTCGAGCCGCTCGCCGCCGCGGCGAACGACGAAGATGTAAGGCTCATGGCTGCCGCCGGCGTCGATCAGCCCGTTCTCGAGCCACTTGGCGTGCGCGAGCGGCGAGCGCACGTTTTCGCCAATGGGCAGCGGCATTTTCACGATTTGCCCTACTGCCGCAGTCGCAGCCATGCTTCCCAGGAAATCCCGGCGATTCATTACGTCCTCCGATGCAGCCGCGGCAACCCCAATGTGGCACGGCCATCCTGGGCGTGCGCACGGGCAGGATGCCCGTGCCACTGCCGTATTGCCGCTACTTGCCCGTGACGGGGTAAAAGAGATAAAGGCGGGAGATGCGCTCGCTCTCACCGATATAGAGGGTCCCGTCGAGCCCGCTGGTCATCGCCTTGATCACGTAGGCTTGCCAGGAGTAATACGGCCGCCGGTTCACGTCCACGAAGCCCAGCAACTGGTAGGCGCCGTCAACAGGGTCGTAGGAGAACAGGCGAGCCATGTCCTGGTCGCTCCCACCGACGCCGTAGATTTTCCCGTCGGGGGCAAGTGCGATTGCGGTGATCTCCGGAGCGAGCAACGGCTTTCCGAGATTCTGCACCGTCAGTTTCTCGGGATCGAATCGAAACAAGTAGCCGTCGGAGGTGCCTCCGTAGATCAACCCCGCGGGATCCGTAACGAATGTCTCGACGCGTGTCCAAGGCTCGCGGCCCGGGATGGCAGGGGCTTCGAGGGCCAGGCGATCGAGCGCCTGCTTGGACTTGTCGTATTTGTAAAGGAAACCGCTCTCGCCGGACGCGTACACATTGCCGGCGTGATCGAGCGCCAGCATTTGCGAGAACATCTTCCGCGTCTCGAATTTCTCGCCGTACGGTTTAGACTTGGCAACAACCCCAATGTCAGTAAAGCTTCCGCCCGCGATGTCAAACTTGAAAAAATGAGCGTTGGGAGAGGTGAGGCCGAAAATCACTTGAGCCTCGCGGTCAATGGCCAGCGCTGCGACGGATTCGCCCTTCACAGCGACGCCTAAATCCTTTACAACGCATGGCTCCTTGATGCGGATGGGCTGGCGGTCCTCGCGTTGCGGCGCGTATTCGAGCAGATGACCGCCGGGTGAGGTGCCGATATACACCTCTCCCGTGCTTGCCACTGCCAGGGCATTCGTGACTGCGGTTGTATCCGGAACCGTCCCGAGCGGCTGCACGTAGCCATGGCGGGGGTTCAGAACGAAGAGGTAGGAATTTTTGCCGGTCGTTGCGCCATACACATTGCCATTGGGCGCTACGGTGAGAGCCGTGATCGCCGAGTCGCCGTTCGGAATGACATCCACGGGAGGGTAGCCGAGGTCACGGGCATCGATTCGGTTCTGAGGCACGACCACAGCATCGTATTCGGGGCCGCGCTGGGCGCGGCTGAACGGACTCGACAAAGCCGTCAGGAGCAAAAGCAGTAGCGCACGCCGCATTATCGGCCGCTCCTTTTCGGATGGTAGATTACCAAAGCGAGCCGGTAGGGGACACCACCGATGGTTCCGCCGGACTCGAGGGGGTGGCCGGGTTCCTGGCGCGCCTCGATAGCCCCCACGAAGTAGATGGTTCCATCGAGACCCGTGTCGGCGGAGTTCAGCCCGATCACGCGCCGGCCATCTTGACAACCGCATTTCGCCCAGGTCTTCCTTCGAGCCGGTTTCGAGGTCGTACGAAAGCAGGTGCGAAACTCCGGCGCCGGCGCTGCCGCCATAATCGAACTCCTTCTGGGGAACGCGCCGTAGTAAAGCTTGCGGTCGCGCCCGAGGGCGAGCGCGAGGGTGGCGTAAGGGATGTCGCGGCGGTCCTCCATGCCGGGAACGCACAACTGGCCCAGGGGTTTGACTTCGCCGTAAGGCCCGGCGTGCGGATCAAAGGAGAACAGCAAGCTGGCGCTTTCATCCATGCCGTAGAATCTGCGCGTCACTGAGTCCCACACCACCGTGCGCCAATGGGTCTCGGATTTCTCGTAATCGCGCCCGAGCGAAATGCCCTTCTGCCGCACCGGAACGTGCAAGGGTAGTTCGGTGATCTCGTCGGTGCGCGGGTCGTACTTGTAAGATCTGCCCGGCGCCGAAATTGCCGTACACATTGCCCTCGTCGTCGATGCCCAGCGTGCGGCAAATCGATTCGAAGTTATTCATGCGGCCCTTGTCCACGGCCTTGCCGGTGGCCACGTCGTAATAAACGAAATGCCCTCGCGGGTGAGTGAGGCCGTAGATGCGGTTGAACTTCGGATCGTAGGCGCCGGTGTTGATCCCTTCGAAGCGCGGGCCGATTCCGAAATCCTGGACGGCGCCAGTCTTCGGGTCGTAAGCCATCCAGTGCGCGCCGGGATAACCTTCGCGCGTCCCCACGCGCGCGTAGTCGAACCACAAGCCGGCGTGCGTGCCGAAATAGATGCGGCCGTCTTTGCCCTCGCCGAACTTGGCATGGATCTTGGACTGCGGCCCTAAGGCCAAGTTGCTTTCACCGGCCAGGCGCGTCAGGTTGCCGATGTCGGTGACGCGGTCGGCTTTCGGATCGTACATTACCATGTGGCCGTTACAACCATGGCAGGCGAGGCCCGCGTACACGTTCCCGTTGCTCCCCACCGCAAGCGCCGCCCAGTTGCCGTCCATCTCCGCCAAGCCGGGGAAAAGGCGGTGGTCAACCGTTACCGTGCCGGCCATGACAACTCTCGAAATCAATAGAACGGCCAGCAGAGTCAGAAGTGGAATTCTTATCTTCAAAGCAACCTCGCTATGCATGTCAAGGGGCGCCGCGATACCCTTCTAACACCCATGGAAATTTGTGTCAAGAAAATCCGGGGAAAGTAGGTATACAATACGGCCAAATGCGAAAACAACTAATAAAGGGATTGGGATGTCTGATCGTTGGCTTGGCGATCTTCTGCCCTTCGAGTTTTTCGGCGGGCGCTTCGGACGAGTTTGAGGGAAAACACTTTCGTGGCCGCGGCGATGTGGAGTATCTCCAATTGCTCGAAAACTCCCGGCGTTTGTTCGAGCCGGATCCTGAATTTCAAAATTTGGCCATGCTGTACACGCCGCGCTGGAACGGCATGGTGGAAGGTCCCACGTGGTCCGCATGGTGGATTCAGAACAGCTATGGGCCGACCTACTGCCGCGCTGCCGTTTTTGCAGGAGCCCTTTCTGACCTTCCTGCAGAATTCGCAGGATCTCTGGTTCGACCAGATGGGCGACGGCAAGCGGGAAGGTTGCCCGGGCACGCCGCAAGCCTCGTGGGTCGCGCCCGACGGGCAACTGTGCGATGCGGCATGGCCGGGGTGCATCATCTACAAGCAGGGCGACGGCCAGACCGAGATTCACGACTGGGGCCTTGAGTTCACTGCCGCGGGCATTCTCCTCCAATCTGAGTTACTGCTGATAAGCCGCGATGCCAAGGCTATAGCACACTATTTGCCGAAGCTCGAACGGGCCGCGAATTTCCTCGATACGCGGCGTGATCCCGAGAACAACCTGTTCCTGGCTGGCCCCGCGGCGAATCTGCTGGCCCCGAGCTACGCCGGCTGGAAGCGGCCCGACGGCAGCTACGACAAGGCTTACCTGGCCGGGCTTTCGATCACCTACATTGCCGCGCTCGACCGGCTGATCGAACTGGAGAAGCTTGCCGGCGAGCCGAACAAAGCGAAGCTTTACAGCGAGCAGCGCAGCCTCGCCACGGAAAGGGTTGCCCCTCATCACCACGCCGGAAGGGTATTTCATCAAGTCGCTCGATCCCGACGGAACGAAGCACGGGGTTTACGGCGCGAGCCAGCACGGATACTTCGAGGCCTCGCCCAATCACGATGCCATCTGCTTTCGCGTCGTGGACGCCGTGCAGGCTGAGAAAATTTACGCGAAGATCGCCTCGATTCCGGGCCTTCGCCCCTACGATTTTATGATTGCCAACTACCCCTCGCTCGACGACATGTACGAGGCGCCCGAGGGCCTGTGGCGCTTTGGCGAATGGGTCAACGGTGGGGAATGGTCCACGTGCGAGGCGCGGGCGATCATGGCTTATTACATTCTCGGCAAGTATGAGGACGCTCGCCGGTCCTCGCAGAAGATGTTCAGCTACGCTCGCCGCTTTCGAATGGACAACCCACTTACCGACTTTGGTAACGATGTTTATCAGCCCAAAGAGCCTGTGAATTTGACCTACGATGCTTTCGGGCCGGCGGCTGCTTTCGTTCGAGGGTTGTTTGAGTATCAATATCGCGCTGACGGGCTGACCGTCACGCCGCACATTCCTCCCGGCATCAGGCAACTCGATCAGCTCGATCCCATTCGGTTCGGAAACAAGAAGCTGTACGTGGCCACCTCGGGCCAGGGCCGAATCAGCTCGGTGACGGTGAACGGCCAGGCGTGGAAGGCGTTTGACCACGAATCGGTCTTCCTCTCTTATGGTCAGACGCCCAAGGTTGCTCACGTCGCGATCGAGCTTGGAGGCGCGCCCGGCGAATCCTCGCACGCCGGCGGTGAGAATGTCAGGCAGGAAGCGGGCGCGCGGACATTGACTTGTCAGGATTGCTCGCAATCGGCAGACCTTGGAGCCCAAGCGGCAAGTCTGCGCGCCTTCCACGAGCAGCTTACCGCCGCCGGACTGGGCGAGAGCTACGAAGCTGCGCACGCACAACTGGCTCTAGACACCCTTTGCGCTATGCACGAGCGGCAAAGCTTGCTTAAAGCGGGGAAGCTGGCGCGGCTTGAGGAGGCATCGGAAGCGGCCGCGGATAAATCTTACGAAGACACCGCCGCCAAGTTGCTCGAGGGTTTTAATACCGTGATGAAATCGTATCAGGATTCCCCCGACCCTCGACGACGGGAGATCTTCCAGGCTTATATCGCCAGCCAACACAAATAACGTGGAGGGGCTTGCTCTGCAAACGGTTAAGCAGTCCTTCAGCGGCCCCGTCCCGGTTGGTCAAGGTATGGTCCGGCCACTTCCCGCTC
This sequence comes from uncultured Acidobacteriota bacterium, assembly GCA_963770415.1. GTDB lineage: Bacteria > Acidobacteriota > Terriglobia > UBA7540 > UBA7540 > CAVROP01. The sequence goes on from CAVYPU010000014.1 coordinate 238,607, forward strand.
GGAGAGGGCAACGACTCAAATCCCGCGACGGCAAGCCCTGGTTCCGATGCTGTTTCAACTTACATCTCCAATAAAGTTTTCCCGCTTCAGACGCGGACTTGCCACGGCACATTGATGAGAACTGTCCGCTCCGTACCTCTGGCCAGCAAGTGCGCTCTCAATAATTCGGCACGTTGATTGTGCAGCAAGTAATGGTACCAACGCCGCTCGACAAACTCAGGGATGAGCACTGCGATATCCCGGTCAGGGTGTTTTCGCTCGAGTTCCAGAACGTAGTCCAGGATAGGGCTGATCACGAAGCGGTAGGGCGACGACAGCACCACCAGGCGTGGTACCGGCACGCCCGCTCGTCTTGCCGGGTCTTCTACGTACCGACCCCATGTCTGGCGGATGTCGCTGGAGTCCTTATCACACTCGATATGGAGAGCCAGTACCTCGGAGGATAGGTTGAGAGCAAATCGCAGCCCTTTCTGGGCGATCTTATTCCAGGAAAGAATCGGAACCACGACCAGGGGGTTGCTCAAGCTTGAGAGATCCAGAGGTTGGGGGTTCGCGACCTCGGCTTCGACTACGCGATAGTGTCGCCGAATCGAGATCATCACAATGATGATGGCGGGAATGAGCAGGACAGTTACCCATGCCCCGGCCGCGAACTTGGATACTGTCACCACGCCAACAGTCGACGCGGTGGCCACCGCGCCGAGTCCGTTCACGAACATATTGCGTCGCCATCGCTTCTCCCGGGTTCTCTTCCAATGCGCTACCATGCCTGCTTGGGAGAGTGTGAACGCGAGGAAAGCGCCCACGGCATAAAGTGGGATCAGCCGGTCCGTGACTCCGCCAAATAAGATAAGTAGCGATGCGCACAGCGCAGCCAGAACCCAGATTCCTTCTGAGTACACCAGCCGCCTTCCCAGCAAGGCGAAACCTTGAGGAAGGTATCCATCTTCGGCGACGGCGCGACAAAGCCTCGGAAAATCCGCGAAGGCGGTGTTCGCGGAAAGAGCCAGAACCAGCAGGATCGATCCCATGGTGACGTAGTAGAAAACCCCCTGGCCCGCGACGGCTGCTGTAAGTTGCGAGAGCACGCTTTGGTAACCCGCAACCCCGGGATCGGTAGCCCCGATGTGGTAGGCCCGAATGAGAAAGGCGATCCCCGCCAGCAGCACGATGAGGAGTGCAATGATGGCCGTCAGTGCTCGCTGGGCGGATTTCACCGCGGGTTCCCGGAAGGCCTTCACCCCATTGCTGACTGCCTCCACGCCGGTTATCGCCGTACAGCCACTGGAAAAGGCCTTGAGCAGGAGCCAGGTGCTGATGGCCGCTGTTTGCGGATGTAGTGCGGCCGGAGAAACCACAGGGAGGGGATGACCCCCGTTCATGAATGTCTTGACGATCCCGATCGCCAGTGTGGCCAGCAAGCTGAAAATAAATAAATAGGTCGGAATGATGAAGACTGCACCCGTCTCGCGCACTCCGCGCAGGTTCACAAGAGTGACGGCCAGCAGGATTACAAGACAGAGCGCCAGGGTGTGCGGCTCGAGGCGGGGTACCGCGGAGACGAGCGCACCCACGCCGGCCGAGATTCCAACCGCCGCAGTCAGAACGTAGTCGATCATAAGCGCAGCGGCGGCGAGTAGTCCGGAAAACTGCCCCAAATTCTGGCTCGCCACGGTGTAGGAGCCGCCGCCCGTCGGGTAAGCGGCGATGGTCTGGCGATACGAGACATAAACGATCGTCAGGAGAATGACGATGCTGGCCGTAATCGGCAGCATGTACGCAATTCCAGCGGCGGCCAGTGGGATGAGCAGCGTCAGCCCCGCCTCCGGTCCGTACGCTGCGGAGCTCAGCGCATCCAATCCGAAAATGGAAAGGCCTCCGACCGGCCCAACCTTTTCTCCCGCTTCTTCGGAAGAACGCAACGCCTTGCCGAAAAGTAGATCGTACAAAGTCATCACTCGTCCTCTAGCGCCGATGCCCGCGAGCAAAACCCTCGGAAAGATTATTTTTCCCAAAGAAAAACGGATACCTTGTTGCCGGTCCAGGAACCACAGCCCTGACTATCACGTTAACACGACTGGGCAAACGAAAAATGCCGGCTCCACGTGCGCGGGGACATGCTGGAGAAGCACACTGGGGCGGCAGGAGGCTGGAATAGTCGGGAGCGGTCGGTTCAATCGATATATCCCGCCAGGCCCCCGAGAAATCCGATCTGCTATACTTTCGAGGTCGGACGGGTGTAAAGCGGATTCGAATTCCTGTAGAATCTAACGAGAAGGAAACGCTCATGATTACGACAGTAGAGGCTGTGATCGATGACGAAGGAAAGGTGGGGCTGCTTCAGCCGGTGCAGCTTGATTCGAGCCGTCGGGCTCTGGTTGTGATCCTCGAAGAGACAGCGGCTGTCAAAGACGAGACGGCGCTACTCAGCGAGGCCGCGCTTGCAGATTGGAGCCGGCCTGAGGAGGATGCGGCGTGGTCTCACCTGCAGTCGGCGAAGTAATCCTTGTTCCCTTCCCGTTCACCGTGAGGTTGGCGTCTTACAGGCAAGCGTAGCTCTGCAGATTATCAGGGCAGTCATCGCAATACTGCAGAGTGGCGTGGGCCAAGGAAGCATTGGGCGGGGTCGAGAAGGTTGACAGAGGGCCAGGCCCCCAGCCCCGCGAGGTAATTCAACGAAGCATACAAAGGCGTCAAGAGATCCACGACTTATGCGTCGCATGCTCTCCTGCTTTCGGCATTACTCCCCATGGAGTTCTGTCACGATTCTTACCCTCTCGTTGGCAATTTTCATTGTCGGCACGCCGGTGCGTGCCGAACAGTGGCAAAAGCTCAACGTCCAGAGTTACGTCAATGATTTTGCCGGCGTGCTCGACCCGGCGACGGTGGAAGGACTGACGCGCCTGTGTACGGAAGTTGATCAAAAAGCCAAGGCACAGATCGCCGTGGTTACGATTAAGTCTCTCGAAGGCGATTCGCAGGAGGACTTCGCAAATCACCTTTTTCAAAAGTGGGGCGTCGGGTACAAGGGAACGGACCGCGGAGTGATGCTCCTGCTCGCCGTCGAGGATCACAAGTATTGGACTGAGGTTGGTTATGGCCTCGAGCCGATTCTGCCTGACGGCAAGGTAGGAGGTTTCGGGCGCGATATGCTTCCTCTGTTGCGCCAGGGCAACTACAGCGGCGCCGTCTCGCAAATGCTCGGCCAGATCGCTGGGGTGATCGCGCAGGACAGCCATGTTTCCCTGGATAGCCTGGCGGAAGCCCCTGCCGTGCCTTTCGACCGCGGAGGTCCCGTGCGGGAAGTGCACCTCACCGCAGGACAAATGTTTTTCCTTCTCATCCTTCTCGTCGTTCTGGGGCCCATCCTGCTCAGATTCCTGGGTCCTTTCTTTTTGTTATCGCTCTTGTCTGGCCGCGGCCGGTCGAGCGGTTGGGGTGGTGGCGGATGGAGCGGGGGTGGTTTTGGTGGAGGCGGCGGCTTCGGGGGTTTTGGCGGTGGCGCCTCGGGCGGTGGCGGGGCCGGCGGAAGCTGGTGATAGGATCTTCGATTAAAGCTCGAAGAATACAGAGCGCGCAGAGAGTCTCATTCTGGTTGCGAAGGCAGGAAAGAGATTCTGTCCGCTGCTTAAGGGTGGGCGGCGCACGGCCTGGGAGTGAAAACTATGAAGGCAGAGGAGCAACTCACGGAGCTGGTGTCAAGATTGAAGAAGGCTGCGGAAGCCAACCTGCTCTCAGTAATACTTTACGGGTCCGCAGCCACGGAAGAGTTCCATCCCAAACATTCCGACTTGAATGTGCTTTGCATTTTGCGCGATCTCGATAGTGAAAAATTGAGCAAATTGCACGACGCGTCCAAGTGGTGGGCCAAGAAGGGACACCCGGCGCCGCTGTTTTTCACCTTGAACGAGCTTCACCACTCCGCCGACATATTTGCAATCGAACTGCTGGATATCAAGGAAGCGCGCCGAGTTCTGTTTGGGGAGGACGTGATTGCCACGCTTCACGTCCCCAAGGATCTTCACCGCCACCACGTGGAAAGAGAGTTTCGAAACAATACGGTGCGATTGCGCCAGCACTATGTGACGCAGGGTGGGGATTCCCGAAAGACTCTGCAACTGATGCTCTCATCCGTTTCTACGTTTACAGCGCTGTTCCGGCATGCTTTGATAGCTTTGGGAGAGGAGTCACCGCAAGGCAAGCGGGCCACGGTCGAGCGCGCAGGCTCGGTGTTGGGATTCGATGCCTCTCCCTTTCTAACCGTGCTCGACGTCCGTGAAGGGAGCAGACGGGAACGTGATGTGGACGCCGAAGCCGCATTCGCTAAATATCTGAACGCGGTCGTCAAGGCCACGGAAGAGGTTGACCGTCGCTTCGCAAGTCCGACGAGCAGCGAGTGAGGGGGATCCAAGCGGGCGACCCCTCCGCCCGCCCCGAATAAAGAAAACACCGGTAGGGGGCCATTCACATCGCCAAGGTAGAAATAGCCAGGCATTCATCCAGGGAGGAAAAACAACATGAAGATTCTCTTGGCTGTGCTAGGGGTATTCGTGCTGCTCGCTGCTATCGTAGGAGGAAGCTACGTCAGCAGCCGGAACGAAATGGTGCGCAAGAACGAAGCCCTCAAGCAGGCGTGGTCGCAAGTGGATGTGGTGCTCCAGCGGCGGGCTGATCTTATTCCGAATCTCGTTGCCACCGTGAAAGGCTATGCGCAGCAGGAACAAAAGGTATTCGGTGATATCGCGAATGCCCGTGCCAGTTTGCTGAGTGCGCGGACGCCGGGAGAGAAGATTGCCGCGAACGGCCAGTTGGATGGCGCCCTGGGCAGGCTGCTGGCTATTGTCGAGAACTATCCTAATCTTAAATCCAATCAAAACTTCCTGGCGCTGCAGGACGAACTGGCGGGAACTGAAAACCGCATTGCGGTCGAGCGCCGCCGTTACAACGAGGCCGTTCAGGATTACAACACTTACATCGGCCTGTTTCCTAACAGCATCTTTGCCCGCTGGGCGGGCTTCCAGCGAAACAACGATTACTTCGCAGCTTCAGAAGGCGCGCGGGTGGCGCCCAAAGTGGATTTCAGCACGCCTAAGCAGTAAACGCGAGACTGTAAGAGAAACACGGGCTGGGGTGAAGCTCTGTGCCAGCCAACTTTGATAAGTGAAAACGCCTGCGACGTACTACGCTAGAACAGCTTCCAGCCGAGGACATCGAAAGCGCCGAGGCTTGAACCTGGGAAGAGGGTCCAGGTTGAACCTCCGTCCGTTGACAAGCTGAGGTTGCCTGCCGCGTTCGAGTTGTTCCAATTCCAACCTGCCCATTCGTCGGAGTTGGGAATTGCGACCAGCCAGTATTGACGGCGCTTCTCCACGATAACCAGCCCGCGTACCTTTACCGTCTGGACGGCGTTTGAAGTCGAAGCGAAGGCCGGCAATCCAGCGACTTTCCAGGAAGCGATTTTGCGGCCGGGCGCACCTTCATGATCGTCTCTCAGCTCAAGCCTGTAACCATTCGTCCCGCTTAGCCAACCTACCGCCAAGTCGAATTGCGTAACAAGGTAAGTTCCCTTGGCGGGCGTAAAGGCCATGGCCTGGACCACGTTTTGAGGCGGGGATTGCATAGATAGATTTGGGCCGGTCTTGGTCCATCCAGAGCAGCAGTTGTATGAGTACCCGGATGCGAAGTTTGAATAAATTGTAACCGTTCCTTCGGGGATTGGAGTGTCAGGTTTCACAACAGGAGCGGGCCCGCCCGTGGCGAGGGGCGCAGTCGTGATCAGCCTCCCCACGGGGTCAGCGCCGGCCTCCTGTCCCGCGGCCTCGACAGAGAATGCTGTTATGCAGAGCGCCAGCGCCGCAGTGTGGAGGATCCTCTTTGCGGACCGAGACATGACATGCCTCCTTCGAAGAGAGCCTATTGTATAACACAATCCTACCACTGGAATTCCAGGTGAGTGCGACGGGCGCTGAACTCCTCGTACGGTCCCATGCGCAACGCGCGCAGGTGGCTTGGCCGATCAGTATAAGCCAGGACAAACGTCAGCGTGTTTTGCGATCCGGCGGGACTCATGTACGGCGCCGGGAGATAGAATTCCTTTTGTGGGCCGGCGGTCACATAGCGCCCCACGAACTTGCCGTTCAGATAGATCAGGGCATCGCGGTCACCTTCGAAGGTCACCTTCAAAGGCACAACCCAGCCCGCCTCGGCCCCAGGCGTCGCAAATTGCGTTTGGCACCATGCGAACGCTGGCACCAGTTGATCCGTTGAGCCGGCTGTTTGGTAAGACGCCGGACTCCAGGCCGCTCCGGTAAAGGTTGTGTCGACATCCCGCCCTCGCATGGGTGCTGAGAGGCGCTGGATTTGTAAGGAAGCGATGGCGCTGCCGGTTTGAGCGTCGCTTCCCACGCGCACAAACTCGATGCCCTTCAAATCGCCCATTGCTTTCTCGCCGTTTAACGCACCGAAAGCTTCATAAGCGATTTCGAGCATGTTGGCGCCCGCCTTAGCATATTTGGCCAGCACAAGGTCGTAGGCTTTCGCAGGCTTCAACGCTTCTTCAACTAGCTTGCCGTTGATGAAGACCTTGATTGCATCGTCGGCGAATGTCGAGATGAACATCTTCGGTTCGTTCGTGTAGTTGAACTGAGCTTTGTACTTCACGTAGCCATAGGGCGAGGGCCCTTCGTTCTCCAACGTTCCCAACGGGCCGCTTTGCCAGCGGCCGGAACTCGGGTCGAACTTCTCCACCCATGCCTGCCCGCTGCTCAAATCGAGCGGCTTAACGGGCAGCGCCGGAGTTGCAACTTGCAGGCGAGCGGTGCGGTGCTCGCGCTCGTAAGTAAGGTCCGTCAGCGTGCCATCCACCCAGCATTTGTCGGGCTTCGAGGGAAGCAGCAAGGTCAGCTCGTGCCGGCCGGGCAGGAAATCCAAGTCTGCCCAAACTCGGTTCTTCTGTGAGCCACTTCCCGCAAACATGTAGCTGTCCGAGATGAAAGGGACGGAGAAGGACTTCGCCTCCTCAGAATATGGAAGAGCCCTGGCGGGGAATTCCGCCACCCAGGTGCGCAGGGCGCGATTGCGCGGCAGCAGGATGACCAGAAGGTGGTCATTCACCACGATGAGCTTCTCGGTCTCATCGAATCGCACCCCGAAGACCGTCGATTCGAATTCGGGATCCCAGTATTGATAAGTTGTTTCACCTTCGAGATGAGGTTCGTCGCGAGTGGCGAGCGAGATCTCGGCCACGCGCCCCGGCAGGTCGTAAAGGATGAGGAAATTGCGGTCGAGGTTCACGCCATGAGCCAGCACCTCCGCAGTCGAGTATCGGAGTTGGCTGCCTGCGATGGGGACCTGCACGGCCAGCATCTTCATCTCGCGCGGCCCGATCACGAGTTCGCCCTCGCGCGGCACGCTGATCTTGCGCTTGGTAGGACTGTTAGGATCGACGAAAGTCATCTTGAAGTGTTGCTCGGCGTTCGCATTTTCGCGCACGAAGAGCACCGCGCTCTTGCCGTTGATTCTCTCCGTAATGCTGAGATTGGAATTAGAGATTTCGGCGCTCCCTTCGAGCGCTTGCGCCCGCGCCAGCACATCGCCGTGCAGGCGCAGGAACTGGCAGATGCCGCGCGCTGCATAGTACTTGTCCCACAAGCCGCCCGGCTCGCGGATGGGCGCCGCGTAATCGTACGTGGTGGTGAGGGTCTTGGCGGCCCAGTCGAAATTCGTGCCGCCGAAACCCATGTAGTAGCTGAAGGAGGTCACCCCCTGCTCGAGCACGGTCTTGGTAAGCGTGTCGAGCTGCTCTGCGTTCACCCCGTCCTGGTCTACAGAGAGTTTTCCGCCGAACTGGCTGAACCAGCCGCCCTGCAGTTCGGTGATGGCGACCGGGGACGACGGCTCTTCCTTGCGCAGCTTCTGCAGCTCGGGAACAACTTCCTTAACGATATTCCAGCGCGGGTAGAAATTGCAGGTGTCCATGATACGGGCCATGTCGGGGTCGGAGTTCTGGCGCGCCTGCCGGGTCCAACAGGTGATCACCGGCACGCTGATGCCCGCCTCCCACACCATGCTCGCGAGAGCACGGATATAGGCGAGCTTCTCGGCATCTGGCAAGGGGACGCTGAAGTCGTATTCGTTTTCCACCTGCACCATGATGATAGGGCCGCCCACCGTGATCTGGTGGCGTTGGATTGCGGGCAGCACCTGGTCGTACCAGTGCTTGGAAGTATTGATGCTTTCCGGGTGGTTGCTGCGCAGCGGAAAGCGCATCGCCGCCACCCAGTCTGGAAAGCCGCCGCGCTGCCACTCCGCGCAAACGTAGGGGCCGGGCCGGGCAATCATGTAGAAGCCCATCTCGTGGACGAGCTTCGTGAAATCCTCGAAGTCCGCGAGGTTGCACTTACCTTTCTCCGGCTCGTGATAATTCCAGAAGACGTAAGTCTCAATGGTGTTGAAGCCCGCTGCCTTGAACTTCGCCAGACGGTCGCGCCACAGCAGCTTGGGGCAACGCGGGTAATGGAAGGCTCCGCTAAAGACGATTGTGTCCTGGTTGTTGATGGTGAAACAACTCGAGTCGTAGCGGATGACGTGCGGGTTGTCAAATTGCATCTGGCCCGGCATCGCGAGCAGCGCTTCGACACGCGCCACGCCAGAGCGCCCCGCAGCGATGCGGGCCATGAGCGGCGCTGCCAAGGTTGATTGGATAAATTGCCTTCGGGATGATTGCATGGGAAATGCTCCCCTTTCATTTACTACGAGTCCTCGTTGATTTGCGGAGCATGGATTGAACCCCCTCAGGGTCCCGAAGGGGCCCAACATCATTAGCCGTAGGTGAAACCTACGGTAAACGCCAATCCCAATGCATACAATCCAACCCCGGAGGGGTTGAATTCGACCCCTTCGGGGTCACTGACATCCTCAAGATATGCCTTTGCGTCCGTAGGTTTCACCTACGGCTAGTGAGCTTCATGCCCTTCGGGCATGTTTCGGCGGCCCCACCAGCGCTTAATCTAGCGCCAATGCCCCCAAAGGGGAGAGGGCTGAAGTATCGCACAGACTCCCTAGGCGGCGAGTGTGACTTAACCAAGGTCGCCGTAGGGGCATACGGCGTTCGGCGTTGAGGCGAGCGCCGTATGCCCTTACAACAAGTTAGTTAGTTTAGGATGCCACGGACGATGGCGTCAATTTCTGCGAGTTCGACTTTCAGAATGTCGCGGACAGAAGCACGGGCGCGGCCAATGGCATGCGGCCCGCGAACGCCTCGGAACATTTCCTTTAGGCCGGAAACCGCAACGGTCACTTTCTTCGCGCAGGCACGTGCTATCTCTGCAAGGTGGAGGTGGGCCTTGTCGCTCGGATTGTATTCGGGGATGGGAAATTCCCAAACTTTCTTGTGAATATCGCGCGGGCCCCACTGGCCTCGAGCTTGCATCGGTTTTATCAAGCTATCGACTGTGGCCGAATTCAACAGGGCCACGAGATAGTCGGCCTCTTTTCGGTCCCCGGTTTCGAACCAATAAGTTGAGTCGGCGGCCACAAATCGGCGCAGCGGGATTGCCTGCTCGCCCACCCAATTTCGGACCGCCTTCGCCTGCAAAGCAGCGGCGCAAAGAAACGTGGCCGACCTCGAGTAGAGCACAACGAATCTCGCCTTGGGATTCTGGTTTGTAAGCTTCTTTCGGTAGTTGAGCCAACTGAGCGCATCGGAATGAGCTGCCTTTTCCCCCCGCGCAATTGCCCAAACCTCCTGGGCACGATCCAACCACTCCGCAAGTTTCACGTTTCCGTCGGCGCGGGTCTGGTCAGCGCTCAGCAGACGGTAGCCCTGGCCGTCTTCGACCAAGGGAAGAACCACGGGGCGAAAATCGAGATGACCAAAGGGCACGAGATCGGTCGAAAGAAGCGTGCCGTAGAGAAACTCCGCTTCGATGGAGGCTTCGAAGCGTACGCTTTTGTAGGGTTGCTTCGCCTCGGCCTGGGCGCGCGGGTCGGTGGCGACTATGGGTAGTGGAACTCCCATGCCGGAACTGGGAACGGTCTTGATTTCCACAAACCAGAAACTGCGAGGGACAATGGTGGCGCCTTCCTTGAAGAGAGGCTGATAGAAGCTGGCTTGTCTCGAGATTTGCCTCCGGGTCGTGCTCAGAAAACTGCGCTTGCCCTGCATTACGACGTGGAATTCCGCAGCCTCGCTCTTCAGGTCCCTTGTTGCTTCCTCGAGCGATGCATTCCTTCTCTTCAGCTTTCCCGACAGGATTTCACCCGCCAGTGGTGACCTGGCGCCGCTCGACAGATTGCCAAAGACTACCGCCGCCGGAACTCGAAACAGTGGGGACACACCCTCGAGGTCCCACACTTCAGTTAACGTTGCGCCTCCCGTGCCGCAGGACCTCCGGAAGCGATCGTGCTGGTCGGCGGAAAAGATGCTGCGGGGAAGAACCAGGCCGATTTTGCCGGAGGGCTTGAGGTAGAGTCTGGCGCAGCGGGCGAAAAACAGAGTGGCCAACTCGAGGTGCGTGATCAGATGCCCTGCCCCAACGGCCAAGCCCATTTCCTTCACCATGAGTTGCTTCAGAAAGTCCTGGTACTCACCCTTCTCCACGAATCGAAATGAGAGCCAGGGTGGGTTGCCTATTACGGCGTCGAAGCGATTCAGAAGAGAGTCGGAGTCGCTCTCTGAGGGGCCCACATCGCGTGGAGGCCAAGCGGTGGGATGCAGTTCGGCGACCCCCTCACCCGGCCCGCGACGGCTGGTGAAAGCGCCGTCGCGGGCCACCCTCTCCTCCAAGGGGGCGAGGGTTGGTGTAAAGGAGGGTGGGCGGAGGGAGTCGGCAAGGTAAACCTGAATGTGGATCGGCCCCGAGTTCTTCCTTAATAGATCGCCGAGGGCCAGAAGAACGTTTACCTTCGCAACGATGACGGCCAACGGATGAATGTCGATTCCTACCACACTCCCTAGTATTCTTTTGAGTGATTGCCGAGTGGCTGGCAGATGTGTTCGCTTGTGCCGAATGGCCTGGAAAAGAAAAGTGCCGGAGCCGCAGGCGGGGTCGAGGACGACGTCCCTGCCGGACGCGCCCAGAAGTACGTCGCACATGCGCGCCGCGAGCCAATCGGGGGTGTAATATTCACCGAAGTTGTGGCGGTCTTTGGGGTCCACGAGGGTCTGGTAAAGCTCTTTCAAAACGTCTTCTGAAAGCGCGCTGAGCCGGTATGCGAGGAGCAAGCTCGCCAAATGAGAGGTGATCTCCTGCGTGCGGCTCAGAACGGGCGCGCGCGCCACCCACGAGAAAAGGTCGTCCTCGGGGAAGCTCGCGATTTGTTGCTTCGCGAAGAATGTTCCCTGGATGATCTCTTGTGTCTCGGCCTCATGCGGGGCCGACTGCGCGCCGGTGATCCACAGGTAAGCAAGCAGTTTGGCCAGCGTGGCAAGGTAGGTGTGGCGTACGAAAAGCTGTTCATTGCCCGCAGATGTCCCATAGGAAACTTGCAATTCCTCGCGCCACTTCGCGTAGATGGACTCGAAACCGGGTTGGTCGCGGATTGCGGCGATAGTCTCAAGCCACAGGGTCGATGCGTGCTGGAAGGCTGGACTGGCGGGGCCAAAATCCTCAAGGAAATTCTCGGTCAGAGGCTCGCGCTTTCCCGTTTTGACTCCTTGGTCTGCAGGGGGACGGCTTGGCCAATGGTGTCCAAATTAGCCGTTCAGGCTCTTGTTGTTCGCGGCTCCGCCGCCCCGCTTTGCGGAAAGGCTTCGCCCTTCCTGGAGTTTCTACATTTATCAAACGGCGACGGCGTGCGTCTACGCTCCCTCGAAGCCCGGGCGTTCGATCCATGACCTCAAGAAGAGCCGCAGAGTCCCAACACCAGGGACTTTGCGCTACCCGGCTGTTCCATTGCGACTTGCGGCTCTGCCGCCCTGACTTGCGGAAAGGCTTGCCTTTCCGCAAACCAGCGCCCTACTTTCTTATTGGGGAAGGCTGCGCCTTCCCCCTGGAGTTTCTACATTTTCATCGTCCTTGTTGGCGGCGTGGCCGTTCTCGGCCACGTGGAGGCGCAAAGCTCTCATCTTTGTCCGTCTTAAGCCCCAAAGGGGCGATCCATCACAGCCCAGGCCAACGGCCTGGGTCAATGTCGCGCCTTCAATCTCGAAGCCCTGTAGGGGCGAAATACACTTCCGGCTCAGTCCCAGACATAGCGTTCGTCATACTCAATCCTGTGGCTCTCCAGCAGCTTGCGATACTCATCTTGAAAACTCACAACCTGAGGGTGACTTTCCTGCCGGGCGATATACTCCGCCACTTTCTCCACCTCTGCCGGACTCACCGAAAATCCTGCGTAGCCGCTTTGCCAGTGAAATTGGGACAAAGATTGCGGCATGCAAACTACTCTATTCCGCCCTTACAGGGCTATGAATTCGAAGGCGCGACGCTGACCCAGGCCGTTGGCCTGGGCTGTGATAGATCGCCCCTTTGGGGCTCAGTAGCCGGCCTACGCAGATCCGTCTGCGCGGCGAGCCACGATAAGGGACTCACGTCGAAAATAGCGTCGCCAGAAATGTGGAAACTCCAGGGGTAGGGCAAGCCCTACCCCTACAGCGCCTGGGGCGGCGGAGCCGCACACCACAACCCGTTGGCTGAAGCCTAATTTGGACAAGCCTGCGGCTTGCCGTCCCCTCATCGCCGAGCAACTTGCCCCTCACCGGAAACGCAACCTGATTTCCGGCCCTCATGAGAAGTTTCCGTTAACAGGCTGTCACCGGGAATTTGATGGGTTTCCGTTCGCGTTGTGAACGGTAGAGGGCGGTGAAGATCTCCACGGTTTTTCGACCTTCCTCTCCCGTGACCAGAGGTTCGCGCGACTCGATGACAGCCTTTAGAAACTCGCCGATTTGAAGTTGGTGATAGTATTCCACGGCGTTAATACTCAGGAAGAACTCTGCATCTTCCTTCTGCCATTTCTCCCTTGACTCCTGCTCGCCCGGCACAGTCCACAAATCGTTGTAAGGGGGTTCCAAGATATTTGACATTCCGGCGATAAACATGGCGCCGCCGTCGGTTTGGACGCCCACCGAAGCCCCGTTGCTGCCATGTACATAGATTCGCCCGTATAATGCAGGGTTCTGGGAATTGCTGAGGACGATGTTGCCCAGCGCCCCGTTTTTGAAGCGCAGCACGGCAATCGCCGTGTCCTCCACTTCAATATAAGGATGGTTGAGGTTGTCCCAGTAACCGAAGAGTTCATCCACGGGCCCCATGAACCACTGGAGCATGTCGAGGTGGTGCGGCGCCTGGTTGACCAGGATGCCTCCGCCTTCCGCTTTCCAGGAACCGCGCCAGGGATCACTGCGGTAATACGCCTGGTCGCGCCAGCCATACATGGCGATCGAACCCAGGACCGTGCGGCCGAGCTTGCCTTCTTCAATGGCCCGCTTAACTCGCTGGCAAGGAGCATACAATCGGCGCTGAGAAATCATGCCAATTCTCACCTGATTCCTCTTGCCGGCATCGATGATCGCGTCGCAATCCTCGAGCGAAGCAGCCAAGGGCTTTTCTATAAGGACGTGAACCCCGGCGTTCGCAGCTTCGACAGCCGGCGCGGCGTGCACAGGGTGCGGAGTGCAGACGGTCAGCGCCTCCACACGAGATGTGGTGATCATTTCCTTGACGTCATGATAGGCTTCGACGTGGTACCCGGCGGCAAACTGCCTGGCGCGCTCGAGGTCCGTGTCGCAGGCGGCGACAAATTCAGAGTCGGGCAATCGGCTGAGCGCCTTGGCGTGCAAATGGCCAACTTTTCCGCAGCCTACAACTGCGGTTCTGAGTGCGCACATTTTCCCTCCAGAGGGGTGAGGCCACCAAGACACAAAGGCACAAAGAAGAATAGAAAGTTAAAACCCTTTTGTTTTTATTTGGCGCCTTTATGCCTTGGTGGTCTCATTACGGAATCAGGATGACTTTCATCAGTCCCTGTTCACGGCCATACAAGCGCTTGAACCACGCCGCGCCCTCGGCCAAAGGAGGAGTGGCGCTGATCAGCGCTTCGACGTTGATCGCCCCTCGAGCCATGAAATCCAAACAAGCAGGGTACTCGCCGCTCGAAGCGCAACTGCCGTTAAGCGTCAATTGTCGCGTGACGACCGCTTGCAGAGGGAGTTCCACCGAAGGCTTGAGATTCCCGACCAGGGTGAGAGTTCCGCCTTTGCGCAAGCAGGCAATGGCTGAGTTGACCGTGGGGTTGGTTCCCACAACTTCCATGGCAATGTCGGCGCCGCGTCCATGAGTGTGGTCTTTCACTTCCCCGGGAACGTCGCAGGCATCCGCTTTGAGGCTCAAGTCCGCGCCGAGCCTTCGCGCCAGTTCGAGCCTTCCCTCATCCACATCGACTGCGACGATACTCCCGCAGCCCGCCAAGCGCAAGGCTTGCACCACCAGCAAACCGATCATGCCCGTGCCGACCACGACTGCCGTATCCCCTAGAGAAACCGGGGTTCGTTCCACGGCGTGGACGGCGACGGACACAGCCTCGACCATAGCGGCATGTTCGAAAGAGAGAGCTTCGGGGAGACGGTACAGAATGCGCTGCGGCACGGCTACGTAATCGGCGAAGGCGCCGTGCTGCCGGTAATCTTCGCACGAGACTCCCAGCACCCTGCGGTTGTCGCACAGGTTGATCAATCCGCGCTGGCAAAACCAGCACGAGCCGCAATAGATCGTCGAGTCGAAAGTGACGCGGTCGCCTTTGTTCCAGCCCGAGACCCTTTCTCCCACCTCCGCGATTACACCTGAAGCCTCGTGCCCCATAATAATGGGAGGCCGTCGGCGTCCCGTGGAGCCATCCATCCCGTGAACATCGCTACCGCAAATGCCGCAGGAACGCACTTTGATGAGGACGTCGTCTTCGTGAACCTTCGGCTCCGGAACTTCCTCAAAAACAAATTCACCGTACTCTTCGAGCATCAGGGCTTTCATGGTGTGAATGTTACGATTGGCGAAGGGGGGAATACAAGAGGGAAGAACGCCTGGTATTCTGCCAAATCGGTCTGTGGGGGCGGGTTGCCTCATCGGGTGGCAGCGTCTCGATGAGACCGGTACAATTTACGCCGCCTCCACAGGACCATAGCGCAGAGAAGGCGCCGCAAAACGAAATCAGGCGGGATAGAGAGGGAGGCCCGCCTGGCACTTCGTTTCATGGCGCCTTTGCAGGGCAGAAGTTGCCTTAATAACGACGCTTCTTGACAACGTCCTCGATCTAGTTAAAGTATTGCGCGTTCAATTCGGCAAAGTTCTTCTGGTTCTCCGGGAGCTCGTCGATCGAAAAGATCGCCGAAGCTTCGCAAACCGGAACGCAGGCGCCGCAGTCAATGCAATCAGATGGGCTCACAAAAAGCTGCGTTGCTTCAGCGAACTTCGGTTCGTCCTTGCGGGGGTGAATGCAGTCCACCGGACAAACGTCTACGCACTTCTCATCTTTCGTGCAATCACTTGTAATCACATAAGCCATAGGATCAGACCCTTTCGACTAATAAAATTAGGCGGACCGGAACCGCACAGCCAACGTAAACCCCATTGCGGCCACGCTCCCGTCCGCATGTTGCGACTCGGGCATTATTGCATAGCAAGTTTGGCTCCAAAGCACGCGCCTCGAACCCCTGATTCTAAGGAACTTCTTGACTTGTCGATCTACTGGTGAGTCAAAGGCCACAGAGTATGGACCAGCCGGGAGGTAAGTAATGGGTCAGAAGACCGAGTCTTTTTTTGGCAAGAAATCGGGGTTGAAGGCTCGCCATTCTCTAGCCCTGTCGATTTTCCGGTATCCTAACAACCGGCGGACAATCCCCACTCTTAGAACTGTTGGCGACACTATGTCATCCCCGGAGGTTTCAAATGGCATAAGGCAGGCGGCAAATGTTAGTCTGGTTATTAGGAGCATCTCCCATGAGAATCTTGGTTTTGCAACATATCGCGTGCGAACCACCCGGTATCTACGAAGATATCCTGGCAGAAAAGGGGGCCGTCATACATCGGGTTGAAATCGATGCGGGGCAGGAACTCCCCGATTGGCGGGGTTTCGACGCCACGATTGCGATGGGCGGTCCCATGAGCGTGAACGATGACGACACGCTGCCCTGGCTCAAGTTTGAAAAGGCCTGGGTCAGGGAAGCGGTTTTAGGCGGGCAACCCTACTGGGGTGTTTGCCTTGGGGTGCAACTCCTAGCCGCCAGCCTTGGGGCACGAGTATACAAAGGGCCGAAGGCAGAAATCGGGATCTTGCCGATCTTTTTGACCAATGTAGCCCAAGACGATCCCGTTTTTTCAGGCCTTCCTCCGGAGCTGCTCACCTTTCAGTGGCACGGTGAAACATTTGACTTGCCGGAAGGCGCCGTCCTTTTGGCGACTTCACCGGCCTATCCACACCAGGCGTTTCGCTGGGGCAAGACAGCCTATGGGGTTCAGTTCCACCTGGAGATCTCGGCTGAATTGGCGAAGCAGTGGTCGCGGGTGCCGGCCTACAAAGCGGCGCTCGAACGAGTGCTTGGGGCGGGGGCGACAGCCTCCGTAGTGGGGGGTGTCAGCCGGGAACAGAAGGTCTTGCACTCGTATGCTCGGCGAATGTTCCAGAACTGGCTTGGAGCCTGCGCGTTGAGTCAATAGATGGCATTTCTCGCCGTGCCGTGTATTTCTGTCAAAACGTCAATCGTAAGTTCTTGACCGTCTGAGCTTTCTTGACAACTTTCCGAGTCCGGCTATAATTAATCGTTCCGCCTTTCGGAGGTCGTGGTGCGGATTACTCTCGAGGAGTTAGAGCTTCACCCGGTTGTTGTCACCAAAACCTTCAGTGCCGGAACACTTGACTACCACGGAACTGACTTCCGTCAAGCCACTCCCGTGAAAGTTGACGCGGTGGCTGAACTCGCAGGTTCCGAGATTCGAATCCGGGGGCATTTGGGTACGACCCTGGAGACTACCTGCGACCGCTGCGTGGTTCCGGTGTCTATTCCGATCGAGAGGGATTTCGACCTCTTTTACCGGCCGATGGCGACGATTGCCAAGGCCGAGGAAGTCGAGCTTCCACCGGACGAACTGGAGGTCGGCTTCTTTACCGGAGACGGGATTGAGCTGGCCGATGTGGTTACGGAGCAAGTGATTCTATCTTTGCCCATGAAGGTAGTCTGTAACGCAGATTGCCGCGGTCTTTGCCCCAGTTGCGGGGTGAACTTGAACCTGGGAAAATGCGGGTGCATGCCTACTACCCCGGAGGATTCCCCTTTTTCTTCCCTGAAGAAAAGCTAGGCGGGTGGGGATACAATGTAGCGCCGATTTTTGGAGCCTTCCCCGGGCCGAGCGATGGGTCAAGACGTGCCCAATGAATCGGGGCGCGATAAGTCAAATGAGGAGCGACCTTATATTCGAAGAGGACTGAGGATTTATGCCAAACCCCAAACGACGACATTCCAAGGCGCGGAAGAACCGCCGGCGAGCGCATGACTTCCTGGATGTGCAAGCACTAGCGGAATGTCCGCACTGCCACGAGAAGAAAATGCCTCACCAGGCCTGCCCATTTTGCGGATACTATCGCGGCCGGGAAGTAATTCTGGTGAAGGAATCCGCATAACATTTGAGCCTCATGCGACGCATCGCCATTGACGCCATGGGAACAGACTCCGCGCCCGGGCCGGAAGTCGAGGGTGCGGTGCAGGCAGCGCGCGAAGGATTCGCGGAGGTCTTGCTGGTCGGACCGCAGGACGTCCTGAAACGCGAGTTGGCCCGCCGGGACATCCGCGGACTCCCCCTCGAACTGGTCCACGCCAGCGAGGCCGTAACTATGGAGGATGCTGCAGCCAAGGCCTTCCGCCGCAAGCGGGATTCATCCATTCGCGTGGCGGCCCGGCTGGTGCGGGAACACAAGGCGGACGGGTTGATCAGCGCCGGCAACACGGGCGCAGTCATGACCACGGCAAAGATCGTGCTTGGGACTCTGGCCGGTGTGGATCGGCCGGCCCTCGCTGCGGTCTTCCCCACCTCGAAGGGAAATGCGGCGGTGCTGCTCGACGTGGGCGCGAACGTGGACTGCAAGCCTCACCACTTGCAGCAATTTGCCGTGATGGGAGAGGTCTACTACCGGGTGATCTTCGGCGCCCAGAGTCCGCGCATCGGACTGCTTTCGATCGGAGAGGAGGAGCACAAAGGCAACGACCTGACCCGCGAAGCCTTTGGGCTGCTCAAGCAGCTTCCGATTGACTTTGTCGGCAACGTCGAAGGACGCGACCTTTACAACGGGCGCGTCGAGGTCATCGTTTGCGACGGCTTCATCGGCAACGTCGCTCTGAAGATCAGCGAGGGCTTGGTGGAGACAATTTCGACCCTCCTGAAAGAAGCGCTTTCGAGCACTATGCGCGCCAAGGTGGGGTACGTCCTGTCCCGGCGCGCCTTTCAGAAGTTCAAGAAGCGCGTGGATTACTCCGAGTACGGCGGTGCTCCGCTGTTGGGTGTGCGGGGGGTGTGCATCATCTGCCACGGCGGCTCCAACGCGAACGCAATCAAGAATGCCATCCGCGTTGCGGCGGAGTTTGCGGAAGGCAGGGTGAACGAGAAGATTGAAAGTCTTCTTGCAGCCACCGACCTTGGCCGTGGGGAAAACGGTCGGCGTGTCGCCGCACATGGAAGGCAACTCGCCGGCACACCGTCTGCGGAGAGTTAGCGTTTGGATGTGGGAGTCAGCGAGTTTGCATCCCTGGGTATGGAAGGGCGGGGTTTAAGAGTCTCTTTGAAAACCTTGGGATGACGTCGTAATTGATCCGGGTTGGACCCCCTCACCCGTCCCGCGACGGCTGGCAAGAACGCCGTCGCGTGCCACCCTCTCCCCCAAGGGGGAGAGGGCAGGGTTTTCACATAGACTCCCAAGCCCCGCCCATCCACGCACCACAGAGGTTATCGCTTGCAAGTGCAATTTAGTGCTCATCATGATCCTGGAGTTCCTATGGAAATTGCGGCTGGAATATTGGGGACCGGTTCTGCCCTGCCGGAAAAGGTGCTCACCAATTTCGATCTCGAGAAAATGGTTGAGACCTCGGACAGGTGGATTACAGAGCGCACCGGCATTAAGGAACGGCATATGGCCGGTCCCCATGATACGACTTCGACCCTTTCAGTAAAGGCAGCAAAAAAGGCCCTGGAGATGGCGGGAATCCCTCCCGAGGAGCTTGACCTGATCATCTGTTCGACCATCTCTCCCGACATGCCCCTTCCTTCTACGGCGGCACTGATACAACGCGACCTGGGCGCCAGATCGTGTTGCGCTTTTGATCTCGCGGCAGCTTGCTCCGGGTTCCTGTTTGGCATTACGGTGGCTGAGCAGTTCATTCAAACCGGAAAATCCACACATGTTCTGGTGGTTGGCGCCGAGTTGCTGTCGCGCTATGTGGATTATAAGGACCGCGAAACCTGTGTAATTTTCGGGGACGGGATGGGGGCGGCCGTGATCGGGCCGGTCTCTCCTCCTTCCGGAATTCTGGCTTCGGACCTGCACACGGAAGGGCAGTACGCGGAGCATCTCTACATTCCCGCCGGCGGTACCGCGTCTCCGGCTACGCACGAGACGGTAGCAAGGGGCGGGCACTACATCAAGATGCGGGGGAATGAGCTATTCAAGGTGGCAGTTCGTAGCATGGAGGAGGTGTCCCGCCGAGTCTTGGCGAGAGCGCAAATTTGCGCCAACCAGATTGACCTCTTCGTTCCGCATCAGGCCAACCAGCGCATCACCGACGCTGTCCGGGAGCGGCTGGGAGTACCCCCGGAAAAGGTCTACTCGAATATCGCCCGCATCGGGAATACCTCCTCGGCCTCTATCCCCATCTGCCTTGACGAGTGCGTCCGCGAGGGTCGCCTCAAGAAAGGCGACCTGATCCTGATGACAGCCTTCGGCGCCGGCGTCACCTGGGGGGCTGTATTGATGCGCTGGTGATTAAGCAGGAGTCAGAATAGGGTTGGAGTGTAAAGTATAAAGGCTGGAGGCTGAGGATCAAGAGGTAGGATCTGATCGCTTTCTTTATCCTTTACCCTTTACCCTTTACCCTTTATCCTTCATCCTGGCTTCTGACTTCTGACTCCTTAAATCGAAGAGTGGGCATGACACGCAAAATTGCTTTTCTTTTCCCCGGTCAAGGTTCTCAATATCCCGGCATGGGCCGGGAGCTGGCGGAGGAATTTCCGAGCGCGCGGCGCGTTTTCGATGTGGCTGACGAAGCGCTGGGCTTTCCTATTTCGAAGCTCTGTTTCGAAGGGCCCGCTGAGAGTTTGCAGCTTACGGCGAATGCACAGCCTGCAATTCTGACGGTTTCGGTAGCGGCGGCGGAAGTTCTGCGCGAGAAGGGCATCCGGGCGGATTTTGTGGCGGGCCATAGCCTGGGTGAGTATTCGGCCCTGGTGGCTGCCGGCAGTCTTTCGATCCAAGCGGCGGTTTGCCTGGTGCGCAAGCGCGGCGAGTACATGCAAGAGGCCGTGCCGGTTGGCCTGGGAACAATGGCGGCGGTGCTGGGCCTCGAGGCGGCCATCGTCGAAGAAGTCTGCCGGGAGGCGGCGCAAGGGGAGGTCGTTTCTCCAGCCAATTTCAACTCCCGGGGACAAATCGTGATCTCGGGGAACAAGGGTGCTGTGGAGCGGGCTGTCGGCTTGGCACAGGCCCGTGGAGCCAAACGCGCAATTCTGCTGAACGTCAGCGCGCCTTTCCATTGTGCACTGATGAAACCGGCCCAGGAACGTTTGGCGGTAGACCTCGATCAGGCGGAGATCGCCGACCCGCAGGTTCCCTTGGCGAATAATGTGGATGCGGCGCTCGTCCGCTCGTCGGCGCTGGTTCGCGAGGGGCTGAAGCGCCAGGTCACGTCGCCTGTGCGGTGGGAACCCTCGATGCGGGTTTTGCGTGGCGAGAACGTGGATTGCTTTATCGAAGTGGGGCCTGGGAGAGTGCTTTCTGGCTTGCTCCGGCAAATCGATCCTCAAGCCGAGTGCCTGCGTGTTGAGGACAAGGCTACATTAATCGAAACGCTAGCGCGGCTGGGTGATAGATGAGTTTCGTGTTGTAGCGGCGAGTTTACCTCGCCAAGCGGCGGCGTAAAGCCGCCTCTACAACTACCGGCAGGTGGAGGCGTATGTTTACTCTGGAAGGCAAAGTGGCGCTGGTGACGGGGAGCGCGCAAGGGATTGGCAAAGCGATTGCCTTGACGCTGGCGGAAGGTGGAGCGAGCATTGTGCTGTCGGACATGCGCGCGGAGAAACTCGACGATGTGGTCAAGGAGATTGAAGCGAAAGGCGGGAAGGCAATTCGATTCTGCGTGAACGTGACCGACCTCGCGGCCGTCGAGAAGATGATCGCGGAGGCGCTGGCGGCGCTGGGCAAGCTTGATATTCTGGTGAACAACGCCGGCATCACTCGAGACAATCTGGTGATGCGGATGAAGCCCGAGGATTGGCAAGCCGTCTTGAGGACGAACCTGGACGGAGCTTTCCATTGCATCCGTTCGGTACTCCCGAGCATGGTCAAGCAGCGTTACGGCCGCATCGTCAACATCGCTTCGGTAGTGGCACAGGTGGGCAACGTCGGGCAGGCAAACTACATTGCCTCGAAGGCGGGAATTATCGGGTTGACGAAAGCCGTGGCCGCCGAAGTGGCGCGGCGCAACATCACCGTCAATGCCGTAGCGCCGGGCTTCATTGCCACTTCCATGACGGAGGGTCTGCCGGCCGAGGTCAAGGAGAAGATGTTGAGCCTTATTCCCATCGGACGCATGGGGACGGACGCTGAAATCGCCAGCGGAGTGCGATTCCTGGCTTCGGAGGAAGCCCGTTACATTACCGGGCACGTGCTCAATATCAATGGCGGGATGTTCATGGCGTGACGCAGGGTCCGCGTTAAACTGTTACGGAAACCATGAAACTGCGCCCGTTGTAGGGGACGGCTTGCCGTCCCCAGCGGGAAGGGTAGGGCAAGCCCTACCCCTACAACATTTCAAGGCGGTGAAGTATTTCTAAAGTTCTTTGTAAGTGAATGGAAAGGCGACTGCTGATCCTTCACCCAAACTGTAGTAATCTTGGGTAGTGGTACAGTTTGAAGCGCCACGGGCGTCCCGCTCGTGCACTGACACGGCCAGGATGGCCGTGCCACGCCAAACTGTACCACTACCTAATCTTGATGTAACTTGTCACCAGACGCCGATCACTGTTAGAATGGCCGCCCGCATGTAATTACAGGAGGAGAGAGCGATGGCATCGCCCGAAGAGAAGGTAAAGCAGATTATTGTCGAACAACTTGGTGTAGATGAAGCTGAGGTCACCCCCACGGCGCATTTCGTGGATGACCTGGGAGCGGATTCGCTCGACATCGTCGAGCTGGTTATGGCTTTTGAGGAGTCGTTCGAGATCGAGATTCCGGATGAGGACGCAGAGAAGATTCAGACTGTGAAAGACGCAGTCGAGTACATCCAGGGTCACGTGAAACCGTCGAAGAACTGACCCATTCGGAGCGAAACTTCGCAGCAGGAGGCGTTGTCCTAATTTGACTGGTAGCGCCGGCCCCGCTCTGCGGGGCGTGCATTTGCCGATTCCGCAAAGCGGGGCCTGGCGCTACGCTCAAAACAGGACAGCGTGCTAAAGGAGCAAAGCTTGACACGGCGAGTTGTCGTTACAGGCGTGGGACTGGTGAGCGCGGTCGGAATCGGCACGGAGGAGACGTGGAGAAACCTCCTGGCCGGACAGGGCGGCGTTGCACCTATTACGCATTTCGATACCACGGGCTATGCGGCTACGATAGCCGCGGAGGTCAAGGGATTCGATCCCACGCGTTACGTTGAGAAGAAAGAAATCAAGAAAATGGGCAAGTTCATTCAATTTGCCCTGGCGGCTACGCAGTTCGCCATGGAGCAGGCCCAGCTCAAGATCACTCCGGAATTCGCGGACCGCGCCGGTGTGTACATCGGGTCAGGAATCGGCGGGTTCGACGTGATCGAGCGGGAACACACGGCGCTGCTGCAAGGTGGCCCGCGGAGGGTTTCACCCTTCTTCATTCCCGCCGCCATAGTGAACCTCGCCTCCGGATTCGTCTCCATCCGGTGGGGAGCCAAAGGCCCCAATTCCGCCTCCTGCACTGCCTGCTCGTCGAGCACCCATGCCGTGGGAGATTCCTTCAAACTGATTCAGCGCTGTGCCGCGGACGTGATGATCTGCGGGGGCGCGGAGGCCGCGATTACGCCCCTGGGCGTGGGCGGGTTTGCCTCCATGCGCGCCCTCTCGACGCGCAATGACGAGCCTGCGCGAGCCAGCCGGCCTTTCGATCGCGACCGCGACGGCTTCGTCATTGGCGAGGGCTCGGGCATCGTCATCCTGGAAGATATGGAATTCGCCCTGAGGCGGGGCGCGCCGATTCTGGCGGAAGTAGTGGGATACGGCATGTCCGGCGACGCGTTCCACATCACGGCGCCGTCCGAGGATGCCGGCGGAGCCGTGCGGGTCATGCAGAACGCCCTCGCGGACACGAGTATTTCTCCGGAACAGGTCGAGTACATCAACGCCCACGGGACGTCCACGCCTTACAACGACCGGTTGGAAACCCTGGCAATCAAGAAAGTGTTCGGAGCGCATGCCCACAAAGTCGCCGTGAGCTCGACGAAGTCGATGACCGGACATTTGCTGGGTGGCGCCGGCGGACTCGAGGCAGGCATTACGGTGCTTTCGCTTCGCGATCAAGTCCTGGCCCCCACCATCAATCTCGACAACCCCGATCCGGACTGTGACTTGGACTACGTTCCGAACCACTCTCGCCAGGCGCACGTCGAATACGCCCTGTCGAATTCCTTTGGATTTGGCGGTACAAACGCTGCCTTGGTGTTTAAGCGTTATCAGGGTTAAGCTGTCCCAGGACGGCCTGTGTAGCGTCAGCGGATAGCGGTGTCGTGTAAAGTAAGTTCGTCCATGAACCATCTACGCAGTCTCAGCCCCGGTTGGGGCGGAATTCAGTAGCCCAGGGCGGCAGAGTCTGGGTGAACCCTGCTGGCTTGTCATCCTGAGGAGCCGCAGGCGGTCCTGAGTGAAGCGAAGGAAGGATCTCTGCAGTTCCTCGATTTTACTGGATGCGTCAAACTGCAGAGATCCTTCGCTGCTATGAAAATAGGCCGACGCGGCACCAGTGGATCCCCGCTTTCGCGGGGATGACGCAGTTGTTGTCATTCCCGCGAAAGCGGGAATCCAGGCCTTTTTCATGCACAGTGGTGAGCCGAAGGATCATGGCATCTGCGCTCAGAATGACAGCGCTTGATTTATTCACACCTTCTCACGTCGTGGGCTAAATTCTGCCGCCCCTCACGGGGCTATGTGAGTCGGTCCCTCAACGCGGCATTTGTTTATCAAACTTCAGTTACAGGATACTGGCTCACGTCGCTAGATTGAGCAGGGGGTACGCAGCCGTGAAAATCGTCGTTTGCCTCAAGCAGGTTCCCGCGCGTGACTCCTTCCTTCGGCTGAATCAGGCCTCCACCTGGATTCAGGAAACCGACCTCGGCTTTGAAATCAACGAGCCGGATATCTACGCCCTCGAAGAAGGGCTGCGCTTGAAAGAGAAGCAGGGCGGGGAAGTGGTGCTTTGCTGCCTCGGCCCGGCACGCGCCCAGCAGGCCATCAAAGAAGCCCTGGCCAAGGGCGCCGACCGGGCGCTGCATCTCGATGACGCGGCCTTTGAAGGCCTGGATGCTTTCGGCGTGGGACTTGCCATGTCTCGTGCCATCGGGAAGGAGCAGCCGGACCTCGTGTTGACGGGCTTGCAGTCGGACGATTTCGGTTTCGCTCAAACCGGCGTGATTATGGCCGAACTGCTCGGCCTCGCCCACTCCACCATTCTGATGGAAATCCAGGTGAGCGGTTCGGGGCTCAAGGTGAAGCGGGAACTTGAAGGCGGCTGGTTTCAGTGGATCGAAATGCCCCTGCCGGCTCTCTTGACCATCCAGTCCGGCATCAACAAGCCGCGCTACGCCACGCTCAAAGGAATCATGGCGGCAAAGTCGAAGCCCATTAAGAAGCTGGCCCTCGCCGACCTGGGTTTGAGCAAGGAAGACCTTGCCCCACGGCAGCGGGTTTTGAAGTTGTATACGCCGGCGAAGTCAGCGCAGACGGAATTCTTCGAAGGTAGCCCCAAAGAGGTTTCCGCGCGTTTGGTCGATAAGCTCCGAAACGAATCTCGAGTGATCTAACGGCCAAGGAGGCTTGCCATGTTTGCTCATATCTGGAGAATGCGCGCACGAAAGAAAAGGACCAAGGAGTACGAGCGCTTCGGACAGCAAGTAACCCTGGCAACCCTTCAGAAGATCGCGGGTTGCGAGCAGGCTTACTTCATCAAAGTGTTTGAGGCCCGGAAGCCTGAATACCTCTGGGTGGTTTTCTGGCGAGACCAGAAAGCCCTCGAGGCAGCTCGATCGAACCCTGTGTGGCGTGAACAGATCAGGAAGTTTGAAGCCGGCAAGTTCTACAAGACCATGCCGCTTCAGCTCGTTTGCGAGTGCTTGGGCTCATTCAGCACGAAGCCGGGGCGGAAGTCCAGAGGGACTGCCAGGCCGGCGAAGGCAGTCAAAAGACCCGTGAAGGCGGCAAAGAACGCAGAGCCGCCGACAGAGGTTGCGGCGCTGGGCGGGGGATTTGTCGATTCAACCCCGGAAGGCGAGTAGAGAAGCAGCCTTGAGGACGACGATGGAGACGTTACGCGGCGATGTAGCGCGGGCGTCTCGCCCGCTGTGGCAGGAGCGTCACGCCCACCCCACACAGACAGGGCCTGCCCTGGGCATAGCGTAGGGATACCAGCGCGGCTCGAAGCGGATAGGAAACGAACATGCCAGAATCGGTTTTGGTTTTCGCCGAGCATCAGGCGGGCAAGCTCAGCCGGCCCACCTGGGAAGCTGTGGCCGCCGGGCAGCA
The DNA here is from genome assembly GCA_963770415.1 of uncultured Acidobacteriota bacterium. Taxonomy (GTDB): domain Bacteria; phylum Acidobacteriota; class Terriglobia; order UBA7540; family UBA7540; genus CAVROP01. Next base: position 264,559 of record CAVYPU010000014.1, read on the forward strand.
ACTCGCCCAGCAGTTGGGGACGAAGGTTTCTGCCGTGCTCCTGGGACACCAGGTTGCGCCGCTGGCCTCGGAACTTGCCGCTCTCGAGCTCGAGGAAGTGTTGTGCGTCGATTCCCCCTTGCTCGCCGACTACACGGCGGACGGCTACGCGCACGTGCTGCGCGAGGTTGTCGAGCGCGAGAAGCCGCGCCTGGTGGTCTTCAGCCACACCTATCAGGTCCGCGATTTCGCGCCCAAGCTTGCCACCGCCCTGCGTCAGGCGCTGGTGAGCGATTGCTTGAGCTACCGCAGCGAAGGCGGGCGGCTGGTGTTCGTGCGGCAGGTCTTCCAGGGGAAATTCGTTGCCGATGTGGAATTCGCGGGAGAGCCGCCGCACTTCGTTACCTTCCAGGCGGCCGCCTTCCGCGAAGACTCCGTGCGGCGAGGCGCCGCTCCCGCCAAGGTCACTTCGCTTACCACGACTCTTTCAGCGGAGCGCATCCGCACCAAACCCGGCGAGCGTTTCCGTGAGGCGAAGCAAGCCGTGGATCTGACGCAGTCGGAGATCATCGTCGCCGTGGGCCGTGGCATCAAAGCCCCTGAGAATCTCGACATTGCCAAGAAGCTTGCAGAGGCGCTGGGCGCCGAGCTCGGTGCTTCCCGTCCCATCTGCGATAGCGGGTGGCTGCCCATGGACCGGCAGGTGGGAAGCTCCGGCCAGACCGTTGCCCCCAAGCTCTACGTCGCGCTGGGAATTTCCGGCGCCATTCAGCATATGGTGGGAATGAAAGGCTCGAAGACAGTCGTCGCCATCAATAAGGACAAGGAAGCGCCCATCTTTGAGGTCGCCACCTACGGCATCGTGGGAGACTTGTTCGAGATCGTCCCGGCGCTGACCGAAGAAGTCAAGAAGCTTAAGACGGGCTGATTAGGACCGAGGCCCACGACCTCAGTCGTTCAACAAAGCTCGGACCTGCCCTTCAAGCGCGGGCAGCTTGTTCTGGACGATGTCCCAGATGAGCTCGACGTCCACTCCGAAATACTGGTGGATGAGAATATTGCGCAGCCCTACGATCCTCTTCCAATCCACCGCCGGGTGTTGTGACCGAATGGCCTCGGGAATTGACTTGGCGGCTTCTCCGATCACCTCCAGGTTTCGAACCACAGCATCCTGCGTCCTCTGGTCTTCCGCAAATGCCGCGTATTGCAGGCCGGTAGTATAGGCTTCGATCTTGACGAGGGCTTGCAGAATGTCTTCGAGATAGACCTTATAGTCCCGGGGCATGAACCGTCTCGTTGAGGATTGGCTCTCGAAGCCGCGGCTTCAGCGCGTCGGCAAGCACCAGGTCCACCGGGCAACCGAAGAGGTCCTCGAGATATGCCTTCAAGTCCATGTAAGCGTCGAAGGATTTGTGGTCGAACTCGACAAGCATATCCAGATCGCTAGCGGAGCTGTTCTCCCCGCGAGCCACAGAACCGAATAGTCCAAGGCTGCGCACCCCAAACCGCCGGATGTTGTCGCGCTCCTCGCTCAGCTTTTTAAGTACCTGCTCTCGAGTAAGCTGCACTTCTGTCCTCTCCGTAAACAACCCCTTGTGGTCGCCGCAGAGGCGGACGGCTTGCCGTCGCGACCCTACGCAGGGCAAGCCGTACCTTTACGGATGGTAGTTGAGCTCAATCGTTTAATCAATCGGTCCTCGGCGGCGCAATGATGCGGAGCCCTTACTTGTTCGCACGAGGGGTTCGACTCTAACTCGTGGCTTATGACTTTACCTCGTCACCTGTCACTCGTTGACGGCTTCCCCTCACTTGGCACCGGTCTTAGTCGCCCAGCTAAACGGCCCCCAGCCAGTCTTTCGGACTTCGCAGGAACTGCAGTCAAAATCCCTGAGGATCTCTCCGCCCCCGGTGATGCGATCGGGGGAGATGAAGTCCACTTCAAACCGCAGAACCATGGGGCACATCTTTGTCTTGCCATCCGGCAAGGGGCAGGGGAGAAGTATGCGGGAAGTGCCGATCCAACGCGAACCCGTGTGGCGGCACTCGCTGCGAATATAGGCGCCTTGTTTTGCAGCCGCAGGCGGGATGTTTGTCCATTCGGCGGTAAAGCGGTCGCCCTCGACTTTTACACGATACTCTTTGCCTGTCGAAGCCGACTTCCAAAGCGAGGGAAGCGCGGGAACTTTAGCGGCCGAAGTCGTGCCTTTAGGTTGAGGCGAGCTTTGGCTCCAGAATGACAAGGGTGACGAGGTCAGGCCAATAATTGCTAAGAACAGAACGATGATCCAGCCGAACGGCTTCATTTTCAAGAAAGCCACCCTTCCTTCCTCAGAACTGTGTCTAACCGTAACATTTTAAATGACATTCCCGTTTAAAGGCTAAGTACCTGTGTTTTCATATACATTCCCGCTTCGTTTACAAACGTTCCACTGCGGTCCTTTGTTTTCAACAACATTCTGGCTTCGTTCCGTAGGAAAAGCGATTCTTCACGAATTGGCCCCGCGTGTCAAGGGGCTGCCGTCGCGGCAAGGATGCCTTGCCCTGGGCGGGCAGGAGAGCGCCCCTGCGTCAGACTGCATAGTCGCTGGCTCCCGGTGAGTGGCGCGATAAAAAGAGACGCCGTTCACGGCTCATTCACAAATCTTCCACAGCGGTCCTTTGTTTTCAATAACATTCTGGCTTTGTTCCGGAAGAAAAGGTTCTTCCTGAACTGGTTCCCTGCGGGTCAAATCGCCTGCCGGCGAGGGGCGAGGATGATCTTAGCGCCTATCGCCACCTGGATGCCGCCAGATCCATTCTTCGAAAATAAGTTCGGCCATTTCCATAACTCTGCCCTGGGACTCGCGCCGGGATGCGCCCCACGGGCGCTGCCGCCGGCCAGTGTAAGCTAGAAATGTAGCTCATCAGCCGGAGTCTGTCAAGCACAAGGCTTCAGAGGTCAAGATGTCCGTAACTGTGTCGGACACCTATTTTCGAGATTCGAATTTTAATTTTCGGCCCTATTGTCGGTGTCCGAACTCGGGACGGGATATCCCAAAATCGGACACCCCTGCCCGAAGCTCCCCTCCACAGCCTCCGCTAACCTTTTGAAAACACGGGCGTCCACATCCAAGAAGGTTGGCACATCCCGTGCCTTATATGGAAGCCGAGGACCTTAACGGAGAATAGCGAATGAAAACTAGAATGGTTTTTTGGCGAATGCTCGTGATGATAGCGTTCATGGTTCTGGCCGTTGTCCAGCCCTCGGCCGGCCAACAGCCCATGAAAACTTCGAACCCCGAGGAGGCGACGCACTTCGATTACTCGACGAGTCGCGCGTTTCCCAACATTTTTGCGCCCTATTTCGGCCGCAATGTTCCCCGCCCGCGGCTGGAGAACTCGCCTCGACTTCAAGATCTGATTCGCGACGGTAAATTGGTGCTCACGATCGATGACGCCATTGCTCTGGCGATCGAGAACAATTTGGACGTCGCGGTGGCGCGCTACGACCTCCCTATCGCACAATCGGACTATCTCCGCACGAAAGGGGGAGGAGCGTTGCGCGGCGCGGCAGGCGCCTTTCAATCCACCACAGCTTTTAGCGGCGCTCTCGGCGCAAGTGGGGGCAGCAGCGGGGGCGGTGGCGGAGCCAGCGCGACCAGCAGTCTGGGAGGCGGCATCAACCTCGGGGGTGGAGGTTCTTGTTGCGATCCGTACGTATACAGCTTGTATGGCTGGAGCAATGCCATCAGCCCTATCAACTTCTTTCTGCTGGGCGGTGTGCCGGTTGAGACCACTCATAACGAAATCTTTGAAACAGGTTACAGCCAGGGGTTCCTGACCGGCACCGGCTTCTCTGTGGCGGAATTCACTCAGCGTTATTCCTCTAACACCACAACCGATTCCAGCCAATTCAATCCGGTGTTTTCTTCGGGGCTTTCGATATTTTTTAGCCAGAACTTATTGAACGGATTTGGCTACCGCGCCAACGCTCGATCGATCCGGCAAGGCCCCAATGAGCTGAAGATCGCCATGAGCAAATTTCGACTGGCCGTAATTACCCAGGTAGCAGCGGTGATGAGCACTTACTATGACCTGCTCGCCGACGCGGAAAAAATCCGGGTTGCGCAGGAGGGGCTGCAAAATGCTCAGAAGCTCCTGGAGAACAACCAGACAGAGTTGAAGATCGGTGCCGTGGCCCAGTACGATGTGCTACGCAGTCAGGAGGAAGTGGCACAGCGGAAACAGGATCTGCTGGCGGCAGGGAACACCTTCTCCCAGGATGCTCAATCCCTGAAGGCCAAGATCTCGAAGAGCTTTAATGAGGAGTTGGCCAGGGTCGATATTGTCCCCACTGACAAGCTGCCGGAGCCGCATCTGGAGGATGTGCCTGCTTTGGACGAAGCTATGAAAGAAGCTGCAAGCCATCGTCCAGAGATCGAGAAGGCCAATCTCGATTTGCGCAACCAGGAGTACACGATCCAGCAGACTCGCAATAACCTCTTGCCCGCGCTTACAGCTTACGCTTCCTATACCTTGCAGGGGCTTGGTGGGGGTCTGGGTCATACTCTCTCGAATATCGTTGCAAACGATTATCCTAACGTCGCCTACGGGGTTCAGATGCAGTTCCCGATTCGCAACCGCATTGCGCAGGCCGACGCCGCTCGGGCCCTCATCGAGCAGCGGCAGTTGCAAATGACGCTTCAGCAGCAGAAAAACCAAGCCGTTTGGGATGTGGCCAAGGCGGTGAGCGCGGTCGCGCAGGCCAAGAGCCAGCTTGACGCGGCCACGAACCTGGAGGCGATTTCGCGCCAGGTGCTAGGCATGCAGCAGCAGAAGTTCACCCTGGCTTCGGCCACGGTCGAAGATGTGATCACCGCGCAGACCAACTTGGCAAACGCGCAAGGCACTGTGGTGACAGCGCGCGCCGCTTATGCCAAGGCCTTGATCCAGTACGAACAGGACACGGGAACGCTGCTCAGAGGAACAATATTGACCTGTCCGAGGCCGTGCAAGGCGAGGTTAAGCGGGCGCCGAATATTCCCGGCGCGCCGCAAAAATAGGATTCAGGATTCGGGATTCAGGAAGTGCCCGCGTCGGAATGGTGGCTACGATATCTACGAGCCACCCCTCCCCCAAGGGGGCGGGGGCTGCGCGTCGAGAGGGGCTCGGAAGGCGGAAGGCAGAAGGCTGAGAGCTTTCAACTGACGACTGAGAACTGGTAACTGATGACTGAGAACTGATGACTGAGAACTCCCCACTGTCCGAACTCGGAACGCTTAGTCCCATAATCGGACACTCGAACCAAAGGGAATCACTCGTTCTTAACCGTAACGTAATGAAAAGAAAGGCACAAATCGACAAATAGGTTGGCAGCCCTATTGCCCTGAAATTCCTCGGAGATAATCCATATGGACATACCACGTGAAGCCGCAAAGCGACAAAGACGAATTCGAAGGATCATTTATTCCGCTGTAGGCCTATTGGCCATTGCCTCGGTCACCTATGGCCTTTCGCGGCTCAAGCCGGCCGCGCCCAGCGTGGACAAGGGGACGGTCTGGATAGACACGGTCAAGCGCGGGCCAATGCTGCTCGAAGTCAGAGGCCTTGGCACGCTTGTTCCCGAGCAGATCTTGTGGATTCCGGCGACCTCGGACGGGCGGGTGGTGAGCCGTCTTCTTCCCGGCGTCCACTTGAAGGCAGACGCAGTCATCGTGGAACTCAAGAACCCCGAGCTTGAGCAAGGAGCGCTCGACGCCGAATGGCAACTGAAGGCTGCCGAGGCTGAGTACAACAGCACGAGGGCGAAGCTTGACAGCGACCTTCTGACCGACAAGGCGAATGCTGCCACCGTTCAAGCTGACTATCGCCAGGCGGTGCTTAACGCCGAGAAAGACTCCGCTCTGGCCAAGGCGGGCCTGGCTGCGGAACTCAACTCAAAGCTCTCGCGCGCCAAGGCCGACGAGTTGACCACACGCAACCAGATCGAGCAAGACAGGGTCATCGTGAGCGCCGCTTCCGCCAAGGCCCAGCTCGAGGCTCAGAAAGCCAAGGTTGAGCAACTGCGGGTTCAGTACGATTTGAAACGCTCCCAGCTCGAGCGGCTCAAGGTGCGGGCGGGAGTCGAAGGAGTGCTTCAGGAAGTGCCCGTGGAGGTCGGCCAACAGGTTACGGCGGGCACGATCCTGGCCAAGGTGGCGCAGCCGACCAAGCTCAAAGCGGAGCTGAAGATTCCCGAGACCCAGGCGAAGGACGTTCAGATCGGCCAGGTCGCCTCCGTGGACACGCGCAATGGCGTCATCTCCGGTAGCGTGATGCGCATTGACCCCGCAGTACTAAACGGAACCGTGACGGTGGACGTCAAACTCGAGGGCGAGTTGCCGAAAGGCGCGCGCCCCGACTTGAGCGTCGAAGGCACCATCGAAATCGAGAACCTGAAGGACGTGGTCTACGTGGGCCGCCCGGCCTTCGGCCAGCCCAACAGCACCGTGGGCATCTTCAAGCTCGATGAAGAAGGCAACGGCGCGTCGCGCATGCAGGTGAAGCTGGGCCGCAGCTCGGTCAACACCGTCGAGATTCTCGACGGACTCAAGCCCGGCGACCGCGTCGTCCTTTCCGACATGTCCACCTGGGATGCGTTCAACCGCATAAGGCTGAACTAAGCTGCCAGCTTTCAGCCATCAGCTCCGAGCGAGCGGTAGCCAGTTGTCAGTTAGAGGAAAAGGGTAGAGGCCGCGAATGCTTAAACCGGTCATCCTGAGAGCAGGATTTCATGAGCCTTCGGCTCGCCACTGCGCATGAAAAGGCCTGGATTCCCGCTTCCGCGGGAATGACAACCCGTGCGTCATCCCCGCGAAAGCGGGGATCCACTGGTGCTGCGTCGGACTATTTTCATGGCAGTCGCACATGCCCGTCGGCTGACGGGCACCCGGAAACCGCGAATATTGACTCCCCTCCTTGGTTAAGGAGGGGGTAGGGGGTGGTTGGCGCGTCCGGGTGGCCGTCCACCCCCCCCCAACCCCTCCTCAATATTGAGGAGGGGAGTCAATCACACTGGTGAGCCGAAGGATCATGGCGTCTACGCTCAGAATGACAGTGGGCGGAATCAACGCGAGAGTTGCCGCAAGCTGAAAGCTGAAAGCTGATAGCTGACGGCTGAGAACTTCTGGACTTGGAGGTGAATGATGCGTGCTTTGCTTCAGGACTTGCGCTACGGCTTACGGATGCTGGCGAAAAATCCCGGCTTTACCGCCGTAGCGGTGCTTACTCTGGCGCTGGGCATCGGTGCGAACACGGCGATATTCAGCGTGATGAATGCCGCCCTGGTGCGTAACTTGCCCGTGCCCAACCCGGAACAGTTGGTTCGACTGCACACTACCGATCAGCCTGCCAACACTTTTCAGACCGGCTACAGCGACACTTCCTTGACCGAACCCGCTTTCGAGCAACTCCGGCAGCAACACAACATATTTTCCAGTCTGGTCGCCTATGTACCGCTAAATGGGAGAAAAGTGGCAGTGCGGTATGGCGGCGAGCCTGAAGAGGCCAACGCGGACATGGTAAGCGGTGACTTCTTCTCCGGGCTGGGAGTCCGGCTGGCGCGCGGCCGGGGATTCACGCTCGCGGATGAGACTCAGCACAGCCAGACGGCCGTGCTGAGCTACGGATACTGGACGCGGCGCTTCGCTCGCAACCCTTCGGCGCTTGGCCAGACGCTCTACATCAAGGGGGTTCCGTTCACGATTATCGGGGTCGCGCCAAGTGATTTTGCGGGCGTCGGGCAAGCCGACCCGACCGACATCTGGGTTCCCTTCCAAACCCGGGCCGACCTCAAGCCCTGGGGGAACTCGCCGAGCAGCACCGAGGGTCTTTACGGATCTCCGCGATGGTTTTTCCTGCTGATGATCGGACGGCTCAAGCCCCAAGTGAGTCAACAACAGGCGCTCGCGCAATTGAACCCCGTCTACCAGCACGCTATCTTTGAGGGGCCGGCGAGCAAGATGCGAAGAAGCAGCCGCCCCAGCTTTACTTTACGTCCGTGCGTGGCATTGAGAACCTCCGGGAGAATTACCAGAAGCCCCTGCTGGTCCTGATGGCAATGGTAGGCCTGGTCCTCGTGATCGCATGCGGAAACGTGGCGATGCTTATGGTGGCGAGGAACAGCGCGCGCGGGCGCGAGTTCAGCCTGCGGCTTGCCATGGGCGCCACCCGGTTACAGCTTTTCCGCCAGTTGCTCGCTGAGAGCTTGCTGCTGCTGGTGGGGGCTGGAACGGCCCTCGGCTGGCTTTTCGCGGCCTGGACCACGCAAGCCCTGGCTAGTTGGGCGGCAATGGATTTCAATATTTCGCCTGATCGCACGGTGTTCGCGTTCACGCTGGCCCTCTCGGCCTTGGCGGCACTGCTCTTCGGCTTGGCTCCGCTGCGCAGCGCTGTCCGTTGCGCCACGGGATTTGCCGTTAAGACTTCCGCCCCCAGCGCAATGCGCGGCAGGAGCTACACGCGCAGCGGCCAGGCCGTGGTGGCTTTTCAAATTTCTCTTTGCCTCGCGCTGCTCGTATGCGCCAGCCTGTTATTGCGCACGCTGCGAAATCTGGAAACTGTCGACCTCGGGTTGCGCACCCAAGGGCTGCTCGTCTTCGGCATCACGCCGCCGCAAGTAATGAGCACCGACGCGGAGGTACTGCGCTTCTACCAGTCGCTCATTGAGCGGCTGCGCGCCTTGCCCGGCGTGGAATCCGCCACCTTGATGGGTAACCGGATCGGGTCGGGGTGGAGCAACAACACCGGCGCAATTGTTGACGGCACGAGTCCTCGCAATAATGTTCATTGCCCGATGCGATGGAACGCCGTGGGGCCGGACTACTTCCACGTCCTGAAGACACCTGTCTTAGTGGGGCGGGACTTCAACGACGCCGATTCAGCGGGCGCTCCCAAAGTGGCGATCATCAACCGGACCTTTGCCGAGCAGTATCTTGCCGGGCGCGAGCCGTTGGGCCACCATTTGGCGCTCGATAGAAGACCTAAGGCGGACCAATACATTGTCGTGGGCGTGGTTCAGGACAGCAAATATACAGGCACAGAAGAAGCGGCTATGCCTATGGCCTATTTCCCCTATACGCAGCTCGGCGGAACGTCAACCATGCAGATTGAGCTGCGCACGGAAGGCAACCCGGCGGCTTTGCTGCCCGTGGTCCGTCGCGCCGTAGGAGAGTTTGGGCCTGATCTGCCGCTGCTCGAGCCCATGACGCAGCAGGAGCAGTTTGAGCGTTCGTTTAGCGACGAGCGCCTTTCGGCGCGCCTGGCCATTTCCTTCGGCTTGCTGGCGGTGCTGCTGGTGGCTACGGGATTGTACGGGACATTGTCCTATCGAGTGAGCCGCAGGACCGCCGAAATCGGCGTGCGGATGGCGCTGGGCGCACAACGCCGCCAGGTGCTCTGGATGATTCTGCGCGAAAGTTTGACGCTGAGTGTGGCCGGCCTTCTCGTGGGTCTCCCGCTGGCCGTGGTGGGAGCGCGTGTGCTTCGCTCCATGCTCTTTGGACTCGGGCCAGGCGATCCGCTTGCCTTCGCCGCCGCGGTCCTGGGCTTGTTAGCCGTGGTGCTTACGGCGAGTTGGCTGCCTGCCCGCCGGGCCACCAAGGTCGAACCCCATGGTGGCGCTGCGGTACGAGTAGGCGTCAGGTGCCAGATGCGCCAGAATGACAAGCAAACGGCCACAGCGCGAAGGTTATTGCTCGCTGATAGCTGAAGGCTGACGGCTGAGAGCTTCTTCGGAAGGAGAAACGCCATGATCGAGAGTTGGTACAAGGACTTCGTTCTCGGGTTGCGCGGGTTACGCAAGCGGCCTGTCTTTGCGGCGACGGCCATTCTCACCCTGGCGCTCGGCATCGGCGCGAATACTGCGATCTTCACTTTGCTCTATGGCCTTCTCCTGCGCAGCCTGCCGGTGTCGCAGCCATTGCGGCTTGTCCGCGTAAGCCTCTCCGGCGATATTCCGGGCCGTGGCGGGCAGGATTTCGGGCTTACTTGGCGGATGATGAAACAGCTCCAGCTCCAGCAACGATCCTTCACGGACATCTCCGGCTGGGATAATGATGCCGTATACATGCGCGACAGCGAGGGCACTTTGCGGATGTACCCTGCGGGGCTGGTGACCGGAAACGGTTTCCAGGTGCTGGGTGTGAAGCCCTTGCTCGGCCGGCTATTGATGCCCTCCGACGATGTGCCAGGCGGCCCGCCGCAGGGCTGGCCCGTGGTGTTGAGTTATGGATTCTGGAACGAGCATTTCGCTCGCGACCCCCTGGTCGTGGGCAAACGGCTCGAGATTTCGAATATCCCCTTTGTGGTGGCAGGCGTGGCCCCAATGGATTTTCAAGGCGTCCAGGCGGGCGAGCGCCCCCAGGTGTATCTGCCCATGTATTCTGCGGAGGCGCTTTCCAGCCGGGTTAAGCTCGACGCGCCGGACTCGATGTATGGATGCCAACCGATTGCCCGTCTCAAGCCCGGTGTGTCGCTCGAGCAGGCCAACGCGGAAATCGCGGTCTCGAAGGACATGCTCATCGAACGCTTCATCCCGCAGAAACTCCGCGAGTCGCAGGACTTTCTTGCCATTCACGACATGCACTTGCAGGCGACCTCCGGGCGCTCCGGCGTCCCCTTCGACGATCGATCCATCCTGGGACCGCTTTGGCTACTGCAAGGCCTCGTGGCCGTGGTGCTGCTGCTCTGCTGCGTGAACGTGGGCGGGCTGATGATCTCGCGAATCCACGAGCGGCGCCATGAGTTCGCCGTGCGCAGCGCCATCGGCGCCGGGAGATGGCGCCTCATGCGGCAGTACCTGACAGAGAGCTTCGTCATCGCCGCTGCGGGCGCGGCGCTCGGAGCGCTGCTCGCCTGGAACGGCAGCCAGGTGCTGCTGAGGTTCTTCCTGGACCCGGGCGCACAGTGGGGATATACGGTGCCGCTCGACCGCACGGTATTCCTGGTGACAGCGGTGCTCGCTCTCGCCACCACGGTTCTTTTCGGCTCGGTTCCTGCGTGGCTCGCGGGGCGTTCGGATCTGGGCCTGCTTCTGAAATCCCGCACCCTCGCGGGGCGCAAGCAGATTGCCGGGCGCGCCTTTGTACCCGCCCAGGTGGCCCTGTCGCTGGTGCTGGTGGCCGTGGCCGGCCTGCTATCGGAGAGCCTGATCCGCATGCGCAGCGAGCGCCTGGGCTTTGATGTGGACCACATCACCCTCACTTGCCCGCAGTTTCAGGACCTTCCGCAAAAAGGCGACGCCATCCTCGACTTGTACCAAAGGATGGTGGACCGGCTGAACGAATCGCCGGGAATTCTCTCCGCAGCCATCACTTATTACACGCCGCTGACGAATCACCAGGCGACGTCCGATTTCCAGGCCATGTCGGGAGGTCCAACCCCGCCGGAAGACAAGAAAATGGCGTGGAACGATGTCGGGCCGGGCTACTTCCGCACCATGAAGATCGGCATCGTGGCGGGGCGCGAATTCGAGCGCCAGGAGCGCCACCGCGACCGCTGCGTCCTGAATCAGTCTGCGGCGGATTACCTCTTCCCGCACCAGCAAGCGCTTGGCCAGTACGTACGCAGCGTCAACAAGCAGCAGTTTTCCGACGGCATCTCCTGCCTCGTGGTGGGCATTGCCGAAGACGCCAAGTACGCGAGCCTGCGCGAGCGTCCGCCTCGCACCATCTATTTCCCCATGAATTCGAGCATCATCGATCGAGGCGGCAACATGGTGTTCCTGATGCGCTCCCAGCACGAGGCCGAGGCCATTGCGGCGTACCGCAAGGCGCTGGCGGAAAACGCTCCCACCACGGCTCTCCTGCGCTTTGCCACCTTGCGGCAACAGATGGACGACTCGGTGGGCGCGCCAGCGGCTGATCACCGTGTTGTGCAACGTCTTCGCGGGGCTGGCGCTGTTCCTGAGCGCCATCGGTCTCTATGGCTTGTTGGCCTCGAGCGTGGCGCAGCGCACTTCTGAAATCGGCATACGCCTGGCGCTCGGCGCACAACCCCAGGGCGTCTTGCGCATGATCCTTAGTGAAGCTCTGCGGCTGGTGGCCGTCGGGGTCGCGTTGGGCGGAATTGCCCTAGTGTTTGTGGTGCGGTTCGTTCGCGAGATGCTCTACGGCATCTCGGCGTTCAACCCGGCGACGCTCGCCGGAACCGTGGCGCTGCTCGCCGCCGTCGCTTTTCTTGCGGCTTTGATTCCGGCCCGCCGCGCCGCAGGGCTTGATCCCATGGAGGCGTTGAGGCTGGAGTAGGTGACGAGTGTCAGGATGTAGGGAATAGATGCCATGAAATATCGGATCATCGGGTCTCCCGATTCCCGGATGAAGAGGTCCAACGATGAGCGCTCTACTAAACGATTTGCGATACGGCTTACGGATACTGGCCAAGAACCCTGGCTTCACGGCGGTGGTGGTGATCACATTGGCGCTGGGCATTGGCATCAACACGGCGCTCTTTTCCGTGGTGAATGGTGTGTTGCTTAATCCCCTGCCTTACCCGCAATCCAACCGTCTGATGGCGCTCTACTCGCGGACGCCAGACTCTGACCGGTGGTCTATCACTTACGCCAATTTTCTCGACTGGGTTCGCGAAAACCGCTCGTTCTCGGCGCTGGCGGGCTATCGGGCCGACAACTTCAACTTGACCGGCATGGGTGATCCCGAGCGCGTGACCGCGGAGATGATCTCCGCGAGTTTCTTTCCCATACTCGGCGTGAAGCCTGTCATGGGGCGGGGATTTCTTCCTGAAGAGGACCAGTTGGGCGCGGCGCGGGTGGCGCTGATCGGAGGCGGCCTGTGGAAGCGAAGGTTCGGCTCCGCGCCGGGCGTGGTGGGCAAAAGCATCGCTCTCAATGGTGACGTCTACACCGTCATCGGCATCATACCGGAAGACTTCAACTACACGGGAAACAACTTCGAACGAAGCAGAGACGTGTACGTCCCGATCGGCCAGTGGAACGATCCCACCTTTCGCGACCGCAAGGCTCCGATGGGAATGGACGCGGTTGGAAGGTTGAAGCCCGGCGTGACTTTCGAGCAGGCGAAGGCCGACATGGACACGCTGGGGCGGCATTTGGCCGAGGAATACCCCGATGCCAACAAGGGCATAGGCATCACCCTGCTTCCGCTTAAGCAGAATATGGTAGGCGATATTAAGCCCATTCTTGTGGTGCTGCTTGCTGCTGTGGGGTTCGTGCTGCTTATCGCCTGCGTGAATGTGGCGAACCTCCTGTTGGCCCGGTCAACGACGCGCACCCATGAGTTCGCCATCCGCGCTGCGCTGGGCGCGGAACGGGGCCGCGTGGTGCGGCAGCTTCTCACGGAGAGCATCCTGCTTGCCTTTGTAGGGGGCGGGTTGGGTTTGTTGATGGCCTCCTGGGGTATGCGCGCCGCTCTCAATATTTTGCCCGCCGCGCTGCCTCGAGTCGAAGAAGTCCGGCTTGACGGGCACGTGCTCCTGTTTACGCTCCTGGCTTCGGTGCTGGCGGGCATACTATTCGGCCTGGCGCCGGCGTTCAAGAGCTCAAGAACCGGTCTTCAGGAAACCCTCAAGGAAGGGGGCCGCGGCTCAATCGGCACGCGCCATCGTGCCCAAGGCGCGCTCGTAGCTGCGGAAATGGCTCTGGCGGTCGTACTGCTGGCCGGCGCCGGACTGATGCTGCGCAGCCTTGCCAAACTCTGGAGCATCGACCCGGGTTTTAGTCCCCACCAGTTGCTTACCTTCAGCGTAGCGCTGCCACCTGCCGCCAGGTCCACTCCGGGTACTGCTCGAGCGGCCTTGCGGCAGATGCAAGATCAAGTCAGCGCGGTTCCAGGCGTTCAATCGGCTTCGCTCACGGTGGGGGCCATGCCCATGGCCGGCGATTCCGAAGTCCCATTCTGGCTGGAGGGCCAGTCGAAGCCATCCAGCCAAGGCGACATGAAGCAGACGGTTTTTTACACCGTGCAGCCCGATTATTTGAAGACGATGAAGATTCCGCTCCTGCGCGGCCGCTTTCTCACGGCCGCGGATAATGAACACACCCCGATGGTCGTGGTCATCGACGAGCGTTTTCGAAAGCTCTATTTCGGCAATCAAGACCCCATCGGAAAGCGCATCAACTTCGACGTCTTGAATGTGTCGGCGGAAATTGTCGGAGTGGTCGGGCATGTCAAACAATGGGGTCTCGATGGTGACGCCACCTCGACCATCCAAGCCCAAGCCTATTTTCACTTGATGCAAGTTCCGGACCGATTCGTGCCCATGCTGGCGAACTTCACAGCATTTGTGGTGCGGACCGAAGGATCGCCGCTCTCAGCAGTCGGTTCGATCCGCCGGACCCTGCTCCGGACCAGCAGCGAGGAGTTGATGTACGGCGTCCAGACTATGGACGGCATCATTTCAAACACACTCGCCGCACGGCAGTTTGCGATGGTTCTGTTGGGGGTTTTTGCCGCGCTGGCTCTCGGTTTGTCGTGTGTCGGAATCTATGGGGTTATTTCCTACCTCGCCAGCCAGCGCACGCACGAGATCGGCATCCGCATGGCGCTGGGCGCGGGGCGATGGCAGGTGCTCGAGATGGTCCTCGGCACGGGCGCGAAGATGGCCCTTCCCGGCGTGGCTGTCGGCCTTGCTGCATCCTTGGGTCTCGGGCGGCTCATGCCCAATCTGCTCTTCGGAGTCAGCTCCTACGATCCCATCACCCTCGCGGGCGTTTCGAGCCTGCTGATTCTGGTTGCTCTGGCGGCTTGCTACATTCCGGCGCGCCGCGCGACGAAGGTCGATCCGATGGAGGCGCTGCGGTATGAATAGGTGTCAGGCGCTAGGTGTCAGGTGCCGGGTTGTTTGTAATAAGCAATAGCTGGATGGGAACGATGAAAGGGTCTCGCGAGTCTCGTCTATGAGAGTGACTCAAAGTACAAAAGGGAGCAATCACTTCAGCGGATATTCGCCCCGAAGCTCCTTCATGATGTCATCTGTACGGCGGCCGAGTTTCAGGATTCCGAACAGCTTGTCGATCGGGTCGCCGGTGGCCTTCTCTTTGGTCATGACCAAGCGGCCTCGCTCCTCCCGCACGTCGAGAATCCGGCCGCGTCGGATGCCTAGCCGGACACGGAGGGGCTTCGGAATGGTAACTCGGCCATTTTCCGAAACGATCACTTTCACACCAAAATTCTACGAACTCTTAACGAGTGCGTCAAGCCACGTCGAAGGTGGGCGGCGATCCGTGAAAATGGGCGGAACGCCGATTTCAAGATCGAGCCCGTGGAGGTGCTGCGGGAGGAATGATTGTCTATTCACGACTAGCCGCATTCGACAATCGTCAACCGCGATTCGGTAATTACGGAGCGCTGACGGCTGAGCGCTTTCGAACTATTGAGGCAGAAGATGAACGCACTTCTTAACGATATTCGCTACGGAATTCGAGTGCTGGCAAAGCGGCCCGGCTTCACGGCCGTGGTGGTAATTACGCTGGCGCTGGGCATCGGCGCGAACACCACTATTTTTAGTTGGATTAACTCCACGATGCTCGACCCCGTCCCGGGGGTCGCCGATACGAGCAAGCTTGTCACCGTCATGAGGGGCGAGCGCAGCGAACACCCCACGCCTCCGTTCTCTTATCCGGACTTCGTGGATCTGCGCTCCAGGACGCGGAGTTTGTCGGGCCTCATGGGTTACCACGATGATTTCGTTTCCCTCACCGGCACTCGCTCGCCGGAGCGCATCTACGGCGCATTCGTCTCCGCGGATTACTTTGACGTGCTCGGCGTCCGGCCCATGCTTGGCCGAGGTTTCCGTCCCGTGGAAGAGGAGAACCAAGGCGGCCTGCCGGCCGTGGTGATCGGCTATTCGCTATGGCAGACGCACTTCGGCGGAGATCCTGGCATTATCGGCAAGCCCATCCAGATCAATCGCCGGTTGGGCACTATTGTGGGAGTTGCGCCTCGGGATTTTCTGGGATGTAAGACCGGGTTGCGAACCGAAATCTGGTTCCCCTTAGTATTTTGGAACGAAGACCTCCGGGATCGCGAAGACTACTGGCTGAACGTGGTGGGGAGGCTCAAGCCCGGGGTTTCCCGCGGGCAGGCGGAAAAGGAGCTGGACCTTCAAATGCGGGGCGTTGTCGCGCAGTTTCCTGATACGCACCGCGGACCTAACCAAATCACGCTCGACCCACTGTGGCGCTCGCCCTTCGGGGCCAACATTTACCTGTACAAGACGCTTCCCATGCTGCTGGCGCTGGCGGCAGTGCTGCTGTTGCTCGCCTGCGCTAACGTCGCCAATCTTCTGCTGGTGCGTTCCGTGGCCCGCCGCCGCGAGATTGCATTGCGCTTGTCGATGGGGGCCAATCGCTGGCGACTGGTCCGCCAGCTCATGACGGAAAGCCTGCTGCTGGCCCTGCTCGGTGGGGCGGTCGCCATGCTGATCACCAACTGGACGGCGGGGACGTTCGCAGCATTCTTTCCCTCCGCTCCGAACCTGCCCCTGGCGATCAATGGGCAGGCCAACGGTGGGGTACTCGCGGTAACGATCCTCATCTCAATTCTCACCGCCGTGATCTTCGGCATCCTGCCGGCGCTGCGCGCTTCCAGCCTGACTCCTTTCACTGTGCTGAAAGAAGAGGTGGGGAGCATGTCGGGCGGCATTCACAAGTCGCGGCTTTCCCGATCCTTGGTGGTAGCGCAAATCTCACTTTCACTGCTCCTGCTGATTTGCGCCGGCCTCTTCGCTCGCAGCCTGCAGAACGCCCAGCGATCGGATCCCGGTTTTGATCCGAACCACGTGCTGGTGGCTTCCTATGAACTTGGCCCCCTCGGCTATTCGCCGGACCAAGGCATCGCCTTCCATCGGCAACTGCTTTCGAAGCTCTCGGCGCTGCCCGGAGTTGAGTCGGCGACATTGGCGGATTTCTCGCCCCTCAGCTTTACCATCCATTCCGACTACATCCAGCCCGATGGTTACCTCCCGCAGCCCGGCGAATCCATGGAGGTCAGCCGCGCCATTGTAGGTCCGAACTATTTCCACACCATGCGCATTCCGCTCTTGGCTGGGCGCGACATCACCGACCAGGACGCGGGCAAAGCGCAGCGCGTGGCTGTCGTCAGCGAGGAGTTTGTGAACCGCTATTGGCCCGGCCAGAACGCGATCGGCAAACGGTTTAACATCTACGGCGAGTGGTTCAACATCGTAGGCGTGGCTCGAAACGGCAAGTATCGCCGTCTGGTCTACGCTCCCGAGCCTGTCTTTTTCCAGCCCCTATATCAGCGTTATCGCGATCTGGTGATGCTGCACGTGCGGGTGGCTGGCGATCCACGGAGCTATGCCGGACAGGTGGAAAGAACCGTCCATGAACTCAACGCCGATTTGCCGGTCTTCGGTAGGACCACTCTCAAGTCCAGCATGCAGTTTGGAAGCATTTTCGAACGCCTGGCCGGAACCTTTGCCGGAGCCTTCGGATTTCTGGCCCTGGTGCTCGCCGCCGTGGGCATCTACGGCGTGATCGCCTATACCACGCGCCAGCGCACTCGGGAGATTGCCATTCGCATGGCGCTGGGAGCGCGGCGCTGGGAGGTTTTGCGAATGGTGCTGAGTCAGGGCCTCGCGCTGACGCTCACCGGCCTGGTAATCGGGATCGTGATCTCACTTCTGCTCACCCGCTACCTCAAGAGCGTGCTCTATGGCGTCACTACGAGTGATCTCGTAACTTACGCGGTAGTCACCCTACTGCTTTGCCTGGTGTCGGTGTTTGCCTGCTATATCCCGGCGCGACGCGCCACCAAGGTCGATCCCATGGAGGCGCTGCGCTATGAGTAGGTGCCAGGTGTCAGGTGCCGGGTGGAGAGCTGACGGCTGATAGCTTGCAACATGTCGAGGTGAACGATGGGTCAATTGCTTCAGGATCTGCGATACGGCTTGCGGATGCTCGCGAGGTCGCCGGGCTTCACGGCTGCGGCCGTGCTTACGCTGGCGCTGGGCATTGGCGCGAACACTGCGGTCTTCAGTGTGGTTAATACCGTGCTGCTCAAGCCGCTGCCTTACGCTGAGCCCGAGCGGCTGGTTCGGGTGGAGTCGATGTGGACGCGCGGCACACCGACTCCGAACCCGCTTTCTTATCCCGACTTCTTCGACTTCCGGGCACAGAATCATGTTTTCGACCATCTCATCACTTCCCGCGACACGAACTTGGCGCTGACTGGCGTCGGAACGCCCACGCAACTCGACGCCGAAATGGTCACCTGGGATATGTTCCAGGCACTCGGGATTCAGCCCGAGCTGGGCCGCGGGTTTCTGCAGTCCGAGGAAGCGGCGGGAACGCACGTGGCCGTTCTCAGCCACACGCTATGGCAGAGTCGTTTCGGCAGCGACCCAAGCATCTTGGGGCGCACGATCACGCTCGATCGGAAGCCCTACACAGTGATTGGCGTCGCTCCGCCCGGCTTCGCCTTCCCGGTGGACGAACCCAGCATCCAGTTCTGGACCACGATCGCGACGGATCTGGAAGCGCCGCCGGGTGCTACGCCGGTGACCGCGCAGCGAGGCGCCCACATGCTGACGGCGCTCGGACGACTCAAGCGGGGTATCGGCATTCAGCAGGCGCGCGCCGACCTCGACGTGATTGCCCATGCCCTGGCCAAGCAGTACCCCGACTCGAACACAAATTCCACCCAAGCATCGGTTCGGCCGGAACTTGAAACCTTAGTGGGTGACTCGCGCACGCCGCTACTGATTCTGCTCGGGGCGGTAGGCTTGGTACTGCTGATTGCTTGCGCCAACATTGCCAACCTTCTTCTGGCTCGGACGGCTAATCGTGAGCAGGAAATAACGGTGCGTGCCGCCGTGGGCGCGAGTCGCGGGCGGGTGGTCCGGCAACTGCTGACGGAGAGTTTGTTGCTGGCCGTCCTCGGAGGCGCGGCCGGAGTGCTCCTGGCCGAATATGCGGTGGGCGTGGTGCTGCCTCTGGGGGGACAGAGTATTCCACGCCTTGCCCAAACCAGCATCGACGGGCGGGTGCTCGGATTTTCCCTGATCGTCGCTTTCCTCACCAGCGTCTTCTTTGGCCTGGCGCCTGCACTGCATGCCTCCAAAGTTGATTTTGCTTCCTCACTTAAAGAGGGAGGCAGGGCCAGCACCCACAAGCACGACCGGATTCGTGGCGCCTTGGTGATCGTTCAGGTGACGCTGGGGTTGGTCCTCGTCACCGGGGCGGGATTGTTGATGACGAGTTTTCTGCGCCTTGTAAGAAGCGACCTGGGCCTGAAACCAGACCACCTGCTGACCTTTTGGTTTAGCCTGCCACGGCCCCAATACAAAGGCGCCCAACAAGTGGCCTTCTACGACCAACTGCTGGAGCGCATGCGCACTGTGCCCGGCGTCGAATCGGCCGCAGGTGTATGGCCGCTGCCCCTCGGCGGCGACATCGCCACGGTGGGATTCAACATCGAGGAGCGTCCGGCCTCGGAATCCGACCGGCCCTCAGCCCGCATGGCTTTTGCCACGCCGGACTACTTCCGAACCGCGGGCATTCCCCTGCTCAAAGGCAGGTACTTCAATGACCATGACGACGCGAAGGCTGCGCGCGTGCTGGTTGTTAACAAGGCGTTCGCGGACAAGTATTTTCCGGGTGAAGACGCGATCGGCAAGCGCATCGCGCCTGGCGCCATCGGTCCCGGCGAGAACAAAGAGACCTCACATGAGATTGTGGGGGTGGTGGCTAGCGCCAAGATGCTTGCTTTGGAGGACAGGCCCGAGCCTATCTACTACTTCCCTTACAAGCAGCTACCCTGGCAGCCGCCGCCGGTGATTCTGCGCACCGCTCTGCCGCCTCGGATGCTCGAATCGGCGATTCGCAAACAAATGACGGAACTCGATCCGCTGGTTCCCGTATTTCAAATCAGGACTATGGAGGAGATGCTGTCAACTCAGATCACGGAGCCGCGCTTTGACACCGTGCTGCTCGGTTGCTTCGCCGGGGTCGCGCTTCTGCTGACCATGGTGGGGCTCTACGGCGTAATGGCTTACTCGGTGACGCGGCGCAGGCGCGAAATCGGAGTGCGCATTGCGCTTGGCGCAAGCCGCAGCGAGGTGCTCTCCATGGTGCTTAAGCAAGCGCTGGTGCTGCTCGCGGCTGGCCTGGGGTTGGGCCTGGCGGCCTCGCTCGCCGCCGACCGCTTGCTTGAAAGCATGCTCTTCGGCGTTTCGGCCGTGAACCCGGTGGTGCTGGGCTTTTCGGGCCTGCTGGTTGCCTTGACGGGCCTCGTCGCCGCCTACCTGCCGGCGCACCGGGCCGCGAACGTCGATCCCATGGAGGCGCTGCGGTATGAATAGGTGTCAGGTGTCGGGTGCCAAGCCACTACGCTGTCATCCGGAGAGCAGACTTCATGAGCATTAGCTCGCCACGGCGCATGAAAAAGGTTTGGATTCCCGCTTTCGCGGGAATGACAACTCGTGCGTCATCCCCGCGAAAGCGGGGATCCACTGGTGATGCGTCGGCCTATTTTCATGGCAGTCAAGGATGCCGCCGTTGCTTTTTGTGAGGTCGCCGGCAACCAACTGCCGAGATGCTTCGTTCCGCTAAGCATGACAGTCGTTGCTTGCTGATAGCTGAAAGCTGACGGCTGAGACCTTACGAAGCAGAGAGGTGAACGATGGCTAACTTGCTTCACGACTTGCGCTACGGCTTGCGAATGCTCGCGAAGAATCCGGGCTTCACGGCAGTGGCGGTGCTGACGCTGGCGCTGGGCATTGGCGCCAATACGGCGATCTTCAGCGTCGTGAACGCGGTACTAGTGCGTCCCCTTCCATACAAGGAGGCTGAACGGCTCGTCATGCTCTGGTCGACCAAACCGCGAGAAGGGTGGCGCGGGCAGGCATCGCCGCTGGATTTCGTGACCTGGCGCGACGGGAGCCGCTCGTTCAAATCGATGGCGGCCATGCGACCCGGCGCTGTCATCCTGACGGGACGAGGTGAGCCGATCAAATTGATGTGCGGAAGGATTTCAGGCGGGTTCTTTGAGACATTGGGTGTCGCTCCCGAGTTGGGCAGAACCTTTGCTGCCGCAGAGTATCGGCCGGGCGCCGAGCGAGTCGCCTTGATCGGAAACGGCCTCTGGCAGGAACGCTTCGGTTCGGACCCCGGCGTGATCGGCCGGACCGTCCGCCTCAATGACGAGATGTTCACGGTCGTTGGAGTCATGCCTGAGGCCCTGCAATTCCCCATCGAAGGTCTCAAGGTCTGGCTGCCGCTGGAGCTCAATGAATCGCAGCCGGATGATCGTCATTTCCTGTTCGCGGTGGGGCGGCTCAAGGACAACAAGCCTTTAGCCGAAGCGCAGGCTGACGTGGCCACCATTGCCGGAAGGCTGGAGAAGGAGTTCCCCAAGTCCCACGCGGGCCATGGGGCAGCGGTAGTTCCCTTGCGGGAGAGTTTCACGGGGGGGTTGCGGCCGGCGCTGGCGGTCCTATGCGGGGCCGTGGGCATGGTGCTCTTAATTGCCTGTGGTAACGTCGCCAACCTCCTGCTGGCCCGCGCTTCGGCGCGCCGGCGCGAGCTCGCCCTGCGACTGGCGCTCGGATCCACACGCTGGCGGCTCACTCGCCTCATGGTGGCTGAAAGCCTTTTGTTGGCTCTGGCGGGGGGTGCGCTGGGCGTAACTCTGGCGGGTTGGGGAGTGCGCTTGCTGCTGGCAGGCCTCCCTACGGATCTGCCCTTGCCTGCGTACGTCAGAACCATCGCCGTGGACAACCGTGTGCTTGCCTTCACACTTATCCTATCTTTGCTGACAGGTCTTCTCGCGGGAATCCTGCCGGCCCTGCGGGCCTCGAATATCGATCCCAACGCGGCCCTCAAGGAGGGCGGGGGGACCACTACGGCGGGCTTGCGGCAGTCTCGCCTGCGCGGTGCGCTGATCGTGGCGGAACTCGCCCTGACCATGATTCTTCTTGTGGCCGCGGGCTTGCTGATGCAGAACGCCGTGCGCCTCCAGTGGACCGATCCTGGCCTTCGGGCTGATCACGTTCTGGTGATGGACGTCGCGCTGCCGTCGGCGAGGTACGGCGGACCTGAAGCGAGGGCCGCCTTCTATCGCGAGACCGTGGAGCGCGTCCGCAGTTTGCCCGGAGTTCGCAACGTGGGTATCGTGAACAATCTGCCTTTGCGCGACTGGACGAGCTTCAACTTCACAGTCGAGGGACACCCTGCGCCCCCGCCAAGCGAAGTTCCGGAGGCCCTCGAACAGGTGGCCAGTGCCGATTATTTTCAGGCCATAGGTTTACCCTTGCGTGAGGGCCGCACGTTCACTGATGGCGAAGGCCCGTCTACGATTCCGGTGGTTGTGGTCAATGAGGCTTTAGTTCAGCGTTACTTCCCTGGTGAAGATCCTGTCGGCCGCCGCCTCAGGCCGGGCGGACCTGACGAGCCCGGCGCCCCCTGGTACACCATCGTGGGGGTAGTCGGCAACGTGCGTCATCTCGGCTTGGACGCAGCTCCTAAACCGGAGATCTATAATCTGCACGCTCAAAACCCGTGGCCCGCCATGACCTTCGTCGTGCGGACCGAGTCTGATCCGGTGGCCCTGGCCGCGGCCGTCAAACAGCGAATCTGGTCGGTAGACTCTTATCTGCCGATCTCCGAAGTGGCGAGGATGACCCAAGTCTTGTCGGACTCCTTGTGGCAGTCGCGGGCTCTGATGTTGATCCAGAGTATTTTCGCCGCCATTGCCCTGATCTTGGCCACGGTGGGACTTTACGGGGTGGTTTCTCAATCGGTCACGCTTCGCCGGCACGAGTTCGGGGTACGTCTGGCCGTAGGGGCCGCGCCGTCCCAAGTTTTGAGGTTGGTGCTAGGCCAGGGTCTGAGGCTGATTCTGATGGGCGTGGGGATGGGACTCCTCGGCGCCGTTGCACTTGCACGTTCGCTGGCGGCCTTGCTGCATGGCGTGAGACCCACTGACCCTTGGACCCTTGCTATTGTTTCATTGCTTTTGGCTGCGGTGGCGCTTGCGGCTTGCTGGCTGCCCGCCCGCCGCGCCGCGAAGATGGATCCGCTGATCGCACTGCGCTACGAATAATTTTCGATTGGCGATTGCCGATTGAGGATTGCCGGCGATCATCGATCGACAAACGAGAATCGGCAATTGCAAGAGGCTGACGGCTGGCTACTTTCGTTGAGGTAAATGATGGGCACCCTGCTTCAGGACCTTCGTTTCGCAACTCGAACGCTGGGCCGTAACCCAGGTTTCACGGCGGTGGCAGTGATCGCGCTGGCGCTTGGCATTGGGGCCAACACTGCCATCTTCAGCAGTGTAGACGCCATGCTGCTTCACCCCTTCGCGTTCAAGCAGCTTGACCGCATCGTGGCCGTGTGGGAAACGATACCGAAGCAGAACGAAAACCACGTCAAGGCGGCTCCCGCGAATTTCCGTGAGTGGAGGGTGCAGAGTAAAGGGTTCGAGACGCTCGCCGCGAGCCACGGCTGGAACGTTAACCTGACCGGTGCCGGCGTGGCGGAGCGTCTTGAGGGCTATCAGGTCACGTCCGGCTTCTTCCCCCTGCTGGGGATGCCGCCCGAGCTTGGCCGGGCGATTACTGTGAACGATTTTCGGTCTGGGCACACTTCCGTCGTGGTGCTGAGTCATGGGTTCTGGCAGCAACACCTCGGGGCCGATCCCGCCATCGTCGGCCAGAGCCTGCATTTGAACGGGCAGGAGTTCACGGTCGTTGGCATCATGCCGGCAGAGTTCGATTATCCTGTGGGCAGCCAGGCTTGGTCGCCCCTTGACCTTGGCGCTACTGAAAACACCGACCGTGCGTCTCATTATCTGGAGGTTATCGGCCGCTTGAAGGCCGGGACAAACATACAGCGGGCGGGATCTGACCTTGGGACCATCGCGGCCCGTCAGGCGCAGGAGTTTCCGCAGACGAATGCCGGCCACGGGGTGAGAGTGTTGAGTTTGGTTGAAGATCTGACCTACGGCACCTGGCAGTTCCTTTTGGTGTTGATGGGCGCCGCGGTGTTCGTGCTGCTTCTGGCTTGCGCCATTGTGGCGAACTTGCAGTTGGCCCGCGCTACGGTACGGCGCAAGGATCTCGCGGTGCGCCTCGCGCTCGGTGCAAGCCGCTGGCAGATTGCGAAACAATTGCTGGTGGAAAGCGTGCTGCTGGCGCTGTTGGGCGGATGCGCGGGCGCCCTGCTTGCCGGTTGGGGCGGCGTGCTCTTGCAGCGGACGATCCCGCCCTTCATCCTCGAACACATCCCGGGAGTGAGGCACATCCAAATCGATTCCGGCGTGCTGGCGTTCACCCTCCTTGTGGCAGTGCTCACCGGGATCCTCTCCGGGCTCGCTCCCGCACTGCACTTGTCGAACCCGGACACGAATGAGGCGCTCAAGGAGGCTGTTCGCGGCGCGAGTTCAAGCCCCGGCCGCCAGAGGCTACACGCGCTCCTGGTGGTTGCCGAGACGGCTCTCGCTCTCGTCTTGCTGGTGGGCGCCGGGCTGATGGTGAAGGGTTTCGGAACCCTCCTCAACGAGTACCCCGGCTACGATCGCAGCAACGTGTTGACCTTCTCGGTCACGCTTTCAGGGCCCATAACTCGAGAGCAAACTCGAATGAGGGAGTTCTACACCCGAGTGGTCGAGAAGTTACAGACCTTGCCGGGAGTCGATTCGGCGGCTGCGGCCACGAGCCTCCCTCTTGGTTCCGGCCGCAATCGGACGGAATATACGGCGGAGGGTCAGCCGCCTACGGCTCCAGGCGAGCTGAGAGTGGCCGCGTGGGAGTCGGTTACCCCCGGCTACTTCCGCACCCTGCGCATCCGGCTGCTCAAGGGACGCTTCCTTGCCGCGCAGGACGGCCCGGATGCCGCACGGGCCGTGGTTATCAGCCAGTCCATGGTGAATCGCGTCTGGCCGAACCAGGATCCCGTGGGAAAACGCATCAAGTTCGGCCGGGCGGAAAGCAGCGAGCCGTGGCAGACCGTGGTCGGAGTGGTGGGCGACGTCGAGCCTTCGCCTTTCGCGCGCACGCAGGAGCCCACCGCATACTTCCCGTTCGCTCAACTGCCCGTACCGTTTTCGGTCTTCGCGGTGCGCACCTCGGGTGATCCCATGGCCCTCGCCGCCGCGGCGCGCGCCCAGGTGCGGAGCGTGGACGCGGACCAGCCGCCTTATGACATGCGGACGCTCGCGCAGCGCGTCTCTGATCATATCAGCGGCGTCGAGTATTCGGCGCGCATGATGTTTATTTTTGGCATGGTTGCACTCGCACTCTCCGCCTCGGGAATCTATGCGCTTATGGCTTATTCCGTCGCCCAACGTACGCACGAAATCGGGGTGAGGATGGCGCTGGGAGCCGAGCGTGTTGACGTGCTCAAACTGGTGGTGGGTTATGCAATCAAGCTGACGGCAATAGGGCTGGCGATCGGCGTGCCGGCGGCGCTGGCGCTCTCGCACCTGCTCTCGAGCGCGCTCTTCGGCGTGGTGCGGTTCGATGCACCGATTTTTGCCCTGTTCACTCTATTGCTGGCGCTGGTCGCAGCGCTCGCGGCTTATATCCCGGCGCGGCGCGCGACCCGGGTGGATCCGCTGGTGGCGTTGCGGTATGAGTAGGTGTCAGGCGGCGGATTTAAGGATGAGTGAGAAGCAAGGTAGCGTGACAGGGGGTAGGGAATGGCAGACTGGCGGCGGATGGCCGACGGTTCGCTGATGGCTGGAAGCTGACGGCTGAGAGCTTAATATTGAATTATTGATTTAAAGGAGAACAACATGGACTCTAATCCGGAACTCGAAACCACGACGGCTCAGAACACGGAGCGAGGCAATGGCCCCCGTGAAACTCTGATTCAACTGCAGGGTGTAACTAAGGTCTTTTACACCGAAGAGGTGGAGACGCACGCCCTATCGGGGATTCACCTCGAGATAAGGCGGGGCGAATACCTCTCCATCGCGGGCCCTTCGGGCTGCGGGAAATCCACGCTCCTTTCCATCCTGGGGCTGCTCGACTCGCCCACGGATGGCAAGTACACGCTGAACGGCACGGGGGTCGAGGACCTCTCGCTCTCGCAACGCACGCGCATTCGCAACCGCGAAATCGGCTTCATCTTTCAGGCGTTCAACCTCATCGGCGATCTGAACGTTTATGAAAACGTCGAGTTGCCGTTGACCTATCGCGGCATGCCTTCCACGGAGCGCAAACAACGCGTGCAGGAGGCGCTCGAGAGAGTGGCGATGGCCCACCGCATGAAGCACTATCCATCGCAACTCTCCGGCGGTCAGCAGCAGCGCGTGGCCGTGGCTCGCGCCTTGGCCGGGAAACCCTCCATCCTGCTCGCGGACGAGCCCACCGGAAACCTCGACTCGAAGAACGGCGAGGCGGTGATGGACCTGCTGCGCGAACTCCACCGCGAAGGCGCCACCATCTGCATGGTCACTCACGACCCGCGCTACGCCGAGTTCGCCGACCGGACCATCCATCTCTTCGACGGCCAGATCGTGGAAGAGACCACCGGTGACTGAAGTCGGATTGAGTTATCGAGCCGCCGTGCCGTCGAAGAGCGCGTGCGGCTGGCTGGCGTTTACACAATCAATTGTGTAGAATTGTGTGCGGAGGAAACCGCATGGCCACCAACCTTGACATTGATGATCGCCTGATTGGCGAAGCGCAAAAGCTGGGGCGCCACCGCACGAAGAGGGAAGCCGTCAACGCGGCGCTCGACGAATACGTCCAGCGCCGGAAGCAACAGCGGCTTCTCGCACTTTTTGGAACTATCGACTATGAAGCGGCCCACGACTACAAACGCCAACGCAGGAAGCGGATATGAACGCTCTGGTTGACACTTCGGTATGGTCGCTCGCGTTGCGCCGAAGGCCGCAGGACCTCTCCGCCGCGGAGCAGTCGGTCGTCGACGAGCTCGCGGACCTCACTCGGGAAGGCCGCGCTCGCATTATTGGCCTGATACGCCAGGAACTGCTGTCAGGAATTAAAACCACACCTCAGTTCGAGAAGCTGCGCGCAGCTTTTCGGGCCTTTCCTGACGAGGTGATCGAGACTTCGGACTACGAGGCGGCGGCTAAGGTCAGCAATGACCTCCGGTCGAAGGGAATTGCGGCCCCCGTGGTGGACGCCCTGATTTGCCAGGTCTCGCTCGCCCGGCACTGGAGCATCTATACGACAGATTCCGATTTCAAAGCCTATGCGAAAGTCTTGCCGATAGTACTGCACGCGCCCCGTGCGGCGAATGGCAAGTGATCTTTCGGTGAGGAGAAGACCTTGAACACCCTGCTTCAGGACTTGCGTTATGGCGCGCGTATGCTGGCGAAGAACCCCGGCTTCACGGCCGTAGCGGTGCTCTCGCTGGCGCTGGGCATCGGGGCCAACACGCTCATCTTCAGCGTGATCAATGGCCTGTTCCTGCACCCATCCGGGATCAGCGATCCCGAGCACCTGTTCGCCGTGCGAGTGAAGTACGACAAGTTGAACCTCAAGAGCATCGTGGTCTCGGCGCCCGACTTTAAGAATATTCAGGACAGCAGGCAGGTATTCGCCTCCGCCGCTGCCGGGTACCAAGAAAGCTGCAATTATCTATCGCCGGCAGGGCCGCAGCGGATGAGGGTGATGAATGCTTCCTGGCAGTGGTTTGACGCCTTCGGAGCGCGGCCCATCCTCGGCCGGATCTTCAGGCCGGAGGAGGACCAGCCTCACGCGAATCAAGTTGCCATACTTGCCTACGACACTTGGCAACAACTTTTCGGCGGCGATCTTGCGGTCGTCGGCAGGAGCATCCGGCTGAATCACGTGGACTACCGCGTGATCGGGGTGATGGGGCCGGATTTCAACTGGCCACGGGGGACCCAGTTCTGGATTCCCCTGGGACTTGCCCCCACCTGGTTCGCATCTGACCAGTACTTCAACGAGTCCCTGTTTGCGGTGGCCCGGACCCGTCCCGGGGTCTCACGAGCCCAGGCGGAAGCCTTCGTTCGCATGCTGACGGGGCGAATCTTCCAGGCTTATCCTCAGGCGAGCTCCTATGCTAAAGAGTCGGGTTGGGGGATGTTCGTGGTCCCGTACACCCAATACACATCCGGCGACTTTCGCATGCCGATGTTGATCTTGCTGGGGGCGGTGGGGTTCGTCATGCTGATCGCCTGCTCGAACATCGGAGGTCTCGTCATCGCCAGGGCATCCGGGCGCAGCAAGGAATTTGCCGTTCGCGCCGCTTTGGGCGCGCAGAAGGGGGACCTGCTTCGGCAGACGCTCGTGGAAAGCTCCATGCTCGCGGCCGGCGGCGCCATCGTGGGGGTCGTGGGAGCTTACGACGGTGCGGGCCTCTTGACGCGCCTCGCTCCCGGGATTCTCGCCGCCAGGCTCGCGGTGCGAGTGGACGGGCACGTGCTCCTGTTCGCCGTGCTGCTTATGGCGCTAAGCGGGCTGTTCCTCGGCATCGTTCCCCTGGGCGAAGTTTACGGCAAACGGCGCTATGGGTTGCTCAAGGAGGAAGCGAGAACCGTTACCGCCGGCCGCGGCCGCATGCGCCTCAGGGAGTTGTTGGTAGTCGGGCAAGTGGCCATGGCTTTGGTCTTGCTTGTCGGCGCCGGGTTGCTGCTCAAGAGCCTCGCTCGCATGGTGCGGGTCGATACGGGGTTCGACCCCCATGGAGTGATGACCGCCAATGTGCAGCTCCCGGAAAACCAGTACAACACTCAAGAGAAGCAGGTGGCCTTCTACCGCGCCGTCAATGAGAAGCTGGCGGCCATCCCCGGAGTTTCTTCCGCGGCACTGGTCGAAGCGCCGCCGTTTAGCGGATATGATCCTTCCTCCTCATTTTCCATCGAAGCCCGCCCGGTGGGCCCCGGTGATCCGGGGCCGCACAGCATGCTCAATTGGGTCGCGCCTGAATACTTCGAAACCCTGCACATTCCCCTGAGGAGAGGGCGGTCTTTCACGGTGCGGGACCGGCTGGACACGCAGCCGGTGGTGGTGATTGACGAGACCCTCGCCCGGCAACACTGGCCTGGCCAGGACCCTGTGGGCCAGCGCCTCCGGCGCGGCAAGGACGCGCCATGGGCCACGATTGTGGGAGTGGTCGCCCACGTGATGCAGTCGGGAGTGGCGAGCGATTCGGGCAAAGGGGTATGCTACTACCCCATGTTTCAGCAGCCGCTTCCGCAGGCGTTTCTGGTTGTGAGGACCAAGGCTGACGCGGCGGCGCTCGCCTCTCAAATTCAAGGCGCCGTGGCTGCGGTTGATTCTGCACAGCCCGTGGCAGGCTTCAAAACCATGGAGCAATACGTTGCCGATTCGGTCGGCCCGCAGCGGGTCGCCGCTTCATTGCTCGAAATCTTCTCCGGGCTCGCGCTGTTTCTCGCAGCCATTGGACTCTACGGGGTCATCAGCTACAGCACGGCGCAGCGCACGCGGGAAATCGGCATCCGCATGGCGCTGGGAGCCGAGCGGCGCGAGATTTGGGATATGGTCATCCGCCATGGACTGCGGTTGGCGTTGACCGGGGTTGTGTGCGGAGCCGTGGCGGCTTCTGTCTTGACCCAGTTCCTGCGCAGCCAACTCTACGAGGTCAGCGCCTTCGATCCGGCGACCTTCGCATCGACGTGCCTGGTTCTGCTCGCGGTGGCTCTTGCCGCCTGCTACGTTCCCGCGCGCCGGGCGACGAAGGTTGATCCGATGGTAGCGTTGAGGTATGAATGAAGCTGTCAGCGCTCAGCCGTCAGGTATCAGCGAGCCAGCATCGTCAGGCTTTTCGCTGAGAGCTGACGGCTGATGGCTGATAACTACCGAAGACCGACAACTGACGACTGATAACTTACGCGAGGAAAAACGCAATGATAACGTTTAAGAATCTCGACAAGTATTATCCGGTGGGGCCGGGAAGGTATTATGTTCTGCGGCGCATTACATTGGACATCAACGAAGGGGATTTTGTTACTATCATGGGCCCGTCCGGGGCGGGGAAGACCACGCTGCTGAGCATCATTGGAATGCTGGACGGCGACTGGGAAGGCGAGTACTACCTCGCGGAACGCCCCATTCACAAGATGAATTTGAAACAGCGGGCGGAGATCGGGAAGCAGTTGGTCGGCTTCGTTTTCCAGCAGTACCATCTCCTGGACGGCCTGACGGTGGCCGAGAACCTTGACATTCCCCTTTCCTACCGGAATATTAAATCTTCCGAGCGCCAGGCCCTGGTCGCCGACGCGCTGGACCGCTTCCACATTGTCGGGAAGAAGGACCTCTTCCCCAATCAGCTTTCAGGCGGCCAGCAGCAACTGGTGGCTGTGGCGCGGGCGGTGATCGCGAATCCGAAACTTATCCTGGCCGACGAGCCCACGGGCAACCTGCACACCGACCAGGGCCGCGAAATCATGGAGCTCTTCACGAAGCTCAACAAGGAGGGAACCACCATCATCCAGGTGACGCACTCGGAGTCGAACGCGGCTTACAGCCAACGAATTATAAAGCTGCAGGACGGATGGATCGTGTGATTGACGATTGATTTTCCGGCAATCGCAATTCGACAATCGTCAATCGACAATTCTATGACTAGAATTCTCATTGCTGATGACCTCCCCGACGTGCTGGAAGCGCTTCGCCTGCTGCTCAAGGGCGAAGGGTACACGACGGAGTCTGCGACTTCCCCCGCCGGAATCCTGGCGGCGCTCGAGGCCCGGGATTTCGACATCGTGTTGATGGACTTGAACTTTGCCCGCGATACGACTTCCGGGCAGGAAGGTCTGGATCTGCTGAGGCAGTTGCAGGCGATTGACAGCACCTTGCCGGTGGTGGTGATGACCGCCTGGGGAAGTGTGGGCCTTGCGGTCGAGGCTATGCGGCGGGGGGCGCGCGACTTTATTCAGAAGCCCTGGGACAACGCCCGCCTGCTCGCCATACTCCGCACGCAGGTCGAACTGAGCCGCGCGCTGCGGCAGGGGCCTGCGACTGGAGGCCGAGAACCGGTTGCTGCGCGCCGAAGGGCGTCCCACGATGATCGCGGAGTCGCCCGCCATGCGCCCGGTGCTGGAGTTGATTTCGCGCGTCGGACCTTCGGATGCCAACGTTTTGATTACCGGCGAGCACGGCACGGGGAAGGAAGTTGTCGCCCAGACACTTCACGCCATGTCCGGGCGGGCCATCGAAGCCCGATGGTGACGGTGAATGCCGGCGGGCTTTCCGAAGGAGTGTTTGAGAGCGAACTCTTCGGCCACGTGAAAGGGGCTTTCACTGATGCCAAGATGGACCGCGTAGGGCCGCTTCGAGCTTGCCGATGGCGGAACGCTGTTTCTGGATGAGATTGCTAACGTTCCTATTAGCTTGCAGGCCAAGCTGCTGCGCGTGCTCGAAACCGGCCAAATGGAACGTGTGGGTTCTTCGAAGACGCGACGTGTCGATGCACGTGTGCTATCGGCGACCAATGCGGACGTGGTCCAGGAAGTGCGGGCCGGTCGATTCCGCGAAGATCTTCTGTTCCGCCTCAATACTATTGAAATCCACTTGCTTCCCCTCCGCGAGCGTCGCGAAGACATCCCGCTGCTGGCCAACTACTTTCTGCGGCGGTATGCCGACCGTTACCGGAAATCGCTGACTGCTCTCGACCCCGCAGCCGTCCAATTTCTATTGGACTATGCCTGGCCCGGAAACGTCCGCGAGCTCGAGCATTCAGTGGAGCGGGCTATCCTGATGGCGCAAGGCGACGCGGTGCGGCCCAGTGATTTCGGCTTGCGCGCCGAGCGGGAAGGCGCTTCACGCTTGGAGGATCTGAGCCTTGAAGAGGTGGAGTGTCTTCTCATCAAGAAAGCCGTGGCCCGGTACGGGGGCAACGTGAGCCAGGCGGCCTCGGTGTTAGGCTTGAGCCGTAGCGGCCTTTACCGCCGCCTGAGAAAATACGGGTTGTGACCCAAGCCATGTCTGTGGAGTCGGATGCCCGGAAGGCGCGCAGGCCCGCAGGCCAAGCGCCCGTTTGGCGCAGGGGTGCAGCGCTTGAGGACCGCCTGCTATTGATGGCGCTGGCCGCGGGGTTTCCTGCCATCGTCCTGGCTCTGATTCTGTTGTGGACGGGGGCTCACTCTTCCCAAACACGTTGGACCCTGACGATCCTTCTAGTTGCAGGATGGCTGGGTTTCTCCTTCGCGCTGCGCGGAAGAACCACCCACACTCTTCACACTCTGTCCAACCTGCTTTCTGCTTTGAGAGAGGAGGATTACTCTTTTCGCGCCCGGAGGACCCGCTCCGGCTCCGCCCTGGGTGAGGTATTCGCCGAGGTGAACGCACTCAGCGAGGTATTACGAGGTCAAAAGCTTTCATCGCTTGAAGCCACGGCCTTGCTGCGAAAAGTGATGGAAGAGATCGAAGTGGCTATCTTCACTTTCGACGGCGAGCAACGATTGAGGCTTCTGAACCGCGCCGGAGAGCGTCTGCTGGCACAGCCTGGGGAGCGTATTCTGGGGATGACCGCTAGAGAGCTGGGACTGGGCGTGTGCCTCGAGGGCGAACCCGTGCGGACCATGGCCGCTTCTTTCCCAGGGGAGGCCGGCCGGTGGGGAGTACGCCGCAGCACATTCCGGGAGAACGGCCGCCCGCACCAGATGTTGGTGCTTGCCAATCTCAGCCAGGCCCTGCGCGAAGAGGAGCGGCAAGCGTGGCAGCGCCTCATTCGCGTCTTGGGACATGAGCTCAACAATTCTCTGGCACCTATCAAGTCCATGGCGGGCACGCTCGGCAGCTTGCTGGCCCGAGAGCCGCGGCCGGCGGACTGGGACGAGGACGCGCGCCGGGGCTTAAGCGTTATCGAAGGGCGTGCCGAATCGTTGAGCCGATTCATGGAAGGCTATTCCCGTTTGGCGCGCTTGCCCTCGCCGAAATTGAAGCCCGCTGTTCTGGGAGACTTGGTGCGACGTGTGGTCGGCCTCGAGAGACGCCTTCAGGTGACGGTGGTTGCCGGGCCGGAGATGACGGTCCAGGCCGACCCTGACCAGCTCGAGCAAATGCTTATTAATCTTCTTCGCAACGCAGTGGACGCGGCTCTCGAAACCGGAGGCGGTGTGAAGCTGGGCTGGAGGCGAAACGCTGACTACGTAGAGCTCTCGATCGAGGATGAGGGGCCAGGCCTTCCAAACACCGCCAACCTCTTCGTCCCATTCTTCACCACAAAGGCCGTGGGCACGGGAATCGGCCTCGTCCTGAGCCGGCAAATCGCCGAGGCGCATGGAGGTACTCTGACCCTTCAGAACCGGCGTGAGGGTCAGGGCTGCGAGGCGAGGGTGAGACTGCCGGTGTGAGGAGCAGAAGGCAGAAGGCAGAAGGCATTGACCTTCAGTCGCCGCTTGAATCTACTTCCAATCAACAAGAGCACGGATAAACCTAAACTTCTTCCTACCCGGCCCTCTTTCGAGCCTCTCTCGTTTACAGGCGGAGAATGAGTAGACTGCTGGCCGAGCATGCTGGTGTGATACTGCCATCTGCCTTCAGCCTTCTGCTTTCCGCCTTGCTGTTAACCAACCTTGAAATAGTGGAACTCGTCTCGCCCCATCGGTGTCTATGGATGTGAAGAAGAAAGTAGGCAGCTAACGGAGCGCTCCGTGGCCGTCACCTGAACTTCGGATGCAATCAAATTCCTGAGGAGGTGCAGCCATGTTCGACAAAGCGTTGCTGGAATCTTCTCCCGCTCGGGCGCCTGTCCTGAAGAAAAGCCACTACCTATTCGCCACGGCCTGCGGCGCTGTGGCTTCGCTGGCGGTGTTCCTCGCGCTGGCGCAATTCATCTCCCCCACTCTGCACAGGGCGGCTGCGGTTCAATCACTGGTCTTCGGAGCAGTGGTCGCCGCCTTTGCGCTGATGGTCTGCTACGTTCGCGCCGAGTCGCGGCAGTTGGCGATGAACACAGCACTCTGGGTGGCGGTGGTCTGCCTCTTGAACCTCCCGGGCTTCATCGGTTTCCTCGTCGCCACGGCAGCGAAGACAGGAGATTGGAAACGAGCGGCCATCCCGTGTGTGTACGTTTCGGAGATCGTGCTCATCGGAACCATGGCGCTCGTCCCGCTGATTTACACCGAGGCGCTGCCCGAGGCGCTGTGGAGGGGAGTGATCGAGGTTCCT
Source organism: uncultured Acidobacteriota bacterium (assembly GCA_963770415.1). GTDB lineage: Bacteria > Acidobacteriota > Terriglobia > UBA7540 > UBA7540 > CAVROP01. Next base: position 298,627 of record CAVYPU010000014.1, read on the forward strand.
GTGCCCCCGCCGCCTCCTGCGGCGCGGGCTGGGGTGCGGGCTCCGCGAAGCCCGGCGCATACCTTCACCCTCGACGACCTTATGAAGCAGCCGACGTCGATTCCTCCCACCGTCGCGCAAATCCATGATGAACCTCTTCCGCCGGCGGAAATCTCGTCGATGACCACTGGGGTCCAAGGAGGAACCGGCGACCCGCGGTTCGGCGCTCTGCTCGATCCCGTGATGCAAAACCTGCTTAGCAATGCGAGGCCGCAGGCGCCCCCTCCGCAGGCGACTAAGCCCGTCCCGCCGCGACGGATTCGCATTGGAACCATGATCGCCGCCAAAGCTATTTATCAGCCGAAACCCCAGTACCCCGAACTCGCCAGGATTGCTCGGACGGAAGGAGCCGTAGTGATCGAAGCCGTCATCGGTAAAGACGGGACCATCGAAGAGCTGAAAGTCCTACGCGGCAATCCCTTGCTCGTGAACGCGGCGATCGAGGCCGTGCGCCAATGGCGCTACCTGCCCACGCTGCTCAATGGCGAACCCGTTGAGGTGGTGACGGAGATCACGGTGAACTTCAAGCTGGCGGAATGAGAAGCGTTGGGTGATCTGAGGATCGGGTGCCCGCAAGAACAACCACCTTGTTCACGCGGTCACCCGATTTCCCAAAGGTTGTTGACCGCAAGATTCAACCCTGGGAATAAGGGAGAGGCCAGAGTATCTTGAAAGGCCAAACGTTCCGCCGGTTCGTATTCCCGGTTCCTGAGGCGGAACACTTCCATACTGTTTCCTTCCGGGTCAACTAGCCAGTATTCGCTCACTCCATAGAGGGCATACTGTTTTGATTTGATCTCACGGTCCAAACGTTTGGTGCTTTCTGAGATTACCTCTACTGCCAAATCAGGGGGACCGGAAAGATTATCTTCTCCCACGTAATGCAGGCGAGCAGTGGAAACAAAGAGTACGTCTGGCTCCAGCACCGTACCCGTTGCGAAGACGATGTCGTAGGGAGCCACGAAAACTTCACCAAGGTGATGCTGGCGAACATGCCGGTGCAATACAGCAAACAGGTTCCCGACGATTCGTTGATGCAGGGTCTTTGGCGCAGGACTCACGAACAGCTCTCCCTCCACGATTTCATAGCGGTTCCGGTCAGGCGGGATAAGCCGCAGGTCTTCGTAAGTGAACTTAGTGGAGATTCCCATGGCACTATTATAGCATTGGGGCGCGTTGATAAAAGGGAAGGGCCGCGACTTCAGCACCGGCGCCGGAGGGCATCTCGAGTTTAGTTCCGGGTTCTGAGACTTCGCGGCGGAGGTAAGCCAAGGCAATCGTCTTGCCGAGCGTTGGGGAAGCGCAGGAACTGGTTACCTCGCCGATTTCACGGCCATCGCGAGCGAGCTTCGCGCCTGCGGGTGGCGGTGTTTCTGATTCCACGACAAGTCCCATGAGTTGCCAGTTCACGTGCCCGCGGCTGCGCGCTCGCTCGACGATCTCCTGGCCGATGTAGCAGCCTTTGTTGAAACTCAGCGCGTTCCACAAGCCCGCTTCGTTGGGGATCATATCTTCGCCAAGCTCTTGGCCGTAGCGAGGGATGCCCGCTTCAATCCGCAAGGTTTCGAGCGCCTGCGCTCCGCAAGGCAGCATGCTGTAAGTGGGAGCCTGGCCGCACGCGGCACCCCAAATCGCAAGCAAACCCTTGGCGTCCGCCCAAACTTCGTAGCCTTCTTCGCCGGTGCTGCTCGCGCACATGACGCGCACTGGAAAGCCGGCGTAGTTGGTAGCGAAATGATCGAACTCCTGCATGGCGGGAAGGCTGACGTGAAGGGTCTTTTCGAGGAGCGGGCGTGAGCGCGGCCCTTCGAAGGCGAGGGCGTAAAGGTCGAGAGCCTCAAACTCCACCTGGTCGGCAATGACGTAACGCTTCAGGCCCGCCAGCGCCTTGTCGCGCAAGTCGGCATCGGTGTCGACGAAGAATCGGTCCTCGGCGCAGTAAAGGCGCATATCCGCCAGAATATGTCCCTGGGCGGTCAGCAGCGTCGCGTAGGTCCCCTGGCCCGGCTTGAGCCGCTTGACGTCGTTCGAAACTACGCGGTGAAGAAACTTGGCGTGGTCCCGACCCTTCATGGCAAATTGGGCGCGAAAGGAAAAATCGAATAGCCCCGAGGCTTCGCGCACTGCCTCGTGCTCCGCCACGGGGTCGGTGAAAAAAGCTGGGACGAGTGCGCCGTGATACTCACCCAGCTTAGCGCCTTGCGAGCGGTGGTAGTCGGCTAGAGGAGAGGTGGAGATTGATGTGGCCATCTGTTTAGAAATTCGGAAATAGAAAAAACAAATTGGAAATTTGATATTTAAAATTCAAGACTCAAAATTCAAGGGTCTGAATTCGAGAAGCTGAAATCGAGAAACTCAAATCAAGAATCTGAAATCGAAAAATCTGAAATCGAGAATCTGAAATCAGGAACCGGACATCAACTGCAGAGATCCTTCGTTGTTATAAAAATAGGCCGAGACATCATCAATGGATCCCCGCTTTCGCGGGGATGACGCCCAGTCTGTCATTCCCGCGAAAGCGGGAATCCAGCCTTTTTTCATGCACAGTGGTGAGCCGAAGGATCATGGCATATTCGCTCAGGATGACAGCGCATCGAATTTCTATTTTCTTATCTCCAAGTCCGGACCAAGCTGCACCAGCGCGCCGACGTGAGACGCCATTTCCGACTCGCTGTTATCAACGAGCTCGGCGAGTGTCACTTTGCTCAGGACCTGATCGACGAGGACCTGAAGGGCACGCCAAAGCGTGCGGATCGAGCATTCCCGCAGTTTCTTGCACGACATCTCCAGGCCCGAGTGTTCATTGCAAAAACGCGGGTCAAACAATCTTCCCCCCAGCGCGGCCAGGACCTCGCCAACAATGATCTTCTCGGCAGGGCGGGCCAGAGCGTAGCCGCCCACCTGGCCCCGAACGCTTCTCACGAAGCCATTCTGGCGAAGAATCCGCATCAGCTTGGCTACGTAGGAAGGCGACAAACCCTCACACTCGCCGATTTCGTTGATTGTTAAATGATCGGGATCGCTTAATGTGGCCACGCGGAGCAGGCAACGCAGTCCGTATTCTTCCTGGGAGGAGAGCTTCACGTTCAAACCCGTCGAGCCGATAGCCTAGAGCCGCCGCCTATGCGACATTGCGGCTTTTGATTTTGAATGGTCCCTCGCACAGGGAAAAGCCGCAGAGTCCCAACACCAGGGACTCTGCATTGCAAGGTCGTAAATTCTTGTTTTTTTAGCAAGCTTTTTCGAGCTTGTGCGCGACAGCCGCGTAAATAAATGGTCTGGCCACATCGACATTCTATGTGGCCGGCTGCTTTCGGTCCTGTTTGGTTGCGGCTCTGCCGCACTGCGTTACCCACTCAAGCCTGTGTCACGGTGACTCACTTTTAGAAGAAGCCGAGTTGGAGCCTGGCCGCTTCCGACATCATCTCTTTGATCCAGGGCGGCTCCCACACCACATCGACTTTAACGCTCTTGACGCCGGGAAGGACGGTGATCTTGTCTTCAACTTCGCCGGGAAGCGAGCCCGCCGCGGGGCAGCCCGGCGCGGTCAGCGTCATCTTTACGGAGGCGTGGCCCGGAAGTGTCCACCTTGGCTTCGTAAATCAGCCCCAGGTCGTAGATATTCACGGGAATCTCGGGGTCGTAACAAGTGCGCAAAGCCTCCACCATCTTATCCTGAAGGGCGATGGCTTCAGAAACCGTGAGGGGTGTTGCCTCGTCCATGATGACCTCACTCCGTCGACGCCAATTTCAGGCTCGCCATTCAGCGCGCTTTTAAGCGTGTGCCAAACCAGTGTGGCGCACTTGACGCGCACAGGGAACTCGCAAACGCCGGAGAAAGCGGCGAGCTTCCCGAGCGCGGGAGCCTCACCCTCTGGCGTGGGTCTTTCCCGTGACCAGGTCGTGAAAGGTCTCAAACAGAGCCTCCGCCTGGGCTCGCGTTTTTCCCTTAAGAATTTCCGTCAAGATCGAAGCGGAAGCCGTGGAGATGGCGCAACCTGTTCCCTCAAAACTGATATCGGTGATGCGGTCGTCCTTGAGTTTCAGATACACCGTGAATCTGTCGCCGCAGAGCGGATTGTAGCCGTCGGCGTGCCGGTCGGCATCGGTCATGGAATGAAAGTTCCGCGGTTTCTTGCTATGGTCGAGAATAACTTCCTGATAAAGGCCTTCAAGGTCTGACATAAGAAAAAGTCCAACATCTTTCTCGTGTCATCCTGAGGAGGCCTGATTTGATCGGGCCGGCGAAGGATCCCAGCAGCGCTGTATTCGACAAAATGCAGGGATTCTTCGCTTCGCTCAGAATGACATGCCGTTGCTTTCTTTCACCGATTATCCAAAAACCGCCTTCACTCTTTGGAGGCCGGCGGCCAGCGCGTTGATCTCCTGCTTGGTATTGTAGAAAGCCAGCGACGCGCGCACGGTGGCGGGCACGCCGAAACGGTCCATGACCGGTTGTGCGCAGTGGTGGCCGGTCCGAACCGCGATGCCTTCGCGATCCAGTATAGTCCCAACATCGTGCGCATGTATACCGTCGAGAATGAATGAGATGACTCCGGCCTTCTCGCGCGCCGTGCCAATGATCCTGACGCCCGGGAACCTGCTGGATAGCTTCCGTGGCGTAAGAGAGCAAGGCGTGCTCGTAGGAGGCGATGTTCGCGAGGCCGATCTTGTTCACGTAGTCGAGGGCGGCCTCAAGGCCGTAGACCTCGGCAATATTAGGCGTCCCCGCTTCGAACTTATAGGGGACCACGTTGTAGATCGTCTTCTCAAAAGTCACGGAGCTGATCATGTCCCCGCCGCCCTGATAGGGGGGCATGGCCTCGAGGAGATCGAGCTTGCCGTAAAGCGCGCCAATTCCCGTCGGCCCAAAAACTTTGTGGCCGGAAAAGGCATAAAAATCGCAACCCAGTTCCTGCACGTCAACCTTCATGTGCGGCACGGCCTGCGCGCCGTCCACCAGCACCGGAACATTCACGGCATGCGCCATTTGCACGATCTGCCGCACGGGATTGATGGTGCCTAGGGCGTTCGAGACGTGGGCCACCGCCACGAGGCGGGTGCGAGGATTCAAGAGCTTTTCAAATTCCTCCAGTATCAGCTCTCCGCGGTCGTTGATCGGAGCGACGCGCAGCACAGCGCCTTTCTCCTGGCAGAGCATCTGCCAGGGAACGATGTTCGAGTGATGCTCCAGCGCAGTGATCAGGACCTCGTCGCCGGCCTGAACCTTTTGCCGCCCAAACGTCTGCGCCACCAGGTTGATGGCTTCGGTGGTTCCGCGCACGATAGACGATTTCCCGAAAGTCGTGAGCGTTCAGGAACTGCTGAACTTTATGCCGCGTGCCTTCATAGACAGTCGTCGCGCGCTCGCTCAGCAGGTGAACGCCGCGATGCACGTTAGCGCAGTCGGTGGCGTAAAAGCGGACTATCGCCTCAATGACTTTTTCCGGCTTTTGGCTGGTGGCGGCGTTGTCGAGATAGACCAGCGGCTTCCCGTGCACTTTCTGCTTCAAAATCGGGAAGTCCTCACGGATGCGCTTGACATCGAAGGCGGGCGCCGGTGCTTCTCGTACCGGCGACTGTATGGTTTGTTGCGTCGTGGCCATCATACCTCCCTGGCTCGCTGGCCCCGCGCCAGGCGAGCGGACAAACCCTCCCGGAGCTGCTCGCGCAGCGGCAAATACTTGATCCGCTCCAGCACATCGTTGGCAAAAGCGTAAGTCAGCAGCTCGCGCGCTTCCTGCGGCCGATTCCGCGCGAGCGCAAGTAGAAGATCGCCTCCGCATCGATCTGCCCGATGGTGGCGCCGTGCGTGCACTTCACGTCGTCGGCGTAAATCTCGAGCGCCGGTTTCGTATCGATGACGGCTTTCTCGGAAAGCAGGAGGTTCTTGTTGCTTTGCTTGGAGTCGGTTTTCTGCGCGTCCTTGCGCACGATGATCTTGCCGTTAAAGACGGCGGAGGACTCGCCATCCAGAACGCCCTTGTATACTTCGCGGCTGCTGCAGTGCGGCATCGCGTGGTCGAGGGTCGTCTGGTTGTCAATGTGCTGGCGGCCGGTAACGACGTAGAGGCCGGCGAGCGTTGCCTCCGCGCCTTCCCCGCCCAGAACCGTCTTCACCTCTTCGCGCACCAGCGCCCCGCCCGTGGCGATGGAATTCGTGACCACCGTGCTTGAGCGCTCCTGGTGGAAGTCGAGCCGCCCATAATGGAACGCCGCTTCGCTTTCCTGCTGGATGCGGTGATAGTCGAGCACCGCGCCTTCATGCACCACGACTTCGCTCACGGCATTGGTGAAGTAAACCTCTCCCGTGGCGCCGGCACTCTTGCCTGGGTTAGCGGCGCCGGCATCCCCGCCGTCGTTTCCGCAGACGTAACACTCAATGATGCTGGCCTGGCTTTCGCGGCCGGCAATAATCAGGTTGCGCGGATAGGAGACGGTGGGCGTCTCGCCCGGGAGCGAAACGTAGAGCAGCAGAATAGGCTTATCGAGAACCACGCCCTTGGGAATCTCGACGAACGCCCCGTCCTCTAGAAAGGCCGTATTCAGCGCTACGAAGGCGTGTTCGCGGTAATCCTTCGCGTATCGGCCAAGGTGGCGTTCGAGGGTGTTGCCGTCCCCCGCCAGCGCCTCCGCCAGGCTACCGGCCCTGACGCCTTTCGGGAGCGCTTCCGTTCTCGAAAGCTGTTTCGAGAAATGCCCGTTGACGAACACCAGCCTGGGGCAGCCGAGATCGGCCAGGGGATGCTTGTCGATTTGCTCAACCACGCCCTCGGACTCCCCTCCTCGCCGAGGAGAGGGCAAGGGGGCGGTGGCCAGTTGAAACGGCACGGCAGCAATCGGCGCCACGTTGGTGTTCCGCCAATCTTCCTGCTTCGTGGTCGGAAACCCCTTCTCCGCAAAACCCTCCATCGCCACCCTGCGGATTTGGCCGAGCCAGGCAGGCGTACTCGCTCCAAGCCGCTCCTCGAATTGCCTGAAGCTTGAAAGGTAGATACCTTCTTTTTGTCCCGTAGCAATCATCAGTTACCCTTTGTCCGTTGTCAGTAGTCGCTCCACGTAGATACAGCCCTCTCCCCCTTGGGGGAGAGGGTGGCACGCGACGGCGCTTTCACAAGCCGTCGCGTGACGGGTGAGGGGGTCTCATCATGCGCCCGGCAACCGTGATCGTGCCTAACGGGCGCCTGACACCCGTCACCTGACACCCGAAACCTGCTCGACTTCCTCCAGCCACCCGTACCCCTTCTCTTCGAGCTCCAGCGCCAGTTCCTTGGATCCCGATTTCACGATGCGGCCCTCGTACAGCACGTGCACGTAATCGGGAACGATGTAATTGAGCAGCCGCTGGTAATGCGTCACCACGATAATGCTGCGGTCTTTGCTACGCAGCGCATTCACCCCGTTGGCCACGATCTTGAGCGCGTCAATATCGAGGCCGGAGTCGGTCTCGTCGAGAATCCCCAGCTTAGGTTCGAGCACCGCCATCTGGAAAATCTCGTTGCGCTTCTTCTCGCCGCCCGAAAAACCCTCGTTTACCGAGCGCGTCATCAGCGCCTCGTCCATTTCCAGCAGCTTCATCTTCTCGCGCACCAGCGCCAGGAAGTCCATAGCGTCGTATTCGGGCTCGCCGCGGTGCTTGCGGATGGCGTTGAGCGCCGAGCGCAGGAAATAAGTGTTGCTGACGCCGGGGATTTCCACCGGATATTGAAACGCCAGGAATACGCCTTCGCGCGCCCGCTCTTCCGGCGGCATCGCCAGCAGGTCCTTGCCCTCGTAAGTCACTTCGCCGCCCGTCACTTCGTAAGCGCTGTGCCCCGCCAGCACCTGCGCGAGCGTGCTCTTGCCCGAGCCGTTCGGCCCCATGATGGCGTGAACTTCGCCCGTGCCCACTTCCAGATCGATCCCGCGCAGGATTTCTTTTCCCTCCGCCCGCGCTTGTAAGTTCTTAATTCGAAGCATCCTGCTCTCCTCGTTGGAATTTAGAACCTTCAGATATCAGACCGTCAGCTTTCAGCTTTAACAGATTCAAATCCCGTCTCATTGAGATCCGGTAACAGCCTTTATATCCTCTACCCTTCACTATTCATAATTCACAATTCACAATTACCCGACACTTCCTTCCAAACTCACACCAAGCAGTTTTTGCGCCTCGACCGCAAACTCCATGGGAAACTCCTTGAACACCTGCTTGCAGAACCCGTTGACGATCATCGAAACCGCGTCTTCCGTGGACATGCCGCGCTGGCGGCAATAGAAGATCTGGTCCTCGCCGATCTTCGAGGTGGAGGCCTCGTGCTCGACTTGCGCGGTGGAGTTCTTCACTTCCAGATACGGGAAGGTGTGCGCGCCGCACTTGTCGCCGATCAGCAGCGAGTCGCACTGCGAATAATTGCGCGCTCCCGCGGCCCCGCCCAGGATCTTCACCAGACCCCGGTAACTGTTCTGCCCGTGCCCGGCGGAGATACCCTTCGAGACGATCGTGCTCTTGGTGTTCTTGCCGATATGGATCATCTTCGTGCCCGTGTCGGCCTGCTGGTAGTTGTTGGTCACCGCCACGCGAGTAAAACTCGCCAATGGAGTTGTTCCCCTGCAGGATGCAGCCCGGATACTTCCAGGTAATGGCCGAGCCGGTCTCCACCTGCGTCCAGGAAATCTTTGAGTTCACGCCCTGGCACTTGCCGCGCTTGGTTACAAAGTTGTAAATTCCGCCTTTGCCTTCCTTGTCGCCGGGGTACCAGTTCTGAACTGTGGAATACTTGATTTGGGCATTATCCAGAGCGACAAGCTCGACCACGGCCGCGTGAAGCTGGTTCTCGTCCCGCATGGGCGCCGTGCAGCCTTCGAGGTAGCTGACGTAAGCGCCTTCGTCGGCGACGATCAGCGTGCGCTCGAATTGGCCGGTCTCGCGCGCGTTGATGCGGAAGTAGGTCGAAAGCTCCATCGGGCAGCGCACGCCTTTGGGCACATAAGCGAACGAACCGTCACTGAACACGGCGGAGTTGAGCGTAGCAAAAAAGTTGTCCGTGTAGGGAACCACCGAGCCGAGATATTTGCGCACCAGCTCAGGATGCTCTCGCACCGCTTCCGAGAAAGAACAGAAGATGATGCCCAGCTCGCCCAGCTTCTCCTTGAACGTGGTCGCCACCGACACGCTGTCAAACACCGCATCCACTGCCACTCCGGCAAGCAGTTCGCGCTCCTTCAGCGGGATGCCGAGCTTCTCATACATTTTCAAGAGCTCTGGGTCGATTTCCCCAGGCTTCTTGCGTCCCTGTCTTCTTGGGCGCGGAAAAGTAGCGGATGCTCTGATAGTCGATCGGACCGTACTTCACGTTCGCCCAGGTGGGCTCCTTCATCGTCAGCCAATGGCGGTAGGCTTTCAATCGCCACTCGAGCAGCCACTCCGGCTCATGCTTCTTGGCTGAAATAAGGCGGATGACGTCTTCGTTCAATCCCGGCGGGACCGTTTCCTGCTCGATGTCGGTCACAAATCCGTACTTGTATTCCTGGGTCGCCAGGAGCTCGACTTCTGATTGCGGCGTAGCCATGAAAAACTCCTCACCAAGATTACTTACACAGTCATTTTAGTGAAACAATACATAACAGTCAAGATTCCGGGACCCCATCCTCGAGAGACGGCAGCCAGCTTCGCAAATCTGGGCATTCCTCGCGTTCATAGAGGCCTTCCCTCCATCTGAATTTGAACGAAGCCCGTCGGCTCACTTATGAGGCTCAAGACTGTAATATCCCGCAGCGCCTTGGCGATCGCTTCGTTGACCTTGCGCAGCGGCTCACGAACCGTGCACTTCGTCATCTGATGGCATTCCCTCCGGTCGGTTACGCAGGAAGTGATGAACAGCGGACCTTCAAGGGCTCGAATGACCTCAAAGGCATTGATTTCCGAAGGGTTCCTAGCCAACGCGTACCCGCCGTTGGTCCCATGCTGAGACGCGAGGAGACCGATCTTCGCCAGCCGTTGGAGAATCTTGGCTACCAACTCTTTGGGCAACCCATACGTCTTGGCAATTTCCATAGCGCTGCAAGCCGAATCGGGGGTTTGCAGCGCCAAGTGCCTGAGGGCGATCAATCCGTAGTCAGCCTTCTTCCCAAGTTTAAGCATGTCTATATCCGACCGATTAGGTCGTATATAGACTAACCTTCCGCCGATATGTTGTCAAGTCATTTCTTTTCAACTTGAAATGGATATTTTGTTGGTCATGGCCCATCGATACTCCAGCTCAGCGAATTGAATGGGCGAGATCCTGATCTATTGAGTCCTCGCAGTCTGGCTACTCCGGCCGAAGAGGTGCCGTGCCGCGTGTTCCCTCAGACTCTTGCGGTTGCCTTATTCAATGGAACTCTCATAAAAACCCAGGCGTGCCGAACCCTTGGTTTAGGGACGAGTCCCGATTTACGAGATGTGGGAGTTTCGCTGTGTTGTGATAATTAACATGGCTATACAACATTTTAAGATACCTAACATGTGACGCACTCCCAGCTCGACACGTTCATTTGCGTGCGCTTGAGATTGCCAGATTCGGAAATGCTCCATGCCAGGTCCGACAGTGACCTGGTTTGTCATGGAGTTTGGCCAGAGGCGAGTTATTGGGAAGCAGACAATTGAGGGCTAGACCCTTCAACGGCTTATTGGGTCGCCTCTGGCCTCTTGCCGTTCATATCGGCAGAGGCTCAAAGAGCTTTATCAGAAATCCAGGAGAAGGGAAGAGCGGGATTAGAAACTCCTAAGATGCGCGGCCGCCAACGCCCAGCGCGGACGCTCTTGGGCTACAAGGCTCGCGCTCTTGATGACACATTTCGTCATGCCTTTTCGACAAAATAGGGCACTTGCGGGTCCCTTTTTGAACCAGGGACAAGTGCGTCCCTTCAGGGTATTTTCAACACCGTGATAAATCGGCGGTTATTTCCGAGTCAGGAATCACCTGGGATTTTAGTTGGCAGGCAAACTGCACTCAAGCCATCTGCACTGACTTGCGAGCATCGTATGACAAAGGAGGAGGAATGAAGAAAGGTTCGAAAGGTTTTTCACTGATTGAGTTGTTGATCGTGGTTGCGATCATTCTTATTATTGCTGCCATTGCCATCCCGAATCTACTCCGATCGCGGATCGCAGCCAACCAGGCTTCTGCGGTGGGCTCGCTCCGCACTCTCAACACCGCTGAAGTCACTTACGCTACTACCTACAACGTCGGCTACTCTCAAAGCTTGGGCGACTTGGGCCCAGGGCCTGCCGGGAATCCTGCTGTGCCTAACGCTACGGCCGCCGGACTGGTGGACGAGGTTCTCTCCGGAATGAACGGGTCGGGGGGAACGAGCGGGTCCACAGCCACGGTGAGTGCGAAAAGCGGTTATGGATTTCTCTACACGCCGGGCGCCACCGACGTGAGTGGGAAAACGAATACCTACGGCATTACAGCTACACCCATCAGCGTTGGGACGACAGGTACTAATTTCTACTACACAGATCAGTCTGGGGTCATCCGCCAGAACAGCACTGCAGTGGCTGGATCGAGCGACTCGCCCCTGGCTGGCTAGGCTGCACACAACTGTCACGACTGTTGACTACTCGCGGAGGGCTGGAAGAGCTTTCGTGAAAACTGGCTGGCGTAACGGTGGTGCGTTGGGTAATCTGCTCTGGGACCAATCCGCAGCTTGCTGCGGTTGACGGGTGAAGGATTTGAGAATCTGGAAACGTCTCACACTCATCCCGCTTCGAGGCTCCGGGGCAGGCCGATCAGCACCAGGACAGAAGTTTTCGCGGGGGCACGAAGGCCCTCCTTTTTTTACAGCCCGCTGTGTGAAATACCAAGCTGCTTAGGAGGCGCGAGCGCCGACAATCTCACCGATCTCGATCCCCGAGAATTTTTTTTCCCAGACCTTAAGAATACGGCTCAAATCCCCCGTGTGGATTCTCTTCGAAAGAGAATCTTGATCTCTTCCCGCCAACTGTCATTGATTCCCACCTGCGTGATGCTGATGGCCGGATCGAGGTAGCGAAGCATTCGTCCCGTCGTTGAGTGAAAGCGAAAAGCAGGGGACACCAGGTAAATCACCGGCGCAGCGTCGGCGAGTTCGATTCCAGGGAAATACCCATATTCCCGAAACTGTCCGCGCGCCTGCAGCCACTTGACGCGCAGCCAGTAGTCGAGACCCTGAAGAGGCAGGTTGATGTCTTCGTGCACCTTGAGCTCAAGGACAGCCAGCCGCCCGCTGCGGGTGGCTAAAAGGATGTCGATCACTCCCCGATCCAATCCCGAAAAAGCAGGCACCTGAGGGTAAATGCAAGCCGGCATGAAAGCTGGGTCAAGCTTGGTGACATCGCGCACCACCATGCTTTCAAGCCAGCGCTCCGACTGGAGGCGGCAGAGGTCGCTCGAAGGGTCGGGGCTTATAGCGCAGCGAACCTGCAGTGCCGATTTAACAAACTGACGAAGTTCCTCTGCTTGCCATCTTCAAGGCGTCGCGAATTCCCCGGCAATCCGAACGTGACGCGCGGGGCGAGCAGACCCTCGACGCGTGCCACCTCGAGTCCTAAAACCCGAATTGAGAGCGCCGTCGCGGCAGGGTCTGCCACCACGTCAACTCGTGAGAGGAGTTCGCCGAGCAGCCGCAAAAGCAGCCCGTTGTGGCGGTCGATCAGGTCCGCGCTCAGGCGGTGCGGCGCCAGGCGCGTTTCGACGTTGCCGTAGTCCCGCCATTCAATCAACTTCGGCCGCTCATCTTTCGCCGACCACTCGAGAATCTCCACTTGCACGGCGCGATGGTTGAGGCAGGCGGCGCGATGCGCTGTCGCCTCGGCCGCCCCGCGCGGGAAGATCAATTTCAATCCAGGGAAGGTGACGCGTCTCGAGCGGCTGCGCAAATGATCGAGCCAGATCAGGCCGAAGGCCAAAGCCGCGTCCGAGGCCGCAGGCGATTCAGTCTCCCCTACACCAAGGAAAGCCCACGCCGTGGAGCCTTGCCGGGCCACACCCCGGGTGTACCACGCCGAGAGTGAGTGCTCGCGGTCTGAGCGGTGGCTGACGCGTTCGAATCTCCAGCCAGGGTACTGCCGCGAAAGCATGGCAAGCAATTGCTTTTGGAAACTCGCGCGCCCCGGCGCCTTACCGGGCAATTGGCTGCGGGCAAGATCAGCCTCGCGAATTTCCAGCGTGAGGGGTTCGCGGCCGCCTGCCTTGCGCGCAAAGAGCCCCAGCCTTTCTCCGTCGCAGTAGGCGACATCCTCCATCCGGCGGCTCAGCGCGCGCGCGCGTTCCAGGCGGTAAAGATCAGTTTGCCGAATTCTAATGTCAGTCTCCACTGGCTCGCCGAGAGGTCAAACAGCAACACCTCGTCTTCCATTATCACAGGGTGAGGCAGTGACTGGATAAATCGCTCGATTTGATCTCGCAATTTGTGAAGCGATTCGCTATCGCCTGGCATTGGCATGCAATCCCACGTCGCCCCCGCGAGTTGTTACCCTCCTTGGGGGAGAGAGATGGAGTTTGAACATTTCACATGGAGGTCAACCGATTGCTGGCGCTCCTACCACTTTCGGTTCCTCCGCTTGCTAACGCTCTCACATCTTTCGGCTTCGCCGCCTGCTCCGTGGAAAGGCCGAGAAGCTGTCAATTTTTTGGCTTTTCGAAGCCACTCTGTTTCCGCGAGAGTCGGTTTTTGGCCGTTCTCAGGATGAGTCGATGGTTTTGACCTGTGTATTCAACCCGTTTTCTTCCTCTCTTCGGTGCTTTTGTCCTTGTCTTCGGCGTCCAGGCACACGTATCCTAGGTCGCCGCCTGGGGAGTCATTTTGCGCTGCAGTCGAATCCAGATCGCCACATTGCAAGCCAAGCACGCCCAACCCAACTCCGCTCGCACTTTCTCCAAGCCGCGGCGCAGGAACCTGCGCAATCCTCTCTTTTCCTTCAAACAAGCGTTCGAGAACTCCGCCGCCTGCGCCCGTCGCCGATAAATGCTCTGGTACTCGGGCTGTTGCATCTTGCGCCGAAACGCGGCCACTTTGGGATCTTCTTCGGTCCGATACAGGGTTCGTCCGCGCTTCGCTTTGGGGCAGCACTGAGAACGGAACGGACACCCCGCGCAGTCGCTCGCCGGGGCGCGATAATGCTTCTCGATCGCTCCCACCTGTGGCTTGCTGCGTTTGTAAGCCAGCGTCTTGCCCTGGGGGCAGGTATAGCAGTCCTGCTCCGCGTGGAAGGTGAAATGGTCGGGCATGAACTGGGGATTCACTCCCCGTCGGCGCAGCTTGCTTTGGGAGCGGTCCTTCCCCAGCGAGCCCACCAACTCCGTGGGCCGTGCGGCCATGTCCAGGATGTTCTGCCGGGTGGTGTAGCCGCCATCCACCAGAATCTGATCCGGCAAGCGGTGCGTGTTCTCCCGGACGCGGTCCAGCGCCGGCTGCAACTCGTGGCTGTCCTCGCGGGCTTGACTCACCTCGTAGGCGAGGATCACTCCGCGATGCTCATCGGTCGAGATCTGGGCATTGTAGTTGGGCGCAATCCCTCCCGTGCTCTCCCGCATCAGGCGCGCCTCGGGGTCGGTCACACTGGCTTTTTTCCCTTCCCCCTGCCGCTTCAATTCCTCTTCCGCCCCACGCACCCGCTCCGCTCGTTCCTTGGCCGCGCGTTCCTCCGCCCGGCGCTGACGGGCACCGCCTTCCCTAGCCGACTGCTGCTGGAGGGCCGCCCACTGCTCCTCCGCCGCCCGCCGGCACTCGGCCAGCCTCTCGGCGCTCTTAAAACTGCGGGGCGAAGCGGCGGCGCGAATCTTGGTGCCATCGTGCGCCACCCGCTCCAGGTGCACCGCCCCTTGCGCCATCAGCACGTGCACCACTTGCACGAACAGCTCATGCAGCGCCGCCTGGTAGCGGGTCTGAAACTTCGACAGGGTGGTGTGGTTCACCGGGCGCAAGGCCAACAACCAGCGGCAGCCGGGTTCATACTTCGACCACTCGGCCAACTCGCGCCCCGCCTGCACCCCTCGCAGGCGGGCGTAGATCCACAGCGCCACCAGCGCCTGGGGGTGGGAATGGTTGCGCCCCGCCTGCCCCTCGAGGGCTTTGACGCCCTCATAAAAGAGGCTCAGGTCCAGCCGCTCCAGCAAATCCCAGAGGGCCCGCACCTCGTGATCCTGTCCCACCAGCCGATCCGCGTCCACCACCTCCAGCACGATCTGCTGCCGGTCCAGGGGTTGCAGGCGCAATTGGGGCTTGCGACGAGAAGGGGCCGAAGAGGGGGTGGGAGCAGAGGCCGGCGCTCGCTCCTCCAACCCCTCGACCAGTACCGCCTGCTCAGCGCCCATGTGATCCCGCCTCCCGCCGTCGCGGGGACGGCCGACGCCGAATGGTCAGGGTGTGCTTGTCTTCCACCCCCCACTCGATCTCCTCGCCCTTCTCCAACTCTAAGGCCTCCGCCAGTTGGGCGGGACAGATCAGATAAAACTGGCGAGTGCCCCCGGCACGCTGAATCAATTGCACTCTCGATAGGAATCCCATGAGAGAATGGTATAACTAGCTATATAACAAGTCAAGAGAAAAATGCACGAAATTTCAAAAAATTGACAGCTTCTCGGCCTTTCCATCGGCCTCCCACCCTCTTCTCTTTTTCCCCTCGCGAGGCTGTGCCTCGGCGGGGGACAACATGCGCCGCGCTGGTATTGGACAAACACGGAGTGGCGCGGGAAATCGTAACCACGAGAGGATGGGAGGCACAGCCTCCTCGAAAGATATAAGTGCGGAGAACGCCCTGGAAAGGCCGAGCCTTTCCACGGAGCAGCGGGCCGAGCCCTTCCCGCGCCAGATTAACACGACCCAGCAGATGCTTCACTCGAAATGTAGAAACTTCAGCCCACTCCCCCAAGGGGCAGAGGGTTGCTGTCTACATTTCCTCTCCGCGGGGAGAGGGTAACTATGATGCGGAGACCGGCGGCTGGTCCTCGATCGTCTCCGTCGCCGGATGGTAATAGAGCTTCTTGCCCGCCCAGTAGGCTTGTGCCGCCATGATGCAGGCCACCGAGTGCGCGTAGCCGTCGCGCACGGTCGAGTGCGGTTGCTGGCGGCTGCGCAGGCATTCGAGCCAGTTCTCCATGTGGTTCAGGTCGAGGTCACCCATACCGGCGGCAGGCAGTTTTTTGTCGCCGGGCAGCAAGATGTCTTTTTCGGCGCGTTGCCGGTCGACCTCGGGGTCATCTTCATGGTTGCCTTTTTCCTCAACCAGTTTGTAGCGAGGGCTGCCTTCGCCGCCGATGTTCATGAGCGTCGCGTTCTTCCCCATGTAACGCGTGGAACTGGGCGCGTCGTTGCCGAAGCTGGTTGAATAACTGACCATGAACCCCTTGGGATATTCGAGAAGCGTTTGGAACGTGTCCGGATTCTCGCGACCGTCCGGCCAGGCGAAGATGCCGCCATGGGCCACCACAGAGCGCGGATAGCTTTCACCCATATACCAGTGCACAAGGTCGATGGCGTGGCTCAGCCATTGGTCGGCGATACCACCCGAAAAATGCTTGTAGAGCCGGAACTCGAAATAGAGTTGCGGGTCGAAGGGACGCGGCGGCTTGGTCATCAGCCACTTGTTCCAGTCGGTATCTTCGGCGCGCAGGTTCTTCACTTCAGGGCGCCCTCGCCACCGTGGCCCATGATAGTTCCACACAACCTCGATCTTGCTGATGTCGCCGAGCGCTCCTGCCCGGATGGTCTCGCATGCCGCCTTAGGATACGGCTCGCTGCGATGCTGCGTGCCCACTTGAACAATGCGGCCTTTCTCGATCACCATATCGCGCGCCGCCTTCGCTTCCTCCAGCACGTTCCCCATGGGCTTCTCGACGTACGCGTCTTTTCCCGCTTCGGCAGCGAGCTTCAGGATAGGCGAGTGCGAATGCTCGGGCGTCGCGATCAGCACGGCATCAATATCTTTGAGTGCCAGCAGTTCTTCGAAGTACTGGAGCGAGCGCGGCGCCCTGCCGTAATAAGTCTTGTTTGCGGCGACTGCCTTTTCGCGATTGATTTTCCAGAGGTCGCAGACGGCTGTCATCTCAAGATTGTGCTTCTCCTTGAGGCGGGAAGCAATCAAACCGAGCTCGCCCCCGCGGTTCCCTATCCCGATGTGCCCGAGCGAGATCCGTTCGTTCGCCCCCACGATTCGCCCATAAGAAACCGCCGTGGTGCCCAAGGCAGTCCCGGCCAGCATCGAAGCAGTGCGGTTCAGAAACGATCTGCGGTTGATAGTATTTTGAGTCGTATCAGGCATTGTAACCTCCGGCGCTTGAGCTATGGCGCCGTCCCATATTATCCCATAGTAGGGCGCCCCACAGCGCGCGAAGCCCGCCTGGGAGTGCGGCAGCGTCAGCTACCGCCTTGCTTCTCAATTTCCTACTGCACCATTGAGAACGAACATCCGCTTGACGTACCGCGTATTTCATGCCAGATTACTATGTGATCCGCAGCTACCGAGATAGGAAGACCGAGCGCCTCGCGGAGGGGGAACGATTCCCAGCCTTCGAAGGTTTCCGCCACCAAGCAGAGAAGCGGCTGCGGGTTCTCGATGCGGCAGGCAGTTTGCGCGAGCTTGGGCAGCTCCGCAGCAACCGCTTGGAAGCGCTGTCTGGCGACAGGGAAGGCCAATTCAGTATCCGCATCAACCCGCAATGGCGCATCTGCTTCGAGTGGCCGCGAGACAGTGACGGCCCCGAAAATGTCGAAATCGTTGACTACCACTAAGGAGCCGAGAACCATGGCACGCACACCTATTCACCCCGGCGAGGTTCTCGCGGACGAACTCGGTCAGATCGGGATTTCCAGCGCCGAGCTCGCGCGCACGCTTCGCGTGCCCGCCAACCGCATCTCGCAGATTATTGCTGGCAAGAGGGCCATTTCGGCGGACACGGCATTGCGTCTGGGGCGCTACTTCGGGACTACGCCCGATTTCTGGATGAACCTCCAGAAAACCTACGAGCTTGATCTTGCCCGCCAGTCGCTTGGCAAAGTTCTCAGTCGCCTCCCGCAAAGGCCCGCCTCGCCCGCGCTCGATTCTCAAAGGGCCTAGACGCGCCTGGCCACATTGGGTGCTGACAGATGCTCGTAAAGTCGCATGTCTATTCCCGCTGGTTGAAGGAAGCGATTCGGCAGGGAACCTTCCGCGCCGGCGAGCGAGTAGGTGTGGCTGTCTCGGGTGGGCCGGATTCAGTCCTGCTGCTTCACTTCCTGAAAGACTCGGCAACGGAGCTTGGAATCACTCCGGCTGCGGTCCACTTCAATCATCATCTGCGCGGGGCCGAGTCAGACGGGGATGAGCGGTTTGTCCGCACCCTCGCAGGTTCTTTGGGAATCGCCTTCATGGGCGGTGAAGCTGACGTGGCGCGCGTGGCGCGCGACAAGAAGCGAAACCTGGAGGCGACCGCACGCGAGCTGCGCTACAGATTCTTCTTCTCTCTGGTGGACCAGGGCCGTCTGGACAAGGTGGTGACTGCCCACACTGCCAACGACCAGGCCGAAACCGTGTTGATGCGTTTGTTGCGCGGCGCGGGCACTCGCGGCTTAAGCGGGATTTATCCGCTGCTCGAGGGCAAGGTTGCGCGCCCATTTCTCGACCTTACGCGCACTGAAATCATTGCGCGAGCTGGAAGCGCGCGGGCTCGAATTCCGCATCGATTCAACGAATCTCGACACGAGGCTGGTGCGCAACAAGATCCGCCGGGAACTACTTCCCCTGCTGAAAAGAGAATTCAACCCGGCCGTTATCCCGCTTCTTAAGAGCCATGCAGACCGGGCGCGGGATGAAGAGGCATTCCTTGAGCAGCAGGCCCGCGAGCGCAGCCGCCCCTGGCGCCTGCGCGAAGGCGCAGAAGAGAAGATCTCGGTGCGTGCGCTGGCGGGCTTTCCTCCCGCCATTCAGCGGCGGGTGCTGCGGCAGATGCTCCAATCCGTGCGTCCAGGTCTCGGCGCCGTAGCCTACAACCACATTGGAAAACTGCTCGAGTTCGCCTTTGGGGCTCAAAGCGGGCGCAGCCTGGCCTTGCCCAGAAACGTCCGAGCGCGGAAGGAATTTGATTGGCTCACCATTGGAATGAAGCCTGCTTCGGGCGGAGAAGATGGATATTGTGTCACTGTCGAGGCCCCCAGCGAGGTAACCGTCCCTGCCCTGGGGGTTACTTTCGTACTCAAGATTATTGATCCCCGCGGGACTGCCGGGGAGTATAATCTAACCACGGGCAATGCTCTGGACGCACACAAGTTGCCCGGCCGGTTGTGCTTGCGAAGTTGGAGAGCGGGCGACCAGTTTCGGCCTTCGGGAAGCCGAAAGTCAAGAAAATTGAAGGAGTTGTTTCAGCGGCGAAAGATTCCTCGCAGCCGGCGCAAACTGTGGCCGGTGCTGGAAAGCCAAGGAGTGATTCTGTGGGTCAGGGGGTTTCCACCGGCGGCCGCAGTGGCGCCGACGGTGGAAACTCGAGCTCTCTTGATCATTGAAGAAGGTGGCGGATAGCGCCCGTCCCGCGGGCCGACTGCATGATGGAAGAGATTCTCATCAGCCCGGTTCGAATGAGCGGTTTGAAGCATCTAATAGCATGGCAATAGATAAGTAGCCTTCGATAACGAGGCCTGAGGGGCAAGAGGAGGAAGCCGCGTGAACTCGGCGGTAAAGAACATCGTATTTTGGGTAGTCATGGCGGTCACCGCATTGCTGATCTATATGGTGGTGAAGTCCAGCACAGCGGGGGGCGTTAAGGAGTACAATTTTTCGGCCTTTGTCAACGAGGTCAACCACGACAACGTCAGTGAAGTGACCGATCGCGGGCACTGACGTGAACGGGACGTTGAAGAAGGAAGAAGGAAAGGACAACGTCAAGTTCAAGACCACTATTCCTGCCAATTATCCGGACCTGTACAAGACGCTTACGGAGAAGAACGTCAGCGTATCAATCAAGGACAGTTCGGGTAGTTCCTGGGTCACGTGGCTGGTTAATGGCCTGCCCATGATCCTATTGTTGGGCCTCTGGATATTCTTCATGCGCCAGATGCAGAGCGGCGGTAACAAGGCGCTCTCGTTCGGGAAGAGCCGGGCCCGGCTTCTCTCCAGCCAGCAAAAGAAAGTAACATTCAAGGATGTGGCGGGCGTCGAAGAAGCCAAGGAAGAACTCCAGGAAATCATTGAGTTCTTGCGGGAGCCGCAGAAGTTTCAGAAGCTCGGCGGGCGCATCCCCAAAGGCGTTCTGCTGGTGGGGCCGCCGGGAACAGGTAAGACGCTGCTGGCGCGGGCGATCGCCGGGGAAGCGAACGTTCCCTTCTTTTCCATTTCCGGGTCGGACTTCGTGGAGATGTTTGTCGGTGTGGGCGCTTCGCGAGTACGCGACCTCTTCGAGCAAGGGAAGAAAAACGCTCCCTGCATCATCTTCATCGATGAAATCGATGCGGTGGGCCGCCACCGTGGCGCCGGCCTGGGCGGCGGTCACGACGAGCGCGAACAGACGTTAAACCAATTGCTGGTGGAGATGGATGGCTTCGAATCGAACGAAGGCGTCATCCTGATTGCCGCTACCAACCGCCCGGATGTTTTGGATCCGGCGCTCTTGCGTCCCGGCCGATTCGACCGGCGCGTGGTGGTTCCGCGGCCTGACGTGGGAGGTCGCGAAGCCATTCTGAAAGTCCACACCAAGAAAATTCCACTGTCTGAGGACGTGGATATCCCGGTGCTTGCGCGGGGTTCGCCGGGGTTTTCCGGCGCGGACTTGGCCAACCTGGTGAACGAAGCCGCCCTGCTCGCGGCTCGCCAGAACCGCAAGACGGTGATGATGCGCGATTTTGAGACTTCCAAGGACAAGGTCCTGATGGGGGCGGAGCGGAAGTCCATGATCCTCTCCGAGGAGGAGAAGAAGAATACCGCTTATCACGAAGCGGGGCATGCCTCGGTGGCATCCATGGTTCCTTACGCGGACCCGCTGCACAAGGTCACCATTATCCCGCGCGGCATGGCGCTGGGCGTTACCATGCAACTGCCTTTGGATGACAAACACACCTACACGCGGGATTACCTCGAATCGCAACTGGCCGTGATGATGGGCGGGCGCGCGGCGGAAGAGATCTTCCTGAACCATTTCACCACCGGGGCCGGCAACGACATCGAGCAAGCCACGGAAGTGGCGCGGCGCATGGTGTGCGAATGGGGTATGTCCGACCTGGGCCCCCTCGCCTACGGGAAACATCAGCAGGAGATTTTCCTGGGGCGAGATCTTGCGACTTCGCGGGATTTCAGCGAGGACACCGCCATAAAGATCGACCAGGAAGTGAAGCGGTTTGTAAGCACCGCCTACCTGAAGGCCAAGGACGTCCTTACGACTCATCGTGACGCGCTGGTGCGCATCGCGGAAGCGCTGCTGGTTCGCGAAGTTCTCGATGCCAGCGAAGTCAATCTGCTGGTGGAAGGGAAACCATTGCCGGAAGTGGTTCGGCCGGCAGCCTGCCAACGCCCCCCCAGCCTGAGACTACCCAGGTCCTGAAACCTCGTCCCACACCGGGCGTGCCCTCGCGCGAGCGGCCGCAGCCGGCGTGAAAGAAGAAGTGGTTGGTGCTTTGTGGTTAGTGGCTAGCGAAAAAGGAAATCTCTCGACTAGTCACTAGTCACGGGCGCTAAGCGCCGATTACTGACCACTGATTATTAACCGCGAAGCATCAGCCACTAGCCGCTGCTCTTAATGAATCCTCGTCCAGCCTTCGATTTAATAATCGACCAGCACAAAGTGCGCCTTGGTGAACGCACCATCATAATGGGCGTCCTCAACGTGACGCCGGACTCTTTCTCGGACGGCGGGCTGTATATTGATCCCGCCCGGGCAGTCGAGCATGGCCAGGAATTGGCAGAGCAAGGGGCAGACTGGATCGACGTGGGGGGCGAGTCCACGCGGCCAGGGTCGCAGCCCATTTCCGCCGAAGAGGAGCTTGACCGAATTCTGCCCGTAATCGAGGGCCTGCGGCGCAAGTTGCGCTCGACTCCAATTTCCGTTGACACGACCAAATCCGAGGTGGCCGCGAAGGCGGTCGAGGCCGGTGCGAGTATTCTAAACGACGTCAGCGGTCTGCGCTTTGACCCTGCACTAGCTGAGGTGGCGTGCCGGCACAAGACTCCTCTCATTTTGATGCATTCGCGTGGCCGGCCGGAGACAATGCAGGCAAGGCCCTTCGCAAAAGAAATTATGCCGTCGCTCGTGCGGGGGCTGGAGCGCTCGGTCGAGCGAGCTTTGGCGGCAGGCTTACATAAGTCCCAATTGATCCTCGACCCCGGCCTTGGCTTCGGCAAAACCAGATTTCAAAATTTTGAAATCCTTGCGCACCTCGGTAAGCTGCGGTGTTTCAGCCTTCCCATCCTGGTAGGCACCTCGCGGAAGTCGTTCGTCCAAGCCGTCGCTTCCGGCGCCGGTCTTCGTGATGTTCGAGCGGCTGGGTTCGGTAAGAAGCAAGCCGGCGCAGCGTTCTGGCCGATGACCGAACAGCCCAAAGCGGAGCAAACTCCAGCCCTTCAGTTGGGTGACGCCGCGGCCGTGGTGGCCTCAATCCTGGCCGGCGCGCACATCGTTCGCGTGCACGATGTCGCCCGAGTGCTGCCGGCGGTGCGCATCGCGGACGCAGTGCTCGCCGCGAGTTGATCTCCCGAGCGCGGGCGCCCGACTGCGAGGGGCAAGGAACCATCGCGCTCTCCCAACCGCCTACTGCCTTCTGCCTACTGCTTTCTTCGCCCTTTGTGGTCTACAATAGGTGGAACTATGGTAGAGAGACCGCAGCTTTTTGGCACGGACGGGATAAGAGGTGTGGCAGGCGAATATCCCCTCGATTTCGCGAACGTTTGGAGGATTGGATTCGCACTCGGCCGGGTTCTTCAAAAAGAGGTTTCAGACGGCGGCGTGCGGGTAGTTCTCGGCCAGGATACTCGGGAGTCGGGGGATTGGATCGCCCGCCGGCTCGCCGCAGGGTTGCATTCGGCGGGCGCTCAGGTCACTGAGGCAGGCGAGATTACGACGCCCGGCCTGGCGTTCCTGACTCGCCATCACGGTTTTTCCGCCGGCGTAGTGATTTCCGCTTCCCACAACCCTTACCAGGACAATGGCATCAAGGTTCTCTCGAGTTCTGGTAGCAAGCTTTCTGAAACGGTCGAACTGGCGATTGAGCGTGAGTTGGCGTGCGTTCGGTCAGATGCACGAATGGACTCCGAACCGCCGCTCGAGACCGCACCGCACCTGCTTGAAGACTACCTGGAGCGGCTTGTCGAGCTCATTCCGCCGGACTTGGCGCTCTCGCAGTATCGGCTGGTAGTCGATTGCGCATACGGCGCAGCTTATCGGGTGGCTCCGAAGCTTCTCCAGCGTTTGGGCATCCAGGCGCACTTCCTTAACATCGAACCCAACGGTCGCAATATCAATCTCGGCTGCGGCTCGCTTTATCCGCAAAAGATGGCGGAGGCAACCCGAGCGCTCTCCGCGCACCTTGGCGTGGCGTTTGACGGCGACGCTGACCGCGCCATTTTCGCCACGTGCGAAGGCAAGCTGATCGACGGCGACTATGTTCTCTCTATCGTGGCGCCGTTCTATCAGCGGCGCGGCATGCTTAAAGGCTCCTCTGTGGTTGGCACCCTGATGACCAATCTGGCGCTGGAAATCGCGCTGGCAGGGCAGGGGATTGGATTGAAGCGGGTCGCTGTCGGCGACAAGTACGTCCTGGAAGAAATGCTGCGTTCCGGCATCAACCTGGGCGGCGAACCCTCCGGCCATATTATTTTCGCGGACCTTTCACTTGCCGGAGACGGCATCATCACCTTGCTCGAGCTGATTCGGCTTATGGCGGAAACCCGCCAGCCTTTCGAGGAACTGACTCGATCGTATAAGCCTTTTCCGCAAATTATCCAAAATGTGCGAGTCAGGGAGAAGACGCCACTGGAATCCTTTCCGGAAATTACCCGCGCCATTGAGGATTGCCGGCGGGAAATCGGCGAGCGAGGGCGCGTAGTGGTCCGCTACTCGGGAACCGAGCCGCTTGCCCGGGTAATGGTCGAGGCGAGCGAGGCGAGAATTGTGGAATACCACGCGGCGCGTATCGCTAGGGCGATTGAATCCGCGCTGGGAACCAGGAAAATCGCGTGATCGGGCGATCTGGTGATCGGGTGAACTGGCAGATGGAAATTTGAAACTTGAGAATCGCCCGCAGAATCAAGCTTCGGTTCTCGAATTTCGGTGTTTACTCGATCTCCCGATCAACCGATCACCCGATCACCAGATTCCGTTGGTGAGGTCAATATGAAAAGGGCGCTTCTCATCGTAATATTGGTTTCGGCGGCCATCTTCACACAAACTCTGCCAGCGCAGCAAAAGTTGACCTCGACTAACCTCCCCGACTTTCTTGCGCGCTACGACACGAATTTTGGGCCCCTGGAAGCGGCATTCAACGATCTGAAGAATGAGAACCTTCCATTGACCGATCAAGCTGGGCAGCCTCTTGCCCGCAGGCCGCTCGCCGACCGCATTCAGGCGGCCGGCAATCTGCGCCAGTCCGCCCGTCAGTTGGTCGCCAAACCCGAGGATCTTGTCCTTGTAACCACAGTGGTGATTCGCACTGAGGGTCTGGCTGACGACCTCTTCGATCTTTCTCAAGTGGCCTATGACAACGACCGTGAGGAGCTCGGCAACCGTTTAAACGCCCTCGAGACCACCATGGCAGAGAATAAGGACTTGCTCGCCGATTATCTTCTTTCGCTCGCTGCAGAGAAGCAGAACCGGTTGCAGGAGCTCGAAAAAGAGGTCGATGAACTGCATCGGAAATTGAAGGAGGGCGCAAAATGAAACGCAGTCACTTGTCCGCCGTTTTGTTTGCCGTCGTCTTTGTATGGGCGATTTCTTCTCAGTATGCTTATACGCAGAATCTGCAGCAGCAAGCGCCGTCCATGCCTGCGGAGGCCACGCTGATAGTGCCTGCTGATACTACGATCCCCCTGGTGCTGAGGAATACCATCAACTCACGAACGGCTCGAGCGGGCCAGTCAATTTACTGCGATTCAATCTTCCCCATCACCGTCGGCAACCGGATTGTGATTCCGCGCGGAAGTTATGTAAAGGGTTCGATTACAAAAGTCGTGCGGCCGGGGCGTGGCAAGAACAAGGGACAGATCGGAATCCGGTTCGATACTCTCATCCTGCCCGATGGCACAACGCGCGCTCTACGTGCAACGCTTTCCGGGTTTGGCACCACCGGACGGGAGGAATTCAAGCCCAAGGAGTCACAGATCGAAAGCGCTTCCACAAAGGGTGAAGATGCGGGCAAGGTTGCTCAGACGACGATTACGGGCGCGGAGATCGGCACCATTGCCGGAGTTACCGGGCGCCACGTTGTCGAAGGGCTTGGAATCGGAAGCGCCGTCGGCGCCGCAGGAGGGCTTGTCTGGGTTGCTGCCAGCCACGGTAAGGAAATCGTTCTCCCCTCAGGGACGAATTTCGAACTTCAATTAAGCGCCCCGCTCACCTTCAATCGCGAGGAGCTAGGTGCTCCGTCACCGGACGACGCAGGACCGGCACTGCCAAAGTAAGACTGAACCCGAATTCCGAAGTGGCGAAGCGCTGGGTGAACAAACCCCTCACCCGGCTCGCTACTCTTGCCACCCTTTCCCCAAGGGAGAGAGCTTCTTACGCCCTGGGCTACATGCCGCCGCCCCTGACGGGCCTAAGTTGACTACACTAAATATTGCGCGTAATTCGGTTTGGGTATACCATCCCTTGTATGGCCCGACCGAGTTTGCTCAAGCTGTCGGAGGCGGACGAGCGCCAGTTGCGGGAAGCCGCGGCCGACTCTCCCGAGGCGGATTTTCGTGACGCCTGTCGCGCCGTTCTGAGCCTGGCCCGAGGGGCGACGCGCCAGCAGGTGGCGGAGCAGTTGCGCGTGCATCCGGCCACCGTCGGGCGTTGGGCGGCGCGCTATCGCCAGCGGGGGCTCGCCGGGCTTCGGGGCCCGGAGCACGATGGCCGAGGACGACCGCGCCGCTTGCAGGTGGAACATTTGCAACGGCTGCGGCAAACGGTTCTCACTTCGCCCCGGAAATTGGGTTATGCTTTCACCGCTTGGACCTTGCCGAGGCTGGCGGAGTTCTTGCAGCGGCGGACGGGCGTAACGGTGCAACCGCACTACTTGGGACGGCTGCTGCACCGCATGGGCATTGCCCGGAGACGGCCCAAGCATGTCCTGGAAGGCAAACGCGATGAGGATGCCCATGACCGCGCCAAAACTGAGTTGGAAGCCCTCAAGAAGCATCTGGGGCGCAGGAAAAGGACCGTCGTGATCAGCCAGGACGAAACCGAATTTCATCTTTACCCTTACCTGGTGGCGATCTGGTCGGTGGTGGGCAGTCCCCAACCGGAAGTGCGCACGCCGGGGAAGAATCAGAAGCGCGTCTTGTATGGAGGCTTGAACCTGAAAACCGGACACCTCACCAGCCACTGGGCGGCGACGAAAAGCGGGGCGCATTTTGTGGAATATCTGGAAACGCTCTTGCACGATTATCCCGACCAGAAGATCCTCATGATCGCCGACAACGGCAGCTTCCATCATACGCTAAAAGTGGAAGCCTTCGTGAAGGAACACCGCGACCGTTTGGAGATCAAGTGGCTGCCTCCGTACTGCCCCGACCTGAACGACATCGAGCGCACCTGGAGACGGCTCAAGGCCAGCCATGCCTCCAACTTCCTGTTTAACTCCCTCGACGAGTTGGTCGATAACGTGCGCCAAGGCATTGCGGAACTGAACTCCACGGTCGCCACTAATTAAGAGCATTATTTAGTGTAGTCAACTTAGGATCACGGTTGACTCCGTCAAAGAATTTACGTGACAGGACATCCAGGCTCCTATGACATTATTTCGCATGTGGTAATGAGAAAATTCAGCCATCGGCAAGGTCTGGGCAGTTATATCAATTGGCAGGGAGCCCCGCACACCCGTACCTAGCCTATCACGTTAGGCATAGTGCGTCAAGACTTTTGCGGAGGATCCGCAATTTGGATTCCATTCCAGTGCCCTTGAGATTAGAACATTTTCATACCAACCCACTAGCCGGAGGATCGGTCAATACTGCCAGGTGCTTCATCCGCGCGAAATAGCTGCCGATCACGCTTTTACTACTGCCGAGGCACGTGACTCAATCCTCGCATGTTGTTATATTGATTAGGTTGAAATCATTTCATGCCGACCGTTAGGTTGGGGCTGGGGTCCTGTGCAAGCCGAGCGTCGCTGCGAGCAATGCGGGCAGATGATCCCGTGGGAGGAACGAAAATGTCCCGCCTGCGGAGATGACCGTGGGTTTTTGTGGTCGGTGACTCGCAACGAGCTGCTTCTGATCAGCGCTCTGCTTCTGTTGATTCTATTTGGCATAACGACCTTTTCTGTGAAAGCCTACCACGCCAGGGAACGGGAGCTGGCCGAGCAGTGGTACACCGCGGGTGAACGGGAACTCGCGGCGGGCCGCGCGGCAAAGGCGCTGGGGGATTTCAGGTCCGCCCTGATTTATTCGCGCAACGACTCGCGCGTCGAGTTGCAGTTGGCGCACGCGCTCGTGGCCGCGCGCCACCCCAACGAAGCGCGCGCTTATCTGCTCGGCTTTTGGGAAAGCGAACCGGGCAACGGGATGCTGAACCTGGAGCTTGCGCGCCTGGCCGGGCAGTCCGGCTTGACCCCTGAAGCGGTGCAGTACTACCACAATGCCCTTTACGGACAATGGAATGATGATCCCGCCGGGCATCGCCGCCAAGCCGCACTCGAGCTCGCGGAATTCCTCCTCAGGGTTGGGCAAAAGCCCCAGGCCCAGGCCGAGCTGGTAGCGTTGACTGCTGAGCTGCCGTCTGACCCCGTTCTCGAAACTCGGGTGGCAATGCTGCTCCTGGAAACGGGAGAGTACGAACATGCCGTGCCGCTCTTCCGCCAGGCTCTGCGTGTTCGCCCCGACTACGACGCGGCTCTCGAAGGCGCGGGCGAAGCGAGTTTCGCAATGCGCAATTACCGTAACGCCCGGCGCTTTCTCGCGCATGCCAAGCGCCTGGGCGGGCTTCCGGCTCTCGCTCAATCGCATCTGGACACTTCCACTTTGATTCTGGGGAGCGATCCGCTGGCGCCTCGGCTAAGCGGGCAGGAACGCGCCTCGCGCGCGCTTCGTGCCTTTACCCAAAGCATGGAGAGGCTGTCGGCATGCGCTGCCGCCCGCGGCGTTTCGTTCGATACCTCGGGGCAGCCGTCCGAACTTCAGAAGGTGCACGCGCTCGCCACGGCTCTCCAGCCCAAAGTGCGCCAGCGCGACCTGGCCCGCGATCCCGACCTCGTGATCAAAGTAACGGATACTGTTTTCGGAATTGAGAAGGCCACCGAACACGCCTGCGGAGAGCCGCAAGGCCTGGACCTCGCCCTCTACCTCCTGTCAAGCGCGCCGGAAGGAGGAGCGAGTGAGCGCGGGAACTTCATCAGTCGCCGGCACACACGGCACGGGCACGCCACCGGGTACCGCTGCGGGCAGCATCCTGGCCTGGATTCGAAAGCGCCTGCGCCTCGGGAGAAGTGAATTGACGCTGGGCGAGCAGCAAGTCTTCCTGCTGCTGGCGGTCATCATCGGTCTTTTCTCCGGCCTCGCGGTGGTCATGTTTCGCATCGCCATCGAGTACACGCGCATCCGCTGCTTGGCTCCGGTCTGATCGTGACGCCGTGGCGAGTGCTCCTGGTGCTTTTCTCCATCGGGCTGCTGGTGGCTTTGTTGGTCATGAAGCTTTTTCCACGGGCGGGGGGCAGCGGCGTGAATCAGACCAAAGCCGCCGTCTACATTTACGACGGCTATGTTCCCTTCCGGACGGTCATCGGGAAGTTCCTGACCTGCGCGCTGGCGATCGGCAGCGGGCAGTCCCTGGGCCCGGAAGATCCTTCCCTGCAGATGGGCGCCGGCATCGCGTCCGCCCTGGGGCGCCGCATGCGATTTTCGCGGGATAAAGTGCGGTTGATCGCGCCCGTGGGAGCCGCAGCCGGACTCGCGGCGGCATTCAATGCTCCGATATCCGCGGTGTTGTTCGTGATTGAGGAGGTCATCGGGAAGTGGAGCGCGGGCGTGCTGGGCGCGATCGTGCTTTCCGCGGTCTCAAGCGTTATCGTGGCGCGCTGGTTTCTGGGCGACCAGTCTCTTTTCCGCGTACCCGCTTATCATCTGGTTCATCCTGCGGAGTTGCTGGCCTACGCCGCTCTGGGCGTCATCGGCGGACTTTCCTCGCTGGCATTCGTGAAAATTGTGCGTATTATGCGCGTCCGCGCCTCAAGGCTTGCCGCGCTGGACGCACTACTTTCAGCCCGCCGTCGCCGGTCTCGCCATCGGAGTGATCGGCATCTGGCTCCCGCAGGTCATGGGCGCGGGCTATCCCTACATCGACCAGGCGATGCACGACCAATATCCCTGGCGAATCCTTCTGCTCCTGGGGGCGTTCAAGATCCTTGCTACTTCGCTTTCCTTCGTCAGCGGAACCCCCGGCGGCATGTTCGCTCCCACGCTTTTTATCGGCGCCATGATCGGCGGTGCAGTGGGCGGCGTCGAGCGCCACTTCTTTCCCTGGATCACAGGCTCTGTGGGCGCCTACGCCCTCGTGGGGATGGGAACGCTGTTCGCCGGCTTTCTGCGCGCCCCCATGACTTCTGTGTTCATGGTGCTCGAAGTCAGCGGCAATTACTCGATTATCTTGCCTGTTATGATCTCGAATACTATTGCCTACTTGATTGCCAGGCAGTATCAGCCCACGCCTCTTTTCGATCTGCTTTCCAGGCAGGACGGCGTGGATCTCCCTTCCATGGAAGAGCGGCGTGAGGAGCGGGCTCTGCTCGTCGAGGATGCCATGCAGCCGCCGCGTGACCCGCTCCTGACGACTCAAGACTCCGTAACCGATGCGCTCTCTCGTCTGGAAGGCTCGAAGGGGAGTTTTTTCTTGTCGACGACGGCCGGGGAGGATGGTACGGGATCACGAAGGACATGCTGCGGGGGTCCGTCCTCGCGTGGGATTCTGACGTCGCCGTGGGGAGCTTGCTGAGCGGTCCGCCCCTCCCCCACGTGCATCCCGACCATGCCCTGGACGTGGCGCTGGCCCGGCTGGGCAACACGCCGTTTATCCCCGTCGTGCATCGCGCCGACTACACAAACCTCGAAGGAATCGTTTCGCTGGAAGGTGTGCTCAAGGCCTACCGGAAAACCCCCGATTCGTCGATGGAGGCGGAGGGGTAGGGGGACGGCTTGCCGTCCCCTTCGAGCGGGCCGTTGGCCCGCGGCGGGTAGGGCAAGCCGACTTAAGCCCCAAAGGGGCGATCTAACACAGCCCAGGCCAACGGCCTGGGTCAACTTCGCGCCTTCAAATTCATAACATGCCCGAAGGGCATGAAGGTCATTAGCCGTAGGTGAAACCTACGGACGAGAAGGCATACGTTGAGTATCCGAGCGACCCCGAAGGGGTCAATTCAACCCCTCCGGGGTTGAATAGAATACTTTGGGAGGACGTTTACCGTAGGTTTCACCTACGGCTAATGACGTTGGGTCCCTTCGGGACCCTGTCGCAAC
>CAVYPU010000015.1:0-307320 GCA_963770415.1 uncultured Acidobacteriota bacterium
TAAGCCCCAAAGGGGCGAACTATCAATAGGGGTAGGGAGACGCGATTGGATTCGGTCCCCCTCCCTCCGAACCGGACAGGCGGATTTCCCGCATCCGGCTCTCCAGTCGGTGGTTTTACCTCCGAGAGGATTGACAGACCCAGTCATGGGCGGCGACCAGAGAGAACAGCCCTTGCTTGGCAAAGAAGGCGTTCGGCCAGCGGTGATGGTCCGTGCCGCGGCCTCGGCCCCGGCGTCCCTGCCGGTAGCGCAAGATGCTGCGCAGCCGCCTGCGGACCCAGGAATCCAAGACCTCGAACGCGAAACGACGACTGTGCTGAAAGTACTCGAACCAGCCTCGCATCGTACGGTTCACGTCGGTAATGATGGCCGACAGGCTCTGCCCGTAGGTCCGGCGGGTTTTACCCCGAATCGTGTCTTTGTACTTCCCCAGGCTTTTCGCACGCGGCCCACGCTGGCCCGCCGCGAAGTGATAGCCCAGAAAGTCAAAGCCGCCCGACTGCCGGGCGTCCACGATCCGCGTCTTCGTGGGATGCAGCGTCAATCCCGCCGAGGCCGTCCACGCTTGCACCTCGGCCAGAACCGCACGGGCTTCCGCCTCGCTGCGGCACAGAATCACGAGGTGAGTAGCGCCGGGGAATCTCACCCCGACGCTCTCTCAGAACCGTACTTGAACGTCTCCGCTCATACGGCTCCCGCTATGGAACCACGCCGCACGCCCATCTGCCAGTGTGCAAACAACTTCGGATCACGTCGCGAAATGCGCGCGACCCAGTGCGTTGCCCTGCGCAAATGTCGCGCGCAGCTTCTTGTATTTCCGATAGGCCCACCGGGCCAGCGAGCGATCCAGTTGGCGCATCGGCGGGTAAAGCGCCGAGCCGATAATACCGCCCGTAATATTGGAGCCAGCCTCGAATGATCGGGTTGAACATCCGCGACAGATCCTCGATCGCCTTGTCACTGCGTAAATGCAGATTCCAGCTTCGAATCTCCGCCCGAATCGCTTTCACCGCCTTGTCGGAAACTGCCGGACTGAAGTTGATGAAGTACTTCCCGAACCGATTCTTCGATCTCCGCGGCCGAAATGTGTAGCCCAGAAAATCGAACTTCTCGTTCGGATACGTCCTTCGCCGGTCATCATCCTTGCAATAGACGATCTTCGTCTTCTCCGGATGAAGCTCCAGTCCACACTCGCGCAAACGCGCGGCGATGGCCGCCCGAACCTGCTGGGCTTCCACTTCCGTTCTGCAATGCACGATGGCATCATCGGCGAACCGCTCAAACGGCACTTGCGGATACTGCTTCACCATCCACCGATCAAAGGCATAATGCAGAAACAGATTGGCCAGCAGGGGACTGATGACGGCCTGAACGCAAAAGATAATGTGGGCCGGGTTGGGGCATGGGCGGCTGGGGAGGTGCGTGAGGTGGCCGCGGCATCGTAATCGGATCTGGCCCGGCATTGGGTATGGGAATCGAATGGCGGATGATCAGAGTATCCTTCCCCACCAAGATCTCTTTGACCAACAGGCGCAGGATTTTCTGCTGGTCGCTCACGTCCAGGGTATTCGCCCTCGACCGCAACTGCGCACAGAAACCGGTGAGCGTTTCGGCAAGCCGCAGACAATGTGCCTGGTCGGCGCTGGTTGCTTCCAGCGACTGCCGTTCGGCTTGCAGTGCTTGCTGTTGCTTGCGCAGTTCCGGCATGCGAACACGCAGTTGCTCTAAGCCCATCAGACCTTCCTGATAGGCGTTCAGGAGGCGGTCCATGCTCTTCTCCAGCCGCGCCTGGTCCCGTTGTAACAACTCTTCGCGTTGCTTCCGCGGGTCGCCTTTCTTGGCGGCTTCCAACCGCCGGTTCAGTTCCTCCTGGATTACCCGGGGATCTTCCAGCAGCCGCAAGAGTTCCTTCCAAACCACGGCGTCGAGTTGATCCTGACGAACCGGCGGGTTATCGCAAACCGCTCCCCGCAGATGACGATAGGCGTCGGAACCCAAGCACCGATAGTAGTAAAGCTTGCGCGCCGAGGTCTGGGTGGAGGTGCGGTAGAGGGCGTAGCCGCAACGCTCACAAACCAGCATCCCTTGCAGCAAGGTCGGCTCGATCGTGCGCCGGGGAGAGTGGCGTTTGTTCTTCTCCAGTTGCTCCTGCGCCAAATCGAACGCTTCTTCACTAACCAATGCCGGAACGGTGATCTCAATCCAGTCCGGTCGGGGCCGCTCGTGGTTGGCACTATCGCGGCTGGCCAGGCCTTGCCGTTGTCGCAAGGGCCGAGTGATACGTTGGCGAGGGCGAAGTTCGGTTTTTCCGTAGCACGCGCGGCCGCGGTAGGCGGGATTGCGAAGCATGCCCCAGACCGTGGATCTCTCCCAGCGGGTGCTCCTGGTACGGGTCGGAATCTGTTCCTCGTTGAGCCGGTGGGCAATCGCATTGATGCTCAGTCCCTGTTGCGTGTACGCCTCGTAGACGCGGCGCACCACCGCCGCCTCAGCTTCCAAGACTTCATAATAGGCCGCGGCCGTGTCGCTCTTCCGCACATAGCGGTAACCGTAAGGGGCCCCGGAGAGCACGTTGATCGATCCCTGGTGGGCGCGATGGCGTTTGCCCCGGCGCGAGCGCTCGGCAATCTGCGCCCGTTCATACTCGGCGATCATGCCCTGGAACTGGAGCAGCAGTTGATCTTCGGGAGTCGCCCCGGCGGGTGCCTTTAAGAAGACCAGTTCCACGCCGCAGCGGCTCAACTCTTCCGCCAGCAGCACCTGGTAGGCATACTTGCGACTCAGCCGATCCGGCGAGTAAATGAGCACCGCTTCGAGGTGACCGCCCGCGGCCAAGTCACGCAGAGCTTCCAGCCCCGGCCGCAGCAGCGTGGCGCCGCTGTAACCTTCATCTTGGAAGCACCACTCGGCTGGAACTTTGTACTCATGGGCTTGGGCATAATCCCTCAAGGCTGCCACCTGGCTGGCGATCGTGTGGTTCTCCTTCTGCCGGTCCGAGGAAACCCGGGCGTAAATAGCGGCCACTTTGGTCATTCAGAATCTCCTGCTTGCTTTCCGGCAAGGAGGTAGCTGCCGGAGATGGGAGTGAGATCGGGTCGGGTACCAGCCATTCATAGACTTGGGCCAGCTTCTCTGCCCACAACCGATCAAATTGATAATCCAGCCGCAGCGCGCGTTGCCGACCCCGCGGGTGGTCAGCCACGGCCTCCCCCACGATGGAGAATCGCTTGCACGGCGCGGCTGACGATCTCGCTCAGGGTCAAACCGGTCGAGGCGGCGTAGGTCCGGAGCGTGGCCACCAAACGGCGCGAGAGCTTGACCGTAAAGGAGACCTTGGCATCTTGTACCGGAACGGGTTGTCGGAGTTGCTGAGCACGCTGCAGATAACGATAGGCTTGACGCTTGGTCACCGACCACTCGCGAGCCAAGCGTTCGGCAGCCTCGGGAAGTGGCGCATGCTCGCGGAGGAGGGTGCGAGCCTGATTGAGCCGGTCGGCTTTTTGAGCATCGCTGGCGCGAGTCATATGACATATAAGTACGTCCATTTATGTCACAAGTCAAGAGGTTTTTCATGTTCTTTTACCCTCCTGCCGGTAGCGAACTGTGCGCTCAAATTGGAAGTTATCTTTTGCGTTCAGGCCGTCATCACCGCGCCTTGCGGAGTTCCCTCCTCCGGCGCCCATCCTTCCGCCGTCCCCATCACCTTTTGGGTGAGGAACGCTTCCAGCAGTTCGAGCACCCGGCCATCCGCCATCTTTTCCTTCACTCGCGCCAATCAGCGCCGAATGCGGAATCGTGTCGAAATAGCTTTTCAGGTCCGCGTCCACCACCCAGTTGTAACCTGCCCGCAACAGGGTGTCGACCCGGCGCAGCGCGTCCTTGCAGCCCCGATTCGGTCGGAACCCGTAGCTTTGTGCCGCGAAGTCCCGCTCGAAGATCGGCTCCAACACTGCCCGGAGCGCCGTCTGCACCACCCGGTCGCGCACCGTCGGAATCCCCAAGGGGCGCTTTTCTTTGCTCCCCAGTTTGCGGATCCAGTGACGCCGAATCGCTTGCGGGCGATAGCTTCCCTCCCGCAACTCGCGCGCCAGCTTTTCCAGGTTGGCTTCCAGGTGGTGCTCGAACTCGGCCACCGTCACATGGTCCACGCCTGCGGCTCCGTCGTTGGCCTTCACTCGCGCGAAGGCTTGCCGCAGAGTCGGCAGGGCGCAGACCTTGTCCATCAGGCTGTACCACTTGCTTCCTTTCACTCCCTGTTCGAGAGCCGTCAACATCCGTTCCGTCCAAACCTCGGCTTCGACCCAGGCCCATCGAGCCCGAATCTCTCCGGCGGGTGTAGCTCGCTGCTTCCGAGCACTCCGTCCGGGGGTGCTTGCCCTGGTTCGTCCGTCACGTCTCCACCTTCCTGCGCTCCCTTCGCTCCATGGCCGTTACGCCACTTCTTCGCTACTATGGGCGCTCTGACTCCGGCGTGCACGCGCTCTTCTCGGCCCTTCCCGGGCGGCGAGGGCGGCTCTTCGGCACGCCGGTCTCCCTGATTCACGCCACCGACCTTCCGGCCATTCTGTCTCCAACCACCTGCGGGTGCTCCGTCTCACCAAGGCACGTTACCTGTCGGTGGATCGGACCAAGACGGCATCCCTCTGCGGGTTCTTCTCCCTCCGGGAACTCGGGGCTTCGTCTTCAGCTAGCAGACTCGCCGCATCACACCGGCCGAATCGAGTTTCTTATCGTACGGACTGGCCGTTCACCTCCTGCTGCTCCCCACCCCGTCTCGCGACGACGCAGTTGCAGTCGATTTCAAGTTACGTTGACTTGGAGAGGACTTTCACCTCTCCGGTCAGTGGCGCTTTCAGGCGCACCAGCCCAGGCCAACGGCCTGGGTCTAGGGCGGCCCGTATGATTGCCTCTCCAGCCCTGAAGGGGCGGAATAGGGTAGTTCCCATGCCACGATCTTTGTCCCAACTGTACGTCCCTCTGGCCTTCAGCCAAGTGTATTTCGCCCCTACAGGGCTTCGAAACTGAAGGCGCAACGTTGGCCTGGGCTGTGTTAAATCGCCCCTTTGGGGCTTAAGTCGGTCACAGATGTGAGCTTTCTCACGCTACTTGGCCGAGAACGGCCATAATGCCAACGAGTGCTATGAAAATGTAGAAACTCCTGGGGAGGGCAAGCCGTCGCCCTACATGCGTTGACGAAGCTCTAGCAAGATTCCAGGACAACCACTCGTCAATCTTGTTTTGGTGTACAATCTCGGCGTCATCTTAAGCCTTAAAGGAGGGATTCGATGCGAAGGAACGTCCTTACGATTGTCCATCTTATCGCCACAGTCTTAGCGTTAGTTGCTGTGCTGAGTTGTTCTCGCCAGCCTGCCCCTGAAGTGGCCCAGCCGCAACCGCAGCAGCCACAGTGGGTGCAGCACGATCGAAATGCGCCGCAACCGCCTGTCGTGACGCCCGGCGATGCAAGTACGCAAGCCCAGCCTGGAAAACCCCCGTCCGACGCCGTCGTCCTTTTTGACGGCAAGGACCTGTCCGGCTGGGAATCGCTCAATGGCGGCCCGGCAAACTGGAAGGTTGGAAAAGGCTACTTCGAGACGGTTCCGAAGGCCGGCGACATCCGCACCAAGCAGGCCTTCGGCGATTGCCAACTTCACGTGGAATGGGCCACGCCCAATCCGCCGCATGGCGAAGACCAGGACCGCGGAAACAGCGGCGTTTACCTGATGAGCCTCTATGAAGTCCAGGTGCTTGATTCATACCAGAGCAAAACCTATCCGGATGGGCAGGCCTCAGCCATCTACGGCAATGCCGCGCCGTTAGTGAATGCCTGCCGGTCTCCCGGCGAGTGGCAGACCTACGACATCGTTTTCCACGAGCCGCGCTTCGACGCGGCGGGGAAAGTCACGCAGCCCGCGACTTTCACGGTTCTGCACAATGGCATACTGGTTCAGGACCACGTATCGCTTGTCGGCCTGACCGATGGCAATCACCAGCCGTACAAGCAAACTCCGGACAAGTTGCCCTTGAAACTGCAGGACCACAACCACCCTGTCCGCTTCCGTAATATCTGGATTCGGGAACTGACCGAGGCCCCAAAGTAGGCGTTCGATGGCAGTCGCATGCGCCCATCGACCGGCAGGCGCCCGAAAACCATAAAAATCGATTCCCCTCTTTAGCTAAGGAGGGGAGTCATTTTCAGCACGACGCCCGTTGTAGGAGTACGGATTCCCGTCCCCATGCGCACAGGGTAGGGCAAGCCCTCATAGGCGCTAAGATAAGCACGAATCGGAGGCTTTTAGCCACGGCAGTGGCGGCATATTGTGGCCCACGGCGCGAGAAGGTGTGAAAAAATCAATCCTACGTAGGAACCTGTCATTCCGAGCGCAGCGAGGAATCTGGCCCTGCCGATGGAAGTCACTGATAATGGAGGAGAAACAGAGCGAGATTCCTCGCTGCGCTCGGAATGACACACACGCGCTTTGATGGTTTGTCGGCGGCAGATGATTTTTTTACACCTTCCGAGCCGTGGGATGACGATGGGGCGGAGTCGAGTTTAAGCCCCGGCAGGGACGACACAAGCTCTGCGCGCGAGCCGTCGCGATTTTGTCGCCCCTACCGGGGCTGAAGAATAATCTTCGCATCTTCCTTACCCACGGCTGGCTCGCCGTGGGCCACATTATTTCGCCCGTCCGCTGACGGGCTTTCGAACGTCCCTGACCATTAAGTTAGCGCTAGTTAGGGCAAGTCCTACCCCTACATCTTTTCAAAAGGGGTTAATGTAGCCTTAGGCAGAAATCCTGGGCAAAGTATCAATGGCCTGGAAAAGCTCGTTCGGCTGAATGGGCTTGGAAACATAAGCGTCCATTCCTGCGGCAAGGCATCGTTCCCGATCACCCTTCATAGCGTGGGCGGTCATAGCGATGATGGGAATATGGGATCCCGTACCATTTTCCCGCGCCCGAATCGCTGCCACAGCTTCAAACCCATCCATCTCGGGCATTGACACATCCATGACCACCAGGTCGAACCTCTGTTTGTCCATCTCTTCCAAGGCCTTGCGCCCGTTGCCGGCCACGACCACCCTGTGACCGTGTTTTTCAAGCAGCCGGGAGGCCAGGAGTTGGTTAATTACATTGTCCTCCGCCAACAGGATGCGCAGGCTTTGCCGGTTCTCGCGCAAAGAGTGGCGCGTCACCAGGGGAGCTTCCGGAGCCTTCGAGCTGCTGGGTTCCAAAGCGGAGGTCCTTGCGGCCTGGGCCTGCATCGCCAGAACATTCAAAATGGCGTCATGGAGCTGAGCCTGAACGATGGGTTTGACGAGGTAGGCGGCAATGCCCAGTTCGCGACAACGCGCCGCGTCGCCCCGTTGCCCTGAGGAGGTGAGCATCATGACCGTCATCTTGCGCAAGTCGGCCTGCCGGCGAACGCGTTCGACAAGCGTGAAGCCGTCCATTTCGGGCATTTGAGCGTCCACGAGCAACAGGACAAATTCGGGGCCGGTTCGATTGCACTCGCTCAGTATCGTTATAGCCTCCGCCCCACTGGCCGCTAACTTCGGCTGCATTCCCCATCGGCGCAACATCTCGCCGAGCACGCGACGATTGGTCAAATTATCATCCACGACCAGCGCCCCGAGGCCCGCTAAGGGTACTTGCCTGCTCGCTTCGCCGGCCATGACGTTCGCGGGCATCCCGACTTGAATGGTGAAGTGGAAGCAACTTCCCTTCCCCAGTTCGCTCTCCACCCACATGCGCCCGGACATCATGCTCACCAACCGTGAGGAAATGGTCAGCCCCAGCCCGGAGCCCCCGAACAGGCGCGTCGTCGAGCCATCCGCCTGGGAGAAGGCTTCGAAAATGACTTTCTGTTTTTCCGGGGCGATGCCGATGCCGGTATCGCGCACCATGAAATGCAGCAGCGCATGGGCTTCCGTTCTGGACAGCACGTCAACCTCAAGGTCCACCTCGCCCCCGGGCGTGAACTTGATGGCGTTGCCGACGAGATTGATGATGATCTGCCGCAGGCGGGCGGGGTCAGCGACGACAACCTCCGGCACCTCCTGGCGGATATCGCAAGTCAATTCGATGCCTTTCTGATCGGCCCGCAAGGCAAGGACCCTCAGGGTATCATCCAGACTGTCACGCAACTTGAAGGCGATCAGGTCAAGATCAAGCTTCCCCGCCTCGACTTTGGAGAAATCCAGAACATCGTCAAGGACGGTCCGCAAGGCGTCGGTCGATGCCTTGACCGTCTCAAGATATTCACGCTGCTCGGCCGTCAACTCCGTCTCGAGTGTTAACTCCGTCATCCCCAGGATGCCGTTGATGGGGGTGCGAATCTCGTGGCTCATGTTGGCCAGAAACATGCTCTTGGCTCGGCTGGCAGCCTCGGCGGCTTCCTCAGCGCGCTTGCGCACTGTGATTTCCTTCTGCAACTCCTCGGTCCGTTCTTTCACGCGGCATTCGAGATCCTTCGCGTGCGCACGGATTTGCCGAACCCGCAGGCGGTACCCCGCAATCGCTGAGGCCAGCAGGGTTAACCCGCACAAAGTGAAGAACCAGACCGTCTGATAGAAATGAGGCTCGAGTTGAAGGTCAACGAAGGCCCCTTCCTGGTTCCAAATCCCCTCCCCGTTGCAGGCGATGACCCGAAAGCGATACTTGCCGGGTGGAACGTTGGTGTAATATGCAATCCTCCGTGACCCGGCATCGACCCAGTTCTGGTCGAATCCCAGCAACTGGAATTTGAATTGGACTTTGCGAGGTGAAGAGAAACTGAGCCCCGTGTAGCAGAACTCCAGTTTATTGTGGCCTGCCGGCACCTTGAGGTCTCCCAAGCCGGCCGCGGGCTTGCCGTCAACCAAGACCTGTTCGAGTATGACCCGGGGCGGATGCTCATCCCTCTCTAAGTGGGCAGGGTCGACCACGGCAACTCCCTTGAGGGTGGGAAACCACAACTTGCCATCCCTGGTCTTCCATCCTGCCGGCTGAAAACCGCCGTTGCACTCTTGGCTGGCCATACCGTCCGGTCTTCCATAGGAAAGGCAATGGATGCGCTTGGTCGATCCTTCCGCAAAATGGTTCAGTTCGTCCTTGCTGACCCGGTAAACACCCCTGTTGCAATCCATCCACAGGTTCCCCTGATCGTCTTCCAGGATCTGGAAGGCGATATCGTCGAACAAACCGTCCCGGGTGGTGTAGGCGGTAAACTTACCCGCTTTGAATCGGGTAAGTCCTCCAGAGCATGACCCGAGCCAAAACGTTCCCTCGCGGTCCTGATAAATCGCGCAGGTTTCGTCATTCGCCAGGCCGTCTTTGGTCGTATAGGTTCTGAAAGCATAGCCCGTGCCACCTTGAGGGTCTGCGGTTCTATAATCCAGCCCCCCGTCGTCGAGGGTGGCCGGTTTGCCGCCCTCCATCGCCACAAGACCCTTCTCCGTGCCGATCCAGATCGTGCCCTGGGGATCCCTGGTAAAGGGCCCGAATAACATCGGAAGGCAAGCCATCGCGGATTGAGTAAAGCGTGAATTTCCCGTCCCGGAAGCGATTGAGCCCACCGCTTCGCGTGCCAACCCAGAGGTTGCCTTGCAGGTCTTCCAGCAGGGCGCGAATGGAATCGTTGGAGAGTCCGTTGCGGGTGGTGTAGGTGGTGGTTCGACCGTTCTCGATCCGTGCCAAGCCCGCGCCTTTGGTTCCCACCCAGAGGCTTCCATCTTTACTTTCGAGCAAGCTTGACACTTCGTCGCTCGGCAGCCCCTGTTTGCTTGTGTAGTAGGTGAACTTCCCATCCTTAAACCGATTCACCCCCCCGCCGGAGGTCCCGATCCATATGCTCCCATCGCGGCTTTCGTAGATGGCATTGGCGTCCTCCACGCTGAGTCCCTGCTTACTTCCGTAGGTTGTGAAACTCGCGTCCTTCAATCGGATCAGGCCGCCTCCGAATGTGCCAAGCCAAAGGCTTCCTTCCGAATCCTCCATGACGGTTAGCACAACGTTATTAGGTAGACCCATTTTGGTAGAGTAAGTGGAGACATTTCCATGCTCTATGCGCTTGAGGCCATGTCCGTCCGTCCCTATCCATAAGGTTCCCTGCTTGTCTTCATAGACGGATTTCACAGGGTCTTTGTCAGGACCAGCCTTTCCGGCATACGCATGTATCTTCTCGCCCCGCATTTGACACAGGCCGCTTCCCGTTCCTACCCAGAGGGTTTGATCGCGCCCCAGGCCAAGGGACAAAACCACACTGCTGGAAAGACCGTCTTGGGTGGTGTAGAGAGTGAACCTTCCATCCTTCAAGCGACTGAGTCCATGGTTCGTCCCAATCCAAACGCTGCCGTCGGCGGTTCCCGCAAGCGCCCAAATGAAGTCGTCCGGCAAGCCCTCCTGGGTGGTATAGCGTGAGAACTTACCCTCTTTCAAACGACCGAGTCCATGCCCGGAAGTCCCGATCCAAAGACTTCCGTCCTCGCCCTCGTAGAATGCCGAAACGTTATCGTTTGAAAGGCCATCCTGGGTGACGTAGGGCTTGAATACTCCATCTTTCAATCGATAGACTCCGCCGCCACTAGTGCCAATCCATAGGCTGCCGTCATGGCCTTCCAGCAAGGTGAGGATGAAGTGGCTGGTAAACGCCGGCGTATTGGTTTTGTCAAAAACCGTAAAGCGGATGCCATCGAAACGAACCAACCCTTCTTCGGTTCCCAGCCAAACGTAGCCGTCCCGGGTCTGGACGATGGCTGCCACTTCGTTTTCCGGCAACCCCTCCTCCTGCTGCCAGACTTCACGAACGTACTGGGTCAGGGCTTTGGATGACTCGAGGCTACATGCGGGTGTTGGGCAGAAGGAATAAAGGGAAAGAAGACCGATACAAAACCATTTCCCGGTCCACCAGCATCGGGGCGACTTAATGACCGACATGTTGGTGCGGGCCCTCGCCTCCATCCGGAATCGCTTACCATTCACCTGTGCCCAGGCTGACAACAATCCCGACTCTGGAGCACACTTATTCATCTTCTCGTTGGGGTCTTAGACAATGACTCCCTCCAAGTTAATTATCGGACGTCCTTCATCCAATCTTTAGGTGCTCACATCATTGTCACGCCTATGATGTGCAATGAGTTCAATGGCCTATGCGTCATTCTCAATTTTCGAGGTCCCTGTTATTGCCGGTGCCGCGCCCCGAGCTGCTTGTAGCCACAAGCTGTTCGGGGCGCGGAGCAGGGGAGTTTTCGTTGAGGCTTGGCTGCGGAGGGGCTGAAGGGTTTACGGAAGAACCCTTCCACGCTGTCATTCGGAGCGCAGACCTCATGATCCATCGGCTTACCACTGTGCATGAAAAGGCCTGGATCCCCGCTCCCCCGCTTTCGCGGAGGACAAGTTTCGCGGGAATGACAACCCGTGCGTCATCCCCGCGAAAGCGGGGATCGCACCGTTGTTGCGTTGGCCTATTTTCATGTCAGCGAAGAATCTCGCCAGTTGTGAAATGAAGGGACTGCGGAGATCCTTCCTTCGTTTCGCTCAGGACCGCCTGCGGCTCCTCAGGATGACACCAGGAAGAGTTCTTCCGCCTTTATTCACCTTCGCCGGGAAACGGCCAGTCTGTATTGAGGAGGAGTTCCTTCTCCCTCGCCGCACGCGAGCGCGTGTTGACCTTCTGATTCTCCAGCCAATGGACTCCGGTCTTGCCCGCCACGAGGATGTCGAGGTCGCCGTCGCCGTCGATGTCGGTCACCACAAATTGCGTTCCGGCGCCTGCCGTGCCGTTGTAGCTGATCGTGTGGCGTGTGAAGGTGGCATCGCGGCGATTGATCTTGTAGTAGTAGATGGCAAGAGGCTCGTAGGAGCCGGGATCGTTGCCATTGTGCCCGCGATAGCGCTTGCCGGCGAGGAGCTCTAGTTCGCCGTCGCCGTCGAGGTCGGCAAGTGCCAGGACGTGGACCTGGGAATAGGAGTCGTCAATCAGGTGCTGGGTCCAGGCGCGTTTGCCGCCGCGCTCGGTCTGCTCCAACCAGTAGAGCCCGTAGTTGTGGCCGTGGCCGTAGATGAGGTCCATCTTTCCATCGTTGTTAACATCGAAACCGATAATTGGAAATCCGCAATCATCGAGGTCCCATTCGGGGCGCCACTCCCACTTGTCGTGGGCGGCGTCGATGTTCTTGAACCAGCCGTGGATTGAGAGCACGTCGGCCTTGCCGTCGCCGTCGATGTCCGCGATGCCGCAGCCGTGGCCGTCCTCATCGTGCCCGCCGATGTTGTGCACCACAGGCTCAGGCCCGGCGAAGTTAACCCAAAGCATCCCCTGGCGGCCGTAGTGGGCGGCCAGCAGTTCGGGATGGCCATCGCCGTCTAAATCGCTAAAGGCGAATCCTTCGGTCTCAACCGAGTGACAGATGAAATGCGGCTTCCAGATTTCGCCCGTTTTCTTCGGGTTTTCAAACCACCAAATGCCGTCGTTCTGCCACGAGGATGTCACGAGATCAACCGCGCCGTCATGATTGACGTCCACCGCGAACTCGCCGTTGTCAGGAACGAACTCACCCCAGAACGCCTTGTTCTCCGCCTTCGTCTTTTGTGGAGCTGACGGCACAGGGGGGGCGATTTCGCGGAACTTGCGCCGCTTCCATTCGCCGCCGGCCGGGCCGGGGTTCTCGTACCAGTATTCACCGCTCGTGATGTCCGGAACGCCGTCGCCGTTCATGTCGATCACGGCAATGCCCTCGGCGTGGTCCGTGCCCAGGCGGTGCGCATAGAACGTCACCGGGTCGCGATGATAAGGCGAGTGCCCCGAATCGCCCGGCATGGAATCCTCCTTTTGGGCAGGCTGCCCGGACCCGGTATGGGCCGGCGAGCACCCAACCAGTGCAGCGGCAGGCAACCCTGCCCCCGCCATCTTAAGTAGCACACGACGTGAAAGGTCAGCCATTGAATCCTCCTAGTGCTTAGTTGTGTTAATAAGCATAACTATTCTCAGTCCTGGAAGGGCGGGGCTTTAGCCCCGCCAGTACGCGAAGCATGGTTGAAGGGGCCTTTAGGCCCTGAAGCAACGCGGCTTCAGGGGCTAAAGCCCTGAGGACTGGTCTGTTCTCTGCGGCGGGGCTGAAGCCCCGCCCTTCCGACGCCGTACGAATAAGAACGCTTACTTCTGCAAGCAAGCACTAGTAAATTCAGGAGTGAGGAGTCAGAAGTCAGGAGTCAGAAGAACGCGCCAGCGCCTTTTCGCTTCTCACCTGTCACACTGAATGTCCAATGCCCCAGCCGCCGCCCATGCCAGTGAAAAGCCAGCGTGCTCGTCCCCCGCGTAATCGGGGGTGCATGTCCCCGCAAGGGGCTGGATTCCCGCTTTCGCGGGAATGACGCCCCTTTCGACGGGTGACAGGCCGTCGATCGTTTTATTTCTCCTGACTCCTGACTTCTGGCTCCTGGCTCCTGCCCCAACCACCGCGATCCTCAGCCAAAAGCCGCGCACCTCAAAAGCAGAGGTCCGCGCTACCCGAGCAGGCGCGCAATCTCCTTCGCGTAGTACGTCAGAATTATATCTGCGCCGGCCCTGTGGATTGACGTCAAGCTTTCAAGCATCATCCGGT
This sequence comes from uncultured Acidobacteriota bacterium, assembly GCA_963770415.1. GTDB lineage: Bacteria > Acidobacteriota > Terriglobia > UBA7540 > UBA7540 > CAVROP01. Next base: position 13,583 of record CAVYPU010000015.1, read on the forward strand.
CGTGGTCGATCCAGCCCATTCGGGCAGCGGCCTCGATGAGGGAGAATTCGCCGCTCACCTGATAGGCGGCGATGGGAACATCGAAGGCGCGGCGGGCGAGCGAAATGATATCGAGGTAAGGAAGCGCGGGCTTCACCATGATGATGTCCGCGCCTTCTTCCAAATCCAGGGCAATCTCGCGCAGGGCTTCGCGTTGGTTCGCAGGATCCATCTGGTAAGCTTTGCGATCGCCGAACTTAGGCGCCGAATCCGCAGCCTCGCGGAAGGGCCCGTAGAACGCTGAAGCGTATTTGGCGGAGTAGGCCAGGATGGGAGTCTGGGCAAAACCTCGGGCGTCCAACTCCTGGCGAATGCGCCCCACGCGGCCATCCATCATGTCGGAGGGTGCGACGATGTCGGCCCCCGCTTCGACCTGAGTGGCAGCGGTCCGGGCCAGAAGCGGGAGAGTTGAATCGTTGTCCACTTCCCCGTTCACGATCAGGCCGCAGTGGCCGTGGCTCGTATATTCATCCAGGCACACGTCGCAGATCACCAGCAGATTCGGCAGTACCTTCTTGATGGCCCGCACCGCCCGCTGCACGATCCCATCGGGGTCGTAGGCGCCTGAACCCACTTCGTCCTTGCTCTCAGGGATACCGAACAGAATTACAGCAGGAATGCCCAGGTCGTGCGCCGACTTGCATTCCTCGACCAGAAGATCGACCGACCAGCGGAAGTTCCCGGGCATGGATTTGATTTCGTCCTTGATCTTCGACCCGGGACAAACAAAGAGCGGATACACAAGAGACTGAACGCTGAGACGGTTCTCCCGCACGAGACTGCGCAGGGTTTCCGTCCGCCGCAGGCGGCGAGGCCGATGGGTGGGGAAAGCCATAGGGTCTCCTTGTGTGGCAAGTGCGTAGTTGCCGGCGCCTGGCGCTTAGTACTTGCTGAGGAAAGTCCGCGTCATATTTGCGAGCGCCGGGAAGGGCGGGGCTTTAGCCCCGCCAGAAAAACGGTTTATCAATCGGGGGCTTTAGCCCCTGAGGCGACGTGGCTTCAGGGCCTAAAGGCCCAACTCGTCGGGCACCCTCAGGCGGCGGGGCTGAAGCCCCGCCCTTCCAAAGCGCCCCGTTATGACGGCGTTTTTCGTCACTTAGTACTGGTACTATGCACCAGCCACAGCACTCAATACAACCTATCGCGCGGTTTAAAGTCCCCAAAGGTCCCGACGTTCGCGAGTGAGATCGCCACCCGGTAAACGTTTTCGACTCTCAGGGTGGTAATTGAAAACCGCTGGTACTCGACATTGATGCCGAAGCACCCGAAATTATAACTGACTTGCCCGATCGCGCCAGCGGCAATCTTTTGCACGAGGTTGTAATTTATACCGAACGCCCCGCTGAACCCTTTGCGGTTGAAATCCCCGTAGGTCGCGAGGAGGTTGAGGAGATGATAAGAAGTCACAGAATTCGTGGAGGCCGGGGTGGTGGGAGGAGGCCGCGGGGAAAGAAAGGGGTCTTCGGCAACGGACATGGGAGTATCAAGAAGTGCAGTCGCGAGCGAAGTTGAAGCGGTAGACCCGTTCAATAGACTGATATAAGTTCCCTTATTAATAAAGAAATCGGTAAAAGACAGACCATAAACCCCGTGCTTGACATGGGACGTAATGCCGGCGTCAAGCAGACCCTGGCCATTGGGACTTAAGTCAAATCTCAGCTCGGTGTCGTAAAACGAGAAGGGCGCCACCTTCATGTCGGAGACGACCGGCGACCAACGCCCGCCAGGGATGAAGTGAAACCCCGTGAGCGAAAGCGTCGGTTCCCAGACAATCGGGTTGTTCGGCCCCAGGACGCCGCCGAAAGTGGGATCGAAAAAATACTTCGCCGAAATCCGCCAGGAGATGAGTTCCTGAGCCTGGGGCGGGTTCGCCGTCCCCGCCGGAACGTCCTTACGGGCCAGGATGACGTTGGTCAGCGAATACTCAACCTCATTGGTTTGGCAGAAGATGTCCAGGTCGTCGTACCGAACCACCTTGGCGAGTTCATCGGAATCCCTGGCTTTGACCAGGCGATAGACAACGTCCGGCTGGATAACATGCTTGAATCGCCGGCCAAAGAGCGATTTGGAGAAGACCTTCTCGAAGGAAGGGGGCCGCAGATCAAGCGAGAAGTCGCCCAGAAACCTGGTCAGCGGTTCGCGGTTCGGGTTCAGGCTAATGCCGTAGCGCGCCGCATCGATTCCGAGCGAAGGAGTGAAATGAAAACCCCAGAACTCCGGTAAACGGAGAGTGACCGCGGGGTGCGCGTCCAGCCGCTCTGAGAGCGTAGGAAGGGCGAGGTCAGGTTCCGAGCGTCCAACCTCTCCGGCGGAAGTCTGGAAGGAAAAGTAGAAGGGGCTTTCCCCCATCTGCTTGTCCATCCCCATAAAGGAGAACTGCGGCGTCTGCCGAATGATAATCGAGCTCTCCGACACCTTTTGGCACACGCCTGCCTGGCACTGGTATGGCGGTAGTGCGGAGAGGAAGTCCTGATAGCGGGATGCATAGGCGTTCAAGCTGTAGTCGCCGAAATCCTTGGTGAGGAAACCGACCTGGTGGGCTTCAGAGTTGACCGCCTCGGTGAAAGTCGGCGAGTAGGTTTCACGGAATGCCAGTGAGGAGACGTAATCCACCGCCGCCACGCCGCGAATTCCATAGGGTAAATCCTTGGTGCTGCCTGTCGCCTTGAGGCTTTCGCCGGGAGCGCGGTCTTGAAGAACCTTGTCCTTGTCGTTCACATCGAAGAAATCCACCGTGAAATCCGTGTCCGTGCTGGGCCGGACGCGAAACACGGCCCTTGGGGCAAGTCCTCGAAGGGTGTAATCCTCAAGCCCAACAAGCAAATCCATGCTGGGACTGATCGCCCAGAAGAAGCCTGCTCCTACGATGTTCCCCTTGATGGAAGAAGTGCCAATGTGGGGGAGCAGGAAGCCGGTGTGGCGAGGCTTGCGGGAAATCGTGGTGGCCACGAAGGGAAGGTAGAAGATAGGCACACCCAGGAATCGGACGACGGCGTCGCGTCCTATGGCTTTATCGTCCACTACCACCTTGGCGCTTCCGGCGGAAAACGACCAACCCTTTCTTTCGCAATCGCAGGTTGTAAATTTGCCGTGTTTTACTGTGTACGTACTCTCGTCCAGGCGATCAATCTCCTCGCCCTGGATGTAAAGAGGATTCTCCGAATAAAGTATCTTGGAGCGATCCGTCTGAATGTAATAGGGATTTTCCAGTTGCGGCTGCTTGGGCCGGGCGCGATTGCTGTGAAAATAGCCGACGCCTTTCGAGAACCAACCCTTTTCGGTCTGGATGTTGTAATGGACCTCATCGGCGGTGACGTGGCTGCGAGGATCAATAAAGAGCACATGCCCGGTGGCCACGATTTCACCTGACGCTTCGTTGTATGTGACCTCGTCCGCCGTAAGCTTCATGCCGCGAAAAGTGATTTGCACGTGCCCCCGCAGGCGGGATAAGTCTTTGCCCCTTTCTTGAGTGTCGGCATGCACGGTGACGGTCTGGGCGGGATTCTCGAGATCCAAAGGACCGGAGGGTGGCTGTTGCGCTAAGGAGACAAGCGCCACGCCCAGCGCGGCAACTGATCCCAAAGCAACACGTGCGCTATTCTTGCGGAGGAAAAACGAAACGAATGCGATGTCCATGAGCAAGCACTGACGGATTATTTTACCCGAAGCTGCTTTGCGGGAACGAATCAATTTGCTAAGATGCGCTAGAAAGCTTATAACGCTGCCCGGAGGATTCTAAGCGCCCGGTGAAGTGCCCTAACTGCGGTTTCGTAAGTCACCCCGGTCTGGTTCAATGTAAGAGGTGCGGCGCACAACTTGCGTCCCCTTCGCGCCCGCCATCTGTGGCCGCCAGGACTTCACCCGCCGCCCCGCCCGGGTCTCGAAAGCAAGATGAGGCGAGAACCCCCGGTCCGCCGAAAGCCGCCATGGAGTCAGCAAAGAACAAAGTGAGCAACGAACCCTTGCAAGATAATAAGAGGCGCGGAACCACGCCGGAGAATCTCGACCTGGAATTTCTGCCAGAACGCGGCAAGAAGCCTGCGCCTGCCGCCCCCACGCCCGCGCAAAACTCCGGTGCCTGGCGGCAGGAGCTTTCGGAGCGCGTCCTGAGCTTTCGCCAGCGTCGCGCCCAAATGCGCAACGAGACACCTGAGGAAGAGAACCTCGACTTCGAATTTGGGCGGGACGATGCGGGAGATGGTCTCGAAAAGGGCGCGGAGAATTTCCTGGAATTCCCCCAGAATGCCGGCAGCTTCGACGCTGAAATTGCTCAGCGAGAAGGGCTTGAGAGCAATTTGGAATTTTCGAACGCCGAAGCGCCGCCAGAGCCTGAGGCGGCATTTGAGAGTTCCGGGCCGGCGCGGTCTGAAGCGGAAGAAATTGCGGACGAGCCCGCCCCGCTGGCGGACGATCGGCTGCAAGACGTTGTCTGGCCGTCGGGAACTGACGCCGCAGACGCTTCCGCGCAAACCGAACCCCAGACGTTCCGCGTGGCGCCCATAGGCCAGCGTTTTCTGGCGGGCCTTGCGGATGGTTTGGTTCTCCTCATCGCGGGGGCGCTTTTCGCGGTCATCTTTTGGAAGGCCGGCGGCCATCTCACTCCCGTCGCTCCTAACCTTGCCATCGTCGGGTTAGTCGCGGTTTTTTTCGTTGGCGCCTACTTCGCTTTATTCACCACGGTGACATTCTCCACGCCCGGCCAGACCTGGATGGGCATGGAAGTTCGGAACATGGAAGGCTGGCCGCCCGCACCCAAGGAGTCCTTCTTGCGCGCTTTTGGCTATCTGGTTTCGGCGGCAGCCTTAATGATAGGCTTCTTTTGGGCAGTGGCGGATAGCGACGGGTTGACTTGGCATGACCGCATTTCGGGGACGTTCCTGACTCCGGTGATAGGTGAGGCCCCCGAAAACAACGAGGCGTCGACGTAGCGCCGGGCTTCAGGACGGCATTTGCCAACTTGAAGCCCAGCGGTTCATTGCATCGAATTAACCTTTGGAGGGCTCAGTTCAAAATCCATGAAAGGACGCTTCCTCAACCAGAAACTCGGCAAGCGTACCAGCCGCAAGATGGCGCTGCTGAAATTCTCAATTCAGCCGGGCAGAATACAAAAAAGCAGGAGTCAGGAGCCAGGAGTCAGGAGTCAGGAAAACCGGATTCAGCATCCAGGGTCCAGGATTCAGGTGCCAAGGAGCGGCGTTCGTCCCCCGCCTCTCCTCCCCAATCCCTAGCCCCTGGTCCCTGGCAGGCCTTGTCGCCGCAAGCTGGCCGGTGGCGAAGGAATCCATCGAGCCTCCCTTGGCCATGGTGATGAAAATCTCGCCCGGGAGCCCGTCTTCGTACAACCCCACCTGAATCCCGAATCCCGCTTTTCCCCGGTGACTTCAACCCAGCAAAATGCATCCAATCAATTGCCGTGTTATACTCTGGACAGTAAGGGTTTTGTGTGCCCACGGCTGAAGGAGCTTTGCCGGTAATGACCAACCGAATACGAATAACGCTAGTCTCAGTCTCGAGCCTCCTAGTCCTAGGCATCGTCATGGGGGGATTGCTCGGCAAGAGCGATTCGTCCTCGGAGAAGACGTATCGCGACCTGGGTGTCTACAGTGAGGTCCTGAACCGCATCCACCTGGATTATGTGACCGAACCCGACCTTAAGAAGGTGACGGATGGCGCCATCCGCGGGCTTCTCGAGGCCCTGGACCCTTACAGCACCTACTTTACGCCCAGCCAGTACCAGGAATACCTTCAGCACCCTGATCCCGGCCCGGCGAGTGTGGGCATATTCCTTTCCAAGCGAATGGGTTACGCGACGGTGGTTTCGGTGCTTCCCGGCAGTCCTGCCGAGAAGGGCGGGGTGAAGGCCGGCGACTTGATCGACCGCGTCGAAAGCTCAGCCACGCGTGAATTCTCGGTGGTTCAGATCCAGCGAATGCTCGCCGGGGCGCCGGGAACCACAGTAAAGCTCTACGTCGTGCGCGAAGCACGCGGCGAGCCGGAAGCCATCTCCCTGACGCGCACCCTCTTGAACTATCCTCCGGTGCTGGCAAAGACGGTCGACGATGGCGATGGGTATCTGCGCGTCTCGACCTTCGATAAGGGTAAGGCCAAGGAAATCGCGGCCAAGCTCAAGGAACTCCAGTCGAGCGGCGCTCACAAGATCATTCTGGATCTCAGAAACTGCGCCGGCGGCGAATCCCAGGAAGCCATTGATACCGCGAACCTCTTCCTCGACAAAGGGTTAATTACTTACCTCGCCGGGCAGCGTTATCCGAGGCAGGACATTACGGCGCATCCGACGGATGCCGTGTCCGATCTCCCCTTGGCTGTGCTGATCAACCAGTCCACCGCGGGGCCTGCAGAGCTTATCGCCTCCGCGGTTCTGGGCAACAAGCGCGGCGAGGTGGTAGGCGTACGCAGCTTTGGCGTGGGTGTTCTTCAGAAAACCATTCCGGTCGGAGACGGCTCTGGGCTGCTGCTGTCCGTCGCAAAATACTACGGGCCTGACGGCAAGGCGATCAGTGATAATGGCGTGATGCCCAGCGTTGTACAGGCCGCGGGGAGCGCTCCTACGGATGCCGAGAGCGAAGAGGAATTGCAGAACCCCGAACAGTTCGGCGGCAAGGACGATTTGCAGCTTCGCAAGGCGATCGAGGTTCTGACGCATTCCTCCGCGCCAGCTAAAGCAGCCTGAAGGTAAACTCGACAATATGCGGGCGTAGGGCTTGCCCTACCCTCGCTCGTGAACTGGCAACAAACAGGGGACAGCAAGCCGTCCCCCTACTCCAATTGAATTCCACTCGGTACGCTACGCAATCTTCAAAGCTCAGGCTGGCTTTACTTCTCTTCCTCGCCATGAGTGCCGGCGCCTGCAAGCGGCACGCGGTGGCGCCCCAACCCCGGCGCCAACAAGAGGATGTGCGGGCGCTCGAACGCAAGGTCGAGAGAGCCATCGAAGATGCCGGCCGGTCGCAGGTCTTGATCGGGCCGTCTCCCGCAAGCCCCTCCGCGAAGCCTGAGACCCCTATCGAAGCCCGAGCGGGCGCAGAAGTCTACGCTCCGGTCGTCGCGGCCCTCCGCCGCTCGATCGCCGAGAACCGGCTCGACTGCGCGATCAATGAGTCCAAAAGCAGGCAGGGATGGCGGACCGCCGATATTCGCATATCACGGCACGGGAAGGTGGTCGGTCGATGGAAACTGCGTGAGGTGCGCCGCATCCTTTACGCCGCCATTATCATTGACGATCTCGGCGGGAACCTCGAGGTAACACGCCGGTTGCTGGCCATGCCGTACGCTCTGACGCTCTCGGTTCTTCCCCACCTCCGCGCTTCGGAGGAGACCGCACAGGAGGCTCGCCGCGCCGGGCACGAGGTGATGCTTCACCTCCCAATGCAACCGGAAGCGGATTCCCACGCCTCGCCGGGAGAAGGCGTAATCCATGTCGGCTTGAGCGGCCCCGAGGTCGAGCGCATCATCAAGTCTGACCTCGCTTCCGTACCCCACGCGGCCGGTGTGAACAACCACATGGGGTCGCGTGCCACAACCGATCCCCGCTTGATGGCTGCGGTCATGAGGTCGCTCGCCGCGCGCCACCTCTATTTCATAGATAGCCGCACCACCGCGGCCAGCGTGGCGTTCGACGCGGCACGCCGCCAAGGCGTTCCCGCTTTCTACCGTTCCATCTTCCTGGACGATACCGAGACCGTCCCCTACACGCTTGGCCAGCTTCGCAAGTTCCATGAGGTGCTCGAACGGGAAGGCGCGGCCTTGGCCATCGGCCACCCTTACCCGAGCACCATCGCTGCCTTGGCCCAGTTCCTCCCCGAACTCGAAGGCGGCGACATCAATTTGGCCCCCGCCTCGCATCTCCTCGAGCTTCCCGAAGTAGCGCACCTGAAGCCCCCCGCCCCCCGCTGAGAACCCCGGCACCCGATTCCGGCTTCGTAGGGACAGGTTCGAGAAAGTTGGATAGCTTATTTTGCTTCTGGAGGAAGGGTAAAGGTAACGTCGCGGTCGAGGCGCATGCCGATCAGAGAGCCGGCCTGGAGGGCGGCTTCCTTGCCGTGCGGGAGAGTAAGTGCTAGTGCCAGTCCTGTGGCGGCCCCGGCGATGCCTCCACCGAGCCCTGCGGTAGCGCCCAGCCCGGTGGTGGCGGCGACGATGGCCGCTTGCTTCTTTCGCGAGGCCCCAGTTCCCTTTAAGTCACCCTCTGCGCCTACGTTAGGATCCCCCCCGCCCTCACTTGAGAAAACCTCGGTGAGTGATCCGACGATGGCGAGTTTCTGGCCATTGGGCAGCTCCACGGTGTCAAAGACCAGGGAGAGGTTGCCGCCTTTGCCTCGGCGGGCGGCGCCCTTCACCTCCTGAATGTGCCCGTCGATCCGGGTGCCTTTCACAAGGATGTCCCGGTCCTCGACAGCGACAGGGTCAAGCAAGGTGGTCAGAATGCGGTCGCCTGCACGGGAAGTCTTCGAACTGACGGAAGAGTGCAACTGGAGCTTGAACTCCGTCCCTTCGGGAATGGTGATCTCGCTCTCGTTCGCAGTCTCACTGGCAGTGGCAGCGTTGTCGCTTTCTTGTTGGGCCCAGAGCGGCATCGCTAAGAACGCCAAACTGATTCCTGCTGCGAGCAGCCAGACACACCTTTGCTTCATCACCAGACTCCCCATCACATGGACTTCACCTCTCCTCGAGGTGCCGAAGTTCCAATCATGCTTATTTGACCACTAAACAACGGATCGAGTCAACAGGGCAGTAGTTTGATGCGTGGTACTTTGCCGTGGGTTGGATGGAGGATTTGGGGGATGGCGCGCGGGTTGTCCTTCCCCCGAGGCGCGTCCTCCACGCACGCGGGGGATCGGGCATCCAGGCTTTCTTCATGCCAGGTGGCAAACGAGAGATCATGGAATCTCCGCTCCGGCTGGAAGTCGGAATTTGATCACATCGGAATTCGGGTACAATGGAGGTGAAAGGGGCAATGCCTATGACGCTGCTCGATACAACACCTCCCAAACCACCCCTGCATATCGGAAGATACATCCTGCTTGCTATTTTGCTTTTTCTGGTTGGCGAAGGCGCTTACTTCATGTTCCGCAACTATCCCGAGGAGCGCGCGGTGAAGCAATTCCTGACGACAGTCCAGGAAGGTAAATTTGAGGATGCCTATAAGCTCTGGCAGCCGAGCCCGACCTATTCTTATCAGGACTTTCTACGCGGCTGGGGAATACAGGGAGATTACGGTAAGATCCGCGAGTTTCAAATTTTGGGCACCAAATCCCAGGGTTCGTCTCTGGTCGTAGTTACGATAAAGGTCAACAACGTGGACCCGCCCATCGATCTTGTCGTGGACCGCAAAACCAAAGGACTGTCTTATTCAGCCTTCTAAGCGGTCCTGTGCGCCGCCCGCAGGACTCGGAAACCATGAAACGGGACTCCGCTTTCCTAAGCTCTTGTCATTCCCGCGAAAGCGGGAAACCACCAGCGTGGGTCCCCGCTCCCCCGCTTTCGCGGAGGACAAGTTTCGCGGGGACGACGTTTGTGGCTTTGGATAATCACAATTCAGTTCCTACCGCCTCCAGTAACTCTTCGTGGGTAATCTGGGCTGTGCCGAATTTGAGTACGACGCGGCTGGCAGCCAGGTTGGCGAGTTCGGCGGCTTCGCGCGCAGAGGCTCCGGAAATAAACGCCATGGCCAGCGCGGCGAGGACGGTATCACCGGCGCCCGTCACGTCGTAAACCGGCCGCGACAAGCTCTTGATTTCCTGCCCGGGCTTATCGGGCTCAAAAAGCATCATTCCCTCGCCGCCGCGGGTGATGAGGAGGTAAGCGCATCCGAGTTCGGCGCGCAACCTCTGTCCCGCCGTTTCGAGGTCGTGCCGAGTGCGCATCGGCGCTTGGGCCATCAGTTCCGCCTCGCGCAGATTGGGAGCAACCACCGTGGCGAGGCGGCATATCTCCGGGTGCTCGGGCTTGGGATCCACAAATACAGGTATGCGGTGCTGCCGAGCCACTGCTTTCATGTGGCTGGAAAGCTCGGTCGAGACCGTTCCTTTACGATAATCGGAAATGATCAGCGCCTCCATATGCCGTGCCTGCTGCGCGAAATCCCGGGCGAGTTTTTCGGCCGTGCGCTTTGCCATGACCTCCGGCCGCTCGAAGTCCAAGCGCAGAAGCTGATGCGCGTGCGCTGCGACGCGAACCTTGTGCGGCGTCATCCTGCGGCTTTCGGTGACGAGCGTGGTGACAGGAATGCTGCAGCCTGAGAGCAGGTCCCGCAGTCGCCTGCCGCTTCGGTCGCCGCCGATGACTCCAAAGGGAATCGGCTTGCCACCTAGCGAGGCGATATTTGCCGCCACGTTTCCCGCCCCTCCCGGGTAGTCGGTGCCCGGCTCGTTATCCTGAATCAGAACCACGGGCACCGGCGCTTCCGGCGAGATGCGATTGACCTCGCCGCGCAAGAATTCGTCCAGCATGTAATCGCCCAGCACGGCGACCCGGCGGCCCTGGAATCCTCGGACGATTTTCGAGAGGCGAGCCTGTTGTTTGTTCATGGTACTCCTACGATTCCTTTCGGAGCACTGTCATTCCGAGCGCATCGAAAAGTCTCTGTGATTGTGAGCGCAAAAAAGCAACTGCCGAGATTCTTCGCTGCATTGAAAAGGTGTAGAGGTAGGGCTTGCCCTACCCTGTGCACCGGGGACGGCAAGCCGTCCCCCTACGAGTTTTCATCGTTTCGGGGTGCCCTTCAGCCGATGCGCATGAGCGGCTGCTATGAGATCTTCGTTCAGAATGCCAGATATCTTCCTGCGCGCGATTCCTTTTCACGACTTAACCGCCGAGCGGGCGAGGACAGTTTTCACTGCCGACTTAGCCTGCTCGAGAGTCACTGACAGGATACACTCGGGGCGTTCAAAGCGATAGCAGCGGTCGCCGGGGCATGGGTTGCATTCGTAGAAGTTTTGAACGACCTGTGCGGGAGGGTTCGAGGCCCCGCGAGGCCACGGCCCCCAGATGGTCGAACTTGAGGAACCGAAAATGACGACCAGGGGGCGCGAAAGGGCCGCAGCGATATGCGCGGGTCCGCTGTCGTTGCCCACAAAGAGTCGCGCTTCCGATAACGCAGCGGCAAGCTCGCCCAGGCGCTTGCTCTCGACGCGCCGGATGCCGGAGCCCAGAGCAGCTTGAACCGCGTCGAGGACCCCCTCTTCACCAGGGCCGCATGAGAAGACTGTTTTGAAGCCCATCTCCTGCTCCAAGGCGACGGCGAGTTGCGCAAACTTTTCGGGCGCCCATTGCTTCGTCGCATAAAGCGCCGTGGGGTGCACCACGACGTAATCTTCGCCGGGCGCGAGGCCTAGAGCCATGCGCCTCCGGGTCCACCAAGCGTTGTGCTGGGCGCTGACGAAAATGCGGGCGCGAGGGATTTCCCGGCGGGGCAAGCCCAGATAGAAGAACACGCAAGCTTGGTGCTCGGCGGTGTGCAGGCTGGGCTGGTTCAGGATGAGGCGCGCGTCGGGAACCAGAATTTGATACTGCCCCCGAGAGCGGTAGTGCTCAAAGCCCACGTTGACGCGCGCTCCGCCCAGCCTCGTCAGAAACCGGCTGGTAGGCCCGCCGTGGAGATTAAGGCAAACCGCAAACCTCCTGCGGCGCAACGCCAAGCATCGCACCCAGGCGCGCCACTGCTTTGATGGGACCTTCACCGGGAGTGAGAATTTCGTCCACGTCCGGGTTACCTTCCAGGAGTTCACCAAAGCGCGCTTCGACCAGCACCGAAACCAATAGGTCAGGACGCCAGGATTTAAGCAGATGCAGGGCAGGTGTGAGAAGAACGATGTCGCCAATCGAGCGCAGGCGGATAACCAGAATTCGGGAGCGTTCAGGAAGGTCGCGCGAGAAGTGAAGCCGGCGTCATAACTTTTGAACCCGGAGAGCGACTGGCTGGCTTCACTCTCCTTCGATCTTGGCATCGTCGATAATCATGTCCGGGATGTCATCCTTAATGGGATAGACGCGCCGGCATTGTCCGCACTTGAGCCCGTCACCGCCAGGGGTAAGCTCGACGGGTGACTTGCACACCGGGCAAACGAGAATGTCCAGCAATTCTTTCGCAACGGCCATGGTCAGCCTCCAATGTCCTGCAATTTATCAAGCGCCGGAGGGAATTTCAAGGCGAAGCAGCAGTGCCGCGCCCGCGCAATCGCGACCGGCTTTGGAACGACGTCCATTCACGGCTGGCGCAGAGCGAAGCTCTGCGGTCTACAGATGTTGCGACTCCACTGATCGCTGGGCTTCGCCCTGCGCCGGCCAGCGCATTTCTGCCGGCCCCGACAACAGTAGGGCAAGCCCCATAAGCGTTTACATAAAGGTTTCGCCATTGTATGAAGCTGCGTTAGCAGCGCCATAATGTGGCCCACGGCGAGCCAGCCGTGGGACCCGAGGCGCGCGGGCACCCTTGAGCCACGGTAGTGGCGACAGAAGAATCCTCCCCGATCCCTCGGGATTATGTCGCCCCTGCCGGGGCTTAAAAGATATTCTCACTTTCGCCTGTCCCCACGGCTGGCTCGCCGTGGGCCACACTATATCGCCCGCCAAGGCGGGCTTCCCGCCCGGGCTGGCGACAACGCCGTCGCGCGCACCCTCTCCCCTAAGGGGGAGAGGGCTGGGTTTTACCACAGACTCTCTAAAGCCGCCGCCCCATTACTTGTCGTCTGTGGGCTTCACCCAGGGAGAGATTTCCGCGCGCACGACGCTAGTGACATCCCGCCAATTAGCGGGGTCGATTTTCCACACGGCAAGAATGGCGGATCCCTGGTAAACCCGCTCGAAACCCAATTCCGATTGGGAGATGGTCTCGATCGGAACGATCCACCATCGAGGCCTTGGCTGGGCGTCCAAGGAGATTTTCACGCCTTGCCATTCATCCACAAGCGTCAGATTCGAGGCATCGATCTCACCGCGAAATTCCAGCGGCCGCCGCACTCCGTTAGCGATGAAGTAGCGGTCGGGAGCGGTTGGCGCCAGAAGGTTGATCACCAGTTCCGTGCCCAAGGCCATTTTGCCGGGGCAGGCCGGGTCGGCAGAAAGCGAGGACTTGCATTCGATCCAGCACTTGTCGCCCTGGACCTTGGTGGTCAAGGTTTTCCGCGCCGCAATCTGCATCATGCAGTCGCCAAGCTGGATGGGAGTCGAGTTCTCAAGCTGCACCACGCCGGGAAGCGGGCGGCCGGAGGACTCCTTCCAGGGCCCGCAGGCCAGAACATTCATTTTCTTCCAGGCGCAGCAAGCTGAAATCACGCCAGCCTTTGGCGGCAGGAAAAACGTAGGTGCGGAACAGGTGCCGCGCGTAGTGATCGTAGCGCAACAAGGCCTCGAGGTTGGCCTCTTTGCTCAAGACCATGTCGTGGATGGAGGCCGGCCCTTCCTTGGGAGGTTCTCTTGGACCCGACGTGCTTCCGCACCTGAGCATGGTACGGCTTCCGGGCGGCGCATCAAAGAATTCACCAGTTCGACGTGCGCCGGCTTGAAACGCAGGCTCGAAACCGTCCCGCCGTCCGCGGGGCGAATGATCATCCCCAGGGCCGGATGATCGAGCAGGATCTCTTCCTGCCCATCCACATCGAAGTCTTCCCGCCGGGCGCGAGGAGGGGGATTGCCCGTCAGGCCTTCGACCTTGTCGAGCAGAACTTCGGCCTGAATCAGGTTGCGAAGCAGAGCGCTGCGGAGGTGGGGGGCATAAAGGCCGCCGAAAACCCCGTGCCAATAGGCATCGTTGCATTGCGAAGCCAGCAAGTGGCCCTGCGCTTCAGTCGAAAAGGCGTGGCCCTGCTCCTCATCCTGAGACCGGACCTCGGCTCAGCTCTTGCCAGCGCCGGCTCACAGCGCACATGAGTTTTTGCATCTGGTTCGACTCCGGATACTTGCTGAGGAAGTTGCGCCAGATGCCGCCATGCAGGAAGCGCCGGAAGCGCTCGCCGTCCGGCATTTTCTCGGTTTCTTCGAGACAGGCTTTGAATTCCGCGGAGGCCGCGGTGGGTAAAGCCCACTCCATCATCTCCGCGTAGGAAGCAGTGGGAAGGTAGACTCGTCCAAGCGGGGCGTGCGCCGCGATGTAATCCGAAACAGTGGTCGTTTCCAGCCACTCGTCCGCCCCTTCCAGGGCTTCGAGAAATCTCTCCAGCCACTTGTTCTTGTACACGTGGTCGTAGGTGCCCGGCCAAACACCGAACTTCTCGCAATCGTCACCCATGGCGAATAACTGGCCTTCCTGGTTCCCATCCCCCGAAGAATGCGCAGTGTTTCTTCCGGTTCCCGGAAGGGGATGGCGTAGCGGAGAGACTTCAGAGCTGGGCACCAGGCGAAGAGGCGACCCTGTTCTTCCGTGATGTAGATCCCGTGCAAGCGCGCCGGGTCGAGTCCCGCGGCCAGGAAATGCGTGTCGTCAAGCACCACGTACTCGACTCCGGCTTGGGCCAGAGGCCGCGCCAGGCTGGGCTCCCACACGCGCTCTGCAACCCACGCCCCGCGGGGCGCGGTCCCCCAATGCTTGTGAAGGTAATCCGCCAGCTTGCGCACCTGCGCGATCTTATCGGCGTCGGAAATGGATGGCAGTATCGGCTCGTAGTAGCCTCCGCCCAAAAGCTCCACCTGGCCGCGCCCGATTAACTCGCGCAGTTGCTCGAAGTATTCCGGGTGGCGATTTTCCAGCCATTCGAGCAATATCCCGGAGTAATGCAGGCTGAGGCGGAAGCGAGGATGCTGGAGGAGAGTCTGCACGAAAGGAGCATAAGCGCTCTGGTAAGCTTCTTCGATGACGTGATCGAAGTTCCCCACCGGCTGGTGGGAATGGATTACCAGAGCGAGCGAAACTTTATTCAAGGCTGCTATTCCTTCCTGTGCGAACCCTCTTTCCCGGTTGGCGTAGCGCCCACCCCGCTCTGCGGGGTCGGCACGGGCCGGGCTGAAGGCCGATTTCACAGACCACAACAGGCCCGTGCTCTCGTGCCCACGGTGGTTCCCTGACTATTCAGAATAAGATGAAGTTTGGGAGATTGTCAGTAAGAAAAGTGCAGCAGCCATCGGCGTTCAGCATGCTGAGCCCCAAAGGGGCGATCTATCACAGCCCAAGCCAACGGCCTGGGTCAGCAGGGGTTGCCCGTTTGGATTGGGTCAGCCCTGAAAGGGCGGAATAGAATAGTTCGCGTACTGCAGTCTTCGTCCCAACTGTGCGTCCCTCTCGCCTTCAGCACCAGGCATAGCGAACCTGTTTTGCGGGCACTCCTGCGGGCGTAGATGAGTTTTCAAGGTGAGTATCGTAAGCTGCTACAGACCCACAGGGTTGAGTCCGACAAACGCTATGTCGGGGATTGAGCGCCGGAGGTGTGTTTCGCCCATACAGGGCTATGAATTTGAAGGCGCGACGTTGACCCAGGCCGTTGGCCTGGGCTTCGTTAGATCGCCCCTTTGGGGCTTGAGCCGGACACAGATGCGAGCTTTCAACACCCAACTCCAAGGCCTTACGTCCCATACTTCCTCGCGACGTAGGCCGCCACTTCCTGTTCGAAGGCGGGGTAAGTGAGGTGAAGCTTATCCTGTAGAAGCGCGCTGAAGTCGGGCTGAGAGGGCATCGCCTTAAGAAGGTTGCAGATCTCGCCCATATCGAAATTGGCGCGGATGTACTCGATGCCGGCAAGCGACTTGGCGTAAACAAGGGGCACCTGCTCCGAAGGCAAGTTGAGGAAGGGACCTTCTAAGGCCTGGAACGATGGCAGACTCCCGGCGGCCATGGCCCGCGCTAGCTGTGTTCCCTGGGTGGCCGTCGTAGCGCCCTCTTCGAGTTGCGCCAGGCCTTCGTTAAACCAGGTGGGGCAGCGGCCCATAGTAATCTGGCGCACGAAGGAATGAGTCAACTCGTGCTTGAGGACGCGGGCGAGTTCAGCGTTCACCTGCGTCAATCCGGAAACCGGCAGGCGGATCTTTCCGTCGTTGAGCGCGCCCACCCAGTTGGGAGAGCGGGTGATATCCTGGAAGGCCTGGCTGGGGTAAAGAAGCGCGACGATGACTTCCGAGGGGCTGTAATCAAGGTCGAGGACGAGATTCAGAAATGATCCCTCGAGGCTGCTCAAAACTTCGCCACTCAGCTTGTCACCCTGATCGCCTTCGTAGCGGAGCAGGAAGTGCTCGCTGTGAAGTTCGCGGTAGGAGCCGGTGATTTCGCGCTCGCGTTCCGCCTTGGCAATGGCTTCGTGGAGACGCGGGTTGTCCTGTATAGCCAGCGCCCTGTTCCACTGCGCGATGGCCTCGTCCATGTTCTCCATGCCGTAATAGGCCGACCCCAGCAGCATGACGATGTCGCCCGACTTGGGATAACGGTCCGAAGCGGGCAAGAGCAAGTCCACAGCTTCCAGGAAATGACTCTGCGTAATCTGAAGGTAGCCGAGCGCCAGCGTTAACGACAGATCATTCGGAACGAGCTTCAGAGCCTGCTGGTATTTCTGAATGGCGCCTTCGGGGTCGCCTTTGCGCGCCTTGAAGAGCGCCGCTTGCTGATAGCCTTGCTTCAGCAAACGAGTGTTTCCCGGGGAAGGGTTGTGGGCCAGTTCGTTGCCCAGATGAACGAGATAGGCCTCATCAACTTCCCCGGATTTGATGACCGGAGAATCCGGTTCGGGGGAAGATTCCGCGGACGGGGAGGCAAGCACGGGGACTTCCCGGCTTATTTCCTTCGAGGCCTCACTGTGGTGCGGCGGCTCCTCCGCGGGCTCCAGCGATTTTTCGATGTGGTCTACGAGCGACCTCGGCAGGGAGAGTTCTCCGCCCTGGATCGAGTATACGACCTGCTTCGAATCCTCGCGCGTCACTTGCCCTACGATATTGCGGCCATTTTTCAAATAGATAACATCAGCAAGGGCAGAGTGAGGCACAAGCACGGCTAGAAACGGAGCCAGGAACAGGAGTCCGGCTACCAGCCGTCGCCACGATGCTGCGCGAGGTCGAAGCATGCTTCAGGAATGATACAACACCCTCTCGAACGGGGTCGAGTTGTGCTGCGTGCTTCTACGCGCTAAAGTAGGTGTGGATTCATATCAGCCTCGAGGACCGGAAATGCCGGGATCAACCTGTGCCGCAAGACGTTCTCCCCGCTGGCTCTGGCGCGCGCTGCTGCTGCTTGCGGTTGTCATGGTTTCAAGCAGGGCCTGGGCCGCAAGCGGACTCGATCCGCAGGATGTTCTCCGCGAGCTCCACGACGTTAAGATAGACCCGGGCCAGATCTATGTGCTGCGGCGCGCGCAGCTCGTCCGCGACCGCGCCAAACTCTTTTTCAGCCGCGGCTACATCGGCTTTTTCACCAAGGCGGCCGGTGAGATCACCGGTGCGGTTTTCGTCGGGCAAGGGGAAATCCTGCTCATTCCCCCCAAGCAGGTGGAGAAGGAAAGTCTAGCCCGCTTCACGCATTCTCCCATCCTCGAAGAGCAGTTCAACATGGCCGTCCTGCGCTTTACCGACCAGACTGCCAAGGAGTTAATCGCCGTGGGCGAAAAGCCGGATCACGATGACCCGGAGCGTCCCCAAGGCTTTCCCGAAAAGTGGAACTCCTCGCCGCGTATCTTTGCTACGGAAGATTCGCCCCGAATCTTTGAAGACTTGCTGGGCAATTCGAACCTGCCCTATTTCCAGGCGCGCCTGGAGGGCGAGAGCCTTAAGGACTTCGAGGTGATCGACGACGAGCGGGACCCGGAAGCCGTGAGTGTAGTTGCGATTCGGCGCAACGCCGATGCAATCTATGCCGACCGTTGGTGCGCCTTCGCGAGCAAAGC
Source organism: uncultured Acidobacteriota bacterium (assembly GCA_963770415.1). Classification (GTDB taxonomy): domain Bacteria; phylum Acidobacteriota; class Terriglobia; order UBA7540; family UBA7540; genus CAVROP01. The sequence continues at coordinate 31,435 of CAVYPU010000015.1, forward strand.
ATCCGAAGCCCGCTTCGCCCTTCAAGCACCGGGAATGGTGAAGGCCCTTGCCTACGGTATCGACACGCGCCTCGAGTCCGACAATACCATGAAAGGGCACGCGGAACTGCTGCTCGAATCTCTGTCCGGTTCGGACCGCGTGCTGACCTTTGATTTTTCCCGTTTACTCAAGGTCTCGGAAGTGTTGGACGAGCAGGGGAAGAGTCTGCCCGTGTACGCCTACCCGCTTCAGGAGGAAATTGACGCCGGTGACCAGAGCAAAGGCTGGATTCAGGTGGTCCTGCCTGCCCCGCACCCCGTGGGCGAGCGATTCCGCCTCCGCTTTACATACCAGGGGAATGTCATCTCCGACGTAGGCAACCACGTGTTGTACGTGGGGGCGAGAGGTAGTTGGTATCCGAACCTGGGTATAGGTTCTCCCGCTTCCTTCGACTTGAAATTCGATTATCCCGAAAGCCTCACGCTGGTAGCCACAGGAGCGAGGATTGGGCAGACCACCGCGAACGGCCGGAATCACAGCCGATGGCGCTCGGACGGAGTGTTCCGCATCGCCGGTTTCAATCTGGGGCCTTACCATTCGGTGCAGCGCAACGTCGGCAAGACCACCGTGGAAGTGTACGCGACCCGCGAAGCAGAAGCGGCGCTCGAGGAGCGGCACGCCCGCAGGATGTTGCCTCACTTCTTGCCTCCTGCTCCCTATCCCTCGCCGCAGAGGAATCCGCCGGTATCAATCAGTCCCGAGGTGGTCCCGCCGCTCACCCCCGCCGACTTGCTGCAAAGCGTGGCCGAAGGCGCAGGGCGGGCCCTCGAGTATTTCGAGAATCTCTTCGGCCCCTTCCCCTACTCTCGCCTGGCCATTTCACAGATCCCCGGCAGTTTTGGACAAGGCTGGCCGGAGCTCGTCTATCTTCCAACGCTATCGTTCTTGCGCAAGTCGGAGCGCTACGAACTGGGCTTCGGGGAGAAGACCGAGGACCTCCTCAGCCACGGCATGGTGGCTCACGAGATTGCGCATCAGTGGTGGGGGAACTTACTCGGTTGGAAAACCTATCATGACCAGTGGCTTTCCGAAGGGCTGGCCACCTACGCGGCGGCGCTCGACCTGACCAGGGAGAAGGACGGCGACCGCCGATTCCACGAACTCCTGCACGGCTACAAACTCGACCTGCTCGGCAAGGGCAAGAACGGGATGTCAGCGAATCGAGCGGCCCCATCTGGCTCGGCCAGCGCCTGTCGAATTCCCTTACTCCGGACGGCTACGACACCATCGTCTACAAGAAGGCCTGTTGGGTTTTACACATGTTGCGAGGACTGATGCGCGATCCCACCACAGGCTCCGACGAGGCATTCTTCAAACTCCTGCGCGATTTCTCGAGCACATATCAAGGCAAGGATGTTTCGACCGAGGACTTCGTCCGCTACGCGGATAAGTACATGACACACTCCATCGACCTCGAGCACAATCACCGCCTGGACTGGTTCTTCAATGAGTGGGTGTACGAAACCGGTGTCCCAACCTACAACTGCAGTACAGCGATAAGGAACTCTCCCCGAAGAAATTCCTGGTCCAGGGGAACGATCACCCAGAGCGGCGTCCAAGCGACTTCGAAATGCTGGTGCCTTGTGGCCGAGATGGGCAAAGACAAGAAGGTCAGCCTGGGCCGCGTCCACCGTCAGCGAGGCGGAGGGCGTTTCAAGTTCACCGCCGAGGAAAGGCCCAAGCGCCTGGCCATTGATGAAGACAACCTGCTCGCAATCGTTGATTAATGCCTACCCGGGCGGCCAGCGGAACACGCGACCGCCCAGCAGATGGACGTGCAGGTGGAAGACGGTTTGCCCGCCCCACGGACCTGTGTTGATCACGGTCCGGTAGCCCTGGGCGTCAAGGCCGCGCTCACGCGCCAATTGCGCAGCCACAGCGAACATGTGGCCGACCAGAGCAGCGTCGTCCGTCGTAGCATTACTCAATGACGTAATATGTTTTCGAGGTATAATCAGCGTGTGATTGGGCGCCTGCGGGTGGGTGTCCTCGAACGCCATGACGTCATCGTCTTCGAAGACAATCTTCGCGGGTAAGTGCCGCTCGACAATTCTGCAGAAAATGCACTGATCCATCGCCTAATTCAACCTTACCACGAAAGTATCCGTCGCCAGGTTCGCCTGGCGGAGGCTCTCGGCCAAGGCGCGGGCGGCTTCCTCGCTTCTCTCGCGGCCAACGCGCAGGCGATAGAAGTGGCCATCGCCGATGCCGAAGTCCTGAATGACCACCGGCCCAAACTGAGTTTCAATGCGCGCTTTCAACCGCTCGGCGTTCGAGGGATCGCGGAAAGCGCCTACCTGTACAGCGAAAATCCCCGGCACCGTGGCGCTCGCTCCCAGGCCCAGAATTTCCAGATAGACTGGCGCGATGCCGGGCATGCGCATGGCCTGGGCTGCCGCGTAAGAGAGGTCGATGATTCGCCCCTCGACGAACGGCCCGCGGTCGTTGATCCGCACCGTCACGTCCTTACCATTCTCGACGTCGTGAACCGTGACTTGAGTGCCGAACGGCAAGGTTCGATGAGCGGCGGTCATGTCGTACATGTTATAGATTTCGCCGCTGGCGGTCGGCCTGCCGTTGTAAGGGTGTCCGTACCAGGAGGCGATCCCTCGTTCGCCTTGAACGAGGGGTGCGCCCGGCCCGACGACCCAGGCACAGGAACCGGTGCGCGACCCGTTGCCTGCACGTGATGGTGGCGGTGAAGGCAACCGGAGGAAACCAGAATCACCCCGGCGAGCGCAACCATCCGCAGCGTCCGCCTGAGGCTCGCTCGAGCCGGTATTCTCGCGGGGCTATGAGCCACTGGGTCCAGACTCATCCTTCTTATCAAGGCTCCTCGCCATCTTGGCAAGGTGGCGCGAGGCCCGGCGGAGAAGCGCCGCCATATCCTCGCGCGTTGCCGGCTTCAGCTTCTTGTCGAGGAGGTCGGTCAGCTTTGCCACTTCACGATCCACCGCACGGCCGGCTTCTTCAAATTTCATCGCCCCTCCTTTTCCTGCCTGTCGCTATTCTAATCAACACCCGAGCGGCGAACAAATGAAATTCCTGCCGGGTGCGACCTCGCCTGCGCTATAATTCATATTCGATCGGCGCAACTGTCATTCCGAGCCCGTTCGTTGTCATCCTGAGAGCAGCGAAGGATCTCAGCATTTCGCCAGGGTAAACTCCGCGAGGAATCTGGCTCTGCGATGGGGTGACGCGGCTGGCCGTCCGGCTGATGCCTGAAGAAAGAATCAGAGCGAGGTTCCTCGCCTCGCTCGGAATGACAGCAGGATTGTTGACAAACCTTCATGGAAATCCCTCCTAAGCTCTGGTTTCAACTTGAAAGGTTGAAAAAAGCATTTCGTTCCGTGTTTGGCGCATCGAAGCAGAATTACGACACCTCGCTTCGGATGTGCCCGAACTGCCGCGCCCTTATTGAGCGCAACGCGTCAGTATGCGCTCATTGCGGGGAGAAGTTGCGCTCGCCGCGCGCTCGTTCTTCACCGGACGGTCCCGGCAAAATTCTGGGCGTCATTCCGATCCCTTCCACAGCCACCTCAGCGGTTGTCGCCGTTACGATCGCCATCTACGGCATCTCCTGGTATCTGACCGCAACCTCGGCGTCAGCGCAGCTCAACGGGGCGCCGGGGATGGGGGGGATCAGCGGCGAAGTGCTGATGCGCCTGGGCGCCAAGAGTCCATATATCCTGGCTGGAGAATGGTGGAGGCTCGTAACCGCAATCTTCCTGCACGCCGGGCTATTGCACATTGGGCTCAACCTCTGGTGTCTCTTCGACCTTGGCCCGGAAGTCGAGTCGTTGTTCTCGACCGCAAAGTTCATCGTGTTTTACCTTTTCACCGGTGTTGCGGGATTCGTCTTGAGCCTGTGGTGGAGCCCGTTTGGAATGTCCGTGGGCGCTTCGGGCGCGATTCTCGGTTTGGTCGGCATCCTGATCGGCGCCAGCTTCCATCACGGCCGCTTGGGCAAGGACTACCGCAGCCAGCTTTGGCGTTGGGTGATCTACATTTTCATCTTTGGCCTTTTCTTTGCCGTCGATAACGCGGCTCACTTCGGCGGACTCGTCACCGGGGCACTTCTGGGGTACCTGGTGCCGGAAGGCGAAGCCGATACTCGCGCCGGGCAGAACCTTTGGAACATCCTTGCCGTCCTGTCAATCGTAATCATCGCCGGCTCCTTCGCGCTCATGGCCCTGCAGTTGAGCCAGCCCGTTCGCTAAGCGGCTCAAACCGGTTGTTCCTGGCAAAGGCAATCTCTGACAAATCACTGGTCTCGCAAGCGTCTTCGAGCGGGGACCACGCTTCCAGCTCCCTAACTTGGGAGTGGCCCTTGACAATCTACGCCTACTGGTATAGGCTAGTATGGAGTATGAGCTTTCATGCCAAAAGCGCCGGGACACCGCTGAAGGCTCTACCAGTCGTCATTTCAGAACGCCAACATGTCACTTCACCGGCGAATCCGCCCACCGCTGCGAATATTAAAATCACGGAACAAAGCGAGAATGTCTATGAAAACAAAGGGTCGATGCTGGAAAAGGGCTTCTTCATGCCGAGCGCATCGGGACACTTCGGAAGGCCTCCTGTCGGTCCACTCCTCAGAACGCCAATATCTCACTCCACTGGCGACTCCGCCATTGGCTGCGAAATTTAAATTCACGGAACAAAGCGAGAATGTCTATGAAAACAAAGGGGCGATGCTCGAAATGAGGTCATTCGAATCCTACGCCCTCACCCCCCGACCCCTCCTCCAAGGGGGGCATGGGCACTAGATTAAGGGCCGGTGGGGGCCGCCGAACGTGCCCGAAGGGCATGAAGGTCATTAGCCGTAGGTGAAACCTACGGACGAGAAGGCAAACGTTAAGTATCTCAGCGACCTCGAAGGGGTCGAATTCGACCCCTCCGGGGTTGGATCGAATGCTTTGGGAGGACGATTACCGTAGGTTTCACCTACGGCTAATGACGTTGGGTCCCTCCGGGACCCCGCAACGCTTAACCTGGCGCCTATGCCCAAGGGGGGCGAGGAGAGAACCAATCCGAGTTTATGCCCTCGCCCCCTTTGACGGAGAGTGTGGCGCGCAGCGCCGGGTGAGGGGGTTGATCCGTCACGATATTGTGTAACACTCAGTGGGAGGAAGTGCATCTGCAAGTGATAAGAGTAACCCAAAGGAGGGGGGCAAATTGAGCAAGGACGCCAGTAAGCTAAAACCCGACCACTGGTGGACGCTGCTGCCGGACGTGTGGTTCCTGATGCAGGCCGCGCCGGGGCCTGCTGGCCGTGGGCTTCGCAATGATGGCCGTGAACCGCGTGGCCGGGCTGGTTCTGCCGGCGTCCTCGAAGTACCTGATTGATGACGTTATCGGAAAACGTCACTTCAACTCCTGGTTCCGCTGGTGCTGGCAGTGGTCGGCGCCACGGCGGTGCAAGGCGTTTCTTCTTACGCGCTGACTCAACTCCTCTCGAAGGCTGCGCAGCGCCTGATCGCCGACCTGCGCTGCCAGGTGCAAGCCCACATCGGGCGGCTGCCGGTGGCCTTCTACGACTCGAACAAGACCGGCGTCCTGGTGTCGCGCATCATGAGCGATGTGGAGGGGGTACGGAACCTGATCGGGACGGGCCTGGTGGAGTTCGTCGGGCGGGCTGCTGACGGCGACTTTTGCCTCGATCATCCTGCTGCGCATCAGCGTGTTCATGACCTGCCTGGCTTGCCTGATTCTCCTCGGCTTCGGGCTCTTTCTCCGCAAGGCATTCGCGGTGATCCGTCCCATCTTCCGCGCCCGCCCGAAGATCAACGCCGAGGTTACGGGACGGCTCACGGAATCGCTGGGCGGGGTGCGGGTGGTGAAGGGCTACCACGCCGAGGCGCGGGAAGCGAAGGTCTTTGCGGAGGGGTGCGGCGGCTGCTCGACAACGTGCTCAGAACCCTCACCGCCACTTCCCTGATGAGTCTTTCGGCAACCACACTGCTGGGCATGGTCAGCGCGCTCATCATGTATCCTGGGCGCGCGCCAAATCGTTGCCGGACACATGACGCTCGGCACCTTTGTGACCTACACGATCTTTCTCGGACTCCTGGTGGCTCCGGTTTTCCAGATCGTCGATGATCGGCACGCAGATCACCGAAGCCCTGGCCGGACTCGAGCGCACGCGCGAGGTCCTGCGCGAGCGCCCCGAGGATGAGGACGCAGCCCGCTCGCTGCAGCCTCGACCACATCCAAGGCGAAGTTGTCTTTGAGAACGTCAGCTTCGCTTACGAAGCCGGCAAGACGGTCCTTGATGACATCAGCTTTAAATCCGCGCCGGGCACGGTTACCGCGCTGGTGGGGCCGTCCGGGGTCGGGGAAGTCAACTATCATTGGGCTTATCGCAGCTTTCTACACACCCGGCTCCGGCCGAGTGCTGGTGGATGGAATCGACCTGGCCAGGGTCCGCCTCGATTCCTACCGCACCCATCTGGGAGTGGTCCTTCAGGAGACCTTCCTGTTTGACGGAACCATCCGCGAGAACGTGGCCTTTTCGCGCCCCGACGCGAGCAACGAGCAGGTCCTTGCCGCCTGCCGCATCGCGCGCGTGGATGAGTTCGCGGAGACCTTCGAAAAGAAGTACGAGACGGTAGTGGGCGAGCGGGGCGTCAAACTCTCCGGAGGCCAGCGGCAGCGTGTGTCGATCGCGCGCGCCATCCTGGCCGATCCCAGAATCCTCATTCTCGATGAAGCCACCTCTAGCCTCGACTCCGAGTCCGAGGCCTTGATCCAGTCGGGGCTTGCTTACCTGATGCGCGGGCGAACCACCTTCGTCATCGCCCACCGCCTCTCCACCATCCGGCGAGCGGACCAGATCCTGGTGGTCGAGCGGGGGCGCATCCTCGAGCGGGGGACCCACGAGGAGCTTTACCGAACGGGGGGACGCTACTTCGAGCTGTACACCAGGCAGCATGGCGTGGCGTCAAACCTCTTCCTGGCGCCGGGTGAAGGCGACAAGGTGCTCGAAGAACGGGACCTTGCCGGAGGCCCCATCGAGCGCGGTTCGAGGCGAAACCGTGCCTGACGCTGTCCGCCTCCTGCGAGGGCGCGGGGCATAGCCAGTGTGGTGCCCGATGTAATTCTTGATAACGAAGGGTGGCGCAGACATTGACTTCAATGTCTGCGCCACCCCTGCCAATTGGAAAATGCTAAGTGGGACAGAACACTGGATCGCATTAATGCTCAGTCGATCATTTTGCAGTGCCGTGCGAGCTGGAGTACGCTTGCGAGTATGAGTTCTATTGATGAAATCAAGGCTTGGGTTTTCGACGCTTATGGAACCTTGTTCGACCCGCTCTCGGTTCAGGGAAAGGCGGAGACGCTTTTCCCCGGTCGAGGTGAGGCCTTGAGCCGGCTGTGGCGCTCGCGTCAACTCGAATATACATGGCTGCGAGCCCTTATGAACCGGTACGCGGATTTCTGGCAGGTCACACAGGAAGCTCTGGCCTATGCCATGCGCAGCCTGGGCTTGTCTTGCGAGTCCGCACAGCAAGAAGAGTTGATGCAGGAATATTTGCGTCTGAGCGTTTACCCCGATGTGTACGCAGGGCTCGGGGCACTTGCGAACCGGCGCCTGGCGATCCTTTCGAACGGCACTCCAAAGATGCTCGAAGCCGTCGTCGAGCACGCCGGACTGAAGCGAGTATTCGTCGCCGTGCTGAGCGTAGACAAGGTGAAAACCTACAAGCCCAACCCCGCCATCTACCGATTGGCCGCCGAGTCTTTGAACTTATCCAAGCATGAGATCGGCTTCGTGTCTTCAAATTACTGGGACGCAGCCGGCGGCGCCGCCTTCGGTTTTCGGGCTCACTGGCTCAATCGTTCTCAAGCTGTCCCCGATGAGTTGGGGAGCGCGCCTGAGGCCGTCATCACGAGCCTTGGTGAACTTGCCGGCTCGTTTCAAATGAGAGATCGCCCCTGAAGATGCAAAGCTCCGCTCAAGTTGTTTTCAGCCGGGTGAAGTGGTATGGTGAAGGTATCATGAAGGAGCCCGTGTCCACCGAAGCGAAAAGGCCCGCGAGCTTTTACGTCATTGTGGAGGCTGCCGATTGCCTGACAGAAGAGGAGCAAGAAGTCCTAATTGAACTCCTGAATCGACGTTTGGCAAACCGTCGGCGAGCCGCGCTCGTAAGGGATATCCAAGAGGCGCAACGCGAGTTCGAAAGTGGCACCCTTAGCCCGGCGACACCGAACGAGATCATGAAAGAGATTCTCTCGTGAAACGCGTCCTGCTGCGTTCAAGTCAACAACCCGCTATATGACGTTTTCCTGATATTTACGGACGATTGCCTGCCCGATCTTCATGGACGTGGAGAAAGCTCCGTAATTACCGTCGAAGCCGGGAAGCAATCCCTCGAAGTAAAGCAGCGCTTCCCTGACCACGAATTCGTATGCCGTCATATTCAGCGTAAAGGTAACCACGCCGCCGTCATTACCCGCGAGCACGGTGGCTTGATTGCTCCGCAGGCCGGAGTAGTACGCGCCATGAGTGCCATGAACCTCGATCGACCAGAGGCCGCCGTTTCGGATGGGCACTTTGCCGAACGCGAGGTGGACGGGAATGCCGTTGGCTTCGACGAGAGCCGTGACAAACATTTCCACTTCGGAAGCAGCATTATTTATTTTGACAATGTGCCCTGAGGTGATATTACTCAGTCGCGAAAGAGAGGCATCGAGAACTGTCCACCCGTCGAGCAGTCGCGACTGGTACAATGGCCCACACACGTGCGTTACGAGATCGAGGATCATTCCGCCGATTTCTTTGCTGGTGGCCAGGTAGGGGCGTTCAGCAATATCGGGCAAGCTGAAATCGCCTGCTTCGACCACTTGGACACCCACGCCTTCGATCTCACCCAGCATCGATCGGAAGTCCAATGAAGGGTTCGAAATAGTAAGCCAGGGATAACGCGGGTCGCTTGGTGCCAGGCGCCCCATTGCAAACTGGAGTCCGAGGACCTTCGGAAGGTAGAAGTCCGCCGCGTAGAGTTTGAGATTGTGGCGTGCAACGAGAGCCTCAACCTTCTCGATCTCGGTGAGGCGGGAGACGAGAGGTTTCTCGCAGAAAATGGTCTTGAAGCCCATCTCCGCAAGCTCTTCGATCACCCCGTAGTGGTCCGGCGTGAGGACCATCGGCGCCACATCGGGTGCTCGAAAACCCTCGGGGATTTCCCGGACGGTTCGAACGTGCCACATGTCATGTGCAAGTCTCTCGCCTTGATGAGCAACGGCAGGGTCCACTGTCCCCAAGAGTTTCGCGACGTTTTCGTTCTCGAGCTTCTCGAGAACTTCCGCATAGAACTCCTTCCAAACGTGGCCCAAGCCGACCGCGATGAACCTTCGCATGCTTTGATTCCCTCGTGGGCAGGACGTCTAGCAAACCCCTCAAATCCCCTCAAATCCCGGCAAAGCTGCGGCTGGAAGGGTCCCAGGGTGGCGTGGAGCGGATGGCAGGCAGCACCTCACCCGGCTCGTTCACAACCGACCACATGGCCGTGTGCCGGGAATCCATGAAGCGCTCGGTGACGCACCGCTTGAGAGCCAGGAGCAGGGGATCGAAATACGACCGGGTGTTCACGAGGAGGATCGGCCCGAGAAAAACAGCCAGGCGCTTGAGCGAAATGGCCTCGAGCAGCTCGTCGAAGGTTCCCGAGCCGCCGGGCAAGGCGACAATGGCGCTCGCGTCCTGCATCATGAGCCGCTTGCGCTCTTGGAGATCGTTCACCACACGCAATTCGCTGACGCTCTTGTTGCCCCACTCGAGGTCGTTCATGAAGCGGGGGATGATGCCAATGACTTCGCCGCCCTCGGCCAGCGCGCCCGCGGCGAGTGCGCCCATCGAGCCCACCGCGCCGCCGCCGTAAACGATCGTGGCTCCGTTTCTCGCGAGCTCTCTCCCCAGGCAGTCCGCAGCGTCGAGATAGACGGGATCGCATTGGCGGCTCGAGCCGCAATAAACACAGATTCGCAAATTCGACATCACCCTCTCTGCTTGCGCCGCAGTCGTTTTGGAGCGCGGCGGTTCGCCGCCGTTTTGTTCCGCAAGCTCCTCCCCTCGCGCACGGGGCCCCTGCGCACGGCCAGCGAGCCGGCCTGGAGAAAAACGGCAGCAAGCTGCCGCACTCCATAACGCTATCACACCTTCAGGAAGATCTTCCGCCGATACAGGAACAACAGGAACAGCCATGCCACGGCCAAAGTGCCGAGGTCAAAGAAGAAGGGTTTGTATGGCCCCAGGTAGTCAATAAATCCACGCACGAATATGTGCGTGATGGCGCCGAAATTAAACTGGCTGCGCAGCACGTAGATGGTGATGGGATTCAGGCCAATGACGGTAAAGAAGAAAGCCCAGCGCCGGTAGCCGCGCACGTCGATGATCCAGTAGAAGAGGGCCAGCAGCAGGAGGCTCCAGCCGCCGGCGACTAGGACGTAGGAACTCGTCCAGATGTTCTTGATGATGGGAAACCCAATGCCCCAAACGAGGCCCAAAACAAGGCCGGCGGCCCCGGCGATTGCGAGCCCCATCGCTTTGCGAGCCGGAGCGCGGTCAGAGCGCAGCCAGTGTCCGGCCAGCGCACCCAGCAGGCACGTCAACACGGCGGGAATTGTGGAGAGAATTCCTTCATTGTCACCGAAGATATAACAGCAGAAGGGCCGCGGTATCAGGTGCTGGTTGACAAACGCCGAGAGGTTGCCGGCAGGGGTAAGCACGCCGGCGCCGATACCCGGAACGGGTATCAATTTCATCACCAGCCAGTAAGCCACCAGCAGGCTCCCGGCGACGATTGCCTGGCCGCGCACGCTCGTGTTCATCATCACGATCGAGGTGATGAAATAGCATATTGCGATACGTTGCAGAACACCCGGGATGCGCAACTCGTGAAACCGGAAATTCAGCAGTCCGTTGACTACCAGACCCAGCAGGAACAGCAGCACCAGCCGCCGCACACTGTGCCAGTAAATCTGACCTCGATTCGCACCCGCTTCCAAGCGCCGCGTAATAGAAAAAGGAAGTACCACGCCGACGATAAAGAGAAAAAGAGGAAAGATCAAATCTTCAAAATGGAACCCTTGCCATGGGACATGCTCGAGCTGCAGGTCGAGCACCTTCAAAAGGGAGTTGGGAAAAAGCTTGAACAGGTTGTGGATTATTTCCTCGCCCCCGGTAATCCAAAGCATGTCGAAGCCGCGAAGCGCGTCGATGGAAGCTATGCGGCTTGAACCTGGTGATTGACTGGCTGACACGTTTGCCATGTTCCTCCCGGCGCCCAAGAATGCGGACCACAAGCTCCGCGCGGGCAAGGACGAGATTATGCCTGAAGACTGGGGAACAGGGAATAGGAAACAGGGAGCCGTTTGTGGCGTTAGAGGTTATCTCACAGGTATCACGCAGGGAGCTTCAGAAGTGAGGGTTTCTCCCTCCGACCCACAACGGAGTGCGAGTCTCCTTGCTTGTTCCCTGTTCCCTATTTCCTGAAGAGGACGCAATAGTCCTCGCCCTCCCAATCTGCGGGCGAAGTTATCAGGTGAAGCCCTGCGGCGGTCAGTTCGTCTATCAGAAGTTGCTTGGGCATGCCATGTCCGCCGCGGTTCTTGGGCACACCTTTAACCGGCGCAGGATTGCCGGGCCCTTTCCCGGGCGGGAAATCGATGACGGCGAGCAGCCCGCCGGGCTTAAGCGAAGCGAACAGACTGGCATCCTCTTTTGCGGGATCGGTGAAGTGATGATAAACGCGACGCATGAATATGGAATCGCAGCACTCGGGCGGGAGGTTGGCATCGGTTTCGCCCGCTTTAACCACGACGATGTTGTGGTCCTTATGGCCGGCCGCAAGGGACTCCAATTTGGCGAGCTTCGCAGCGTCGAGTTCCGTGGCGTAAACGCGGCCATCCGGCCCTACATGTTCGGCGGCGGCAAGTGTCATGCCGCCATCGCCTGCGCCGATTTCGGCCACCGCGCTCCCCGGCTTCCAATCGAGCAGCGTCGCCAGCTTCTCTGCTTCCTTCTTTTCCTGCGCCCGCCCGCGACAGGCCCCGAGAACCAAAGCGCTGAGGAGCAGCGTCAATACAAGCCGGCTGCTTTTCGAGCGATACCCGCTATTGCTCATCGTTGTGTCCCCCTGTATTCCATCGTAACACCCCCATCCTCTCCCCCAAAGAGGAGAGGGCTACGATTCCGATTTCCGCTGCTCGTCATTGCCGGTCTGGTGCGCGATCTCGCTCGAGAGTTCCGGGAAGGCGGAGTTGCAAGTTTCGATAAGGCTGCGCAGGGATTCGGCACTCGCCCCCTCGAGGCGCATGGTCACGACGGGTTCGGTGACGGACTCACGAACCAGGACTGACCCTTCGGGGGTTTCAAGACGCAGGCCATCAACCGTCGTTTCTCTGGCGCCGCGAAAGGCCTGGCGAAGCCGTTTCTCAAACTCGGCATAAGGCAAGACGCTTGCCGGCACGCGTATATCGGGCGTCACGAAGAAAGTTGGAAGTGAGTTGCGAAGTTCACGCAGCGAACCTGCTTTGGCAACGAGTTCGATCATCAACAGCGCGGAAAAGAGACCGTCGTCGCCCCCCGAGAGTTCCTGGAAGAAGTAGTGGCCGCTCGCCTCGCACCCAAAGAGGCACTCGTCTTCGATCATCCGGCGCTTGATGAAGGCGTGTCCGCTACGCTCAGTAATGGGGACCCCACGGCACTCGACGACCGTCCTGCGGACGATACACGACAACTTGATGTCGAAGACAACGCGAGCGCCGCGATGCCTCGCGAGCAGCCGTCGGATGAGCAGCGCCGCCACCTCGTCGCTCGTGACGAAGGAGCCGGTCTCGTCAACAAAGGCCACCCGGTCGCCGTCACCATCCCAGGCAATGCCGAGCTGCGAATGGGTTTTCGCGACTTCGGATCCGAGAGCGGCCAGGGCGGCAGGACGCGCACAATCCGGCGCGCGGTTTGGGTAGGTTCCATCGACATCACAATTGAGGCAATGGAAATCGAGACCGAGTTCGGCGAAAATCCGCGGCGCAAGCTCGGACCATGCTCCGTTGCCCGGGTCCAAGACCATTTCCACTGCGCTTCGAGCGACGCGTTTCTTCCACCGTCCTATGATCCACTGCCGGTAGGCCGGGACCGGGTTCAGTTTTTCTATCGAGCCCTGAGACGTGCGGAAATCGCCCTGTTCGACGCGGCGGCGGAGCCGGGCAAAGTCCTCCGGCAGCGGGGGCAGGGCGCCGACCAGCAGCTTGAGTCCATTGTGTGCCGCTGGATTATGCGATGCAGTAACGATCAGGACCGCATCGGTTGAAAAATGCTGATGAGCAAAATAAGCAACAGGCGTGGGGATTTGCCCCGCATCCAGCACATGCGCCCCCGACGCGGTGAGACCCTCGATCAAAGAGCTCTTCAGAATGGGCGTGCTGACGCGAAAGTCGCCCGCCACTACGATCCTGGCCCCCGCAGCCATCCCGGAAGCCACGCTCCGCCCGATAAGAAGGAAGAGTTCCGGTGAGACTTCCTCGGGAAATGGCCCCCGAATGTCGCACGCCTTCCACGGGTTCATCAGGCATATCCTCGCCGCGCGCAGGCCTCGCGGAACGACCTGTAGATTTCATCGAAGGCTGGGACCTGGTCCTGCGCGGGGTGGTAGCTTTCTACGATTTTGGTCATGCACTGAATGGCGTGGAAAACATCACCCGAGAATACGGTGCCCGCGGCCGCCAGGATTGCCGCGCCGAAGGCTGCAGTGGGATAGCGAGGTTGGACCACGGTCTTGCCCAGAATGGTCGCGCGCAACTGCGAAAGCACCGGGCTCCTCGCCGCGGCACCGGTGGAATACACCGCTTCGCCCACTTTAATCCCGCTGCTTTCCAGAATCTCGTAGCCCCAGCGCTCGAGGAAGCCAATGGATTGCAATTGCGCCGCGTAAGACTCGATGGGATCACGCGGATTCCCTTCCTCAAACGATTCGGCTTTGGGATTTGCAAACGGGAACCGCTCGCCCTGACCCGAGAGCATGTAGCAGAGGAGCGGAGTCGGGAAATAGTGCGCTGCCTGCCGGTCCATGTCCTCGACTGAGGCCATGCCGGCAGGCGGTCGAATGCTTCCGAGTCCGGTGTTGCTGGCCGCTCCCGGCACCCAGAGACCTCCGGGATGGAGATGAAAGTAAATGCCGCCGCGCGCCGCCGGCTTCGCGTCATTGAGCACTTTCCAAACCAGAGTTGTCCCTAGCGTGGTGTTTGCGTCGCCGCGCCGGCTGGCGCCGGAGGCGATCACGCTCGCCATGCCGTCGGTGGCGCCGGCCAGGACAGGCGTTCCCGAGGGTAAGCCAGTTTCGGCGGCCGCCCTGCTGCTCACCTGCCCTATCTCTTCGCCGGGGCGGCGGACAATGGGCAGGCGGTCGTCGGGCAAGCCCGCGGCACGGACGCTACGGCTCCACACGCTGCATTCCGGGTCGTAGCCGAGCTTTAAGGCGTTGGTGAAATCTGAAAACCCGAACTGGCCGGTCAGCTTTCCGGTGAGCCAATCGGCCGGATGCAGGACGTAGCGCGTGCGCTGCCAGACTCCGGGCTCTTGCTGTTTAACCCAGGCTGCCTTTACCAGAGAGAAGGACGGCCCGAGGCGTGTGCCTGGGCTCAAACCTTGCTTGTTCAATTCCTCCGCGATCTCCACACCTCGGCCGTCGTCGTAGAGAATGGCGGGGCGCAATGCGCGGCCTTCAGCATCTGCCACAACCAGAGACCCCGAAGTCGAGGTCACAGCCACTCCGCGCGGCGCCACTTCGCCGGCTTGCCCCTTCAGGTTTTTGACAGTTTCCTCGACGACCGTGCGCACTGCTTGCCACCACTCGTCCGGATCCTGCTCGTGGATTCCTCCCGCGGCCCGGTGGTCATGCCGAATCTTCTCCTCCGCTTCCGCGAGAAGCTCGCCCGTGGGACTGACAGCGACTCCGCGCACGCCGCTGGTCCCCACATCGATTCCAAGGACCGCGCATTTGCTATGGTTGTTCATAGACGCGTTCGACCTTTGTTGCTTACCCCCAACGCACGGTACGAGAGGGGTCGGCGCTTGGGGATGATACTACGCCGGGCTGCTCTGAAGTAAGGTTAAGTTTTCTTCTTTTTCTCGCCCGTCTCGACGGCGAAAAGCCGGTATTGCGAATAGCGATGCTGGTTGGAGAAGGCGACCTTTTGCAACTGGCCGTTTACGGTCACCTCGCGTGGCAGCCAAAGCATCTTGCGGTTCTGTTTGAAGGCCACTTCGGAATACTCAACCTCTGTGATTTCTTTCTGCAAGCCCAGGTTCGGATCCGGTTGCTCAAGCTCGGTCCACAGTCGAAGTATTCTGAATCTTGTCGGGTCAATCCACGCCACGCCTTGCAAGAGCACATAGCCCTTCTTGTTTCCCAGCCTGATCTCCACCGCTTGTCTGGCCATCCCCGGCACTTGAGCGAACGCGATCACGTAGGTGTCCTTGCCTTTTATCAACTCACGCCCCAGATACCGAAAGCGCGAGTCGCGTTGATAGATAGGATGAAAATAGGAAATCAGAGAGACGAACCCGCTGGTCACTATTGAGCCTAGCACCTTGGCGGGTTCACCCTTGGAATTTGTTCGATACTCCTCGAGGGAAATCCCTTTCTTCCCCGGTCTAAGCAAAGCCACGTAACTTAGCTTGAGCTCAAGTTGCAGCGGAGCCCCTCCCGGCTTGGCATCCACTACGGAGCTTATACGTTCGGTGCAGGTGGTATTCGAAAAGTTATCGAAAAAGTCAGTGACCGTGGCCCCCACTCGCTTCATGATCATCGGCAACTTGTCCTGGCTGCTCGCCGAGTCTAGATGCTTCAACTCGTGAACCTGCTTGGAGAGCTCGCCGGGGGTTAAATCCAAAAATGCAGGAGCGGCAGGCCTGGACTCAGTTCCCGCAGAGTGGGTGGCTTGGCAAGGCAGTTGAGGTAGCAAAGGGTCGGTCGATACGAGGGGCCTGAGATGTCGGGCCGATTCGCATTGAGACACGGGAGCGCGCCACCTGACGTCGAACCGGCGGCTGCTAAGCGGGGAAGCAGCATGGCTGGCGGCGAGTACCAAGACCGCAACCGCCGCAAACCGAAGAAGGGCTCGACCCAGCCCGTATTCTCTCATGCTACGGGCACCCCGAGCCATTAGCCGTACTTCGACGCAAGACTTCCATTCCGCACCCTCGCTTCTGAATGATTATACTACCGGGAGCATTTCTTGCGGGCGTTGGGGGGCACTCATGAACGGGGCGGTGTAGGGGCAGGGCTTGCCCTACCCTTTTCGAGGACGGCAGAAATGCGGGGACGGCAAGCCGTCCCCCTACAGCAGCGAGGTTATCGACGGAATGGGCGGCACCGCGCCTGAATTGACACCCCCATTCATTGCGGATATGCTGAGCAATGGCTCCCCGGCGCGCATCTAATTCTGTGCGGCCCGCTGCGCGTCGAGAGCGCCCCCCGGGGATTCGACTCGCCTCCACATCAAGAGCATCGCTCGTGGAAGACGCGCGAGGGCGAGGAGCCATAACGTTTATGGGAATGTTCTCGAACCGAAATAGCCATCGCATGCGCACTTTGTTTCGCTTGATTGTCCTACCCCTGCTTCAGGCTCCGGAAGAAGCCCTGATGGGCGGCCAGGCGGTGATCGAGGGGGTCATGATGCGCTCCCCGCACAGCTATGCGGTGGCGGTGCGGCAGCCGAGCGGCGGAATTGCGGTCGCCAAGGACTACCTGGAGAAGCCCTCGGACAAGCACCCGTGGATGAAGTACCCGCTACTGCGAGGGCTCGGGACGCTGGGCCAGGCGATGGTGCTGGGAATCCGTGCCTTGCGCTACTCCGCTGAACAGGCCCTCGAAGAGCCGGGCAAACCCGCCGAGACCGAGAAGAAGGCCGAGCTGAGCAATTGGCTTTTGGCGGCGAACCTGGCGTTCTCGCTGGGCTTCTTCGTTTTCTTCTACAAATATGTCCCGCTTTCTCTCGCCACCATCATCAGCCGCCATTACCCTGCCGCGGGCAACCTGATCCTCTTCAACCTGCTGGACGGGACCATTCGCATGGTGTTGTTCCTTGGGTTCCTGTTTTTTATTTCGCGGTGGAAGGAAATCCGGCGCATCTTTGAGTACCACGGGGCGGAGCACAAGGTGGTCTGGGCGTTTGAGAAGCGGGGCGCCATTGACGTTGAGACGGCGCGCGCCTGCACGCGCTTCCACCCCCGCTGCGGCACGAGCTTCCTCCTGGTAGTGATGGCCATCGCCATGGTGCTTTACATGTTCCTGCCCTTCCGCACTTTTGCCATGCGATTCGTGGGCCGGCTGGCGCTGCTGCCGGTGATCGCGGGCGTTTCCTACGAATTCATTCGCTTTGCCGCAAAATCGCAGGGAAGACTGTGGCGCTGGGCGGCGGAGCCCGGACTCTGGTTGCAACGCATCACCACGCGCGAGCCGGACGACCGCCAACTCGAAACCGCCATCAAGGCCATCGAGACCGCCATGGAACTCGAAAAGGCGCGCGGCGGGGAGTTGGTGGTGGCGTAGAAGGCAGGAAGAGTACGCAAGTGGGCAATGGCCGAAGGCGTGGCTTCTACCACATACCGCCGTCGCCATGACTACTTTTAACCATGAATTTCTCGAAAAGCTGGCGGAAATCGAAAAGAAGTATGACGAGCTTACGGCGCAGCTCGGCAATCCCGGCGTGTTGGCGGACCAGGCTACCTATCAGAAGACCGCCAAGGCGCACGCCGAGCTGAGCGAGGTGGTGGAGAAGTACCGGGAGTGGAAGACCATCCAGAAAGGGCTTGAAGAGACCAAGGCGATGCTCGACGAGGCTGCCGTCGATGCCGAGATGAAAGCCTTGGCGCAGGAGGAACTCGCAGACCTCGAGAAGCGGCAGGCAAAGGTGGAAGAGGAACTCAGAGTCCTGCTGCTGCCCGAAGGACCCGAACGACGAGAAGAACGTGGTGCTGGAAATCCGCGCCGGCACGGGCGGCGACGAGGCGTCGCTCTTTGCGCAGGAAATCTTCCGCATGTACAACCGCTATGCGGAATCGCAGGGCTGGCGGGTGGAGGTGCTCTCCACCAGCCTCTCCGGCATCGGCGGCATGAAGGAAGT
This sequence comes from uncultured Acidobacteriota bacterium, assembly GCA_963770415.1. Taxonomy (GTDB): domain Bacteria; phylum Acidobacteriota; class Terriglobia; order UBA7540; family UBA7540; genus CAVROP01. The sequence goes on from CAVYPU010000015.1 coordinate 49,604, forward strand.
CATCGCCCTGATCGAAGGGCAGAAGGTTTACAGCAAGCTCAAGTATGAAAGCGGCGTGCACCGCGTGCAGCGCGTTCCGGCCACCGAGCAGCAGGGACGCATCCATACCTCGGCCATCACCGTCGCCGTGCTGCCGGAAGCCGACGAGGTGGAAATCGAAATTGACCCCAAGGATATCCGCATCGATACGTTCTGCTCCTCCGGGCCGGGCGGCCAATCGGTGAATACCACTTACTCCGCGGTGCGCCTCACGCACCTGCCCACCGGCATGGTGGTTTCCTGCCAGGATGAGAAGTCGCAGATCAAGAACCGCGCCAAGGCGCTGCGCGTGCTCCGCTCGCGGCTCTACGAAATGAAGCTGCAGGAGCAGCAGAAGCAGATCACCGAGGAGCGCCGCTCCATGGTCGGCACGCGGCGACCGCAGCGAGAAGATCCGGACTTACAACTTCCCCCAGAATCGCCTCACCGACCACCGCATCGGCCTCACCATTCACCAGCTCGACCGCGTCATGGACGGCAAGCTCGACGACATCATCGCGGCGCTGATATCCTACTATCCAGGCCGAAAAGTTGAAACAAGTCGACCGTGGCAGCGTGAAGAGAGAAATCAGAAGGCAGAAGGCAGAAAGCAGAAGGCGGAGTGCGGAGGTGTGGCGCATTCAGGTTGGGTCCGCAAAAATAGACTAGATCTTCCAATCTAAGGCCAACAGTTCAACCGACTCAATTATTGCGTCGCTTTCTTCTCGCTCCACGTCCATCTTTCCGCCTTCTGTATTCTGCTTACTGCCTTCTGATTTCCCCATGCAGCTCCGCGCCGCTCTCAAGAACGCCTCGAGACGCTCCTCCAAATCAGGTTCCTTCCGCGCAACTTGCCGCTGAAGTGCTGCTGATGCACGTCCTCAATTGCAGACCGCGCTTATCTTCACTCGAACGCCGGAGATGGACCTGCCGCCGCGAGACAACCGAGCGCTACTTCCTGCTGATTGAGGAGCGATGCACCGGCAAGCCCACGCAGTACATCACCGGCCAGCAGGAATTCTGGGGGCTCGATTTCGAGGTCAACCCCGACGTCCTGATTCCGCGGCCCGAAACTGAACACACCGTGGAGCGAGTGCTCGAACTCGCGCGCCGCGGCGGAGTGGCCGAAAAACGCTCGGCTGCGCATTGTGGACGTGGGCACCGGCTCCGGGTGCATCGCCCTGGCGCTCGCCTCTGAGCTTCCTCGCGCCATCCTCTTCGGCTCGGACATCTCCAGGCACGGCTCTGGTGGTGGCATCGCGAAACGCCGTGCGTTTGCGAATGCCGGAGCGCGTCAAGTTCCTCGAAAGCGATCTCCTGGCTCGATTTCTCGATAAAGACTTCCTGGGCACATTTGATTTTGTGGTCTCAAACCCGCCCTACGTGGGAGAGCACGACATCAAAATGGTGCAGCGGGAGGTACGCCAATTCGAGCCGCGCATCGCCTGGGGAAACCTCAAGCGCGGCGACGAAATGTATGCTCGCCTCTTCCCGCAAGCTCTGGAGGTGCTTAAGCCCGGCGGCTTCGTAGTGGTCGAGATCGGCTACAATATGAGCGACCAGGTGCTGGCCCTGCTCGGCCCGGAGTGGACGGAAATCGAAGTCATGCCCGATCTGGCGGGGATTCCGCGAGTGGTGAGCGCGCGGAAGAAAGAGTCAATGAGCGTAGACGGTCATGCTGATGGGTGAGCGGAATGCAGAAGCTATAATTCTAGAATTTGTAATTCCGGATTGGCCTAGCCCCCGGCCCCTTTGTGTTGAGCCATGCTAACGCAGATCCTGCACGTCGACATGGACGCCTTCTTCGTTTCCGTCGAGGAGCTGGAGAATCCCTCGCTCAAGGGCAAGGCGGTAATCGTCGGCGCGGATCCGGACGGCCGCGGCGTGGTGGCAGCGGCAAGCTATGAAGCGCGCAAGTTCGGCGTGCACTCCGCCATGCCGATTCGGAACCGCCAAGAAGCTCTGCCCGCACGCCATATTTTTGCGCGGCCAGCACCGCAAATACAGCGACTATTCCCACCGGGTCTGCCAAATCTTCGGCGAGTTCACGCCAGTGGTCGAGATGGTGTCCATTGACGAAGCCTACCTCGATCTCACCGGCTGCGAGCGTCTGCACGGCTCGGCATTTCGGGCGGCCGATAAGTTGATTCGCACCGTGAAGGAGCGCACCGGGCTCAATTGCTCGATTGGCCTCTCCACTTCTCATCTGGTCTCGAAGATCGCCTCAGACCAGGCCAAACCGCACGGCCTGCTTTACGTTTTGCCCGGCTGTGAGGCCGCGTTTCTTGCCCCGCTGCCCATCCGCCGCATGCCGGGCATCGGCAAGGTGACGGAGCCTGAATTGCGTTCCCACGGCATCACCACCATCGGCGACCTGCGGCAAATGGGGGAGGAAAAGCTGCGGGCGCAGTTCGGCAAATTCGGCGAATGGCTTTACACGAAGTCCTGTGGCCGGGACATCGACGCCTACGCTTACCAGGAAGAGCCGAAGTCGATCAGCCACGAAACCACTTTCGACCAGGATATCGACGACCTCGAGGAGCTGGAGCGCACGCTTTCTTACCTGGCCCAACTCGTGGCGCGGCGTTTGCGCGACCACGGCTTGTTCGCCCACACGCGTGGGGTTGAAACTTCGCTATGCGCCCTTCAAAACGCTCACCCGCGACATCACCATCGACGAGCCGACCAACCTCGATTCAGTGATATTCGAGAGCGTGCTGCGTCTCTTCGAAGCCACTTACGAAACGAAGAAGAAAGTCCGGCTGGTGGGAGTCCGCGCCTCGAACCTCGACCGCAGTGTATTCCAGCGCAATTTGCTCGAAAGCCCGCAGCACGAGAAACTCGGCAAGATTCTGAAAGCCGCTGATAAGCTGCGCGAAAGGTTCGGATTCGAGGCGGTGCAACTCGCGCGCTCCCTCGAACCCGGCAAGCCGTCAAGGCCGCGCAAGCGGCGGGAATTCCTCGGGAGGGAGGAGTAAATGAAAACAGCGTACCTCGACATTGAAACCAACTACGTTGGAACCTATACTGACCAGCGGCTTTTCCGGGACTGTAAGAACCACAAGATCACGGTGATCGGCGTGAGGATCGTGGAGGGGGAGAAAGACGCCTTTTTCCAGCTTGTGGGTGAGGAAGCCACGCGCGAGGCGCTTATGGCGGTGCTTGCGGGAGTCGAGCGCATTGTCACTTACAATGGGCGTTCGATTCGCGACAATGTGAAGGGTTATATAGGATTCGACTTCCCTGTAATTGCCGCACAACTGGGCGTCGTGCTGGACGAGACATTCACCCACCTCGACCTCTGCCCGGCGTGCTGGAGCGTGGGTCTGTGGGGAGGCCAGAAGGCCATTGAGGGAATGCTGGGCCTTGAACGCGAGCTTCCTGGCAAAGACGGAAAATGGGCCGACGACGCCTGGAAGAAGTACCAGACCACCCGGAATGAGGCCCTTCTGGCGGACCTGCTGACTTACAACCGGGAGGACGTCTTCATGCTCCAGAAGATCGAAGAGGCGCTGGAAAGAAGGAACCAGAAATCAGGAGTCAGAGGTTAGAATAGCGAACGAGACTATTGCGGAGGATGGGGAAATTATGGGAATGAGAAACTTCTTCTTGCTCGGTTTGATGGCAACTCTGCTTTCGACCTGGAGCACGGCCCGCGGAGAAGAACTCTCCGTCATTGGCGGTCCCGCAGACAGCGGTTTCAATGTCGGATCGATAGCCACCATCCGCGCCACGCTGAAGGGTATTTCCGGCGACGCAAGCCGCTACGCCGTGTTTGCGGAAATACAGTATTCCGGCACCACCTCCACAACCAGCGTCCAAATGGACCGGGTCGGTGAGCCAAAGCAAGGAGAAGCCAATTACGAAATCGGCTGGCCTATCCCCGCCGAGGCGCCCACGGGACTCTACACGGTTGCCGTCCGCGTGCAGGACCGCACGGCGCATCGAACTGTGATCCTCCAGTCTTTGCGAGGCTTCGCCGCTTACAAGAAACTGGTTCTAATCTCGCACCTGAACCTGGACAGGACCTTCTACAGCCTGGGCGAGCCGATCGAGTGCCAGTTGATGCTGGAGAATCTGACCGACGCTGAGATGAAGAACCTCATCGTCGAATTCTCGAACGCCAACTACCCTTGGATTTCACTCCATCCCGGCGAGGCCAGCGCCAACCCCGAACTCGCTCTCAAAGTCCTGCGCGACCACGTCAGTTTGGCGGCGCGAGGGACGGTAGCCATTCCCATGACCAGCGCGGGGATTGCCGCATCGCTCCAAGGGATGCAGAAGGAGGTCATGGGTGTGGGCGGTCCCGAGCGACACGAGAAGACCCCTCCGCCGGAAGTGGACACCTACACGGTAGCTGTTTGGAACGCCGATCACAGCATCCTTTACGACATGGCGTTCACCCAGCCTGCCATCGTGCGCCCCCCGGATCACGACCTTCCCATCCCTTTCAGCAGGAGTTTCACCCACGCCTATAACTCCGATATCGACTTTACCAAATATCGGAATTTTTACCCGCCCGGCCTGGTGTCAGCCGCAATCAGTCTGGACCACTCCCGGACGCTCTATAGGCCCGGGGATCGGGTAAGAATCACGGGCACGCTGAAGAACCCGGGGGGCGAAGCTTGGAGCGGCGCTGAACTTCGGGCGACCGTCATAGATGGCGCGGGAAAAGTCGTCCAGGAAGCGACCCTGCTTTCGGGGATTAATCTCTCCGGAGGCCAGTCGCAGGCAATCGCGTCAGAGGCTTGGGCAATTCCTGCCACGCAGAACCCCGGCACCTACCGGGTGACGGTGAGGTTAACGGGCGCGGGTGCGAGGCTGCTGGCCGAAACGGGCACAGAAATTGCCGTCAACCCCTTGCCGCCCTCAGTGCTGGTGATCTGCCCGCACGAAGACGACGAACTCGCCTACGCCGGGCTGATCCGCGCTGCGGTCGAAGCGGGCGTTCCAGTGCGGGTCTTGATCCTTACCGGCGGTGACGTGGGCGAATGCGAGCGCTATTACAGCAAGCACTGCGGGCCGAACGAGGCGCGCGAATTCGGCATGGTGCGCATGGAAGAGAGCCGCGAGGCCCTCGAACACATCGGTCTCACGCGCGACAAGGTCGATATCCTTGGCCTCCCTGACGGCGGCTCGGGCGCCATCTGGTCGAAACATATAAAGCCTGCAGACCCGTTCCTGTCGGTCTACCTCGCTTGCGACCACGCACCTTACGAGCATGTCTTGCGACCCAATATGCCCTTTGCGCGTGAGTCCGTCTTGGCCGCGATCGAGCAGATCGTCACCGATTTTCATCCGGCGCTGATCGCCCTACCCCATCCCGACGAGCGCCACGTGGACCACCGGACGACCAATTGGTTCGCCATCAAAGCCTGCCAGGATTTGCTGCGCGAACATCGAATCGCCCCCCAGACAATCGTATGGGGCGATCGATCCTACGGCGCCGGCGGCTTCAAGCCTGCCCCTTACAAGTACCAAGACGCGATTGTCTACCTGAGCGGAGAGGTGTCGGCGCTTAAGCAAGAGATGGGATGGATCTACCAGTCGCAGGATGGGAACATCGAAGAAGGAATGAAGAGTACTTTCTCTGAACTCCCTCGCCGGGAAGAACACGTCCGCATCATGGATTGGCAGGAACACGAAGGGTGGAACGAGTGAGAGGGGCTAGGGGCTAGGAGGCTGCATCTAGCTGTCATCCTGAGGAGCCCAGGCGGTCCTGAGTGGAACGAAGGAAGGCTCTCCGTGGCTCGTTGAAACTGCAACTGCAGAGATTCTTCGCTTCCCTCAGAATGACAGCGCGGAAACGTTTCTCCGCAGCCTCCTGAGGCAATTCCACATTGGAAGCTTGCCGTGTATCCCATGGCCGAGCAGAACAAACGGCAAAAGGCAAAATTCAAATGGTCTTTCCATTTGATATTTGCTCTTTACCCGTTGAAATTTGAAATCCTCTTCGACTCACTGCGTACTGTCTTCCGCTTTCTGCCTTCTGCCTACCGCCTTCTTGCTTCACCAGTCCCTACCCTGGCATCTTTCGGACTAACGGCGACATCCAATAGCATCGGGGGGAGTGGGTGAATCGAATCGAAACAATTGCGAGGTGACCTGTGACGAGGAATGCGCTTCAAGTCCCGGCAGTTTTGTGTTTGAGCGCCGTGGCGCTCATGGCGGCGTCCGTGCAGCGCTGGATTCACGTGCGTGTGGAAGGCGCCAGCGGGACGAGCGGCACTGTGAACGTCAACTTGCCAATTGAGATGGCTTCGGCGGCTCTGCCCTTGATCCCCGCTGATCATCAACACCAAGGCAAATTCAGTTTGCAAGCCTCGGTGAACGGCGCGGATCTGCGGGCCTTGCTGGACGCCACCCGCAATTCTCCAGACAACGTATTCATTACACTCGAGCGGCATGACAACGAAGTGAGTGTGGCCAAAGCCGGTCGGGGTTTGCTGATTAAAATCGTCGAGAAGCCAAACGCCGAGCATCACGCCGGAAAAACCATCGCCATCAAGGTTCCGATCTCGGTGGTTCGCGCAATGCTCGCCGACAATTCTAACGATCTCGACGTTGACGCCGGGCTTCGCGCCCTGGCGCGCGAGGGCGAGGTAGACGTAACCGTCAACGGTGAGAAACAAACCGTGCGAGTCTGGACCGACACGAAAACCGCATCTGATTAAGGGCCGGGAAAAGACAGAAGGCAGAAGGCATCGGGCAGTCAGCAAGCCGATTCCACAAGGAAATGCGTCTTAGCCTTCCCTAGAAGCCCGGATCGCTTCCTCGCGAGCACGGCGCAGGCTTGTGACAGGATCGCCGCTGGGAATGAATTCCATGGCCACGTAGCGATCGTACTTGAGCGCGGTTAGCTTCTTATAAATGTTCGTGTAGTTGATTTCTCCCGTCCCCGGCTCGTGCCGCCCGGGAACGTCCGCCACGTGAATCAACCCCAGCTTATCGATGTTTTTCTCCACCTTCTCAATTAGGTTGCCTTCGGAAATCTGCTCGTGGAAGAAGTCGTCGAGAAGTTTGACGCGCGGGTGCCCCACCTGGCCAATGATTTCGAACCCTTCGGCCACTGACCACAGGTAATAGTGCTCGTTCTCCTCGAGGTCGATATTCTCGAGCAAAAGCGTGATGCCCTTCTGCTCCGCAATATCCGCCGCTCGCTTCAGCCCTTCGATGCAACTCTGGTGCTGCCGGGCGCGTGACAATCCCGGCACGACGTTTCCCGACATGACGATAATGGCACGGCATTCGAGCTTATCCATGGCCGGTAGCTCGTTGCGGAGGTCAGCGAGAAAAGCTTCGCGTGCTTTAGGATCGCCTACGCCGTGCGCAAGCCCGGCCGTCACGTCGAAAGCAATTCCGAGCTCGCGGCGCTTGCGGTTGGCTCTGCGAAAGTCCTCCTCTGACCACTTCTTATACTCACCGACCAATTCAACGGCGTGGTAGCCGGCCTCCGCCACCTTTTCAAGGCGCGCTTCAAACGCGAGGTCCTGAAACACAGTCCAAAGCATGACGGAGATTTTGAACGGTACTCCGGGCGCCTCGCCTTCCGGCAGCGCGGACGCTGCCCGGATCGGTAGGGCCGCGAGTGCGGGCGCAGCCAAAGCTGTGCCGGCAAGTGTGCGACCGAATTGGCGTCGATTCATAGTTAGCACCTCGGCTTCAAATATAGGGTTGACATCTGCCTCGCATGCCCGCCTTGCAGCTCAAATCCTAACACCTTTTATCGAGTGGGATCAGGGTCAAGCCCATCCGTCGGGCGCGAGACATGAGCCGGCCTGACCTCAAGCGCGGGGTGAGAATATACGACGGCAACCTTCCATGACAAACAAAATCTGCGCTCCAGGTCTCGGCCGTACTATGATGTAACATCGCTTCTACATAAACTTGGAGGAGAGGAGTTCTATGCACCCCATGGACTCAAAGGGTCTGGCACTGGCGGGACAAGTGGCAGTGGTCACAGGTTCGACGCAAGGCATTGGGGCGGGGATCGCGCGGCGGTTTGCCGAAGCGGGCGCGCGCGTCGTTGTGCACGGCATCGAAAGCCACCGGCCCCAGGGAGAGAAACTAGTCGGGGAAATCAAGAAATCCGGCGGCGAGGCACTGGTGGTGGCCGGCGACTTGAAACAGGAAGCTCACTGCCGCGAACTCATCCGGCGTGCGGTAGAGCACTTCGGCCAGCTCGACATCCTGGTAAACAACGCCGCAATTTACCCTCGCGGGAATGTCGAGACGACTCCCGTGGCGCTCTGGGACGATATCTTTGCCACCAATCTTCGCGCCCCTTTCATCCTTTGCCAGGAAGCCATCAAGTACATGAAGCCGCGCTCGAGCGGGTGCATCATCAACATCGGGTCGGTTCTGGCCTACTTTGGCTACCCGCATATTGTTGCTTATTCCGTGGCCAAGGGCGGCATGTTGACCTTCACCAAGAATACAGCCGACCACCTCAAGCAGTACAGGATTCGAGTGAACCAGATTAATCCCGGTTGGGTTCTGACTGAAGGTGAGCACCACATGAAGTCGGTGGTGGAAGGCCTGGGCGAAAACTGGCTGGAAGAGGCTTTGAAGACTCGCCCCTTCGGACGCATGCTCGCGCCGGCGGACATTGCGAGCGCCGCGCTCTTCTTCGCCACCAATGAATTGCTGAGCGGCGCCATCCTCGACTACGAACAAATGCCCTTCGGCGCTCCCGGCGCCGCGGCGACCGTACAGGTGCCTAAGAAATGAAACTCGCCGCGTTTCCCAAGTGCTTCATGGACCAGCTCGTGGTTGAACGCAGCATGAGCGTGTTCGACTGGATTGAGATGGCCGCGGACCTCCCCGTCGATGGCCTGGAGCTTTACGACGGATTCCTCGAATGCTTTGACGAGGTCTACATCGAGAAGGTTTGCCGTGCCCTCGAGCGCCGCCATTTCGAAATGCCCATGCTCTGTTGCTCGCCGGATTTCACCCAGCCCGATGCCGAGGCGCGCCGAAGGGAAATCGTGCGCGAGCGGAAATTGATTGACGTGACCGCTTCCCTGGGCGGGAAGTTCTGCCGGGTGCTTTCCGGCCAGCGGCGGCCTGAGGTTTCACGCGCCGAGGGCGTTCGCCTGGTGGTAGAAAGCATCCACGAGTTGCTGGGGCACGCTGAACAAAAGGGAATCGTCTTGGCGCTCGAAAACCACTACAAGGATAATTACTGGAAGTTCCCAGAGTTCGCGCAGCACCAGGATGTCTTCGTGGAAATTGTGAGCCAGATCGATTCCCCGTGGTTCGGCGTGCAGTTCGACCCTTCGAACAGCCTGGTGGCGGGCGAGGACCCGCTGGAGCTTCTCGAGCGAGTCAAGCACCGCGTGGTGACCATGCACGCGAGCGACCGTCACCTTCTGCCCGGCTACACCGTCGAAGACCTGCGAAAGGCCGAGGGTTCCACCGGCTACGTTTCGTTCCTCGCACACGGGGTGATCGGGGAAGGATTGAATGATTACCCGCGCATCTTTCAAACGCTGAAGAATTGCGGGTTCGAGGGGTGGGTCTCGATAGAAGACGGCATGAATGGCCTGGAAGAGATTCGCGCCTCGGCTGAGTTTCTCCGGCCCCTGATGGCCGGATGAACGCCTGGGCTGTTCCTAACCGCGCGTGGCTCCCACTGCTTGCAGGTAGCGTTCCACCATCTTGGTAAAACTGCGCACCAGGGGTGGAAGATCCTTGACCGAATACCCTGCCGCCTGCTTGATGGTCTCAACGGTCCCGATCAGTTCGGTGATAGAATCCAGGGTTTCCGTGATCGGATATTGCACGCCAACCAGACCAGTGGGATTGAAGCGCACGAGGTTCTTCAGTTCGCGCTCGACTTTATCGGCAGTGGTCAGGACACCACGTTGTTTTTCACGATACGAGTCCCAGGCGAGCCCGGATTCAGGAGATCCCTGGAGGGCGTGCTGGTGGCCGAAATATTCAAGTTCACATCCCAGCCACTCCAGGTCCTGAGCAAGGTGAAGAAGTCTCGGCTCTGCCATAGCAGCTCATTTTAGTATAGTTTGCGTGTAGGGAGGCAAGTCAACGGTTTTGAACCACGAAGGCACAAAGACACCAAGGGAGGGGATTTCCAAAGCAATTCCATTATATTTGCCTGGCGCCTTTGTGCCTTGGTGTTAATCCCAGTTTGAGAGGTCACCGTGGAATACCGAACTCTTTCCGCCACAGGCTTGAAGGTCTCACGCTTCTGCATGGGAACTCTGACATTCGGTTTGCAAGCCGACGAGGCCGAAGCGGTGCGCATCGTGGACCGATGCCTCGCGGCGGGAATCAACTTCATCGACACTGCGAACGTCTACAACAAGGGCGCGGCCGAAAGCATGATTGCCAAGGCCCTGGCCGGCCGGCGCCAGAAAGTTGTCCTGGCCACCAAGGTGGGTCTTAAAGCGGGCGACGGCCCCGATGAAATCGGACTCTCCCGCGCTGCCCTTCACAAAGCCATCGACTCAAGCCTGCGGCGACTCAAAACCGATTACGTGGATCTCTACTACCTTCACCTGCCGGATTACAACACGCCGATCGAGGAGACCCTCGCCTCCATGGATGAGGTGGTGCGGGCGGGGAAGGTGCGTTTCCCGGCGGTGTCGAACTTCGCCGCCTGGCAGATCTGCGAAACCCTCTGGATATCGGAGAAAAAGGGGTACAAGCCGCCCTGCGTCTCGCAGCCGATGTACAACGTCATCACCAGGGCCATCGAAGACGAGTACCTGGGATTCTGCAAGCGATTCAACGTGGGCGTGGTGACGTACAACCCGCTGGGCGGGGGCCTGCTGACTGGCAAGCAGTCCAAGCAGCGCGGGCCGATTCCCGGAACGCGCTTCGACGGAAACCAGATCTATCTGAACCGCTATTGGCACGACGACTACTTTGCCGCCGTGGAAGAATTGCTCAGCGTAGCGCGTGAGGCAGGTAAGACTCCCATCGAACTCGCCCTGCAATGGCTGCTCGCGCAACCGCAGGTGGACTCGATCATCCTGGGCGCTTCGAATGTGAAACAGCTCGACGAAAACCTTAAAGCTTCCGAAAACGGCGCGCTCGATGAATCTCTATTGGCCCGCTGCGATGCCGTGTGGAAACGGCTTCGAGGCATCACGCCCAAGTACAACCGGTAAGGTGGAGATTTATTCAGCACGAAGGCACCAAGACACGAGGCCAATAAGGTGCTATAAGATGATGTCTTTGTGCCTTGGTGGTTCAACAAATGTTGGGAGGTCCCCAAATGGACCGGATTTACACTCTGGCAATCTTAGTCTTCCTCGTTGCTGGCTCCCTTTTCGCCCAGGATACCAAGTTCGAGCCGCAGGACGAGCAGATCCCCGGGCCGGACAAAGCCGCAATCACCGCCGACCAATGCTGCTATCGCAGCGATGAGGTCATGGATTCCGCCCCGGCCTTCAAGGCGTGGATCGAGGACGTCCGCCACTGGCGCCGCGAGCGCTTGATTCGCATGGGCTACGACGGCTCCGAGTACGAGCGGCCGGAGCTGAAGTGGACGCAGTCAAGCTTCATCCAGCCGCAGATGATGATCGAGGAGCGGTATTTCTACGACCCCGTCGCCGGCAAGTACACCGTGGACCGCTATCTTGACGACCTCGAGAAGCGCTACGGCGGCATCGATTCGGTGCTCATCTGGCACGTCTATCCGAACATCGGCATCGACAATCGCAACCAGCACGACTTGCTGCACGACATGCCCGGCGGCGTGGCGGGGCTGCGGCAAATGATCGCCGACTTCCACCGCCGCGGCGTCCGCGTGCTCTTTCCCGGTCATGCTTTGGGACCAGGGCACGCGCGAGCCGGCATGCCGAACTGGGAGGCGACCGCGCAGAGCCATGGCCGAGATCGGCGCCGACGGAATCAACGGCGACACGCTCGACGGCGTGCCGCGCGCTTTCCGCAAGGCCTCCGACCGAACGCGGCCATCCCCTGGTGCTCGAGCCCGAAGGCGGCCCTGCCGACGAAGCCCTGGCACTGGAACAACATGACCTGGGGCTATTGGAAATACCACCTTGTGCCCATGGTCAGCCGGTACAAATGGATCGAGCCGCGGCACATGGTGAACGTCTGCGACCGCTGGAATCGCGACAAGACCGACGACCTGCAGTCCGCTTTCTTCAACGGCGTGGGCTATGAAAGCTGGGAAAACATCTGGGGCATCTGGAACCAGATCACCCCGCGCGACGCTGAGGCGCTGCGCCGTATCGCCAAGATCGAGCGCGCCTTCGCGAGCCTGCTCATCAGCCCCGATTGGGAGCCGCATACACCCACGCTTCGCCAAGGCGTATTCGCCAGCAAGTTCCCCGGCGCAGGGGCAAACGCTCTGGATGATGGTCAACCGCAATCGAATACGACGTGGCGGGCCGCCAGATCGCGATCCCTTACTAAAAGTGGCATGCATGTTCTACGACTTCTGGCACGGCGTGGAGTTGCGAGCCTGAAGTGAACGGCTCGACCGCCACGCTGAGCTTCGAGGTCGAGGCGCACGGCTACGGCGCCGTGCTGGCCATGGAGGGAGCGCCGGCCTCAGGCGGCACGCAGAAGCTGCTCGGTGAAATACACGAACTTGCGCGCACGCGCCTCGCGACGCTGTCCCATGAGTGGAAATTCCTGCCGCAGCAGATCGTCGAGATAGCGCCGACCAGGCCCGCCCAGGCAGCCCCCGCCGGCATGGTGAAGATCCCGGAAGCCGATTTCGAGTTCCAAGTCTCCGGCATACATGATCGAGGGCGGCAACGACGTTGGCGTGGACGTGCAATACCCCTGGGAGGATGCGCCCCGCCGCTACCATTTGCATAAGATGCATTTCAAGCCGTTCTACATCGACAAATATCCGGTCACCAACGCCGAGTTCAAGAAGTTCCTCGACGCAACTCGCTATCATCCCAAGGACGATCACAACTTCCTGCGCGACTGGAAGAACGGACGCTACCCGGAGGGCTGGGCCAGCAAGCCGGTGACGTGGGTATCGCTCGAAGACGCGCGCGCCTACGCCGCCTGGGCCGGCAAGCGCCTGCCGCACGAATGGGAATGGCAGTACGCGGCGCAAGGCAGCGACGGCCGGCTCTATCCCTGGGGCAACAAGTGGGACCCCGCCGCCGTCCCCGCGCCCGACAAGCGCCGCGAGATGCGCGAGCCGACGAGCGTCGATGCCTACCCTAAGGGCGCGAGCCCTTTCGGCGTGATGGACCTGGTTGGCAACGTCTGGCAGTGGACCGATGAGTTCACGGACGAGCACACGCGCACCGCCGTCCTCAAAGGCGGCAGCTACTATCAGCCGCAAGGCTCGCTCTGGTACTTCCCGCAAGCCTACCGCCTCACCGAGCACGGCAAGTACTTGCTGATGGCCCCGAGTAAAGACCGCTCCGGCACCCTCGGCTTCCGCTGCGTCGTGGATGCGGATTGAAAGCCGGCCTCACCACAGAAAGCGCGGAGACCGCTGAGAAGAGCCATAGGAGCTTTTCTCCGTGACCTCTGTGGTGAATGTCTTTCGCTCTCGACTTAAAGCTGAACTTTCTGAAGGTACGAAGCGACGGACGCGTCCCATTTTAGCTCTTGAGTGATCTTCTGGTGGAGGGATTCGGCGGCCTTTGGCTCGCCGTGGACCAGGAACGTCTTTCCGGGAGGTTTTTGGAACTTGTGCAGCCAAGCCAGGATCTCACCGTAATCGGCGTGGGCGCTCAGATGCTCGAGGGTTTCGATGCGGGCGCGGATATTAACGACCTGGCCGTGCATTTTGACGGGCTGGCCGGACTGGATGAGTTTGCCGCGCGTGCCCGCCGCCTGAAAACCTACAAACAGTATGGTATTGCGATGGTCGGGGAGACAGCGCTCGAGGTGATGAACGACGCGCCCGCCGGTGGCCATGCCGCTCGCCGAGATGATGACCGTGGGGTAGTGCGCGTCGTTCAGAGCTTTGGATTCTTCGACGCTTTTGTCAAAGTGCAGGTTGGGTGGAGAGAAGGGCTTGACGCCCTTCGCTTCGAGGGCCTCGGTCCGGAGGTCGTGGTCCTCCCGGTGGCGCCGGTAAAGGTCCGTCACGTCGATGGCCATAGGGCTGTCAACGTGGATGGGGAGCGAATGCATTTTGCGCTGCTCGATGAGTTCGCGGAAAAGGTAGAGAAGCTCCTGCGTCCGCCCCACGGCGAAGGAAGGAATCACCACCGTGCCGCCGCGCTCTGCCGTCGATTCCACAATCGCGGCAAGGCGCGTCCCCACGTCGTCGTGCGGGTGCAGGCGGTCGCCGTAGGTTGATTCGAGCAGCATGTAATCGAAGCCATCCTCGGGGACTACGGGTTCGCGCAAAATGAGCTGCGGGAAACGGCCCAGGTCGCCGGAAAAGAGAACCCGCTTCACGGTCCCGTTCTCACGCGCCGTGACCTCGATCAGGCGCGCTCCCAGAATGTGCCCGGCGGGAAAGCAGCGCACCGTGAAGTGTTCGGAAAGTTCGAGGGGCTTTGATTCGTCGATGGGGCGGAACGACTGGAGCGATTTCACGGCCTCATCGTAGGTGTAGAGCGGCAGGGCGGGGTCGTGCTTGCTGAATCCTTTCTTGTTGGCGTAGGCCGCGTCTTCTTCCTGGAGGTGCCCGGAGTCCGGCAGAACGAGCTTCGACAAATCCATGCTCGCGGCCGAAGCATAAACCAGCCCTTTGAATCCGTCTTTCACGAGACGCGGTATGTAGCCCGTGTGGTCCAGGTGAGCGTGCGTCAGAACCAGCCATTGAATGCTGGAAGGCGGAATGGGCAGCGGATTCCAGTTGCGCAGGCGCAGTTCTTTTTCGCCTTGAAAAAGCCCGCAGTCAACCAGCAGCCGCTCGCCCCCGGCCTCAAGCAAGTACTTCGAGCCGGTAACTGTGCCAGTGGCACCGAGAAAGGTTAGAGTTGACATGATGTTTAGATTTACGTGGCCTCACTGATGATGGTTAGGTCCGGTATGCCCTCAAAGTGCCGGCGATTGTGGGTGATCAACGGGATCGCGTGTCTGACCGCGCAAGCGGCGATCCACAGATCATTTGTTTCAATAACTCTGGACGATCCGCTGGGGTTTTGCAGGCTGGTCTTGAGCTTTGCATAAGTCCTGCAAATCTCGACGTCGTAGGGAACAACGACAGCGGCACTCAAATGGGTTTCCAGATTGCGTACCCTAGGAGGTCCCCACTTCCTTCGCTCTGCCAGCACGTATAGCTCAGCTACCGTCACGAACGAAATAACTGCGAACTTGTTTTCGCCTTCTATATGGTGACGGTAAAGTTCCGCCCGCGAGTCGGGCCGAAAAGGGAGAAGAAAGGAAAACACGTTCGTGTCGAGCAGAACCCAGTCCATGGGAGGTTAGCCTAAGAACGGCGCAGTTCGTCAAGTTCGGCCAGCAGTTCGTCGAGATCCTCGCCTTCGGGGAAGCCACCCGCAAAGACCCGAATGTCCTTGACTGGACCCACACCTTGCTCGCGCGCTAGTTCGGAAGGCGACTTTCTCTCAAAGAAGCTTCGATCCCCGAGTGGAGGTTTACCGACTGGCAGAGCGGCAGCCGACCGAGCGGCTGCCTCCACCTCGTCAGGACTCTCGAACCAGGGAGTATCGTATACAGTTAGAGCATTTGTACTCATCGAAATCTACTTTCTCTCCACATCGACAATTAAGTCCATGCTGGCCAATGGGTGTGGGTCCGGACCCTCTTCATCCATTTCTAGGACATACCGCCCTGGCTCCTTAAAAAGGTCTGTGTCTAGAGCCCAAACTCCCTGAATTGGACCCATGTGCTCGATTGGATGACGCCAATCTCGTCGGATTTCCCGCTTAAATGGATCAGTTATTCTTAATGCGACGGTACAAGGCTCTTTCACATCGATCTTATAGTAAGCAAAGATCAGATCACTCTTCCCAGGCGTTAGAGGAAGCACGATTCTATCGAATAAGTTATGCAAGGTCACTTTGTTGTGTTGGTCCGCCGCCGCGGTGGCTCTTTCGCACAGCAGGAACGCAAGTAGCTTGCATTTCGCCATAGCGGAATCATACCAGTTGCTGAGCGCGCAATAAACCGCCTTCACTTTACGACCAGCGGACCAAGGTAGATGACTGCCATCCCAACCAGGGCCATCAGGGATAGGAAGCCGATTACCAACAGAACCGCGATGTCTCTTTTGCGCCCGAAAATCTTCAAAACACCTCGTGCGGGCCGACGAGAAAAACTGCTTGCGCTCCACCGTTCCCACATGCATTTGCCGCCGTGCGGAGTTTCGGTTCCAGTCATAGGAACCACCAGCTAAATTATCACCGACTCCTGGTATTCCCCAAACACCTTGCGCAGGGTGTCGGAGATTTCGCCGACTGTGGCATAGGCTTTGACAGCTTTGAGAATAGCGGGCATGAGGTTCTGATCGGAACGCGCGGTCTCCTCAATATGGCACAGGGCCGCGCGAACACTTGCGGCATCGCGGCGGGCCCGAAGGTTACGCAGGCGTTCCACCTGGGCGCGTTCCCCTTCCGGGTCGATATGAAGAATGGACAATGGCGTGTGGCGCTCCTCCTGGTAGCGGTTCACACCCACGATCACCCGCTCCCCGCTCTCAATAGATTTCTGATATTCGTATGCGGCCTGTTGGATTTCTCTCTGGATGTAGCCTTTCTCGATGGCGCGGACGGCCCCGCCCATGGCCTCGATCTTGCCCAGGTATTCCTTGGCGCCCGCTTCGACCTGGCAGGTCAGCGTCTCGATGGCGTAGGACCCGGCCAGCGGGTCAACGGTGTTCGGCACCCCACTCTCTGCAGCGATGATCTGCTGGGTACGCAGAGCGAGCAGCGCCGAATCCTCTGTGGGCAAGGCAAGAGCCTCATCACGTGAGTTCGTGTGCAGGGATTGCGTCCCGCCCAGTACGGCGGCAAGAGCCTGAAGCGTCACGCGCACGATGTTCACATCCGGCTGCTGCGCGGTCAAGGTGGACCCTGCGGTTTGGGTGTGGAAACGAAACATCCAGGAGCGAGGATTCTGCGCCTTGAAGCGCTCACGCATCAGACGTGCCCAGAGGCGGCGCGCGGCGCGGAATTTTGCGACTTCTTCCAAAAGATCGTTGTGGGCGTTCAGAAAGAAAGAGAGGCGAGGGGCGAAGTCATCCACGGCCAACCCGCGGGCGACTGCCGCTTCAACGTAGGCGACGGCGTTGGCCAAGGTGAAAGCCACTTCCTGAACCGCCGTAGAGCCTGCCTCGCGGATGTGATAACCGCTGATGGAGATGGTGTTCCATTCCGGCGCTGAGTCGCGGCAGAATGCAAAGATATCCGTCACGATTCGCATCGCCGGGCCGAGGGGATAGATATACGTCCCACGCGCGATGTATTCCTTCAGAATATCGTTCTGAACTGTCCCTGACAGCTTGCATAGGTCCGCACCCTGCTTTTCCGCCACCGCGAAGTAAAGCGCCAGCAGGATAGCCGCAGTGGCGTTGATGGTCATGGAGGTGGAAACGCGTTCGAGCGGGATGTCCTTGAAAAGAGCTTCCATATCCTCGAGCGAATCGATGGCAACGCCTACGCGGCCCACTTCGCCTAGGGAAAGAGAGTGGTCGGAATCGAGGCCGATCTGTGTGGGAAGGTCGAAAGCCACCGAGAGGCCGGTCTGGCCCCGCTCGAGGAGATAACGGAAACGGGCGTTCGATTCCGCTGCCGTACCGAAGCCCGCGTACTGGCGCATGGTCCATAGACGGCCGCGATAGAGGCTGGGATAAATACCACGCGTGAAAGGGTACTGCCCAGGATAGCCGGCTTCCCGGTCGTAGTCCCAATCAGCCAGATCTTCTGGCGTGTAGCTTATCTTCAGGGCCAGGCCGGAAGAGGTCGTGTACTTCCCCTGCCCCTTCTTGTCTTCGTTCGAAGTCATTCTACTCCTATCAAGCTCGAGATCCGAAAATCGAGATTTGAAAATCGTGACTTGGAGCTTGGCATTGGGGGTAGCGATTTTCGAGTTTCGATTTTCGAGTCACCAGCTAGTCTTGTGTCCGATAAATAGATGGACAATCTCAGGATTACGATTTATGCCTAAACGTTGCTGCCTCGCAGCATAAAGAGCCGTAAGTCATTGTCCAGTTAATTCTCGGACACTACACTAGCGGATACTGCGGGCCTTGGCAAAAGAGTAAAGGGAAAAGATGACCAGAAGCACCGTAAAACTTGAGTAGAGAACGAAACTGACCAGACCTTCTGAGGGAGACTTGCTGTATTGCTGCCACTCCGCGAACGACTCAATTGCCCCGAATCCAGCCAGTACCAGGAACACCAGCCCTAGCAGCGTCTCCAGCAGCCGCCGGGCATTACGAAATATTTGTTTAAACAGATAGCCAATTTTGCTCAATTCGATATTGTCCTTCAGTCACAAACGGCGGTTCAAAATCTGCCACAGCTATCCTAACTCAAAACTTTGCGCCTTGACACGCTTTTGAAGTGAATCATACAATGAGGGCGAGAAAAGGCGCGGTGACTCTTGGAGCTGGACGACAACTTCAAACGGCTGATCAAAGAACTGGGCGACGCCATCAACGAGTCCTTGGCTGAATCGGATAAGATTTCGGACGTCCTGGGCCGCATCCGCGCTTCCGGTTACGATCTATTCCTCGTTTTGGAAGTTACCATCGGCTTCAACAAGCGGGGCGAGGCTAACCTCATCCACCGCCAAAAGCTCAATGCCGACCTGCGTCAGGAACCCGTTTTTCACCTGACGACCCAAGACGCTCAGTTTTTGCGGGCTCTCAGAATCACCGTCGAAAACGAGGAATCCTGAGCGCTCGCGTAAGTCGAACACCACCAAGACACGAAGACACCAAGAGAAGATTAGCTGCAGAAAAAAGAGTATTGATTTCTTGGTGTCTTCGTGGCTTGGTAGCGACCAGCAACTCGCTTGACATCCACCGAAATCGGGGAATAGGATGCATCCATGCCTTCCCCCACATTACGACCGCCTGCGGTTGCGGGCCGGTTTTATCCTGGCCGGTCGGAGTCACTGGGGCGTCAAGTCGATCAGTATCTCGGCGAGGAAACGGAAAAAATCGAGAGTGCGCTCGGATGCGTGGTTCCCCACGCGGGCTACATCTATTCGGGGCACGTGGCTGGGGCGGTTTTCGGCAAGCTGCCCAAGCGGTCCACCTACGTCATCCTCTGCCCTAACCACACCGGACGCGGCGCGCCCCTGGCAATCATGTCCAGCGGCGAGTGGTTAACTCCGCTGGGAAGGGTGCCGGTCGATTTCTCCATGGCGGGACAATTGCGCCGCGCCTGCCATTTGCTGATGGAAGACGCCGAGGCGCACGAAGACGAGCACTCACTCGAAGTGCAACTGCCCTTCCTCCAGCGCAGTGCAGGAGAGTTCGGGTTCGTTCCCATCGCCGTTGGAGTGGGTGGTTATTCGGGCCTTGAAACCCTAGGCCACGGCATCGCCCAAGCTGTGAAACCCAGAGCCGGCGACGTAATGATGGTCGCTTCCAGTGACATGAATCATTACGAACCGGACGGCATGACTCGCGAGAAGGACCACAAGGCCATCGAAAAAATCCTGGCGCTCGACCCCGCGGGGCTTTACGAGGTGCTGCGTCGCGAGGACATCTCGATGTGCGGCTACGGCCCTGCCATCGCTATGATGACAGCCGCCAAGGACCTTGGCGCCCAGCACGCCCAGCTCATCAAGTATGCCACTTCCGCCGATACCAGCGGCGACCGCGATTCGGTCGTCGGATACGCCGGAATTGTCGTTTCGCTCTGACCGACGATAGAAAATCGCTTGATGTAGCCCACTCCGGCCATTCACGCGCACGCCGAAGGAACCGAAAGGTCACATGAAATTGTGCGTCCTAGCACGGGTCGAGTTTACGAGTAGTATGCCGCAATCTTCAGTTCGTGCCCGCTTATCGGCAGCTTGATTCGTTCCTTCGCCGCATCGAAGTCTTTCCAGGAACGGCCGTCTATTGTGACGTGCTTTATCGAAGCCTCCTTAGGATGCCGCAGGCGAAGATAGAGATTGGCCGGCTGGCCGCTGGGTGGGCGGACCGTTGCTTCGATGCGGCCTTGATTGGCGAAGGATTCAATGCGGTAGCTGATCTCGCCAAAATAGCTGGCGGCGCGAGCGACCCCGATCCTCTTACCATCCTCGAGCCATTCGCGCGGCGTCCCACCAGCCAGAATGAGGTCGTTCTCCATTTCCATCACGAGCATGTGCCTGAGCTGATGAAAGAACCACGCCTCTTCGTGCGTCTTATGCGGCTGCGCGCCGCCGAAGTCGAGTTCCTCCTGGAAGGTTAAGGTCTGCGGATCTGAGATCGTCACGAGCGTGTTGAAGAAGCTGCGCAGGAAACTCGGGATCTGGTCGCGCTGCAAGTAGGCGTCCTGATAGTGGACGTAATAAGGCTGAAGCTTTTCGAAGCCGCCCAGGTTGAACCAGTCGCGGCTCAGTTCCTCGAGGTCCACCCTCGACGGCAGCGGCGAAAACATGAAGAACCTGTCTTCAAGGTAGTTCAACATCCAAGTCACTTCCGCGTCGCCGGGCGCGGCAACCTCTCCCTTGAGAATGTGAAACGGCCCGCCTGTCGAATCGTAGCCGTAGCCATGGCGGAGATCAGGGTCCACGGAATCCTTGACGTCGGTGCTGAGCCCTCGCAAGCCCACATAGGAGGGAACCGAGGGCACGGAGGTGCCGCCGCGGAGACGAGTCACGGGTGACAGCGCCACGCTTTCCTTGAGAGCGCGTCGAATCGTCGCGAGGTAATCTTCGGCCTCGGCCTTTATCCGCCGTGCGTTTTCCGGGTCCACATCCCGGAGCACCTGGGCTGACTTCTTCAGGCCCAGATGGAAGTAGGCATTGAGCATGAAACTGTATTCCCAGTCGCGCATGTCGGCGACGCAGCCCGCCGGAGCGAGTCCATACCAAAGCGGTCTTCGCCCACCCGGAAGCTCCTTCATGGTTCGCTTCCGCTCTCGGATGATGAAGTCGCACCCAGCCACAATTTGCGGAGCGACTTTGCGAAGCCACTCCCGGTCGCGCGTGTAGAGGTAATGCTCCGCCAAGGCCCAGAGGACCCCACCCTGACAGCTCGTATAGTTCGGCCAGTAATGGAAGAAACCGCCTTCTTTCGAAGCGTAATCCCCCGCCGGCATCGAGTCGCCTTGAGTGGAGAGCCAGGCGTTCAGGCAGCTCTCGGCGCGCGCGTGCAGGCCCCGCATGTCGAGACTCTGGATAATCGGACTGCTCTCGCTTCCAATGCTTCCGTAATAGAGCATGGCTGCGTTGGGGTAGTGCTCCTGCCGCTTTCCGTCCTTGGTCATGGCTAGCAGAAAATGCTGAAGCGTGGCGTTGAAGAGGCTCTGCATGTGCCGATCGGGAATCTCAACCTGCATGCCTTCTGCCAGGCGGTCTTTCCAGTACTTCGCTGTCGATTCATGCAACTGGTCGTAAGGAAGAGCATGTAGCTTATCCTGCTCGGTCGCAGGCAGAGGCCGCCCGGGAACCACGAAGTGAATCGAGTGCTCTTCGCCGGGGTTCAAATCCAGGCGATACATCACCGCATTGGCTGTGGTCTCGTGCGAGAGCGTTCCTCGACCGTGCGTGTCCACAGAGCAGACCGCAAAATCGCTGTCCCCCTCCGCGACAACGACACAGTCCCCACGCAGCAGGGTTTCCCAAGCGTTTTTCGCGTTCGTGGGTATGGGCCCGTATTCGAGTTGCCCGGTCGCGGGCTTCCAGGGTCGTATGTAATAGGACGCAGTTTTCGTCATAGTGGATTCGTTGCGAATCTTCAGCCGGGAGACCAGTAAGGCAAGCTCATTGCCCAACAACTTCGACTCGTCGAGAGGCTCAGAGGCATGGTCAAGCGTGGCGAAGTCAAGCCGCTCGAAGCTGACTTCGTTTCTGCTCCATCTGGTGGCCAAGATAGGCAGCCAGCCCTCTTCGAGGTTCTGCAACTTCTCGTCTTCGGCCCCGAACAAGTCGCCCGCACGCGCCGGGTCTTGGAACAGCTTCGAGGATTCAGCGCTGGCAAAGTACAGAGCATATTTCGGAACGATCTCGCGGCCGTAGCTTGGATCGTTGTTTCCGACGACCAGGTGGCCGTCGGGCGCCACGCCAAATTTCTGGCTGTTCGAATCGACGCTGACGAACGAGAGCGTGACGCGCTTGGCGCGGATGTTTTGAAGGGCATTCGCAAGCGTCTGCTCAGGATGCTTGGCCACGGCGTCGATGATGCGCGAGGTCTTCGAGCACTTTTGCCGGTAAGCGGCGTGGTCTAAGTCGAGTGTGTTATTGCGGATGTATACGCCGAAGTCCGGGATGTCGATAGGCTGATACTCGAGGGCCTCCCCTGGCAGGAATGAGAAATCGCCGGCCCTTGTGCGCAACGTGATAATGGTCCGGTCAACATCCATGCCTGAGGTGTAAAGCAGCTTAGCTAGAATTCCTGCGGTCTTTCCCTTCCCTGCCGTCGAAGTCCAGGCAAACGGCCCTTGGGCTTGCGTGCCGCCGAAGGGCCTGACTTCGAGGACCACACCGTTGTACACGCTCATGGAGCCATCGTAAGATTGCTCCTGGTCCGTGTGACCCCACTCGATGCGCACTTCGCCAACCTTCCACTTCGAGGGGCCGTAGATTTCGAACCGTTCAATCCCGGCTTGCTTCTGGTCTTGGAAACGCAACCGCAGCTTGCAGGTTCGTCGCTCGGGGAAATTAAAGGTCCAGGTCGGGCCGTCTATTTCGAGAGGAATTCCCAGGATCGTGTCGTCTTCGAGAGTCCTCCATCGGCCCTGTCGCGTGGTTATGCCGTCCCAAAATTCCGCCCACTGCCTCCCGCGCTGTGGAGAGCTTTCCACTGAGGTAAATCGGACCACCAATTGGCTTACAGTCCGAAATTCAGGCCACTCCACCCCGATATCCAGCTCTGAATTCGTCCACGGCAAATCACCCAGCTTTATCGGCCCCGCGGCAGCCTGGGAAACTCGGTTCAGCAACAAAGGCGTGGCTTCGGGACTGAGCCATGATTGCATTTCGCCAAATGCAGCAAGATTGCACGGCTTGCCTACGAGCGACTCGTCGAGGCTCGGACTCAAGTTATAAATTGGACTGTGAGCTCCAAACGCGCCTAAGCTCAATTTGCTTTCCAACAAGCCCGCTGCTGCGCAGCCATACAGAAAATCGCGTCGGTTCATTCTCAAACCTCACTCTTTCTCAGACGTCCATGTGTTGTACTCGGGCCTCAAACGGAAGTCAGACGATAAAGAAAACGTGCGCGCCTTGCAAGGGAAATGAGATAAACTTGCATCATGTATAACGATCTCTTGTCTAGGATTACGCATGATCGCGAGGTCATGGGAGGACGACCCTGCATACGAGGCATGAGGGTCACGGTTGGGACCTTACTCGGTCTACTCGCTAGCGGACATTCGACCGAGGATATCTTGCGAGCATACCCTTACCTTGAAAGGGATGACATCCAAGCCGCACTGTCCTTTGCCGCTTGGCGCGCCGAGGAGGTCGAACTGCCTCTTCATTCGTCATGAGAATCCTCGTAGACATGAATCTCTCACCTCAATGGGTCAACTTCTTTCTTGCAAACGGTATCGAGGCGGTGCACTGGTCGATGCTGGGTGACCCGCGGGCGAGAGACTCCGAGATCATGGAATGGGCTCGCGAGCAACGGCATGTTGTCTTCACTCATGGCCTAGATTTTGACGCCATCGTGGCCACAACTAGCGCCAAGGGACCAAGCGTACTCCAGATGAGGACACAGGATGTGCTTCCGCATGCGGTCGGGACCGATATCCTCCGCGTACTTAGCAACCATTCCGAGGCGCTTAACCATGGTGCCATCGTCACGGTGGACCAAGCAAAATCTCGCGTCCGAATATTACCAGTCCTGAAAATCTCTTTGTGAAGTGATGCCGCAGCTACGGGGTATTTGCCGGTGCCACGACGTACACATACTCCAAGATGGCGTCGCCGGTGTTGGTGACGTTGTGCCGGGTTCGAGGAGGGATGTATACGAGCATGGGCGCCTCGAATGGCCGTCCTGGCTGGCCCTCGATCAGAGCTTCACCCTTGCCGCGCAGGATCACCAGCGACTCCTCGTTTTGGCCCGTGGTGTGCCAGCCCACGGAGGCTCGAGGCTTCAGCCGCACGAAGCCGCTGCGCATCCCCGCGGTCTGCGGAACGCCCTTAAGTAGTGCGCAGTCTCCCTCCGCACACTGAAGAGGCAACGTCTGCGGCTGCGGGCGAGGCGTCTCGGATGAAAGAGGCAAGAGGCCAAAGAAAAAAAGGAGGAGAAGTCCGGCGAAGAGGGTTGGATTGGTTTGTTTCATGCTAAGTTCCTCGGTCGTTTGACATGATCTGTCATTCTGATCGAAGCGAAGAATCTTCGCAATTCCAGGCCTTATCAACTGCAGGCATTCTTCACTGCCATGGAAAAATAGGCCGAGACATCATCAATGGATCCCCGCTTTCGCGGGGATGACGCCAAGTCTGTCATTCCCGCGAAACTTGTCCTCCGTTAAAGCGGGGGAGCGGGAATCAAGCCTTTCTTTATGCACGATGGCGAGCCGAAGGATCATGCAAGCTTCGCTCAGAATGACAGCCCGGTTTCGCATGGGTTAAGTGGCTAGTTTTTACGAGGTCACTCGAGGATGCGCTTGCGTAATCCCTCGAGGGTGAACGCAGGCCCGCGAACGTACTCCATCAGTTCGCGTTCTCGCGTGCGGACAGCCTCGACCGCGGCGGGCAGCTTCTCGAGTCCATCTTTCGGGACAACGATCAAGCCATTCTCGTCGCCGTGCAGCAAGTCCCCAGGGGAAATAGGTAGGCCCTGGACCTGAACCGGCACTCCCACACGCACAATGTGGAAGTGGGCGTGGCTTGCGACCGCTCCGCGAGCGAAATAATGAAAGCGCAGTGCCCTGACTTCAGGGATATCGCGCACCGCGCAATCACTCACCAGTCCCGCCGCGCCCAAGCGCTGGAATATCGTTGCCATGACCTCGCCGCAATGTGCGGCGAATTCCGGCTGCGGGCCGACTTCCTGAAACACCACGACGGCCGGCTTAAGGGACTTCATCACCGCCTCATAAAGAGACAGGAAAACTTCGCGGCCGCCTGCGGTAGCGGTCATCGTCTCCACCTGCGCCGTCACGGCGTAACCCACCATGCGGCCGAACTCCGGAAAGATGCACGAAGTCTGACAGGGCGCGAACCCTGCGCTCTGCGGGCGTACGCGCAGGGCCTCGATGGCATTCGAGAGCGTCGGCGTGTCAACGCTTCGAAGATAGTCAACCCAGTTCGTTTCGCGGTGAATATCGGATGGCATAGTTCATCTCCTTTCATCCGTGTCGCAGAGCGTCCATGGGAGAAAGCCTTGCCGCTCGACGCGCGGGCAGGAAGCCGGCTAACGCTCCGGCCGCAGCCAGAGTAGCGGCCGCCAGGATGATCGCCGCAGGGTCGGATGGCGCGAGCCCGAACAGGAGACTTCGCAATACCTGCGCGGCCGCGACCGCTGCCGGGAGGCCGAGGGCTGCACCTGCCGCGAGCACCAGCAGAGTCTCCCGCATAACCATCCAAAGCACGTCGGTGCGCTTCGCGCCGAGCGCCATGCGGATGCCAATTTCGCCAGTGCGGCGTGTGACTTGGTAGGCCACAATACCATATATGCCGATCGAGGTCAGCAAGAGGGCCAGCAGGCCAAACACACTTGCCAGAACTGCGAACATGCGATCGTGCTGAAGCAGACCGTATATGACTTCTTTGATCGTTCGCACATCGTCGATCGAGATGTCCTGGTCCATTGCCTGGATTTCGCGACGAATCGCCGAGATCACTGCCTCGGAGCCGCCCGCCGTGCGGACATGCACCTGGTACGAACGCTCTTCGAGATTTTGAAAGAGCGGTCGGTAGAACATCGGCCGCGGCTGTTCGCGCAAATCGCCGTACTTCGCATCCCCAATCACACCCACAATTTCGATTTGACTGCTCAAGCCAGGACCGGCGGTTCCGAAGCGTTTGCCGATGGGGTTCTCGCTCGCGAAAAACCTCCGGGCGAAAGCCCGATTCACCACCGCGACCGGCGGGGTCTTCGCTTGGTCCTGCCAGCCGAACTCGCGCCCGGCGAGAAGCGGAATCTCGACGGTCTCAAAGAAGCCAGGGCCTACTATATTGTCTGATACCTGTGCGTGCTGCTCTGCCCCGTCAGGCTGCCGTATCCAGGTGGTGGTGTTCCACCCGCCGTTACCGAAGACCGCATCTCCCGCCAGACTCACGGAGCGCACCCCCCTCAGAGCGGCCAGGCGCTCGGTCAACTGTATCCAGAACTCTCGCCGGTCTCGAATCGATTTGCTCAGCGAGGGGTCAACGCTCAACATAACCAGATTCTCGCGCGCCAAGCCCAAGTCCGTGCCGGCCAAGTTCCTCAGGCTGCGCACGAACAGACCGGCGCCGACAAGCAGGACCAACGATAGCGCCACTTGAATCGCGAGCAGCTTGCGAGCAAAGGGCAAGCGACCCGAGCTTCCCGGCTGCAACGCACCATGAGCAGCAGGCACGAAGCCCTCGCGTGCGGCGCGCCACGCGGGCAGCACGCCGGAAAGCAATCCGGTCAGAATCGAAACGGCAAAGCCAAACGCGAGCAGCCGGCCATCCAACCGGAAATCGAGCGAAACATTTCCGAGGCCGCCCGTCAAGAATAGTACCAGCAACCGATGGCCGCCCGCCGCAACCAGCAGGCCGATCACTCCCCCGAGCAGCGCCAACACCAGATTCTCGGTGAGCAGTTGGCGAAGAATCCGCTGCCGCCCCGCACCTATCGCCATGCGGACGCCAATCTCCTGCGAGCGGGCAGCCGATCGGGCCATGAGCAGATTCGCTAGATTCACACACGCAATGAGCAGCACCAAGCCGGTCATCCCAAGGAGAATCTTCAACGTATTCGAGTATTCCCAGTATTCCCAGCGCAAACCGGAGGTTCCTGTGGTGGCGCGATTGACAAGGAGCTTCTCCGCCATGACTGCTTCTCGGTCGGGCGCCGCCCAATTTTTCATTTCATCCCTTAGTGATTCGAGCGCTCGCTCGAAAAGCGGTTCGAGCTGCGCTCGCGCTTGTGGGATTGATACTCCCGGCTTCAGGCGGCCCAGCACCCAATAGCGTGGATCTGTGCCGAGCGGGGCCCACATGTCCGGGAGCAAGCTACGGTCCACCCCGAAGAAGCCTTCCGGCATCACCCCGATTACGACGCACGGCCTCCCGTTAACTTGCACCTTCGCGCCCACCACCGACGGGTCGCGTCCGAAGCGGCGACTCCAGAAGGAGTAGCTCAACACCACGACTTGGTGTTCGGCGCTCGGAAGGTCGTCGCTCGGGGCGATTGTCCGCCCGAGTAGCGCGTTGACGCCCAGGGTTGAAAAGAACCCGCCAGTGACCTCGTGGACCGTGGAACGTTCCGATCCGGCCCCGGCACGAAAGACCCGGCTGTATGACACAAAAGCGAAAATTCCCGAGAGCACCGTGGTGTTTTGGCGAAGCTGCTCAAACACTGCGGAAGGCAGATTGCCCATCATGGCCCCTCGCGGATCCCACCGGACGAACTCCACGAGTTCCTGCGGGTTCTTTACCGGCAGCGCTCGCAGCAGCATCACATCCATCACGCTGAACATGGCGGTGTTGGCGCCGATACCCAGCGCCAGCGTGAGCACGGCTACGACGGCGAAGACGGGCCCCCTGCGAAGCATTCTGAGCGCATAGCTCACATCCCGAGCGGCGCTCCCGACAAAGGAAACGCCGCGCGCCTCGCGGCACTCCTCCTTCACTTGATCGACGCCCCCCAGCGCGATCCCTGCCCTGCGCCGTGCTTCCTCAAGCGGAAGGCCGGAATTCACGTACTTCTCCGTTTCGAGATCCAGGTGTGCCCGAAGCTCCTCGTCCAGTTCCCCTTCAACCTGTTTCCTTCGAAGCAGGCACCGCAGCCGGAAAAGAAAATCACTCAGCACGATTCCTCCGCTATGCCGTCTCCAGCACCTGTGCCACGGCTGTCGCCAGCTTTCGCCACGCGTCAGCCTCGGCTTCGAGTTGTTTGCGGCCACTTCGCGTGAGTTCATAGAACTTGGCCCGGCGGTTGTTGTCAGATGCTCCCCACCGAGCCTTGATCCAACCGCGGCGCTCCAAGCGGTGCAAAGCCGGATACAAAGATCCTTGCTGCACCTGAAGAACCTTGGCGGAGATTTGCTGCAGGCGCTCAGATATCGCCCAGCCGTGCAGCGGCTCAAGCGCCACGGTTCGTAGAATGAGAAGATCGAGTGTGCCTTGTGGAAGGTCGATTCGCTGATCCACGGTGCGTCCCCCTTGTACTTCTACAGGAGAGAATATGCTTTCCCCTGTAGAAGCGCAAGGGGAAAATGTTCAGCCTGCGGTGTAAAGGCGAAGAACACATGGCCGGAAGGTTGGCGCGGTTCGGGGCGATTAGGCCTTTTTCCGCTTTGAGCTGAGGCTCGAATCTATCCAGTTCCAGGTCGAGCAACCCTCTTCATGGACAAGAAGTCTGACATTTGATGAATTCGCCATAAATATGTAAATAATTTCCCAAAAGGTCTAGGATGCAGCTAACAAATTTGCTGTTTTCGGTGTCTAAGGTAGAAAGCCTCCTGTACTGGAGGCCAACGGAAAAAGCATATGAATGTGCCGGGCCGAGGGATGTGGATTCACGCGCGCGCTGCCATCGAGGTTGTGCCTGTTCCCGAAATCGCACCACCGCCTCCACCTCCGCCAGTTGTATTTCCGGAACCCCCACGCGAACGGCGGATTTTCGTAATCATTGCTTCGCTCGTTGTCGTGGCGATCGTTGTGGGCGTCTGGGCGTGGCATGCGCACAAGAGCGGGCGCGCGGCGACGAATGGCGCCACGACCATCAGCACGGTCAAAGTGGAGCGGCGAGCGTTCGTGCGCACGCTTCGCCTGAGCGGCACAGTCGAAGCGGTGCGTTCTTACTCCGTGCTGGCGCCGCGGCTGACCGGCGGCGATTACGGGCAGATGGTTCTGACCAAGCTGATTCGGGGAGGCACGCGCGTCAAGAAGGGGGACCTGCTGGCGGAGTTTGACCGCGAAGCTCAGCTCAAGAATTTCCTGGACAAGCAGGCAGAGTACCGCGACCTTCAGAATCAGATTGCCTCGAAGAAGGCCGAGCAGCGGGCTTCGCGCGCCCACGACGACACGGAGTTGAAGCAGGCCGAAGACGCAGTGGGCACGGCGAAGATCGAGATGCAACGCAACGAGGTGGTCTCGCGCATCGACGCCGAGAAGAACAAGCTGAACCAGGAGGCTGCGGAGGCGAACCTGAAGCAGCTTCGCCAGACTTACGATTTGAAGCGCAAGGCCGATCAATCCGACTTGCGCCTTTTGGAAATCAAAAGCGACCGCGCGCACAGCGCCATGCAGCATGCGCAGCAGAATTCCGAGAAGATGGCGGTGCTTTCTCCTATCGACGGGCTGGTGGTCCTGAACCCGATCTGGAAGGGCGGAGGCATGGGCGAAGCGGAAGAGGGCGACCAGGTCTGGGCCGGACTTTCCTTTATGCAGGTCGTGGACCCTTCGATCATGCAGGTTCGCGTGCGCGTGAATCAGTTGGACGTTCCCTACCTGCATGTGGGGCAGACAGCCGGAATTCACCTGGACGCTTACCCCGAAATGAACCTCTCCGGAAGGCTCGATCAGTTGGCCGCCATCGGGTTGAGCGGAGGACTCTCAAGGAGCGTGCGGTCATTCGGCGGACTCTTCACGATAGAAGGCAGCGATGCGCGGCTGATGCCCGACCTCTCGGCTTCGATCGACGTAGCCCTCGATCGGCAGCCGAACGTGCTGTTGGTGCCGCGCGACGCCCTCGTGAAGCGTGATGGAAAAGCCTGGGTGTATGTCAAGCGCGCGCTGGGGTTTGAGAAGCAGGCCGTCGAGACGGGCGACGAAGACGATCTCGAAGTCGTGGTCCGTTCGGGGCTCGAGCCCGGCATGGAAGTCGAGCGCAACCCCGAGCCAATGCGGAGTGGGTCTTCCACATGACACGCCGAGTGCGAAAGCTATTGAAACACCGCTGGCTGCTCGTGGGCGCCGCGGGCTTATTGGTTGCAGGCGCGGGGATTGCGGCGGTGCGCTTCAACCGTACTGCGCCCAATATACCCACCGCGGAAGTGACGCGCGGTGAATTCGACGACTACGTGAAGGTTCGCGCGGAAGTAAAGGCTAAGAGGTCGCTCTCGATCTACGCCCCGCACACTCGCAGCGGCGTTGGCGACCCTCAGATTTTAAAGATGGCCAAGACGGGAGCGGTGGTCAAGAAGGGTGACGTGGTGGTCGAATTCGATACCGCCAAGCTGCGGGAAACGCTGCAGCAGAACCGCTCCGGGCTGAAGCAGGCGGAGGCGGAGATCGAACAGGCGCGCGCGCAGGCGAAACTTCAGGAGGAGCAGGACCTGACGGACCTCGAGAAGGCCCGCTACGACGTCCAGCGCGCCAAGCTGGATGTCAGCAAAGCCGAGATCCTCTCCAGGATCGATGGCGAGAAGAACAAGCTTGTGCTCGCCGACGCCGAGCAGCATTTGAAGGAAGAGGAGGAGAAGCTCGCTTCCGACCGCGCCAAGGCGGCTGCGGACGGTGACGGAAAAAATCAGAAACGCGCCAAAGCGCTTCGCGACACGCAGGTGACGGAGCAGGACATTGCCTCCTTGACCCTGCGCGCGCCGGTGGAAGGCATGGTGACCATCCTTCCCAATTGGCGCGCCAGCGGCTGGTCCAGCGATAGCGCGCCGCCGTTCAAAGAAGGCGACCGCGCCTGGCAAGGCGCCCGCATCGCCGAGTTCCCTGACCTCTCCACGTTGCGCGTGAGCGGGCGCGTGGAGGAAGTTGAACCGTGGGCGGGTGAAAGAAGGTCAGACTGCCACGGTGCGCGTCGATGCCGTTCCCGACAAGGAGTTCCCCGCCCGGGTGGTTGAGATCAGCCCTCTGGCCAAACTGGATTTCTCCGGCTGGCCGTTCCCGCGGAATTTTGACGTGTCCGCCCAGCTCGACCAGGGCGATACGCGTGTGCGGCCGGGCATGAGCGCTACGGCGCGCGTGGCGGTTGAGAAATTGCCGGCCTCCATTCTGATTCCACCCGAGGCGACGTTTCAGAAGCTCGGTAAGACCGTGGCTTACGTGCTGAGCGGTTCGAATTTCCAGGAGCGCGAAATCCTGGTTGCGAAACGCAGCGAGAGCCAGGTGGCTGTGGCACGAGGACTGAAGGCCGGTGAGCGCGTGGCACTGAAGGATCCCACGGCTGCACCGAAGCAGTGAGACAGGTAGTTCCCTTGCTCTTTGTCATTCTGAGCGAAGCGAAGAATCTCCGCAGTGTCGTTGGACGAATGCTCAAGACAAACTGCTGGGATTCTTCGCTTCGCTCAGAATGACGGGCTAGAGGGTTGAGGGCAGTCATGAAAGTGAATAAAAGAACCCGTTGGGTGGTTCTGCTGGCGGTTCTGGCGGTGGCCGGGACCGGGCTCACGTGGACACTTCATCGAGTGCGTAAACCTCAGAGCAAGGTTCCGACGACGGTGGTGAAGCGCGGGCGCCTGGACATGAAGGTCTACACGGACGGTGAACTCCACGCCAAGCGCAGCGTGATGGTGGTTGCGCCCTCCGTTTCCGGCAATCTGCGCATCATCCATCTCACACCCACGGGCGCCCACGTTGCCTCCGGCCAAGTCGTAGTGGAGTTCGACCCCAGCGAGCAGGAGTATAACCTGCAAGAAAACCGCTTCGATCTTGAAGAGGCCCAGGAGGAAATCGCCAAGGCCAAGGCCGACGCCGCAGTCCAGGCGGCGAAAGACGACGTCGAGTTGCTCAAGGCGAAATTCGACGTGCGGCGGGCGGAGCTGGACGTGAGCAAGAACGAACTGGTGAGCGTCATCGATGCCAAGAAGAACCTCCTGGCGCTCGAGGAGGCCAAGCGCCATCTCGCTCAGCTCGAGCAGGACATCAAATCGCACTCCCTCTCGAACCAGGCCGCTCTGGACGTAGCCCAGGAAAAAGAGCGCAAGGCGCGCCTGCTGATGGCGCAGGCGGAAAGCAACATCCAGAGCATGAGCGTAAAGACCACGATCGACGGGCTGGTGTCCCTAAAAGAAAACCAGCAGGCCTCCGGCGGCTTTTACTTCTCGGGCATGAAGCTGCCGGAATTTCGCGAGGGCGATCAAGTCTGGCCAGGGACGCTGGTGGCCGAGGTCATGAACCTTGACCAGATGGAAATCCAGTGCAAAGTGGACGAGGGCGATCGCGCCAACATGAACGCAGGCGCGGTGGTGGAGGCGCGCGTGTACGCACTGCCTGGGCGTACCTTTCCTGCCAAGGTTGAGTCCGTGGCAGGCATGGCCTCGCGCGGCATGCCCTGGTCCGGAAGCACCACGAGCAAGTTCGACGTAGCCGTCGCCATGGACAAGTCGGACCCCGAAATCCGGCCGGGGCTCACCGTGCAGGCGGTGGTCGAGGGAGGACAGACGAAGGACTTGCTGCTGGTCCCCCCTCAAGCGCTCTTTGACAAAGATGGGAAACCATTCGTTTACGAAGAACAGGGCAGCGGCTTCGTGCCCCGCCAAGTAAAGGTGACGCGCCGCACTGAAAGCCAGGTGGCAATCGAAGGGATAAACGAAGGGGCCGTGGTGGCCCTGGTCAATCCTGAATTGGAAGCGAGCAAGCGTGGCTCGGGCGGCGCGGGTCAGCCATCTTTCGTAGGTGGAGGTGGACAATGACGCCGGCCCGTTCCCTGCCCGCCTGGTTTCGCCCCCACACCCTCTCTCAGCTTGGGCCGGACCTTCTGCACGGCATCGAGAACCTCCGCCTTCACAAGCTGCGCACGCTGCTGACCATGCTGGGCATGATCTTCGGCGTGGCGGCGGTGGTCTCCATGTTGTCGATCGGCGCGGGCGCCCAGCAGCAGATGATGGCATTCATCGAGCAGCTCGGCGTGCGCAACCTGATCGTGGAGGCGAAAGAATCTGTAAGCTGGCAAGATCTTCGGAACGTGCGCAAGATCTCGCCCGGCCTTTCCTTCCGCGACTGGCGCATCATCAGGGCCAACCTCAACGGCATCGTTGAAACAGCGCCGCGCAAGCGATTCACTCCCTCGAAGATGCTCCCCAAGCCTCAGCGCGACATGCCCGTGGTCTACGGCGTCGAACCGAGTTATATCCGCATAGCCGGACTGCAAGTGGTGGCCGGGCGCTGGTTCGACTCCCCGGAGAACGATCACGCCGCTCCCGTCTGCGTGCTCGGTGACGGAGCGAGAGCCGGCCTGTATGGAAACCAGGAGGCCCTGGGGCAGTACGTGAAAGTGAACGACCAGTGGCTTCACGTGGTCGGCGTGGTTGCGCCGCAATTGACCATGCAAGGTTCAAGCAGCGCTCTGCCTTCGCAGGACTCGAACAACCTCATCTACACCCCGCTTTTCACAACCCTCGACCGCCTCGAAGATACGAATAGCGACATGAAAGACGAGATTGACGGCATCTACCTTCAGATGCTTCCCAGCGTGGACATCCTTTCGAGCGCCGAAGTAGTGCGCGGCATTTTGAACAATACGCATGGCGGGGCGAGAGACTTCAGCGTCGTTGCCCCGGCCGAACTGCTCGCCGAGCAACGGCGCACGCAGCGGATCTTCGAGGTGGTCATGGTAGCCATCGCCTCGATCTCGCTGCTCGTGGGCGGCATCGGAATCATGAACATCATGCTGGCCGGCATTCTGGAGCGGACGCGCGAGATCGGCGTGCGGCGGGCAGTCGGGGCGCGGCGCGTCAGACATCGTCCGCCAGTTTTTGATCGAGGCCACGCTGATTTCGATTGTCGGCGGCCTGATGGGGATTGTCTTCGGTTTTGGCATGTCGCGCATCATCGCGCTGCTGGCGGGCTGGTCCACCATTGTGACGCTCTCCTCCATCCTGCTGGCCTTCCTGGTTTCGGTATCCGTTGGCCTGATCTTCGGCACTTACCCTGCCCTCAAGGCGGCGCGGCTCGACCCCGCCGAGGCCATCCGGTACGAATGATCCAGCGTTGTCGTCCCCGCGAAAGCGGGGACCCATTGTCCCGCCAATGGACTCCCGCTTACGCGGGAATGACGTGATTTTCAGGGGAGCCGGGCAAGCCGGTCCGGCACCTGACACCCAGCATCCGACACCTGATCGTGAGAGGCTGATATGAAGCGAGCTGGTCTAATCCTTGTTTTGTTTCTGATGATTCGTTCCGCGGCTGGCCAGATGTTTCCCACTCCGGGTTATATGCGCCAACTGGCCTATCCCCCGTCCATCCCAGCGCAAGTGAAGGGCCCGGAGGAACTCAAGGATCATGTGGTGGATGGAAAGCTCCGCCTGACTCTCGGGGACGCCATTCGCCTGGCGCTTCTCAACAACACAAGCGTGCGGCTGAACGAACTGCCGGTCGAATCTGCGCGGCTCGAGTTGGGGCGCGCGTACCAGCCCTTTGACCCCTCGCCAGCTCGAACTTCAACGCCACACGCGCCACGTCGCCCACCTATACCCAACTCCAGGGCGCGCCGACGCTGAGCACGCTCAACCAGGAGGCGACCTTCGACTTCAACCAGACGTTCCAGACCGGCACGAATTACGACCTCAATTTTTCCAGTAACAAGTACACGACCAACAGTATCTATTCGACGTTCAACCCTTACATCTCCTCAGTCGGCACGCTGACCCTCACGCAGCCACTGCTGCGGAATCGTGGCCTCTTCCCCAACCGTGCTCCCATCATCATTGCGCGGAGGAATCTCAACATTTCACGGGCGACTTTTACCTCCCAGGTGAATGACTCGCTGCTTCAAACCATCCAGCAATACACGTACGTCGTGCAAGCGCGCGAGAGCCTGGTGGTCCTTAAGAAATCGGTCGAGCAGGCGCAGGCGAGCTATGATCGCGATAAGCGCTCCCTCGAACTGGGTGCAATTCCACCCTTCGATATCTACCGCTCCGAGTCGCAAGTGGCGGCGCGACGCGTGCAGGTCATTCAGCAGGAGTACAGCCTGAAGCAGGCTGAGGATGCATTTCGGCGCGTCATTGGCGCCGATCTGGACCCTTACATCCGCGCGCTCGACCTCGACCTAACAGAACCCGTCGAGCCTCGCGGCCAGCTCCTCGCGCTGGATATCCAGCAGGCCTATCAGCAGGCGCTGGAGCGGCGGCCGGAGCTCGAAGCGCTCCGCCACAAATCGAGAACGATGAAACCTCGGTCCGCCTCGACCATAACCAGCTCTTGCCGAACCTCAGCTTCGGCGCTTTTTATTCAACCAACGGCCTCGGCGGAAACCTGCTCGATACGCCACGACCACCCTCCCACCGTCATGTCCACGGGAGGATTTTCCCAGTCGCTAACCCAATTGCGAAGCTTCGACTTCCCGAGTTACGGCCTCACCGTGCAGTTGCGATTGCCCATCCGCAACCGCGCGGCTCAGGCGGATCTGGGCGAAGCCATGGTTTCCAGACGGAGGGATCTGTACCTTCAACGCCAGGAAACTCAACAGGTGTGGAAGAAGTCAAAGACGCCGTGCACCAACTCGAAGCTGCCGAGATGTCGGTCGCGGCGGCCAAAGTTTCGCGCGATCTGGCGCAGAAAACTCTGGAGGCCGAGCAGCGAAAGTACGAGCTAGGGAGCGTCGCAGATTTTCTTCGTGCTGGATGCCCAGAACCAGTTGGCGCAAGCGGAGTTGACCTGGTCCAGGCGGAAATCGGATACCAGCAGGCCGTAGCCAGCGTCGAACATGCCACGGGAACGCTGCTCGAAAATCACAAAGTGAAGATTGAAAACGTAGCGCCTTGAGCGCTGGCGAATGCGAGAACAGCCTGCCGTCCCATGAGCTTCGCTCGGCTCGACCCCACGCAGCGCCTTATATGCGAGGCTCCCACAAGGACTCCTGGGCAGAGGACCAGAACAAGGTTCCTGGGTTGACGGAAATCCCACAGATGGTAAACTCATAGTGGGCCTTCCGTTACCTGGCCCAGGGAGGAAAAGCGCGTTATCATGCGAACCAAGCGCACTCACATCGTTATTCCGGAGCAGCTTCGCCTCGCAGATCGACCGGCTAGTCGGCAAGCGCGGCCGCAGCACCTTTCTTGTCCGGGCCGCCGAGAAGGAACTGATGCGCCTGCGGCAAGTTCGAGCCCTCAAGGCCGCTGTCGGCTCCTGGAGAGACCACGACCATCCGGAACTCAAGCGAGGTGCTGCAGCATGGGTTGCCGAGGTGCGGAAGGAAGACGAAAAGCGCTATCGCCTCCTGCGCACCCGGACCTGATATGAGCACCTACCTCCTCGATACGAGCGTCATTATCGATACCCTGAACGGAAAGCGGAACCGGGGAGAGTTGCTTACCCGCCTGGCCGAGCAAGGCCACCTGCTCGCCTGTTGTCCTGTCAACGTGACGGAAATCTATGCGGGCATGCGCCAGGACGAACAAACGAGAACGACGGAATTGCTGGAGAGCCTGCAGTTTTATCCCGTGACCTTCCCTATCGCATCCCTGGCCGGCGTATTGAAGCGCGACTATGGCCGTAAAGGAATCACCCTGTCTGTGGCTGACGTCGCGGCCGTCGCCCTTTACCACCGGCTAACCTTGATCACCGACAACATGAAACACTATCCCATGGAAGAACTATCCCTCTATCCGCTGCCCGCGGTTTAAGTGCGGACTCGCTCGTCAAACAACCCAGTCCCATTGCACGCACAGCGGCGATTGAATGTGGGGACGAAGATGGTTCGTTCGAGCCTTAATGGGGTGAGTCGTCCGCCCGCGGCGCGTATTTCTCGCGCATCAACACCAGGTAGGATAGAGCGCCCAGAACCAGAAAGAACCAAATGGCTTGCATAGGAGCCTGATAGCCGCCGGAACGCTGTTTGAGCCAGCCGGTAAAAATCGGGGCGGCGATACCGGCGAGGCTGGCGGAGCAGTTCACTACACCGCTGACCCGCCCAATAGCAGAGGCCGGAATCAGAGTTTGGGTGAGCGCCCAGTAGTTGGCGGTCGCGAGGCCGAGGCCGGAGAGCGAGACGATGGCGAAGGTCAGCGCCACATTCACGGAAGAGCCTTGGGCGCCGATCAGTTCCGTGCAGGCAATCACCAAGGCGACGATCGTGAACCATTTCCTCACCGTGACCGGGTTGCCGCCTCGAGCGATCATGCGATCTGCAACCCACCCCGACAGCGCCGCCATGATGGCCATTCCACCGAAACTGAAGAACGTGTAAGTGCCCATCTTGGCGATTGACAGGTGACGATGCTCGATGAAGTAAGCGGGCATCCAGGTCATGCAGAAGTAGACGAAGTACATGTAACAGAAAGCGAGGATCACGGTTCCCCAGGTAATAGGGCTAAGCAGGATTCGGGAAAAAGGAATTGCCGCCTCGCCGCTCTTCTTTTGAGGCTGGCTGGAAGTTTGAGGAGCATCGTTCTTAACGAAGACCAACCAGGGGAGCAGCCAGATCACCCCGCCCACGCCGACCAACATAAACATCGCGTGCCAGCCATAGCGTATGGTCAGCCAAACCGTGAGAGGAGCCGCAACGGCAGGCCCAATCTTCGTGCCCGATAGATAGACGCCCACCGCAAAGCCGCGTTCGGTTTCGGAGAAATTGCGGCGAATCCACGTGATGCTCGCCGGCGCCACCAGGGATTCGAAAGTTCCCAGAATCACGCGCAGAGTTGTCAGTTGCGCCACAGACCGCGCGAACGAAGTGCCGGCGGAAGCCATGCACCAGAATACAAAACCGAGGGCGTAGGGATACTTCACTCCGTACCGGTCAACCACCCATCCGGCAGGGACCTGAAGCGCGACATAAGCCCAGAAAAACGCCGAGTTTATCAGTCCTCGCCCGGTGTCCGAAAGGTGGAAGGACTTGACGAAATCCGGGAGTGCAAGGACCACAGAGATATTGCCGCGCGACACGTAGGCAATAATCATCCCCAGACACAGCAGCCCGACGACAACCCAGCGCTGTTTATCCACGGGGTTGCCGTCCGCTGCCAGTGTTTCTAAGTGAGTCCGCTCATTCGTCATGGATTCGGTTTTCAAAAGACTCTCCGGAGATTTCGTCGAAAATGAGTGCGCCGCAGGGGCCTTGGAGTGCGGCAGCTTCGCTGCCGCCTTGAATCCCAAGTGAAAAGGCGGTAGCTGACGCTACCGCACTCCAAGGCGCTTCGCGCATCATCCTGCTGCTTGGCAAGTCACAAGGCTCATGAAATCTGGGCCCGGAATGACTCCGGGAAGCAGGCAAACGGCCACTACTGCACTGCTACGATCGAAATCCTTTCGAGCGCAGGCCAGTGTCCACTCGCGTCGGGCGCCCGCTTGGTCGGCGGCGCCGGTTGAAGCAGCGTCCTTGCGGGCGGCTTGCCCTTGAAGTAGGGCGCGTATACGCGGTCGAACCGATCGGCGTCTCGAATATCGTCAAGGTACACGTGCGTGGAAACGACATTCGCAAAAGTCATATGCGCCTGCGCGAGGCTCGCCCCGAGGTTGCTTATCGTCCGCCGGGTTTGAGCTTCGAGCGACGAACCAGTCTTCCCCGAGGGGGCGCCACCGTCAATACCGGCCCGTGCGGAGCAGTAAAGGATATTATCAGCAAAAACGCACGGGCTGGAGTCAGAATTCGACTGCGCGTTCTTCGGGCGCACGGTTCGCCTCTTGGCCAGGTCCAGAACTGCCACTCCAGTAAATTCAACGTTCGCGCCACTCGGCAGGCCGATGACGTTAATGGGTGTCGAAGCAGGAAGGTCAGCGCTGTCGAAATTCCCGGCAAAGACGCGGTCCAGAACGTCCCGAGGCACCTGGTCGCTGAAGTATGGAATCGTGAAAACCATGTTGTGAAGGTCGGCTCCAACGACCTTCAGAGTACCACGCATACGATCGAGCGAAAGCTGCGCCTGAGCTTCCGGATCCTGGGGGACGCGGCCCGTCTTGATATCGCGGCCGAGATGGCCGGAAAGGTAGAGGCGATCACCCACTAAAACCGCAGGACTCAAAGGCGAACTTGCCGGGTAGCCCGGCGTCACGATCGGCTTCTTCCGCGACAATTCCTTAACTGCCACCGCGGTCATCTCCACGGGAGTTCCGCGCAGGCTGGCTACACCAATCGTGGAGCGCGCGGGCGGAGACTTGGGGAAAAACTCCTTCCAGCCTTGATTGAGCGGCCCTTCATCCGAATAAGCCGTCAGATAGACCTGCACATAGACAACGTGTTCCATGGTCAGACCGGCCGCCTCGACAATGGTCTTCACCTTCGAAAGGCACTGCCGAACCTGGGCCACGGCGTCCTGCGGAACCTGGCCTTGCGCGTCCTGCGCACCCTGACCCGAGACGTAGAGCATGTCGCCGGCAAGAATGCTTGGGCTGGCGGGCTCGTGTGCTTGGGACTGGGCCAGCAGCGCTTGTTGCGTCCAAATCCCGATTAGCGTGCATGCCAAGAAGGCAGCGCGCGCAAGTGCAGTCCCAGGTCTCAGGGCACTCCGATCTCCCCAGCGGCTCTGCCGCCCAGACTTGTGGAAAGCCTTCGGCTTTCCGGACGACGCCTCACTCCTCCGGTTCCCCCTCCGCAGGTCAGGCGACGAAGCCGCGAACCGCCTCATATTGCGAAGTGCGCGGTTCGGACAGCCCTGGCGTGGTACCACTGCACCGGGAGCTCGCATGCAATCAACCTTTCGGGAATTTCCAGATACGGAGAGCGTTCTCTCCGAGAATCAGCTTGCGGTCCGCGGGACTGTAGAAGTCGAGTGCGTTATTGACGAACTCGAGTTCCTTGTCCATGGGCAGTTCCCAACGCGGCTTCGGGTACCCTGTGCCCCAGATGATTTGCTTGGGACCGAATTCCTCATATGTAGCCTTGAAAAATGGATACGTGTCGCGGTAAGGAAATTGCTTCGTCAGCGAGATTTCATATGGCTCCGAAGCGCTGATCCAAACTTGGGGGAAGCGTTTCAGCCGGAACATCTTGCGAAACTCCGCCCAAGGATCGGACGCGGCCAGGTCCGGCTTGCCGAGGTGGTCCACGACGATCTTGACTCCCGGAAACCTTCCCGCCATGTCTTCCAGCATGGGCATCTGCTGAGGAAGGATGTAGAAATTGAAGACCGCTCCGAGGCGCTCCGCCTCCTGCCACAACGGATAGAGATCCTTGGAGTTCAGCCAAGTCGCATTCGGGTGATAGATCGGACTGAACCGCATGCCCTGAAAGCTATGCTCTTTCACCCAGTAGCGCAGCCGGCCGGCGGGATCCTCGCCAAGCGGATCGAGCAAGCCGTGCGCAACAAACAATCCGGGATATTTGTGCAACGAGTAGCTGATGTAGGAGTTGTCCCAGCCGTAAAAGCGCGGATTGATGAGCACGGAGTATTTCAATCCGAACTCCCGCATCTCGGCGACTTCATTCTCAATGGGCGCTTCCACATCCACCCGCTTTAGCTCGGGATGCTCGGGGTGATGAAAGGGGAATTTGGGATCAAACGTCCAGACTTCCAGGTGAGTGTCGATGATTAGCTGTTTTGACTTGGCAGCGCCGAAAGCCGCGGCCCCCGCTGCCATAGATAGGAATTCCCTGCGATCCATCGTGCGCGAAGTGATTTCAGTTTTAGACATGGAGGTTCTCCAAGGAGCCTGATTCTAACCTTTTGTTTTTCCCCCTGCAACAATACCTCAAAGCGAGTACTGGGTGAGCCCGGAACAGTCGCGGCGAGTCAACCTCGCTATATGGCGGCCTAAAGCCGCCCCTAAATCAGATTGATCATCAAGCGCCCTCTTGACAACCGCCCGGCGGATGCTCATAGTCTCCTTCAGCAAAGGAGGAAACAAAAATGAACCGGCGCGTTTTTCTCGCTCAACTTTCCGTCTTGACGGCTGCCGTGGCGAACGCCGCCAGCCGCCTGCCCGCAAACCGCAACGTGAAGTGGGCGGTTTCTCTGGGCCTTTGGTCTCATCAGCAGCCCTGTCCATTCACCGACATCCTGGACGTGATGAAGGAAACGCGCTTCATCGGCATGCGGGTAACGGGCTTCGAGGGTTTCATGAAGCAATACAAAGTAACTCTCGCGGACCTGCACCGGGAGCTATCCAAACGCGATCTGCATATCGTGACCATCTCCTTTGGCGGGCCGCTGCACGACCCTGCGCAGCGCCAGAAAGTTTTGGATGACGCGCGGACCGCCATGAAGTTCCTGGCGGACTTCGGCGCCAACCACCTGGTGGTTTTCCCTCCAGGACGCACCGGGGAGTCGGCACCCCGCCGGCGGTCATGCGCGAGATCGCGACGACGTGCAACCGGATTGGCGAGTTGGC
This sequence comes from uncultured Acidobacteriota bacterium, assembly GCA_963770415.1. GTDB lineage: Bacteria > Acidobacteriota > Terriglobia > UBA7540 > UBA7540 > CAVROP01. Next base: position 90,983 of record CAVYPU010000015.1, read on the forward strand.
TGGTGAGATGGGCTTCACCGCCGGCCTGCACAATCACTTGGGCGAAATGGTCCAGAACCAGGAGGAAGTGGACCAGTTCATGGCCATGACGGATCCCAAGCTCTTTGGACTCTCGCCGGACACCGCGCATCTGCACCTCGCTGGGTGCAACGTGCCAAGCACCTTTGAAAGGTATAAACACCGAATCCGGTTTTGCGATTACAAGGACGCAAAGTGGACGACACCCGAAAAGGATTGGGTAGAGGAAGCGGCAAGATCTTCCCGAAGGATTCGTCCGAGGCGGAGTTTTCTCCAGCATTTACGACCTCGGCGACGGCGAAGTGAATTTCCCCGCTTGCCACCGCGCTCTTAAAAGATGTGAATTTCCGCGGGTGGATCTGCGTTGACCTGGACACCGTGCGCCGCGGTCCGCTGGTCAGCTACGAGCGGTCCGGCGAATACATTGTCAAAAAGCTTGAGCCGATCTACTTGTGAACAGGAGGTACTGTTATGGTTCGCTTCTCGAGCGGCGTGAGTTTCTCGTGGGAGCCCTTGCGATGGCTATCCCGCAACCTAAGCCTAAGTACCGCATCATCGATCCGCACGTTCATGTGTGGGTCAACGACCCGCGTTACCCGTGGGCCAAGGAGACTACGGAGCCGCCCAAAAAAGACGCCACGCCCGAGATGCTTCTTGAACTGATGAAGGCCAACCAGGTTGAGAAGACGGTGATCGTCCAGCCGATCTATTACCGCTGGGATAACCGCTACGTCGCCGACTCGGTCCGGAAATATCCGCACTATTTCAAGGGTGTATGCCGAGTGAACCCGGTTGATCCTGCCGCTCCCGACCACCTTTCGAAACTGGCCGAAGAGGGATTTCGCGGCGTGCGGCTGAGCCCCTCGGCTGACGCTAGCGGCGATTGGATCACCGGCCCGCTGATGCCGCCCTTGTGGAAGCGCGCGGAGGCGTTGAAGGTGCCGATGTTAATTCTCACCGCGATTACGCGCATCCCCGACGTCGGCCGGCTTGTCGAGATGTGCCCGAACCTCAATGTGGTGATCGATCATATGGCGGATTGCCCGGTCGACCAGCCGCAGCAACTCGACAAGCTCCTGGCTCTCGCGCGCTATCCGCGTGTGTATGTGAAGATTTCTCACACCTGGTCGATTTCGAAGCAGGATTATCCCTGGCTCGACGCCCAGGAGCACGTAAAGCGGCTCTACGCGGCCTTCGGTCCCCAAGCGCCTGATGTGGGGCACGGATTGGCCCGTCCACGAAGCGAAGACAACATATCGCAGGACGCTCACCGTGGTCCGCGACGACATGAAATTCCTGAACGACGAGGACAAGAGCTGGATTCTCTCAAAGACCATCGAGCGGCTGTGGCCGTTCTCTTGATTTACGAAAACGAAAGATTCGCCACAGCGGTCGCAGAGACCACAGAGAAGAACTAAACTGTTTTCTCCGTGATCTCTGTGCTGGAGGCTTTCTTTTGACTTTACCTACAGGACATCACCATGGAAACGAACACCCTTATTGATGCGATCGAAATCTACCGGGTCAGCATGCCTCTCGTGTACCCGTTCCGCACCGCTTACGGCGATGATTCAGCCATCGAAAGCGTGCTGGTTAAGATGACCAGCGGCCACCATTACGGTTGGGGAGAAGCCAGCCCCATGGCGGCGCCCGCGTATAGTCCCGAGTGGGCTTACGGAGCATTTGTGGCGGTGCGTGATTGGCTGGCACCGCAATTAGTGGGCAAGCAGATCAATAGCGGCCACGACCTCCAGGCCGCGCTGGCGCGGTGCAAGGGGAATTTCTTTGCCAAGGGATCGCTTGATCTTGCGTGGTGGGACCTACGGGCGCGGCAGCTTGGGCAGCCCTTGTGGAAGCTTCTGGGGGGCGCGCGGCCCGACGTTGAAGTGGGAGCGGACTTCGGCGTGATGGATCAGCATCGACGATCTGCTGAGAGTCATGGGAGACGCCGTCGCCCAGGGTTTCCTGCGCGTGAAGCTGAAGTTCCGGCCCGGCTGGGACATCGAAATGGTGCGCAAGGTGCGAGAACGCTTCCCGAATCTGACCATGCACATCGATTGCAACAGCGGATACACGCTTGCGGACACCGCGATGTTCCAGGCGTTAGACGAATTTCACCTCGCTATGATCGAACAGCCGCTCGCGCACGACGACTTGATTGATCACGCCAAGCTGCAATCCGCTTTGCAAACTCCCATCTGCCTCGACGAGAGCATCACGTCTGTGGCGAAGGCGCGAAAAGCCATCGAACTGCGCTCCTGCCGGTGGATCAACTTGAAACCCGGGCGCGTGGGAGGCCTCACGCCAGCCGTCGAAATCCACGACCTTTGCCAGAAAGAGGGCATTCCGTGCTGGGTCGGCGGGATGCTCGAATCGGCGGTCGGTGCGTCGCATTGTATCGCGCTCGCCTCGCTTCCTAACATTCACTATCCTTCAGATATTTTCCCAAGCTACCGGTTCTACAAGCGCGACCTGGGGCAGCCGGAGGTTCGTCTATCTGGAACATCTCGGGTCTGCGCAAGCGCCCAAAGCGGCATCGGTTGCGAACCCGATCCCGATGAACTGAAGAAGCACCAGGTAGACTGCGCCCGGCTTCAGGCGTAGAAAATCCCGGGCTCAGAATGGCAGCGAACAGGGGCAGCGTGGCGGCACGTCCTCGGCATGTCTCACTCATCTGGGTAACGCGACACAAGCGCTGAGGTTTGATCGATATGTATTCATAGTGCATACTGATGCATATGAGAACCACGCTGATCATTGACGAAGACTTGCTTGACCGCGCTCGAAAGCTCTCCGGTATCCGGCAAAAGACCGCCCTGGTGCGCGCCGGCTTGGAGGCGTTGATCGCCCGTGAAGCCGCGCGGCGCCTGGCTGCGCTGGCCGGCACGGAGCCACAGCTACGAGCCGTCCCGAGGCACCGAACCAGGGCCACGCGATGATTCTCGTCGATACCTCGGTTTGGATTGCCCACTTCCGTAAGGGTGGAACCGGTCTCACCGCGTTACTGACTGAAGCCTTAGTCTCGGTGCATGCGTTCGTCATCGGCGAATTGGCGTGCGGCGGCCTCAGAAACAGGGTCCGCATACTGAGCGACCTCGAATCGCTTCCTGCTGCCGATTTCGCGACTCACGAGGAAGTGATGCGACTGGTTGAGGAGCGAAGGCTTTGGGGCTTCGGCATCGGCTGGATTGATGCGCACCTGCTTGCTTCCGCGCTGCTTTCCAAGTGCCAGCTTTGGACGCTGGATAAGCAACTGGCAAGGGCAGCGACGCCGGCCGGAGTCAACCTGTATCGCAAGCCGTGAAATCGGGTGCTGGGTACGCGGCCGGTGAGGCCCCTGCACCACCCCTGACCCCTCCTCAGCGGGGAAAGGAATCGCTCGGCCAACTCCCCTCCTTGATAAGGGGCCGTACGAAAGAGCCCAAGTCAACCCCGCTTCGCCCGAAATCTCACTTTTATGTCGTGCACCCTAGAAGCAACCACAGTTTGACTCTGAATATTGATTGCCAGTACACTCAGAAGCCCGCAGGCTGCGTCGGGGAGCACGAGTAGACGTACTCCCTCAATTGACAAAGAGGAAACGGTCATGCCGGGACTTTCGCGCCGTCGCTTTCTTCGGAAATCTGCGGAGCTTGCTGCCTTCGGAATGGTCGTTGTCCGAAATGCTTCTTCCGCCGCGACCGAACCCAATCATACATTTCCTACCGATCCGCGCCAGCGCCTGGCGGTGCCCTCATGGCCGTTCCGCGCCTACATTCAGGCTCCCATGAACAGGTGGGCGCGTGACCGCAAGTTGCCCGGCATGGACTTGAAGGATTTCGCGGCGGTGGTGGTCGAGAAGTTTAAGGTGCGCAAGGACTTCAGAAGCTCATCGATTTCAGCCTGACAAATCTGAGCATTTAGGGAGGATTGACATGTCCGATCAGGGGATTACGAGACGCGAGTTTATCGGCCGCTCGGTAGCGGGAGCCGCCACGGCGGGTTTGGGATTCGGGAGCGCCGGCCCTCGGCCGAGTGGCTTCTCCAAACGAACGCGTTACGGTTGGAATTATCGGCGCAGGGATTCGAGGCCTGGAGCATATGCAGGCGCTGCTCAACGTGAAAGCCAACGTGGCCGTGGTGTGCGACCTCTACGATGGCCACCTGCGCCGCGCCCAGGAGATTCAAGCTAACACGCCCACCACGCGCGAGTATCGCAAAGTGCTCGACCGCAAGGATGTGGACGCCGTCCTCATCGCGACTTCCGACCACTGGCACGCGCCCATCGCCGTCGCAGCCATGCAGGCCGGCAAAGACGTCTATTGCGAGAAGCCCATGACCCACACCATCCCGGAGGCGCTCGAGATGGTCAAGACCTCGAAGGCAAGCGGCCGGTTAGTGCAGGTGGGCAGCCAGAGCTTGAGCATGGCGTCAACCCAGAAAGGGAAAGCCTGGGTGGACGCGGGGGAAATCGGGAACGTTTACATGGTGCAGTGCGAAATCTACCGGCCCGACCCGGTGGGCGCGTGGAAATATCCCGTCCCGCCCGACGCTTCGCCGCAGACGATCGATTGGGACCGCTATCTCGGCAATGCTCCCAAGCGGCCCTTCGACGCTGCCCGATTCTTCCAGTTCCGCAACTGGTGGGACTACGGCACGGGCATCGCCGGCGACGAATACGTCCACTTGCTGTCGCGTGTTCACTACTTGATGAAGACCCAGTTTCCTATAAGCGGCGTGGCGAACGGCGGCATTTACAAGTGGACGGGCGACCGCGAAGTGCCCGACATTCACAACACGCTGTATGATTACGGCAAATTCCAGGTGGTCGTCATGGCCAACCTGGTTTCGAACTTCGATGGCGGCGAGATCGTGCGCTTCATGGGCGACAAAGGCACCGTGGTGCTCACCGAAGAGTCCGCCAAGCTGATCCCTTACGACGAGGAGTGGAGTTACGAGTATCCGCTCGAAAGCTGGCCCAAGGACACCAAAGGTCCGTTCGTCGCCGCCCACAAGAACGATCCGAGCGCGGATATTGGCACTTACGAAAAACAATCGCATCGGAAGCCCCAGCAATATCAGCAAACCGCCGAGGGCACCGAGGACCACTGGCGCAATTTCATCGCCGCCATCAAGAGCCGCCAGCAGCCCATCGAGAACGTGGACTTTGGCTTCGGAACCGCCGTGGCCTGCCATATGGCGAACCTCTCTTACCTGAAGAAGCAACGCCTTTTCTGGGACGCCGATAAGCTGGAGCTCAAGTCCGAGTCATAGCCTGCACGGCCGCAACCGGCTTGAACTCGAATTCCGAAGTTGGTTTTGGCGCTCCCAGGCCAACTGGTTGAATCGGAATTGCCTGCCCTGACAATCTCGAGAACGGAACGGGAGTTTGGGTCCTTCGGAAATAACCCCTCACCCGTCCCGCACCGGCTGATGACGAAGCCGGCTGCGGGACCCTCTCCCCAAGGGCTGAGCATGTCCCACATTTTTTGCTGCACACCGGGGGTGCACATGTTCTAAGCTGCCCGCATGAAGGTTTGCGGGCGAGAATTCAGTCCGCAGCTTCTGCAGCGCATTCAGCGGACCGTCGATCAGGAACCGGACTTGTCCCGTCGGGATCTGTCGCGGCGGGTTTGCGAATGGTTGGACTGGCACACGGCCTTGCATCAACCCAAGCAGGTCAGTTGCCGCGTGGCGCTGCTGAAGTTGCAACGTCGTGGGGCCCTGGATCTGCCCGCGGTGGCCCCGGCCGTGATTTCTCCCAGGCGGCGAGTTCCGGCCCCCTCCGCCCCGCCGGAGATCGTGCCCACCGAAGCCTCGCTGCAGAACTTGCAGCCGGTGAGTTTGCGGCGCCTTGAGCAGGCGGAGGGTGCGGCCTCGCGCCTCTGGAATCAGAGGATGGAGCGCTATCATTACTTGGGATGCGGGCCGCTTTGTGGGGCGCAGATGCGTTACGCCGTGCACAGCCGCCAGGGCGAGTGGCTGGGTGGGTTGGCCTTCAGTGCCGCCGCTTGGCGACTGGCGGCGCGGGATGACTGGATTGGCTGGAGTGAGCCCGCGCGTCGTGAACACCTGCAGGAGGTGATCGCCAACAGCCGTTTTCTGATTCTGCCCCATTGGCGCGTACCCAACTTGGCTTCGCATGTGCTCAGTTTGGCGCTGCGGCAAGTGGCCGACGACTGGCAAGAACGCTACGGCTACAGGCCCCTGCTGGTGGAAACCTTTGTGGACGCGGAGCGTTTTACGGGCGCCTGTTATCGGGCGGCCAACTGGCTGGAGGTGGGCCAGACCCGGGGGCGAGGGCGTCAGGACCGGAAGCATGCGGGCGGGCAAGCCGTGAAGCGCGTTTTCCTGTATGCTTTGCATGCGCAGGCGCGCCAGCGCTTGGGCGGGCAGGCGCCGGGTTCGCCCCCTGCTCCGGCGGACTGGGCGGAGGAAGAGTTCGGCGGAGCACGCTTGGGCGATGCGCGGCTGCGGGAACGGCTGTTGATTCTGGCGCGGGATTTTTACGCGCGGCCGCAGGCCAACCTGCCGCAGGCCTGTCAGACTCGCGCCCGCACCAAAGCCGCTTATTATTTCTTGGAGCATCCGGGGACCTGCATGGACGCGTTGCTGAAACCCCATTATGAAGCGACCCAGCAGCGGGTAGCGGCGGAGCCGTGGGTGTTCGCGGTGCAGGACACCACCTTCCTCAACTATAGCGCCCATCCGGAAACCGACGACCTGGGCCCGATTGGTTCGGATAAAAAGATCCTCGGGTTGGTGCTGCACTCGACCCTGGCCTTCAATGCAGCGGGCACGCCCTTGGGATTTCTGGACGTGCAGTGCTGGGCGCGGGACCCCCAGCAGTTTGGCAAACGGTCGAAACGCAAGGATCTGCCGGTGGAAGAGAAAGAAAGCAGGAAATGGCTGAAGAGCTTCCAGCAAGTGGCCGAGGTGCAGCGGCGCACGCCCTCCACGCGCTTGGTGAGTGTGGGGGATCGGGAAGCGGATATTTACGAACTGTTCAAGCTGGCGCTGGCCGAAGAGAACCATCCCTGGCTGTTGGTGCGAGCCCAACGCGACCGGCTGCGCGAGGACGGGCAAGAACACTTGTGGCCTTGGATGGCGCAGCAAACCGTGGCCGGCATTCAGGAAGTGCAAGTGCCGCGCCGGGGCAAGCAGCCGCGGCGGGTGGCGCGGCTGGAAGTGCGCTGGGCGCAGGTCACCTTGCGGCCGCCCCACGGCAAAGAAGCACGGGGCGAGTTGACGCTTTGGGCCGTGCTGGCACAGGAAGTCGGCGCGCCCCAGGGAATCAAAGAACCGTTGTGCTGGATGCTGCTGACCACCTGCCCCGTCGTGAACTTCCAAGCCGCTTGCGAGAAAGTGCATTGGTACACCCTGCGTTGGGGGATTGAGGTTTATCATCGCACCCTGAAAAGTGGCTGCCGGATCGAGCAACGGCAACTGGGTAAGGCCGAGCGTATTGAAGCCTGCTTGGCCATCGACCTGGTGGTGGCTTGGCGCATTTTCCATCTGGCCAAGCTGGGCCGGGAAACTCCTGACGTCCCCTGCACCGAGTACTTTGAGGAAGCCGAATGGAAAGCGTTGGTGGCTTATATCCCCAAGAACCCCACCCCACCCGAACGGCCTCCCAGCCTGCGAGAAACGATGCGCATGGTGGCGACGCTGGGCGGCTTCCTGGGACGCAAGAGCGACGGCGAACCCGGCACCCAAACGCTCTGGCTCGGCTTGCAATATCTTGAGCCACTCACCGCCATGTGGAAACTCCTTACTCATCCTGCGCACTCACCCCCGGTGTCCAGCCGAAGATATGGGTAACGATCAGCCCCAAAGGAGAGGGTCTGGACTTTGGCTCTCTGAGAGTCAGGCGTTAGCGTAGCAGACAGCGGAGGCGAGGGGGAAGGAGGATTTCTCGGGCTTCGTGGCAGGGGTTGGGGTGGACGCGAAGCCGGAGAAATTATCCAAGCCGAGACCGCGGCCCCAGACTTCGGCGGGCAGTTGCTGGAGGGCCTGCTGGGTGGAGATGCGGGTACTTGGCGAAGGGCGGATCCACTTGGGGCGCGGCAGCAGGGCTGAGCGGGAATCGGCGAAGGCGCGCTGGGTAGCCAACAGCAGCAAGGCGTAGGCGGCGACGCTGAGGGCGGGAGCGGTCTCGACGGAGCGAGGGGCACGCACCTGGGCTTGGCCCACGCCCAGCAGGGTTTTCTCCTCGCGGAAATTGACCTCTATCTCCCAGCGCGCGATGTAGGTCTCGATGACGAGTTGGGGGTCCAGGTTTTCATCCGTGCAGATCAGAAAGGCGGGCTGGCGATAGAGCAGTTTGGAACCTTGGCGCAGGCGGTAAGCCAGGGGGGCGATGACGATCAGTTGCAGGACCTGGTGAGCGCCGGCGGGGCGCCACATCAGGCCGGTGCGGCGCTTATAACGGAGTTGATGAGTGATGCCGTTGTGCAGGAGGGTCAGCGTCTGCCAGGGGGAGTTATCGGTGCGGACCTGCTCGGGGGTGGGAGCGGGCGCTCCATAGCGGAGGCGGCGGCCGCGTGCTTTCTGGGTGGCGGGATCAGGGCGCAGGAGCAGATGAGCGTCCTGGCGGAGGCGGCCGATGGCGGTGGTGTGGTGGGGGAGAGGTTGGAGCACGGTGCGGTTGGTGTAGCCTCCGTCGAAGGCTAGCAGGAGGAGGCGGCTCGCCGAGCGGGGGTCGGCATCGAGGGCGGCTCGCAGATCCCCGATCTGTTGGCGGGCGCGCTGACTGAGGCGGGTGGCGCGGACTTGGGCGCGATAGGCCTGCTGTTGGCTGGGGCTGGCTTTCTTGCCCGGCTTGGCCGGAGTGGGGGCATGAGAGAAGGCGACCGGGATGAGGCGGCAGGAACCCTCGGCGGCGGGCAGGGCGAGGGAAGTTTGCAGGAAGCGTTGGGCGCGCACGAAGTTGGTTTGAAAGTGCGGGCCGAGCGGATCGCGTCGCCAAGCCACGCCGGGGGTGTGCAGGCCGGAGCGGCGCAGGAGGGAATCATCCCAGTAGGCGCGCACGGGGGCTTGGGGAGGCAGAGCCGCCAGCACCGCGCCACGCGCCACGGCGAAGAGGGTGGGAGCGGGAAGGCGGTCGTGGGAGAAGAGCCGGTAACTGGAGGTCCAGTCACGGAACTGTGCGCCGCAGGTGGTCAGCAGACCGGTCACGGTATGACGTCCCAAGCACAGCAAGGTGCTCAACGCGAGGGTTTGGGCGTGCGCGGCGAGGCGACGCTGGTGGAAGCCGGAAGCGCCCTGGCGCCAGAGTTGCTGGAAGTGGTCGAGGATGCCGGCAGAGCTTTTTTTAGTACGGGAGCGGGTGGGGCGGTACGTCGCAAGGCCAGCAGGCTTTTGTCTTCCACGAACCACTCGACGATTTCGCCGCGGGAGAACTCCATGGCCTGGGCGAGAGCGGAAGGGAAATTGATGTACCACTGCTCACTGGCTTGGCGCTTGATGAGCTGCACTTTGGTGGGGAAACCCATGGGAAAGCCTCCTTTTGATACCTAGTCATTATACTAGATAACAAAAGTGCGGCTTCTCTGCAAGCAAAAAGTGTGAAGAGAATTCTGTCTAGTAAAGAGCCAATGTCCAGGCCCTCTCCCCCAAGGGGGAGAGGGCTATGTCATTCAGAAACGGGATCTGCTGGCCGGCAGATGAATCAAAGGGACAGAGTGTGGGAATTGTGGCGCCTAGCTTCTGACTTCTGGCTCCTGAGTCCTGACTCCTAGCCATTCAACACACCGCAGTGGCTTCGATTTCCACCAGCATTTCGGGGTCGATGAACCTCGAGACTTCGACCAGGGTGGACGCGGGGTGGACAGTACCGAAGATTTCGGCGTGGGCTTTCGCCACTTCTTCCCATAATTCGATTTTGGTCACGTAAATCCTTGTGCGCACGACATACTCGAGGCCGAGGCCCAGGCGTTTGAGGGCGTCTTCGATATTTCGAATCGCCTGCACGGACTGCGCGTAGATATTCCCCGGGGCCACGACCTTTCCCGAGGGGTCCGTCCCCGTGGTTCCAGAGACGTAGACCACGTCCCCGACTTTAATGGCCCGGGAATAACCCAGCTTCGGTTCCCAGGGTGTGCCTGAGAAGATCTTTTCGCGTTTAATCTTCATATGTATCTCCGTCTGCAGGGTCGGGCCCTGTGGTAGCGGGGGGTTCGTGAATCGTCCCGCTTTATTAGTTTTCCTTCTCGAAGTATCGACGATGAGCGTTAGCCGCAAGCGCCAGCCGGCGACGGCGGCGCTCGAGGGCCTCCCGAAATCGGCGCTTCTCCTCGACCGTCACGGGGACTATGGGTGGGACTTTCGTCGGGCGCCCGTCGGGGTCAACCGCGACGTAGGTGACAAAGGCCGAGCTGGTCTGACGGCGCTCGCCGGTAATGCCATCTTCCAGGAAGACATTCACTTCCACTTCCAAAGACGTGTTGAACGTGCGGGTGACCACCGCGTGCAGAAGAATCAATTGGCCGATTCTGATGGGATGAACGAAATCCAGGTTATCCACAGAGGCGGTCACCACGGCGCTACGGCAATGACGACGCGCGGAGATTGCCCCGGCGATGTCAATCAAGTGCATAACCTTCCCGCCCAGAATGTTTCCCAGCGAATTGGCATCGTTGGGGAGAACCAACTCGAGCATTTGGGTGGCGGAGTCAGCAACGGTTTTTGCAATCCGGGTCTTCATACTTTGTGGTCACACTTGGTCGGCTGCGTTGCTTATACTAAGCGAGCCACCGGGCGGATGCAATACCTATCGGAGGCAACAACGTCCGAGGAAATAGAGCATCAGGTTCCTCATTTGATTCAGCCGTTCTATAATGGCCGGAGGGTGATGGCGCCCTTTTGAGGCAGGCATGACCAACAACCTTCCCACCCGGGAAAAGCAAGCGGTGGCGCTCGCGTCCGTAGTGGCCGCGCTTGTGCTGATCAGCATGAAGCTTACTGTGGGACTCTGGACGGGTAGCTTGGGAATCCTCTCGGAAGCCATGCATTCCGGGTTGGACCTGGTGGCGGCGGTGGTGACGTACTTTTCCGTCCGGGTGTCCGACAAGCCCGCGGACCCCGACCATCCTTTCGGCCACGGAAAGGTCGAATCCCTTTCCGCTTTTGCAGAGACCGCACTTTTGTTCGTGACCTGCGCCTGGATTATCTGGGAAGCCGGTAGCAGGCTCTTCTATCGTTCCGTTCATGTGGAGCCTAGCCTTGCGGCATTCGGCGTCATGTTCATCGCGGTCACCATCGACACGTTTCGTTCCCGGGCGCTATTCCGGGTGGCGCGAAAATACAACAGCCAGGCACTCGAAGCCGACGCCCTGCATTTCTCGACAGATGTCTACAGCTCCAGCGTAGTGATTCTGGGCCTCGTCCTGGTTTACGTTGCCAACCAGCGGAACCTGCCATGGCTCCGCAAGGCTGACCCTCTGGCCGCCTTGGCTGTGGCTGGGATCGTGGTGTACATCACGCTGAGGCTTGGAAAAAGGACCGTTCAGGCGCTCGTTGACGCTTCGCCGGAAGGCAGCTCGAGCCTGATTGCGAACGCCGTTTCGAAAGTTCCAGGCGTTCTGAGGCTGGACCGCGTGCGGACGCGCCAGAGCGGGCCTCGCCTCTTCGTGGACTTGCGGCTAGCGCTGCAGAGTAACACGGCGCTCGAGCATGCCAAAGCCGTCGCGGACCTGGTTGAGTCCACGGTCCACGAAATCTATTCGGACGCGGATGTGGTCATTCACACAACGCCTAGCGAGCCGCCCACGGGGGACCTGGTGGAGAAGATCCGCTCCATCGCCAACCGCAGGAACTTTCAGGTTCACGAAGTGACCGCCTACGGAGTGAAGGAGTGTATCAACGTCATCCTGGATCTGGAGGTGGACCCCAGCCTGCGCCTCGACACGGCCCACGATCAGGCCACCCTGCTCGAGCAGGACATCAAGCAAGCCCTTCCGGAAGTGTGCGAGGTGAACATCCACATTGAGCCGTTCACCAAGAACGTGGAGAAGGTGAATGCCGTCCAGTTTACGTCGGCCGAGCTTGAATCCAAATTGGCTGAGATTGCACGCGAGATTCCCGGTGTGTTGGATTGTCACGACATCGAGGCGCACCAGGCAGCGGAAAACGTATTTGTCCGCTGCCATTGCACGCTTCTCCCGGCCCTACCCATCGCCCGGGTGCACGACATCACCGAAGAACTCGAGTTCAGGATCCGGCGGGCTTTTCCTCAGATACTCCGGGTTAACATCCACGCGGAACCCAAAGACGGTACGCAGCAGGTTGAATGAGGGGATACCGCAGTACACCGAAAGGTGGGGGCGGCTGTTCGCGGTATGTAGCAGAGCTTGCTTGAGGACGTATCCTCAACAACCACATGCCACCTGCTAAGTACGGTTCTTGCAGCCACACCCCACCGCTGTTTTGGAAGGTGGCCGGTTGGCGGCAAAGGGTTTGCCCCAACCGGACTTCTTATTGTTTCGGCTTATCCGCCGGCTTGGCAGGCCTGGTCGCGGAAGGCGCGCTCGAACGCGGAGCCGGGGTGCCCGTGGTAGCGCCTGCGTCACCGGGGTTCGAAGAGTCATAGATCTTGACGATTGTGTTCGTCAAATCCACATCAGGGACCGCATAGTAGATGGGAACCTGGTCGCTTCCAATAATCAGGCTGAATCCGTTCTGACGGGCATAATCAGAAATCACTTTCATCATTTTCTGACCGATGCGGCGGACCATTTCATCCCGATCGGTAGCGAAATCAGCCTGCGCATCCTCATTGAGGCGTTTCAGGTGCTTCTGCTTCTCATCCAGGTCCCGGGTCAGGCGGCGCTGCTCTTCGTCGCTAAGTGTGGCCGCCTGTTTCTGCAATTGGTCGTTGATGGCCTGGATATCCTGATTGTCCTTCTGGAGCTCTTGCTGGCGAGGCTGAAACTTCTTCTGAAGGTCAGCCATGGCTTTCTTTCCTTCTGCGGTACTCAGGATGGCCTCCTGAATACTGATGACCCCGATCTTGCCTGGGGTCCCCGCGCTCTGAGCCAGCAGGTCCGTAGGAACAACTCCCAGGCAGAGCAAAAGAGTAATAGTGGAAACCAGAGTCTTCATTCAATCTCCTTCACGAATTAAAGTCATGACTTCGATAATGCATTCTAACTCATTTCTTCTCTAAAAGGTGCGCACCACCGTGAAACCTACCCTCCCCTTGCGCTCCCGCAGAAGGAACTGGTTGAACAAGCCCCGGGCGGCCTCATAAGTGTATACGTTGGGGAACATCGACTCAGGAGGCAGGACTTGGGGAGGGATGACTACGACATTATCCTCGCGGAGCCAGTTGTAGCCGTAATAGAGATGGAACGGCGCGTTGACGACCGGAAGTACAATTTGCAGGTCGATTCCCGTCGAGCTGTGAGGACGGCCATTCGTGGTCCCGATAATCTTAAGCCGGGTCGGCAGGCTGAAGTAAGGGTACTGGGTGGCCAAGGCTTGCAGAGAAGGAATACTGGTATCAATCTGGAGCTGATTGGTTCGCAAGACAAATGCCGCCCCAGTGTCGACAAACGCTGCAACATTAACCGGGCCCGCAATCGGCACGCGATATTCGAAATTGGATATGATTTCCGTGTCACCGCCGGGATAAATCGGAGTGAAGTAAGGGAATTGCGTGTACGAACCGCACGTTTGTCCCTTCTGCCCATTGGACCCGGCGGCATAAATGGGATTCCCGAAGCTGTCGCGGTTGCAGACCTGCCCCGTCCCCGGGAAGAATGCCAGGGGGCTGATTGAGCGGATATCAAAACCGCGCAGGTCATATTCGCCGCCCATGTAGAACCGCGAAAATGGCGGGGGAACGCGGCCGCCGTACCCTTGGATCGTTGAAACCAAGACGCGCATTCCGAAGGCATCGGGCTTCTCTGTACGCGCGTTGCGTACGGGATGGAAGTACTTGAATTCGAGGGCAGGGGTTGCCGTATAGACGTTGCCGCCCAATCCCGAGAATCCCCAAATTTGCGGAAATATACTTTCCCCGGGTAGGATTCCAAGCGTCATTGATGGTGTTGTAAAGGTAAGTGGGCATGATGGAACTGGAAATGATGCCGATCAGCGCTGAAGGACCTGCCAGCCCGCGGAAATTCAACGACTCAAAGAAGGAAGAGGACGCCGCGTTGAACGCCTGCATGCTGCTGTAGGAGTAGCTGTACGTCAGACCGACGCGAGCGAAACTGCGCCGCAAGGGGTAGCTGCTGAATACGGTAAAACCGGCGGAATTCTGCTCGAAATTCTGCGCGTAGTATTGGCCGTAGGTGGAACTGGCGAGTTGCGTGGGGTTGACGCCGTAAGCGTAAGCCAACTGGCGCAGTTGATCGTACCGGTAATCACTGCGATAGACCGTAAACCCCAGCGTCATGGCGCGATCGAAAACGTACGGCTCCGTGAACCCAAAGGAATAGAGCTTCTGATAGGTCCCCCACTCCGTTTGAAAGCTCAAGGTTTCGCCCAGCCCCAGAAAGTTGTTGGTGGCGTAGTTGAGCCCGATAAAGTTTCCGGCCAAGCCGCTGACTCCACCCGAGAATCCGATGGAATTCTTGCCTTTTTCCTTAACCTTCAGGTAATATCAACCGTGCTATCTTGGTGTTCTGGGTGATCTCGTAGTCTTCCTTCTTCACCGTGTCAAAGAATCCCAGTTGATTGACGCGCAGAACGCTCAAGTCCCACCACTGGGAGTTGAACATCTCCCCTTCGCTCAGCAGCAACTCTCGTCGAATGACCTTGTCGCGCGTCTTGGTGTTGCCGGAAAACTCGATGCGATGAACAAGAAATTGCTTTTCCTCCGTGAAGTCCAGAAAGAGGTTAATAACGCGGCGCTTGTTATCGGGCTCGATGTCCGGGTCGGCGGTGAAATTAATGTAACCGAACTGGCCGTAAAGCTTGGTGTAATTCTCGATGGCCTTGCGAACTTTCGACAAGGGAAAAGATATCTCCCTCCTTGAGCCGAGGACAAGCTGCAGTTGTTGGCCCTTGAAGAGCTTGTTTCCGCGGAATGACGAACTCTGCCCAGGCGATACTGCAGGCCTTCCTCGATTGGGATGTTCAGATCCACCCGCTTGCCCCGGCCCCAACTGTAAAAGAAGAACGGATAGCGCCG
This sequence comes from uncultured Acidobacteriota bacterium, assembly GCA_963770415.1. GTDB lineage: Bacteria > Acidobacteriota > Terriglobia > UBA7540 > UBA7540 > CAVROP01. Next base: position 106,119 of record CAVYPU010000015.1, read on the forward strand.
CTGCGTGTCCACCATCTTCGTCTCCGGATCTTTCGCCATGGCGTAAAAGTAGCCATGGTCCCGATAGAGGTCGCGGATATTTTCGAGGTCGGCTTCAATCCTCTCCTTGTCGTAAGTCTTATGGAACCAGTAAAACCAGGGCGGGGCGCCGGACGGCCGGGAATACTTCATGGAGCGGGCCAATTCGGAAGCGAGGAGAAGATGTGATTGCCGGCGAAATGGACATTGCCCGACTTTGACCTTGGGGCCTTCCACCACGATAAACGTCAGGGCCACGGAGTTGGGCGGGATATTCCGCGTGCGGTGCCGGACGGTGGCAAACATCTTTCCGTGCGCCGAGAGCATATCCTGCAGGACCACCTCGGCCCGCTTGATGGTCACGGGATCATACTGGGACTGGATGGAGAGGCCCACCTTGCGTTTCTTGAATTCATCCAGTACGTCCGATTGCTGAACGCTGTTCAGTCCCTTGTAATCGATGCTGCGGACCAGCTTCTTTTCCCGCACAAAGAAGGTGACGATCTTCCCGCCCTTTTCGGAATCCGTCACTTCCAGCCGAATGTCGTCGAAGTAGCCGGTGTTCCAGAGCGCCATGAAGTCCCGCCGCAAGGCGTTCTCGCTATATACGTCGCCGGCCTTCGTGAAAATGCGAGCCCGCATGACCGCGCTGGTAATGCGCCGGTTCCCTCGAAAATTTATGCTCTGTATCGTCTGCTGGGCGGCGGGTTGGGCTTGCGGCTGAGCAGGCGCGGTGGGAGTGGTGAGTTGAGGCTGTTGGGGCGCGGGCGCCGCCTGGGGTGTTTCAAGCTGGAGTTTCTGTTCTGGAGCGGCAGGCGGTGCCTGTGAGGGCTGGGCGGGAGCCTGCTGCGCGGAGGGCGGCGCGCCGGATGAGGGTGGTTTCTGCTGCGCGGGCGGCGGATTCTGCGCCCCTTGCGCCAGGCCTGAAAGCAAGCTCAACAGCAAGGCGGTTAGAGCCATCTCCAGCCGCCACTGCCTCGGTCTACACGTATCAATACTTCTCTTCAAGAAACGGTCTTCCCCCTCATGGAAAGAGCTCAGAGAATCCGATGCCGGGAATTCACCGGGAGTTGGCCCGAAGACTCAAAATCCCCCAAGCAATTCCTGCGTCCCCCTCAGGGCTAAACTCCGCAGGCACAGAGGATGTGCTATTTCTGCTTCCTGCTTTTCGAAGGACGGGCCTCACTAATGTGAGAGTGGCGTGGCCGCAACGAGCTTGTCATTCATCGCCCGATAACTTAGGCCTTCATTCTCAACCACTACTTCCAAAACCGAAGGGGGGTGAATTTCCCCCTGGATCAGCGCTTCCGAAAGCGGGTCCTCAACGTACTTTTGGAGCGCCCGGCGAAGCGGGCGAGCGCCATAGGAACGGTCATCACAAGTCTTTTCCAGAATCCACTGGCCCGCCTCACGGGACAAGGTAAGCGAGATGTTCTTGTGCTCCAGGTTCTGGTTCATCTGCCCCACGAGGAGGTCCAGGATCTGCAAGAGATCACTATCGGTGAGCGCGTTGAATACAATCGTTTCGTCCAGACGGTTGAGGAATTCCGGGTTGAACAGCCGCTTGACCTCGGACATGACCAGGTCCTCGGCCTTCCGCTCTGTAGTGCCCTCCGCCGCAGACTGGAACCCCAGGTGCGACCGCCGCTGCAGGTAGCGAGCCCCGATATTCGAGGTCATAATGAGGATGGTGTTCTTGAAATCCACCGTGTTCCCTAGTCCATCGGTCAGGTGGCCGTCCTCGAAGACTTGCAGCAGAATGTTGAATAGATCCGGGTGGGCCTTCTCGATCTCGTCCAGCAGAATCACGGAATAAGGCGCCCGCCTGACGCGTTCCGTCAATTGGCCGCCTTCCTCGTAGCCGACGTAGCCGGGCGGCGACCCGATCAGCTTAGAGACGGAATGCTTTTCCATGAACTCGGACATGTCGAAACGAATCAGCGCCCGCTCACTGCCGAAAAGGAAGGCCGCCAGCGACCGGGCCATTTCCGTTTTGCCGACCCCCGTTGGACCCAGGAACAGGAATGAACCCACAGGCCGCCCGGGAGGTTTCAACCCGGCTCGGGAACGGCGAATCGCCCGCGCCAGGGCCGATATGGCGCGATCCTGGCTGATGATTCGCTTGTGCAGCTCTTCTTCCGTGCGCAGCAGTTTCGAACTCTCCTCTTCCTTGATCGAAGTCACCGGCACGCCCGTCCATCGGGAAACCACGTCCTCAATATCCTCGCGGGTTACGCTGCCCATGGCTGTTTCGTCGATATTGTACTTCTCACTGCAGCAGCTTGAGGTTTTCGCGTTCCTTCCGTTCTTCGTCGGAATAGAAGCGCGCCTTTTCAAATTCGTGGTTGGCGATGGCGTTTTCCATCCGGTGCACCACGAATTTGATCCGCTTCTGCACCCGGATCATTTCTTCCGGCAGGGAACTCTGGCGCAGTTTCACCCGCGCGCCCGCCTCATCGATCAGGTCCACCGCTTTGTCCGGCAGGAAGCGGTCCGGAATGTAGCGGCTGGAATGGTACACCGCGGAGCTTAGCGCCTCGTCGGTGTACGTCACAGCATGAAACTTCTCGTACCGGTCCTTGATCCCGAAAAGAATTTTGACGGCTTCGGCTTCTGACGGCGGCGCTACCTTCACGGCCTGGAAACGCCGCTCGAGCGACCGGTCTTTCTCGATCGACTTGCGGTATTCCGCCGGAGTGGTGGCTCCGATACACTGGATTTCCCCGCGGGACAGGGCGGGCTTGAGAATATTTGCGGCATCGAGCGAGCCTTCCGCCGATCCCGCGCCCACCAGGGTATGGAGCTCGTCAATAAAGACTATGGCGTTTTGCGATTCCATCAACTCTTTCATGATGGTTTTCAATCGCTCTTCGAATTGGCCGCGATACTTCGTTCCGGCGACAATCAAGGAGAGGTCGAGCGCCAGGATTCGCTTGTCGGCGAGGAAGGAGGGTACATCGCCATCCGCAATGCGTTGCGCCAGGCCCTCAACGATGGCCGTCTTTCCGACTCCCGGCTCCCCAATGAGAACCGGATTGTTCTTGGTCCGGCGGCAGAGGATCTGGATGGCTCGTTCGAGTTCGGCCTCGCGGCCGATCAGAGGATCAAGTTGGTTCTCAGTGGCGCACTGTGTGAGGTCACGGCTGAATTCGGAGAGCAGGGAGGCTTCTTTGGGGCGCGCACTGGCAGCCTTTTCGCTCTGCGCCCGGTTCAACTCTTCGCGCAGCGAGGAGAGGCGAAGCCCGCGTTCGTGGAGCATTTCTGCCGCGAACGACTTATCCTCGCGCAGCAGACCCAACAGCAGGTGTTCCGTCCCGATATGCTTGTGGGATAGGCGCTCGGCCTCTTCCGCGGCGAAAGCCAGCACCCGCTTGCACTCCTGGCTCAAAGGCAGGTCTACGGAAGTCGAGACTTTCTCGCGCACCGGGGTTCTTCCCTCGACTTGTTTGCGGATGGACTCAATCGAGGCGTGGGAGCGCAAGAAACGATTCGTCAGCGCTTTATCTTCGCGCAGCAACCCCAGCAGCAGATGCTCGGTCTCGATGAAGGGGCAGCCGAATTGACTGGCTTCGTAGCGGGCGAAAAAGATTACACGCCTCGCCTTTTCGGTATACCTCTCAAACATAGCTCCTCAGTCCTCTCAAAAACCTCCACCCCGGCATGCCGAGTATCGGGGTTTTAGCAGGTCACTGAACTATGGGAACTACCGTATCTGTCAACTTTCCATTCGCCAAGCGCAACACCCGCTGCGCACGGCGGGCCAAATCGGAACTGTGAGTGGCCAGCACCGAGGTCAACTGATGGTCCCGGTGCAGCCTTTCCAGCAGTTCAATGACCCGTTGGGCGGTTCGCTGGTCCAGGTTGCCCGTTGGCTCGTCCGCCAGCAGCACTGCCGGCTGATTGGCCAGCGCCCGAGCCAGAGCCACCCGCTGCTGCTCGCCTCCCGAAAGCTCGCCCACGCGTCGCGCCGCAGCATTCGCCAGCCCGACTTCACCCAGCAATTCTCCCGCTCGCGTCCTTGGCTAATGAAAAGTCGCGCCCGCTAATCAACTGCGGAATCACTACGTTTTCGAGCGCGCTGAATTCCGGTAGGAGGTAGTGCATCTGCCATACAAAACCGACTCGTATGTTACGATAGGCAGCACGCTCCTCCAAGCGGAAATCACTCAATCTCTGCCCACTGAAGTATACCTCACCCGCTCGTCGGAGTGTCCAGCGCCGCAAGCAGATGGAGAAGGGTCGTTTTGCCCGTCCCCGATTCCCCCATCAAGGCCACAAATTCCCCCGAGCGAATCTCCAAATTCAGATCGTCAAAGACCACGATTTCTTCGTCGCCCGAACGGAAAACTTTTGTCAGATTCTCGGCCCGCAGCAAGGATTGAGCCGTTGTGTCGTTGAGCGATTCGGTCATTGGGTCAACCATGCCATTGAATCATTGAGCCATTTGGGTCATTGAGCGATTGAGCCATTGAGTAGATGGCCCAATAGCCCAATGATTCAATGGGCTAATTTCCCCGCTCTGGCAGTGCGTTGAGAGGCTGCGAGAATCGCCAATAACTCGTTGGCTTCTGCTAGCGACTTCTCCATTCGTAGTCTCAAGACTAGCCCCGTCTCGACGAGAATCTCCAGCCAGAAGACGGTCTCGTCGGCTTCTTCGACGGTGATCCCCATCTTCGCGACAAACTCCGCTCGGGAGCGGGCTCGGCAGACCGCACGGTAGTTCGCCGCAACAGATGTATCCGCTCGCAACACCTGTTTTCCCACGATCCACGCCTCGTCGTTCTTCGGCAAGCTCCGAAAAAATCTGACGATTCGGATCGCAAACTGCTTGGTCCTTTCTCGCAGTTCCTCAGGCCGCGTCGGCACTCGCAACCTCCATCATTGGCACCTTAATGACTCACTGGCCCAATGGCTCAATGGCTCAATTCCTTCATTCATACCGCAGTATCTCCACCGGGTCCAGCCTCGCCGCGGCTAGAGACGGATAAAGCGTCGCGAGAAAGCTGATGCTGAGCGCCGCGACGGTGATCCAAACTCCGTCCCAGGGACGAGCATGAAACGGGACCGAGGCTAGTCCGTATACATCGGCTTGGAGCGGCACAAGCTTGTAACGTCCTCCAATCCACGAGGTCCCGTAGCCCAGGATGAGCCCTAACAACGTTCCGAAGGCGCCGATGAGCAGCCCGTGAAGTGTGAAGACTGCCCAGACTTGCAGCTTTCTGGCTCCCATGGACATCAACACGGCAATGTCCCGGTTTTTCTCCATTACCATCATGGCCAGCGTGATGATGATGTTGAGGGCGGCGACCACCACGATCAGCCCGATGGTCAGGATCGTGACCATGCGCTCCAGGCGCAGGGCGCTAAGCAGCGAGTGGTTCTGGTCCATCCAGGTCTGGGTTTCAAACCCCTGCCCGGCGGCGGCACGAATTTCCTCAGCCACGGCCGGGGCCCGATAGATGTTGTCGATTTTGAATTCGATCACGGACGCCACATCCGCTAAGTCCAGCAGGCGCTGTGCGGCTGGAAGATTGGTAAACGCCCAGGTGGCGTCGAAATCGTAGAAGCCCGAATCGAACACTCCCACCACCCTGAAGTGGCGGTATTTGGGAACCACCTCCAAGGGCGTCAGATATCCTTGCGGGCTGGTTATGAGGATAGTGTCGCCCACGTACGCCCCCAGCGACTTGGCCAGTTCTTTACCAAGAATAATAGGGTCGGCATCCGCAAAAGTCTGCGGAAGGCCTCCCAGGCTACCTTCGCGCAGCCTCAGAAGAAGGTCGCCGACTTTGATCTCACGCTGGGGATCGATGCCTTTCAGAACTATGCCTTGAGCTCGGGATCGAAATGAAGCCAGGACTTCGCCGTAGAGCGCGGGAGAGCAGGCTGTCACATGAGGCAGGCGGCCGAGACGCGTAGCCAGTGGTTCGTAGTCCCTGATGCCGTCGTTCTTCGCACGCAGCAGGTTGATGTTGGCCGTGGCGCCCAACAAACTCTTTTCAAGCGCCTCGCTGAAACCGTTGTTAATGGCGAGCGCCACCACCAGCGCCGCGACCCCAGCCATGACTCCCAGAATCGAAATCATGGTGACCACAGAGATGACGGACTGTCTCCGCTTCGCCTTCAGGTACCGGAGCGCGACGAAAAGCTCAAAACGCATATGTGATCAACATTACCAACAATCGTGTTGGGGATAAAAGAAGAATGAGCGGTCAGCCATCAGCTCGCCGGGTGAGGGGGTCGCCCAATTGGGCGACAAGCATCGTTATGCCAAATCAGGACCCTCAGCAGCCAGAACTGATAGCTGAAGGCTGACCGCTGACAGCTTCAGTATGTTGCTCTCCCCCCCGACAGGTCGTAGCACTGTCCGGTCGTGAACGAGGCCTCCGAGGAAACCAGGAAGTGAATCAGCGCCGCCACCTCTTCGATCTTTCCTGTTCGCCCCATGGGGATCTTGCTGATCATGTACTTGACGGTTTCGGGCGCGATGGTATCCAGGATCTTTGTCCTTACCACCGCCGGGGAAATGCTGTTCACGGTGATGTCGCCTTGCCCGGCCACTTCTTTAGCGAGCGACTTCGTCAGCGCAATGACGCCCGCCTTCGTGCTCGAATAAGGAACCAGGGTGGGATTGCCCTCCTTGCCCGCAATCGAGGCTACATTGACGATCCGGCCATACCGCCTCTCGAGCATTTCGGGAACCACCGCCCGGCAGGTCAGGAAAACTCCTCTGAGATTGACCGCGTACACACGGTCCATGTCGTCGTCGTCGAGCTCCCAAAGCCGCACCGTCTTGCCCGTGATTCCGGCGTTATTCACCAAGATGTCAATGGGCCCCAAAGCTTGCCGCGCTTTAGCGAATGCATCCTTTACTGAGGCGGCAGACGAAATGTCGCATTTCACGCCCACTCCTTGAATCGAGCTGGCCACTGACTTCGCCGCTTCTTCGTTCAGGTCCAGAATAGCCACCTGGGCCCCCGCAGCGTGCAGTCGCGCGGCAATCCCTTCACCGATCCCTTGCCCGCCTCCTGTCACTACCGCCACACGATCTTTCAAACTGAAAAAATTCTCCATGTTCTTTCCCTCGCCTGGTCTAAGTTTCGCGCCCGGGGCTACCGCGGCTCCCGCTAAGCTTGTCCTCCGCGAAAGCGGGGAAACGGCAATCCGCAAATCTCTCGTGAGCGCAGCGCAGACCTGCGTTTCCAAAGTCTGCGGCATTTCACATAATGAAGCACGTCGAGCAGAGGACTTTACATTATTTCCGCTCAATTATGAAGTCGAACCTTGCGCCCGGTCGCGAATAAGTCGTAGGGGGACGGCTTGCCGTTCCCTGGAGTTTCTACATATGTGCCCCATGGGCAGAGTGCGGCTCTGCCGCCCTGACTTGCGGAAAGGCTTGCCTTTCCGCAGCTTCGCACTATCACACCTCAGTCGAGGCTGTGCCTCGACTGAGTCCTGGAGTTTCTACATTTTCATGCGTCGGCGGCGTGGGTAAGGGCGCGGTGGGTGAGTTGGAAGCCCAGGGATTGGGGATATTCGGGGTGGTCGACCATTTCTTGGCGCAGCCGGGTGACGAGGTCGAGGCAAGAAGGGCGGTGGGCGTGGCGTCGCCATCTGGGCAGGGCGGCATAAACCTGGCTTCGTTCCGTGCCGAAGGCTTGGAGAGAGGCCAAGAGCAGAGCGCTGTAGGCAGCCACGACGAGGGCGGGTTGCTTGGGCACCGCATCGACGTTCCACAACTGGGCTTGTCCGACGCCCAGGGTATCCTTCTCGTCGCGGTGGTTGACTTCGATCTGCCAGCGGTCGAAGTAGATTTGCAGCAACTGGGGGGCGGAGTGCTCCAGATCGGTCGTGAGCAGGTAGGCGGGCTGGCGGTAGTAGAGTTTGGAACTCTGGCGTTTGCGATAGGGGGTAGGAGCCACGATGAAGAGGCGGAGGGGGATCTGGCCAGCGCCGTGGCGCCAGTAGACCTGCGCGACCTCTTTGTAACGGATGCGGCGGCGCTTGCCTCCGTAGAACAGCTTGGTCTGCTTCCAGGGCTGGGACTCGTCCTGGCGCACCTGTTCGGGAGTAAAGCTGGAGAGAGCGTAAAAGCGCCGAGAGGGCTGGGGAGCGCGAAAGCAGAGCCGAGCATCCTTGCGGGCACGGGCAATCAGATGGGTGCGCTGGCGGGGAGCCCGGAAACAGGTGCGGTTGCAGAAGCTGCCATCGAGAGCCAGCACCAGCAGCTTGCCGGAACCCCCGGCGTCATCCAGCGCTTGGCGCAAGGGGGCCACGCTCTGCACCAAACGCTGCGAGAGATTATGCAGCTTGTTCATCCTTTTATATTCTTGCCAAGCTTCCACCCCCGCCTTGCGCGAAGGCTTTTTCAGCGGCGCGGCCTCTTCAAAGCGCACGGGCAGAGCGCGACAACTGGTGTTCCCCCGCCGGTGCAGGGGCAGCAGCAGAGAGGCCTGGAGAAAGCGCAAGCCGCGCATGAGGTTGACATGAAAGGGGGGCGAGAGGGGATCGCGATGATAGCGCACCTGGGGAATGGCGAGGCCGGTCTTGCGCAGGCGGGTGTCGTCGACGGCGACGCCCACCAGACGGCCGCGACAATAGGGCAAGGCGCGCCGCCATACGCCGGCGAACAAGGTCTGCGGTTCCCAGCGGCAACGCGAGTGGAGAAAGTACTCGCTCGACCAACTGCGCTGCGGGCGGCCCTGCGTCCAGATAATGCGCGACAGACAGCGGCGGCCCACGCAGACCAAGGCACCCAAGGCTTGACGCGTGGCGCGCTGCACGGTGCGCTGCTGGGGAAAACTAGCGTGCCAGTCGGCGACGATCTCGGACCAAGCGGGGAAGAGTGTCATCGGACCTCCGGGCGTAAAGCGAAAGTGTTCTTCGCGGTGCGCAGGAAACGATCGCTGCGGGCAACTTTCTTGGTGAGCGACGAGACCAGGCTTTCGCGATCGACGGTGACGTGGAAGGCGGCGTGGAGGCGCGCCAGGAGCTCAGAGACGTGCAAGGGGGCGCGGGCCTTCTTGAGAATGTCGAAGGCCATGTCTACTTGAGACAGACTTGCACGGGGGCGCGGCGTGCGGGGGTCGGGAGAACCCTTGCGGAGACGGCGAACCGCCCGCAATTGGGCGTCGAGAGAGGCTTCGAATATCGAAAGAATGGAATCTTTGAGATCGTCGGACAAGATCACCTCCGGAGCCGAAGCTCAGGAGGAAGGTAGCAGAAGCCAGGTCGGTCTGTCAATAGAAATATTGCCTTGCCAGACCTAAATGTAGAAACTCCAGACCCTCTCCCCCAAGGGGGAGAGGGTGGCGCGCGACGGCGTTTTCGCGAGGCGCGCCTGACGGGTGAGGGGGTCCCTGAAGACGCTCCAGGCCGCGGACCTCAAAAGCCGAGCCTTGCGCTACTTCTTCGCCTCGGGTCCCTTGAGGATCTTGGGTATTTGGGGAAAAAGGCTGGCGGCCTTCTGGACTTGCGGGTCGCCTTTGGTTTCCACCTCGTCACCGCTGGCGAGGCCGGAGACGAGGTTGGTCAGTTCCACCTTGATTCTCAGGCGCAGGTACTCCCGGTCATTGTCCCAGTATTCATCAGGCGCTCGAATTCCGCCCCGGTGCAGGAAATCCTTAAAACCTTGCAGCATGGAGTCGTCCGGCTCAAAGGATCCACTGGGCCGTTCATGCAGCGTCAAGTACTCGGAAGCGAAGTTCGTGATGATGCCGGCCTGGTTCAAGAAGACTGCCCAGGGATCAAGCTTGCGGGAAGGGATCTGAACATCGGGCGTAATCCCACCGCTGGGCGCGAGAGGCCGGCCGTCGTCGGTTGAGAAACCGCTCGAGTTCGAGGCCGGGTCGAGCTCGCGGCCCGGCGCCGCCAGAGCGGTTCGGGGAAGAGGGCGCTGGATAGAGCGGCCGCTGGGGGTGAAGTACTGAGCCGTGGTGAGCGCCAGCCCTGTATTCTCGGCCAACGGCATTACGGATTGCACCACGCCTTTTCCATAAGTCGGCCCGCCGGCAACCACGGCCCGGTCGTGCTCTTGCAGTGCCGCCGCCAGCACTTCCGCCGCGCTGGCCGTGTCACCGTTCACCAACACGACCATGGGCATGTCGAATTGCTTTGGAGCAGCTCCCGTGCGGGAGGCCTTCTCCGGCGAGGAGCGTCCGCGCATGGTGATCACCAGGGTATCGGGTTTCAAGAAAAGACTCGCGACGCCGATGGCGGCATCCACCACGCCGCCGTGGTTATCACGCAGGTCGAGCACCAGGCCTTCAAGATGCGGAGTCGCCAGTTTGCTCACGGCATCCAAGACCTCCTGCGGAGTCTTCTCTTCGAAGCCGCTCAGGTGGATGTACCCGATTCCGGCCGACAGAGAAAACGCTTTGTCCACACTGGGCAGGGCCACTTCCGCGGGCTTCAAATCATAGTCCTGCGAGACGAACCTGCCCGGGTGTATGACTCCCAGGCGCGCGGGATGCGAGCGGGAGCGCCGCAGCAGATCGACGAGCGATTGAAAGTCAACTCGGTTGACGCGCGTTCCGTTGATTTCCACGATTTCGTCGCCGGGCCCCAGCCCCGCCCGCCACGAAGGGGATCCTTGCGCCGTCTGGAGTACTAGTATCTTCCCTGGCGTCACGTACAGGATGGAGCCGAATCCCAGCGCCTCACCGCGCGTCTGCTGCTTGAGCATCTCAAACTGGTCGTGATCGAAGAAGGCGCAGAAAGGGTCGAGGGCGTTGAGCATGCCGCGGATCCCGCCATCCAGGACCGCGCCGTCGGGATCGACGGGCTCGGCAAAGTTTTGTTCGATAGCGCTGAAGGCTTTTGTGAACTTCAGGCTTTCAACCGTGTTGTCGTCAGTGGGCGGAGAGTCTTGAGGCGAGGCGACGACTGCTCGGGCCAGGATAGCGAGCCCCAGAAGGCTGCAGGCAACGAACTTTGTCCAAAACTTCAACGGTCGGGGTCTTCCTCCCTGTTCAGTATAACTCAGATGCAAACTACCCATGGTGAGTGCTAAAATGTGTCCTCGAAAAGCATCGTGTTGTGGAGGAGTTTTGGCTATGGAGAAAGAGCAAGAGGTAAGCCGGCGCGATTTCTTGAAGACGGCGGCCGCAGTCGCAGCGGCAACGGCACTGCCTGCCGGAGGGGCGCCCGCCATTCTGGCTAATCCCAGCCCTAACAATGTTGTCAATTATGGAATGATCGGCACAGGAACTGAGGGGTGCACGCTGCTCAAGTTCCTGGCGACCATCCCCGAGGGCCGGTGCATTGCCACCTGCGATATTTACCCGCCGAATCTCAAGAAGGGGGTTGAGACCATTGGATCGAATCCCCAAACTTATGATGACTACCACCGCATGCTCGATAGGAAGGATCTCGACGCGGTCATGGTGGTGACGCCCCTCAATCTCCATACTCAAATGGTAGTCGACGCCTTGAGCGCGGGCAAACACGTGTTCGTCGAAAAGACTATGTACTTCAAGGAAGACGAAGAGGACACGATCCGCAAGGCTTCGGCAGAGCATCCCAATCAGGCGCTGCAAGTCGGACTGCAGCGGCGTTCCAGCGTCCTCTACCAGGTGGCCGTCGAAATGATCCGCAAAGGCGCCCTGGGCAAAGTGATGTTCGTGCGCGCCAACTGGCATCGTAACAGCGACTGGCGCCGGCCCGTGCCCGACCCCAAGTTCGAACGCCTTATCAACTGGCGCATGTACAAGGAATACTCGGGCGGCTTGTTCGCCGAGTTGTGCTCGCACCAGTTGGACGTGGCCAATTGGGCCTTCGGCGCCGACCCCATCTCCGTGGTGGCAACGGGCGGCATCGATTATTGGAAAGACGGGCGCGAAGTCGCCGATAACATCCAGGCGATTTACGAATATCCGGACGGCCGCAAGTTCATGTGGAGCGGCGTGATGTATAACGAGCATTTCCAATTCGAGGAAGAAATCATGGGTGACCAGGGGACGCTGGTTATCACCCTGGGCAAGGGAATGTTCTATCGCGAGCGGGTGGCCAAGGTTTCCAAGGCGGGATTGAAGGAAAGCTGGTGGGCAGGCGCCACGGTGGCCAACGCGGCCAAGCAGGAAGGCATCCCCATTTTCCCGGAACACTTGACCAACGGGCGAGCCGGGCTTCGTCGACCGCGAAATACTCTACGGCAAGCGATGGCTGGCGTCGATGGGGATTTACAAGTACGAAGAAGAGCATGACCCCTGGTGGAGCGAGATGTACAATTTCTTCGCCTCGATCCGGGAAAGCAAACCCGTCATCGCTCCTCTCGAAATCGGCGTGGCCGATGCACAAGGTGTAATCTACGGCAATCGCTCTGTTGAAACAGGTCAGAAGGTGTTTTGGCCCAAGAAGAAAGGGCCGGAAGTCAGGAGTCAGAAGTCAGAGGATACAGTCACAGGCAGCAATGTCTGAGACGCGTAAGATCCCCGGAACCAGCCCTCTCAGGAGCAGTGCAGCCCGAGGCGGCGCTTCCGTCTGCGTCGCGGGCGGTGAGGGATTGCAAACTCGTGCTCGTCACTTGGTAATGGATTGCGAATTTATGAGCGAAGACAGGGCGCAAACGCGCCCCTACAGAAGCAGTTCATCTTTCACTACTCACCGTTCTCTACCCACAATAATTCTTGTCGCCGCTTTTCAATTGTCGCTGCTTAGCGCCGCGAGAAGCGGCCAAGCGGCGGAGAATAGCGTCCGCTTCGAAGCCTCTCACGAAAGCATGGGCACGATCTTTACGATCGCTGCCTACGGGCGCGACCGGGCATTCCTCTCGGAGGTCGTGGAGCAGGCCTTCGAGGAAGTGGACCGCATCGACGAGCAGATGAGCAACTACAAGCAGGAGAGCGAACTCTCGGCCATCAACCGTGAAGCCGCGAGTCACCCTGTGGTGGTCGAGCCCAGGCTTTTTCATCTTCTCGAAATTTCGCTGGGGCGCAGCAAGGAAACAGGCGGCGCCTTCGACATCACCGTCGGCCCGCTGATGAAGGCATGGGGATTCTTTCGCGGCCGAGGCCGTCTGCCCTCGCAGGCCGAAATCGGCCAGATCCTCAAGGGGGTCGGGTATCAACATATAAAATTGGACCCCGAGCATAGGACCATTCGATTTGACGTTAAGGGAGTCGAAATCGACCTGGGTGGAATTGCCAAGGGTTACGCGGTGGATCGCGCCGCGGATGTTCTGCGCGCCAACGGAATTACCACGGCCCTTGTTTCGAGCGGCATGAGCAGCATTTATGCCCTTGGCTCACCCCCCGGAGAGCAGGGTGGAAGATTACACTTCGCGATCCCTATAATCCGCACAAGGCGGGGGATGTTATCCACCTGCAAAACTATTCAATTTCAATTTCGGGAAACTACGAAAAGTTCTTTAAGATCGAGGGTAAGAACTATTGCCATATTATGGACCCGCATACTGGCTGGCCGGTTGAGGGCATGCTTTCGGCAGCCGTCCTGGCTCCGACAGGGACGGATACCGACGGACGTTCCGCGGGTTTCTTTGTGATGGGCGCCGAGCGATGCCGAAAACTCCTGACGACCGAACCGAACCTCGCCGTCATCTTCTACCTCCCTACCAAAGACCCAGGCAAGTACCAACGCGTCGCACTGCGCTCGAGTTCCTACAGCATTCCTGCAGGCAGTATCGTGCAGATCGATCAATAGCTTCCGCACGAGGGCTAACGGTGTCCGACCTGCTGGCCAGTGCTGGCGGCGGTTCTCTTTGATAGCTTCTTGCGCGGTCCGCCTTTGCGAGAACGGGACGTTGCGGCACGCGCGGCGGAGACCAGGAGCCTCAGGGCACGATTCACCGATTCTTCGCCTGGGAATGCCTGGGCGAGATCGGGATCGATTAGAACCAGATTCGTCCCTGCAATGGCTTGCTTGTAATACTTGCCACGGACGCCGCCCTTGAGTCGTGAGAGATCATACTCAGGGCGCAACTCATCTCGGTTAGTTGCCGATCCTCTCCGCATACTGTCTAATCTCCCTTTGTTGCGCCTTCCGCGCACTGATAATTCTTATTCGATCTCCCCTCATGCAATGCGACACGAAGAGGACTCGCTGATTTCTTAGAGAGGCCAATAGTGATCTCACGGAATTCCTCGTCAGAGTGATCTGGATCGTCAAACGTAAGCGCTAAGGGATCGAGGAAGATCGAGGCTGCTTCTGCAAGTGTCACGCGGTGCTTGCGCCAATTATCAGCAGCCTTACTCGGATCCCATTCATATATCACCCTCACATGATAGCACTATCTTAATGCCAAAACCCGCAGGCCCCTGGAGTCGCGATTCCCCGGACCCCAGGAGGCGATGGAAGGCGCGCGGCTACGCACCTTCGACCCGCAGGTTGTTGGTCAGGTTAAAGTAGGTGGCCGCAAACTGCGCGTCGGTCTGGGCTTTGACGCGGTCAATCTTATTGGCGACCACGCCCTCAAGCGTTACATTACCATTCTTCACGATGATGTGAATCGACGGAAGCGCCTGGCGGCCGTATTGAACGAAGACGGGGTCATTGTAAATTGCGCGCGCCACTGCCGCGCGCAAGGAATTGTCGAATTGAGAAACCGGCAAGACTTCCAGATTGTTGTCGAACTCAGCGACTCCCTTAATGTGAGACAGGATATTCCCGAGATCCTGTTTCTTGTAGGGCTGTGTGACCTGACCGTTCACGGCAAGCCGGCCGCCCTGGACGTCCAATGCAATATTGTCAAATATCGTATATGCATAGTAGGCAACGATCTCTTTCCGCGCCTGCTCGCCGATCTGGCGGGGAGTCGCGTCCTCCGCGCGGACGTTGATCTCGTCCACAACGTTCGTTACCCCGTCCGCCTTGCGCGCGGCGCGTTCCGCGTCCATCTTGATGCCGACCGAATCCACGGTTCCGGTGAGAGTGACAGCACCATTTGCCAGGCTGACCTGGACGGCGCCGTGCTTGAAAACCTGAGCGTGGTAAAGCTTGTCTTCGACCCGCGCAGTGATCTGTGCGGGAGAATCTTCGTGTTTGCCGGCGAACGCGATCTGGGCCGCAACAGCCAGCAGCATTGGCGCAAGGAAAAGTTTCGTGCTACGCATGGTTATCCTCCCTATAGCCCCCGCTCGCTTTGATCGACCTGCGGCGGGTCATTCCTGCCTGGTTCCGGGAGTCTCCTGCCATTTCACTCTTGCCGATCCCGAGCCCTGGCGGAACCAGCAGACACGCCTATTGACGTTGCAAGTGGGAAACAGGTTACGGGCGCGCCAGGTCGAGCGCCAAGGCGGCGGCGCCGTACAGAGGCGAGTGCGTTCCAAGTTGGGCGATAACAATTTCTGTGGTATAGCCGATGCTCGGCGAAGCGAGATCCGCCAAGCTCTGATGCAGGGGGGCAAACAGAATCGGGCCAGCAAGGGTAAGTCCCCCGCCGAGAATAATCCTGTCGGGGTTAAGAATCCGGATGAGGGTCAACAAACCGCGTGCCAGCGAGCGAGCTGCGTCGCGGATGATATCAAG
Organism: uncultured Acidobacteriota bacterium; assembly: GCA_963770415.1. Classification (GTDB taxonomy): domain Bacteria; phylum Acidobacteriota; class Terriglobia; order UBA7540; family UBA7540; genus CAVROP01. The sequence goes on from CAVYPU010000015.1 coordinate 121,620, forward strand.
GGCCAACGGGTCGCCTTCGGAAGCCGCCTGCGCGATATCGCCTTCGCCGTGACTTCCTCCGCCGACTCGCAGATCGAGCCGCCCGCCCGGGCTGGAGTTTCTTTGGAACGCCATCCCCGCTCCTTGCCCCGTCGCGCTATGGCCCAACCTGAACAGAAACTCTCGAGACACCCTTGAGCTCCGCAGGAACAGGTAATCCCTGAATCGGAAATCGGGACGTGTCCGAGCTCGCCCGCCAGCTCGTCCCTGCCGCGATAGGGCTTTCCATTCAAGATTAACCCCGATCCGACACCTGTGCTGAGAGTGACGTAAGCGAGGGATTCCGCCCCGCGTCCGGCGCCAAAGCGGAACTCGCCCAGTGCGCCCGCGTTGGCGTCATTGTCAATCAGGCAGCGCAAACGCAGATTCGCGTCAACCCAATCGGCAAAGGAGAAGTCCTTCCAACCTGGGGAATGGACCGAGGTCACTTTTTGATTCTTGAAATCCACCGGCCCGCCAAAACTGATCCCGCAAGTCGCCACGGGAGCGTCCGATTGGGCAATGAGGGTTCTGGCTCGCTCGCTGATTTGTTCGAGCATCCATTCTCGGCCGCCGGCCCGCGAGGTATCACCCTCAGAAATCACCAGTGGGCGCCCCTCAAGATCGAAGAGACCGGCGCGGAAACGGGTGCCGCCGATGTCAATGGCTAGCACATTATCCACGGGGCTTCCTATACCACTAACGGCACTTCATTCCTTCCCAATATCGCGGTGCGACACCTTTGTCTTATACCCCTTACCGGCCAGGGCGCGGGCGACCTCTTCCGACATGGCGACGGAACGGTGACGCCCACCCGTACAACCAATGGCAATCGTAAGATAGCTTTTGCCTTCCTGCATATAATTTGGAAGAAGATACAAAAGCATTCCCATCAAATGTTTCATATATTCCCGGGTGGACGGAAAAGAATCCATAAAGCGTTGCACCACCGCATCTCGCCCGGTTTTGCTCTTCAGCCGCGGGACATAGTTCGGGTTAGGGAGAAAGCGCACATCGAAGACCAGGTTGGCGTCAGGGGGAATTCCGAAACGAAATCCAAACGAAACTACAGACACCAGGAGGGTCCTCAGCGCGGACAATCCTCCGAATTGCCTCAGGATCAGCTCGCGCAGCTCGTGCACGTTCATCCGCGTGGTGTCCAAGGTGACATCGGCCAGTTGGCGCATAGGTTTCAATAACGTGCGTTCCAACCGGATTCCCTCGCGCACGGGCAATTCGCGCCCCAAAGGGTGAGGGCGCCGCGTCTCCTCGAAACGTTGCATCAAAGCCTTATCGGAGGCCTCCAGGAACACTAGCGACATATTCGAGTGGCGATTGCGGAGTTCCTGATAAACGGTGGGGAGTTGACTGAGCGCCTCGCCTTCCCGAATGTCCACGACCACCGCTGCGCGCCCTATTCCACCGGCACCATGCCGGCATGACTCCGCAAAACGAGCGATCAAGTCCAAAGGCAGGTTGTCCACGCAGTGGTACCCGAGGTCCTCGAAGGCCTTGAGAACTGACCCCTTGCCGGACCCGCTCATTCCTGTGATGAGTACGAAATGCTGTCGATGCTTGGTGGAGGCCGCCATGGGAAATCAGAAGGCACATAGCTGCCTTCCGCTTTCTATGCCTACTGCCAACTAGCTTTGCTATGATTCAGGTTCGATCAGGCCCAGGTTGCCGTCGGGGCGGTAGTAGATGACGTTGACGCGCTCCGTCTGGGGGTTGCGAAATACCACAACGCCGGCGCGCGACTGGTCGAGAGCGGCAATCGCTTCTTCGACGCTCATCGGTTTGATCGGAACATGCTCGGCCTCGAGCGTGACTTGCTCTTCATGGACGAGGGCTTCCGACCGCAAAACGTTCAAGACCACCGTGCTGGTCGGTTTTGGACGTCGCTTGCGGGTACGCCTTCTCTCCATCAGCCGGACGGCCTGGCGTTCCAGCTTGCCGAGGGCGCCGTTGAGCGAGGCCCGTGGATCCGCCGACTCTTCTACGCCCACCAGGGTCTGGTCGTGAAACTTCAAGGTAATTTCCGCCAGGCGGCGGTGTTTCTCGGCGGTCAGGATGACGTGCGCCTCGTAGGTATCACCCAGAAGGCGAGTCATCTTCCGCAGCCTCCCTTGGGTGTACTGACGAAGGTCGTCGCCGATCTCCATTTGTCGTCCGGTAAAATCAACGGTCATGAACGATCCTCCTGGGAAGCTGGGGGAAGGAACAAGCGAGCGGCGCAGATCTTCAAGCTTTTACCCTGCGTTGGTGGGTACTGGGAATGCGCATATCCTCGCGGTACTTTGCCACTGTCCGGCGGGTTACGCAGTAGCCGACTTTCTGCAATTCCTGCATAATCTGCTCGTCGGTGAGAGGCCTTGCAGCGTCCTCTTCCTCGATCATCTTCTTGACCAGCCGCTTGAGGTTGATCAGAGACGTCGCCGCTCCCGAGGGTCCCTGCACCGACTCCGAGAAGAAATAGCGCAATTCGTAAACGCCCTGCGGCGTGTAAGCGTACTTATTCGCCACGGCGCGGCTCACGGTGGAGGGGTGAACACCCACCTCCTCGGCGACCTCCTTGATCATCATGGGACGAAGAAAATCAATCCCTCGATCCAGAAATTCACCCTGGCGGCGAATGATCGCCTCGCATACCCTGACGATCGTCTGTTTGCGCTGCTCGATATTCTTGATGAGTTGTATGGCGGAGGTGAATCGCTCTTTGACGTAATTGCGCACCTCGCGTGTGGTATTGTCCTCTCCTAACAGCCGGCGGTAGTGGTGGCTGAGCCGCAATTGAGGAAGTCCGTCCTCATTCATCACAACTTGATAACTGTCGCCGGACTTCACAAATGCCACATCGGGTTCAATGAGCCGCGCCTGCGAGTTGTTGTATCGCTGGCCCGGCCGCGGATCGAGGGTGCGGATCAGATCCACGCAACGCTCCACGGTCTTCACGGGCCGGTCGAGAGCCCGGGCAATCTCGCGATACTGCTTGTTCTGAAGCTGTTTGAGATACCCGGAAACAATCTGCTGGGCCAGCGTGTTGTCGGGGGCAAGTGTGTGCAATTGAATCAGCAGGCACTCCCGCACATCCCGAGCCGCCACGCCCAAGGGATCGAACACCTGGACCAACGCTAAAGCTTCCTGAACATTTTCAAGCGCGTGCCCGCCGGTTTGCGCAATCTCTTCCAGCGGAGCGGTCAGGTAGCCGTCCTCATTCAAATTGCCAATGATGGAGTCACATGCCTCGCGCACGGCATCCGAACACACCGAAAGGCTCAACTGCCATTCCAGGTGCGCCGACAGAGAGGTAGGCTGGGAGAGAAAATTCTCGAAAGACGGCCTCTCCACCACTTCGGATTCGGGAGACCGGAATCCGGGGTCAAGGTAGTCGTCGAAAAAGGATCCGAAATCGATCTCTTGGAAGGAATCCTGGTGGTCGCCGTTTCGGACGGTGTTATTTGCAGTGGGAGAGGAATTACTTGCAGTCTCCGCCTTCTTGTCGACTTCCTCGATGGTCGGGACGTCTTCCGGGACTTCTTCCAAAACCGGGTTCGCAACCATCTCCTGGTTAATCATCTCCCGCAGCTCGAGTTTATTGAGCGCCAGCACGCTGACCATCTGGACGAGGCCCGGCGTCAAAATCTGCTTCTGCGCGACCTTGAGATTCAGTCCGAGTCTGGGAGAGGGTCCACCACCCATACGATTCAGTAGTCCTTATCCAACCACTAGAGATTGTCGCGATCCTGCTACATTGTCAACCGGAAGTTGTCGCCCAGGTACACTCTTTTTACCTCTGTGTCATTGCCTAATTCTTCCGGCGATCCGGCTCGGAATATCCTTCCATTATTAATGATATAGGCTCGATCCGTTACCTGCAAGGTGTAGGGCACATTATGGTCAGTCACCAGCACGCCGATTCCGTCGCCTCTCAACCGCACGATGATCTTCTGTATGTCCTGAACCGTAAGCGGGTCGATACCCGAAAACGGCTCGTCGAGAAGAATGAAGGAAGGTGAGATCACCAGAGACCTCGCGATCTCCACCCGCCTGCGTTCTCCCCCCGAAAGCATATATCCTTCGCTTCGCCTGACCTGCTGCAAGCCCAGGTCTTCGACCAACTCCTCCAGCCGTTCGCGACGCTGGTGGGGGGTCAGCGGCAAAGTCTTCGAGCACTGCCATTATATTTTCTTCGACAGTGAGTTTCTTGAAAATGGAGGGCTCTTGGGGAAGATAGCTGATCCCGTTCCTCGCCCTGACGTACATGGGAAAGTCCGTAATATTCACCCCGTCTAACATCACCTGGCCGGAATCCGGGCTGGTCAGACCGACGATGATGTAGAAGGTTGTGGTCTTTCCCGCTCCATTGGGCCCAAGAAGGCCCACCACTTCACCCTGAGCAATATTCAGACTGATATTATCAACTACCTTACGGCCCTTGTACGATTTTGTCAGCTCGACTGTAGAGAGAATCTGCATTGTCGCTCATGGCGCGACGCGGTGCTGCGATAAAGAGGGTGCCCCATCACTTCCCTCCACAAGAAGCCTATCATCGTGGACAAACAGTGTCAAACGCCGGCCCGTCGTGAAGCCCTTTTCCGCATCGTAAATATTGGGAGGGCCGCCCGTTAGGATGATCTTTCCGGAGTCGGCAAAGTATTCGCCGTGGTCGCCGGAAGCTCGCCTCCCTGGCTGGGTGACCACCACGTGCCCTTCAGCCATAGCGCGCTCCACCTCCGAATCCCGGCTCGTCCCCAGGCGGGAGAAATAAACATCCATCTTATCTCCCTGCATGGTGGTGGTTTCAGTCTGTAATTTTACGTGACCGTGATAGCTCGCCTTGCTGCCCTCGTCGAAATAGTCCAGCGAATCGGCACGCACGGTAAGCGGACGCGTTTCGCGCCGGGCTGTCCCGGAGGAGGGCGCCGCTCCCGGCGCAAAAGAGGCGGGTTGAAGGTGTGAGGTCAACACTTGGGAGCCCGAGCTCATGCGTTTCGCAACCCGGTAAACGTCCAGGCTGGACGATTCCACTACGTCCGCTGCCCGCCAGGCGCGAACATGTCCTTCATAATGCACCGATTTGGCTGCGCCGTTGGGCAACCATGCGGTCCGCCAAAACGTTGGTGGGGTCGGCAGCTTGCCCTTCCGGCGTGCTGCTCTCCGGTTGCAAGGTGAGTGCCCTGAACCTTACCGGTGCCCTCCGCAATGCCGTCGCGAAGATCGAAGTAAAGGCGTTCACAGCGCGCCCTCGATTCGGCGTCCCATACTTCGGGGCGCCCCGTCAGGGTCACGCTCTGCGCTGCCGCAAGATAAACTGACTCCTGAGAACTGGCATTGCGATCGCCGTCCCGGAACGTGTAATTTCCCGATTGCTTGACCTCTTTCAAGGCGTGGGTCTGCCTCGTCAAAGGAGGCCAGTAATTGATCGGCGGCGCTTTCCTGGGCGACAGAGCCGGAAGGCGCAGTCTTGGGCGGCTCGAACACGATGTGAGTGGGTTTGCGGCCAAGAAGCGATTCGAGATTGCTCTGTGCATTAAAGGCCATCAGGATCTGCCCTGAAGTAATAATCCGCTGACCCGATTTGGGGTCAGACGGGTCCACGACAAGTTTTCCAGGTCCAACCGTCTGGGCGTCCTTAAGACTCTTCCCATCAGACCGAAAACTGAACTGCAATTCCGCAGCACTGAGCGCCTTCTTCTCCGTTCCCATCCGGCTTACGCCTTGAACGCCCTGGCCGAGCGTCGGGGGAGATTCGATCACCAGTTGCACGTTTTGGATCGCATCCCCATCCTGGAGTTTGGCGGGAGTCCCGGCAAGATTGAGCCCGACTCGTCCCGCCCGCAAGCGGCTCGCGCTGCCTTTCTCCTGCGAGTGTGCTTCCACGTTTCCCTCGGCCGAGAGATGACGCAGAGCCTTCGCCGCAGGGTCAAAGTCCCCCTGAGCGCGATCGGCGGAGATCTCCACATGCCTCGCTTCGGCGGATTCCGAGGCCTTCACGCTTTCTTCCAGGCCCACCCGCGTGACCCGGTTCGCCTCGTTCAAGTAAACCTTGCCGCTTCCGGCAGAAACTTCGCGAGCCCCTTGCGTCGTCCGGACAGGCCCCCAAAGCGCAATCTGCCTGCTTAGCTTTTCGTAACGCAGACGACCTGCAGTCAGCTTCATGGGGGGCTCCGAGCCGTGGCCATTCGGTGGCGGCAACTCCATGGCCACTTCTTTCTCGAGTTCGAGCGAGCCATCTCGAGTTGCATAAACCATTCCTCGGGCGGTCCCGGAAGATGCTCCAATGCGAAAGCGCACGGGTTGATCGGTTGTAATCAGCGACCCCTCGTGCCGGTATGACACGTTTGAAGTCTCGAGGAAGATCGTCTGCTTATCAGTCAAACCGGTCAACGGTGTATTCTCATCTTCAGCGTTCAGCTCAATGTAGACGGGCCCCGAACTCATTAGGTCGCCGTTCAACGGGTTATAGTTGCATTGTTGAGTGCGCAGGACGTCGCGGCGCTTTCCTGCCTTACCAAACAATTCGACCATGACGTCATCAAGCACCGTGGCTCCGCCCTGCTTGAAAGAAATGGTGCGCGCCGCGTGAACCGTATAGACACGCCGACTCCCGTCCGAATGAGTAACGGTGTACCCGGAAAGTTGTTGATGGATGTCAGTGGGAACATTTTCGGGCAGCGCCACCGGCTTCTCTTTGTGGCGGGTAGCCTTCCAATAGGCGCCGCCCACCGCCAAAGCAGTGACGACCAACGCCCCAGCCAGCGCCCAAGTGATCAGGTCCTTGTGCCAATTGGCTTGCTTTCCCAAACCGGTCATGCCCGAATCTCGCTTACCACCAACTGCAACCGCCTCACGTCCTGAAAAATATTCTGGTCCAGAGTGAAGGCCATGTCGAGCGCTTGTCCGGGTGCGAGTGTGGCAGCATGCTCAGCCATTCCCCAACCTATGGCATCAAGGGGCTTCATGCCGCAGGCGACTCTTAGTTTCAGATGCTTTTCCTGAATGATTCGAGGGTCCAGCAAAAGGCGGAGACCCCGCGCCGCCAGGACAGGTGTGGGATTACCACAGCCAAAAGGAGCCAACCTCTCGAGCGCTTCGAATAGGGACCAGTCGATATCAGCCCCGCACACCTCGGCGTCCACCCGCAGAACCGGCTCGAGATCCTCCGGCTTCAGCAAGCTACGCGCCTGACCTTCGAAGCGCGTTTCCAGTTCGGCGATTCGGCCCGAAGGCAAGGCAAACCCGGCCGCCATCGCGTGGCCGCCATAACGTACGAATAAATCCTGAATGTCGGTCAGGGCATTGAGAAGTTGAAACGCCTTTATGGAGCGCCCGGAACCCACACCCACACCGTCTTCCACGCCGATCACCAGCGTCGGTCGGTGGTATCGCTCCACAACGCGCTGGGCCACGATACCAATCACACCCCGGTGCCACCCTTCACCGGCCAGCACTAAGGAGTAACCGTCCTTTTTTTCAGGGTGGCTGTCCATGAACTCGGTAATTTCACGCAATATCCCCTCTTCTACCCGTTGCCTTTCGCGGTTGAGACTCTCCAGGCGCCCTGCTATTTCACGAGCCTTCTCGAGATCCGGGCAGGTAAGCAGATCAATCACATCTCGCGCGCTCTCCATGCGGCCCGCCGCATTCAGCCGCGGCCCAAGGCGGAATGCCACATCCCCTGCGGAGATATTGCGATTCTCGAGCCCGGCGACCTCAAGCAGCGCCTGCAATCCGGCCTGTGAGGGTTGGCGCATTTCCTCCAGGCCGAAACGCGCGATGACGCGATTCTCTCCCATCAAGGGAACGACGTCGGCGATGGTTCCGATTGCCACGACCTTCAAAAAAGACTTCAGCATGCGGCCGGAGAGCCGCTCGCCGAACAGGGCTTGCACCAGCTTGAAGGCCACGCCTACGCCGGCCAGAAGCTTGTCAGGATAGCCGCAGTCCTGGCGCTGGGGATTCAGGACGGCGCAAGCAGGAGGCAAATGGCCGTCAGGTAAGTGGTGATCCGTGACGATGCAATCCAGGCCCAACTCTCGCGCCCGTGTCAGCGCTTCGTGCTCCCGGATGCCCGTGTCCACACTTATCACTACGCGAAAGCCTTTGGCTGCGGCATCCTCGATTACGCCTGCCCTCATCCCGTAGCCGTCGCTCAAACGATGAGGGATGAATGCCTCGACTTGCGCTCCGAGCATCCGCAGGGCCGTCAGGAGGATCACGACCGCCGTTGTCCCGTCCGCGTCGTAGTCACCGTAGATCAGAATCTTCTCTCCCAACTCCAGAGCGCGCCGCAAGCGCGTCACTGCCGGTTTCATATCTGCCAGCAGGTACGGGTCGTGAAGCTGATCGAGAGCGGGGTTCAGAAAGCGGTGGGCCGACTCGGGGTTCGAGACTCCGCGCAGGACAAGGAGTCGAGCAATAATACTCGGAACGTCCAGTTCGCGGCACAATCGCGCGACGGCATCCTCATCCACACTGCAGATTTCCCGACGCATATTGAAAACTCATCGTGACAGAAGTTGCTGAGGGTTGCAAGCCGCGATGCGAGCTGCTTCGAAGCGGGTGCTACTACGCCTCTGGGGCGCCAATGGAGAGGGCGCTAAGGTAGTGCAGATCTCAAAATCCAATAGTTACTGCTGCGGGTTGACTTCAGCGGTTCTATCGACGAATGATTCATGAGGCCGCAAGCCTTCACCGGCAAGCGCGATACCGTCCCGCGTAGTCTTCTTGACGAAGTACATAGCTTCGTCGGCCATCCGCAGGATCTCTCTGTGGTTGCGGCCATCGGCAGGAAATGTAGCGATACCGAAGCTGGCGGTCACCTTTACGTTCAGATTCTCCGCCCGGAAGAAAACTCTCGAATTCAGCAGGTCCCTGAGCCGGCGTACCACCGTCAGCGCATTGTCCTTTGACGTCTGGGGCAGGATAACGACGAATTCGTCACCGCCATAACGGAATGCGTAATCGATCAAACGCAGATTATTCTTGAGGATATCGCCGATCCTCCAGAGCAACTTGGAACCCACCAGGTGACCGTAAAGATCGTTGACTTGTTTGAAGTGATCGAGGTCGAAGAAGATCACGGAGAACTCTTGGCCATACCGCGTAGAGCGGTAGATCTCCGTATCCATAACGAAATTGAGGTGCCTGGCGTTAAAGAGCGTGGTGCAGTCATCCATGATGGTGAGATCATGCATCCGCTGCACATAACGTGCATTCTCGAGCGCGATGGCCGCGTACTCAGCCAGGCTCTTCAGGGTAGGCATGTGCTGTTGGGAGAAGTTTTGCTTCCCTCGGCAGTTCACCAGTTCGATGACGCCCAGGAGCGGCTCGCGGCCCTTAATCGGTACACAGAGGACGGACTGGGTATCCGTCTCCGTGAATTCATCGGGTCTGAGCTTGAAGCGATTGTCGGGCCGGACGTCTTCTACCAGGACCGACTCCCCATGCTCGGCCACCCACCCTGCGATGCCTTCTCCTATCTTGAGTCGGACATCCTTGAGCTTTTCTGCGCCTCGCCCAACGGCAATCTCAAAGTACAATTCCTGCGCCTTTTCATCCACCATCAACAGCGACCAGGTATCAGGTTGAAGCAGGTCACTGATTTTTTCCATAACCGTCTGGAGAATTTTCTGGAGGTCAAGGGTGGAAAAGAGGGCCTTTCCAACCTCATGGAAGAGGGAAAGGCGCTCAACTTGTTGCCGTAGTTCGGTGACCTCTTCCTGAAGACGCATAGCAATCCCGGGGCTGGGGTAACGACCCCATCGGCTATAGCATGTTAGCATACCCGGTTCCTATTCAATGGTACGCAAGTACCGTGAAAACGGCTATGCGACATAATCCGCTCTTTTCAGAGTATTGCAGGAGGCTGGGCGCACCATCACACCCCCCAGAAGAAGCGGGTTCACTCTGCCACAAGGCGATGCAATCACGCCGCCAGCCCATCAACCCTGCCGCACCCTACTCCCTCGATAATGAGAGGTGAAGAGGGTAGGGGCCACGCCATGGCGTTCCCTTGCGATTCACGGGGCTGCACCCAAGCGGTGTGGGGTAGGGTTTGCCTTACCCGTGGGCCAACGGCCCGCTTGAAGGGGACGGCAAGCCGTCCCCCTACCTCTCTGTCGTTATCGACGGATTAGGGCCGCACCAAATCAATTGACACCCCCGGGAAGGGTCAATAAGATAATCTGGGTGAGAAACCGGTGAGCCAAAGCGAAGAAGCCTCTCTGACAACGGGATTCGGCGAGTATCTGCGGCGGGAGCGCGAAATGCGCGGCGTATCTCTGGAAGAGATTTCCGCCGCCACGAAGATCAGCATCCGCTTTCTCCAAGCCATTGAAAATGAGGAACTCACCAAACTGCCGGGGGGAATATTCACCCGCAGCTTCGTGCGGACCTATGCGCGATACCTGGGTCTGGACGAGGAGCGAGTGCTGGCGGATTGCCAGCTTGCCGGCAAACAAAAAGCGGAAGTTGAACATCCGGCGTATTGCCGCCAACCGCGCGCAACCGGAAGCCATAATCACGCGTACCCGAATCATCGGCCTTGCGATGGCGGTAGTGCTACTGGCCGGAGGAATTGCCCTTTTCCGTTACTCGCGCCGAGTCAGGGAGCAGCGAAGCGCCACCCCTGTAGTCGTTCCGCCCAGTACCCCTCCCCCCAATACGAACCCGCCCGGCTCGACAGGGCCGACGCAAACCTCATCAGCAGCACCGTCTGAAAGCAATCCCCCGCTGACCTCCGCATCCTCCACGCCCGTCGGCCCCGCAACCAGCACGGGGAGCACTGGAGCACCGGAAAGCGGTTCAACCTCCCAGGAGCCTAAGACCAACTCGCCGAGCCAAAGCACCACCACTCAGGGCGCGAGCCCCGTTGCATCCTCGAACGACCTGGTCCTTCAAGTGGCCGCAACCGAGCGCGCCTGGGTGGCTGTGGAGGCCGACGGCAAGACCGTGCTGCAAAGAGTGCTGAATCCCAACGAAGTCCAAACCCTGAAAGCGCATGACTCCTTCGTTGTCACCGCGGGTAATGCGGTGGGCATAGTGTTGACGCTGAACGGCGAGACCTTGAAACCCTTGGGCCGTCGCGGAGAGGTGAAGTCGATTCACCTTACCCATGAAGACGTAAAGAATCCCACCCCTGAGAGATAGACTATTTCCGAGCGACTGATCGATACAATTCGTTCCGGAAATGTCCCGGAAGTCGTTCGTCGCAAGGCGTGCCGCGGCGAGTTGCCAGTCTCTTTGCTGGAGAAAATTGAAATTCTGGTGTTCCTGGCCGCCAGCGGAGAGGAAGAAGGCCGGAGCACCGCTCTTGAGACCCTGCAAAACTGGCCTTCCGAAGAAATCGGCCAAGTACTCCAGGACCCTGCCACGCCTGTTGACGTGCTGGATTTTGTGGCCAAGAACCTGGCGCCCGACCGCATGGACTTGGGGCACGCTCTTCTTCAAAACCCAAGAATGCCTGACTTGCTCCGCGAATGGCTTGAGAACGCGCTGGCCCTTATCACCGAGGCCCAAGCCAGCGAATCGTCGGAGGCCGCCGCACTCGACTTGCCTTCGGGCGAAGGTGCAGAGGCAGGCCAGGAGGAGACGAAACAAAAACCAGTATCCGCGGTCCAGAGGGCCCAGCGCATGACCGTGGTCCAGAAGGTCAAAGCGGCGCTCACGGGGAGCCAGGAAGAGCGGATGATCCTGGCCCGCGACAGCAACAAACTTGTGGCGCGCGCTGTCATGCAATCCCCCAAACTATCCGAGCACGAAGTGGAAACTTATGCCTCAATGAAGGATGTCTGTGAGGAGGCCCTGCGGCTGATTGCCCTGAACCGCAGGTATATGAAGCTCTACGTCGTGGTTCGTGCCCTGGTCAACAATCCTCGCACACCCATTGACGTGGGCGTGCACCTGGTTCCTCGCATTAACGATTACGATCTGAAGTGGCTGGCCCTCAACCGAAACGTTCCCGATACCATCCGTCACATGGCTGAAAGAATCATCCAGCGGAAGAAAGAGGTCGGCGAGCGGGGAATCTCAGGCAAGCGCTGACCGGATCGCGAAAAGTGGGCGGCCCATTCTGAGCTGAGAACAGTTCGCAACCCGCCAGTGATTAGAGTGATCGCCGATCGAAGGGCCGGGGGAAAAGGTCGGTAAGACGGTGCGATTCTTTAACACCTGTTGCATTGCCTAAGATAATTTCGATATCACCACAAAACTCCCAAAGTAGTTGCCAGGCACGCCCCGCACGGCGAAGCCGGAGGATCGCCGCCCGAGGTTATGGCAATCCGTAAGAACACCTGCTCGCCTTCTGAGAGCGCCTTCCAAAGGGCCACTCGCTCCGCGCAAACCGTAAGTCCATAGGACGCACTCTCAATGTTGCAGCCGGTGTAAATTTTGCCGCGGGAAGTGAGCAGCGCTGCGCCGACTTTGAACCGCGAATAGGGGGCGAAGGCGTATACTCTGGCCTTCGTAGCGCGCTGGAGAAGTTGCTTCGCCGTCATCCTCATTCGCCCACCTGCCCCAAGGGCGGTATGACCGCGCCGATCAGGCTTGCCAGGTTCCGCGAAGCTGCCAGACCCGTGGCAATTACTTCTTCATGGCTCAGGGGCTTCGGGCTAAGGCCGGCAGCGCGGTTGGTGATGATGGCAAGCGCCAGGACTCGCACACCCATCTGACGCAGAGCGATGACTTCCGGCACCGTGGACATCCCCACGGCGTCGGCGCCAAGCGTTCTTAAGGCGCGTATCTCGGCCGCGGTCTCGTAAGTGGGGCCCAGAAGCGAGGCATAGACACCTTCGAAACATCTCAACCCCAAGCTGCGGGCGGCTCTGAGCGTGCGAACACGCAATTTCGTGTCGTAGGTCTCGCTCATATCCACAAAGCGCTCGCCCCAGCGCTGGTCATGATCTCCGGCCAGCGGACTAACTCCCTGGAAATTGAGGTGGTCGGAAAAAACCATCAAACTGCCTGGCGTTGCACGCTTCGCCATGCCCCCTGCGGCGCATGTGGCGATAAAAGCGTGGATCCCGGCCAGCGCCAAGACTCGCACGGAAAATACAACCTCTTCCGGACTGTAACCCTCGTACAGGTGAACGCGCCCGGCGAGAACCGCCACCGGAACGTCGCCCCAGAAACCGAGATGCAACGCGCCACTGTGTCCCGCAACCGAGGTTCGGGGGAAACCCGGAATTGAAGCCCAAGGAATCTCGCGTCGGCTACCCAGGTCCGGCAAGGCGGCGCCGAGACCAGAGCCAAGCACAATCCCAACCCGGGGCGCCGCGGGCCAGCGCGCTGCGAGGTATTTCACGGCCCGAAGGGCTGTTGAATAATCAGGCGCTCTTGTTTCCGTCATACGCCTTATCAGAAACGGCTAGCCCTCTCCCATTTGGGGGAGAGGATGACCCGCACCTTCATTCTCATCAGCCGGGGCGCGTCGGGTGAGGAGGTCGCATTCTCCATGGAGCTTCATCCCAGCAACAAACCGGCGATGGCGGCCGCCAAATAGTTCGCCATGGTCCCCGCCACGACGGCGCGGAATCCCAGCCTCGCCAAGTCCTGCTTGCGCGATGGCGCCAAAGCCCCAATGCCGCCGATCTGAATGCCGATCGAGGAAAAGTTCGCGAATCCGCACAGCGCGTAGGTAGCGATAGTAAAGGATCGCTCTGCGATATGACCCCTCAAGGGGCCGAGCATTGAAAACGCCACGAACTCATTCAAGACCAGCTTCGTTCCCATCAGGTTCCCTACCGCCTTTGCGTCCTGCCAGGGAACGCCGATCGCCCAAGCCACGGGGGCAAGCGAATAACCGAACAGGGTTTGAAGACTGGTATGAAAAACCCCCAGAAGGCCATTAACTAAATAGATAAGGGCGATGAAGGCGATCAGCATGGCCGCCACGTTCAGCGCCAAAAACAGGCCGTCCGCCACGCCGCGCGAAGCAGCGTCCAGGACGTTCACCGCCGGCGGCCCTGCTACTTTTTCAATCTTTCCGGCAGTCTTGGGACTCCCGACTTCGGGCATCAGCATCTTTGAGATGAGGATGGTTCCAGGTGCGGTCATGACCACTGCCGTCATCAGATGGCGCGCATCCGCCCCGAACATCACGTAAGCGCCAAAGACCGAGCCGGCGATGTGAGCCATGCCAGCGGTCATGACCGTCATCAGCTCGGACTCCGTCAACTCCTCGAGGTAGGGCCGGATCACCAGTGGAGCTTCCGACTGGCCCATCACAATGCTCGCGGCCACTTCCAGCGACTCCGCCCCGCTTGTTCCCATCAGTTTGAACATTAGTTTACCCGCCAGGAAAACCAGCGTCGGGAGCACACGCAGGTAATAGAGGATCGAAGACAATGCGGCGAAAAAAATAATCATGGGCAGGGCTTGGAATGCAAACACCACTCCGAAAGGCCCTCCCTTCTGGCCGAGCGGTCCGAATACAAAAGACGAGCCGGCGAAGGAATAATTCAGCAGCGTCACGAACCCGCCGGAGATCTTTTCCAGCAGCCAGAACCCGGCCCGGGTGCGAAGCACAAAAAGCGCCACCAGAATCTGCAGCCCCAAGCCCCACGCGACAATCCGCCACCTGATGGCCTTGCGGTGCTTTGAGAGCAGGAAGGCAGCAAGCAGGATTAGCAAGATGCCAAGCAGGGGAACTAAATGAGTCATAATAGTTTACAGTAATCAGTAATCAGTCTTCAGTTATCAGTTATCGAATAGTGTCGGTCGCGGCATCACCCGACTTGGCGCCTGAAACCCGGGTCACCGCCGCCACAGACGCAGGATGGTGATCTCCGCGGGACAACCGAAACGAAGCGGGACAAGGACTTTACCAATGCCCCGGCTTACATAGATTTGTGTTCCGTCGAGCTGATTCCAGCCTTCCACGAAGCGCTCGCCCAACTTCGAGCGCCCATACACTGAGCCGACCATGGGAAGGCGAACTTGCCCGCCATGGGTGTGCCCCGAGAGCATCAAGTCGATTCCGTGTGCCGCGGCCATGTGTATTCCAAGCGGGTTGTGGCAAAGGAGGATCTTGGGATCGCGCGCCGGAATCGCCCGCAGGGCGGCGCGAATATCCGCCGCTTGCCACCAGAGATCGTCCACGCCCGCGACCCACAATTTGCCGGATCGCGAGCGCAGCGCGCAATGGGAATTACGCAGCACTCGGATGCGTTGGGCGCGCAGGGCGCGCGTTATCTCCTCCGGGTCCACCTGAAAGTCGTGGTTGCCCAGAACGGCAAACACTCCCAAACGGGCGCGCAATTTCCCCAGCGCTCTCGCCACCGGCCAGATGTATGAAGGCGAAAGTGTAACATAGTCGCCCGTCAGCGCGACGATATCCGGCCGCAAGTGGTTGGTCATGTGAATGGCGCGCTGGATTTCTTCGAGAGGAGTGAAAAGACTGTGATGCAGGTCGGTTAATTGCGCGATCTTCAAGCCGTCGTGGGCATGGCTGAGCCGGTGAAGCCAAACGTCGGTTTCCGTGATTTCAGGCTCAGGGGAGAAAACGGAAGCGCCGGGAGGGGCTTCGCGGCTGCTGAGAGAAAGCGTTATGAGTTCCCTGCGCCGGAGGAACCGCCTCGGTCTTGGGGGTCCTGCCAAATTCAACCTCTCGATCCAAAGCCGCGTATTGCCGGGTACGGCCATGGCGTGCGCCTACGCCCCACTAGGCTGCACCCAGGCGGTGTAGGGGTAGGGCTTGCCCTACCCACCCGCGGGCCAACGGCCCGCTCGAAGGGGACGGCAAGCCGTCCCCCCTCCCCTCCGTCGTTATCGACGGATTAGGGACGGCAGCGAGTTAGCGCGTCCATGAGAAGCATTGAATGTGCCCAGACGGATGAGCCATGAATTTCAGGAGTGCAGGTCCGAGCGGCCCTGCCGGTGCAGGATCTCGCTGAACACATTGATCATCTGATCGTGCACCAGGCCGTTGGAGACGAAGATATCATCACCAAGGAGGTTAAACGCTTCGCCGGTTATGCCGCTGACCCGCCCGCCCGCTTCCGACACCAGCAACGTGCCGGCGGCCTTGTCCCATGGGTTAAGCTTCAATTCCCAAAACCCATCGAACCGGCCGGCGGCAACGGAACATAGATCAAGGGCCGCAGAGCCGGCGCGCCGAATGCCGTGCGTGAGCTCAGTGAACCGGAAATAGAACTCGACGTTCAATTCGTGATTCGACGCGAAGGGTGGGAAACCGGTGGCCACGAGGCAATTTGCCAGGTCCCCATTACTCGAAACGTGCATTCGCTGACCGTTCAGAAACGCTCCTGCGCCCCGCTCGACGGTAAACAGCTCGTCGCGAGTAGGGTCGTACACTACACCCACCACGACCTCGCCGCGGTAAGCCAAGCCCAGCGTGACGCAAAAGATCGGAAACCCGTGGGCAAAATTGGTTGTCCCATCAAGTGGATCGACATACCAGCAGTAATCGGAGCCGGTCTTTTGGCCACCTCCTTCCTCCGCCACGATCGCATGACCGGAGAACTGGCTCTCCAGCCGCTCCACGATCAACGCTTCCGATTTCCGATCGGCCTGGGTCACGAGATCAGACCGCCGCTTATATGTGATCTCGAGCGGTTGCCGGAAATGTTCCACGAGCAAGTCACCCGCTTCGCGGGCTATTTCGACTGCAGTTTTCAGGTAGCTCTCCATAGTCATATCCCAGTAAGGTCATCGCCTGGGGCTTGAACGAGCGCGTGTCATTCCAAGCGAGGCTCGGAATCCCGCCCTGCCTAGTGAGTGCCGGCAGGCGCCCGCTCCTCACACTCTTGCCCCTCACCCGTCGCCCAGGCGGAGCCGTTTTCGAAAAATTCCTTCTTCCAAATCGGCACGATCTGCTTCAGCCGGTCGATCGCAAATTGGCAGGCGCCAAAGGCGGCGCGCCGGTGAGCCGAAGTAACGATAATCGCCACACTGGTCTCGCCAATTTCGAGCCGGCCCAGCCGATGCACGATCCCGATGTGGTCAATTTGAAATTGCCGCCTGACCTCTGCTCCAACCTCCTGCAGCTTGCGCATGGCCATCGGCTCGTAAGCCTCATACTCGAGGTAGAGTGTTCCGCGCCCGCCGGAGTTATTCCGCACTATGCCTTCAAAGACGACCACCGCGCCGTCCTCAGGCGCTTTCTGCCGGCGCACCAAGTCCGAAGTCGAAATGATGGAGCGAGTCAGCAGAAAGTAGTCCTGGTTCGACCCGCCACTGACCGGCGGAAGAAAAGCCACCTCATCTCCATTCTGCAGGGCTCTCTCCCGGTCCGCGATCTCTTGATTCACTGCCAATAGAAGCGCCGCGGAGAGATCGTGCAAACGAGGAAAGCGCGCTGCATAGCGGCTCCACAGGCCTTCCAGGTTCGCACCTTCCGGCATTTCCGTTCGTTCTTCCGGTAGCCCCGTCAGGTCCCGCGTGACACCAAAGAACAGCACTTTAATCTTCATCATAATCAGTATACACGCTGCCGTCCAGGAGTTGCGCCACCCCTAATCCCTCGATAACGAGAGGTGAAAAGGGTAGGTCTTGCCCCATAAGCGTTTACATAAAGGTCCCGCCATTGTCCGAAGCTGCGTTAGCAGCGCCATAATGTGGCCCACGGCGAGCCAGCCGTGGGAACCGAGGTGCGCGGTCACTCTTGAGCCACGGCAATGGCAACAGAAAAATCTTCCCCGATCCCTCGGGATTATGTCGCCCCTGCCGGGGCTTAAAAGAGATTCTCACTTTCCCCTGTCCCCACGGCTGGCTCGCCGTGGGCCACATTATATCGCCCGCCAAGGCGGGATTTTGGGCACGTCTGGCAGTTAAGCAAACGCTCATGAGGGCATGCCCCACTCGCGGGCCAACGGCCCGCCGAAAGGGGGCGGCAAACCGTCCCCCTACGTCGTTGCACCGACTCCCCTCGATCGGCATATCCGCACTTCAAAGCATAAGCCGCAAGGCGCTTTCGAGTTGCGAGAAGCGGAACTGATACCCCGCGCTCAACAGCCGCGCAGGTTCCATGCGGGTGCTGGCCAGGAGCAACTCTTCCCCCATCTCGCCGAAGATGAGCCGGACAGCGAAGGCAGGCATCGGAAAAATCGTAGGCCGTCCGAGGACTCCGCCCAGCGTTTTGGTGAAAACCAAATTGGTGACAGGGTTGGGAGCCGCCGTATTCACCGGTCCGCGGAGCGTCTCGGTAGCCGCCGCAAACAGGATGATTTGCACCAGGTCGTCGATGGCAATCCAACTCAAGTATTGCTTACCCGATCCGAGCTTGCCGCCCGCTCCCATCCTGAAGGCAGGAAGCATCTTGGCCAACCCGCCGCCCGCAGGGCTGAGCACAAATCCGATCCTCAGATTGACGACTCGAATTCCGCTCTGGGCGGCCGGGCTTGTCGCCGCCTCCCATTCCTGGCACACCTGGGAGAGGAAAGACGAACCTGCCGCGCTTTCTTCCTTCAACACCTCGTCGCCGCGATCTCCGTAGTAGCCGCTGGCCGAGGCGGCGACAATCGCGCGCGGAGGGTGGGCGAGCCGCGCCAATGTTTGGCAAAGAAAACGCGTGGTATCGATCCTGCTGCCGCGAATAGCCTGCTTTTTTGCAGGAGTCCACTTACCAGCGACTGGCTCTCCGGCGAGGTGAACGACGGCATCGAAGCCTTCCAGGTTCGGCGCGTCGATCATTTCCCTGGCCGGGTCCCAGTAAACGAGCGCTTCCCCGCCCCGCGGCTTAAACCTCACTAAACTCACCACGCGATGCCCGCCGCTTTTCAGGACAGGGATGAGCGAGCGACCGATTAACCCGCTTGAGCCAGTGAGCAGGACGTTCATGGGCGGCCCTCCCAAGTGCAGATGTCGGGTGCCGGGTGTCAGGCGGAAGTCAAAAGGGTAGAGGTTAAAGGGCAAACAGCCCGCCGCAGGTGTTAATGCCGCGCGCCCGATGTCCAGCCTCGGTCTTTGCTTCGGGCCATAGACTTCACATCAGCCGGTACCTGACACCCGACACCCGGAATCTGACACCTGCTTTATTCTTCTACCCGAATTCGTTTCAGCTCCGGCTCGGAGCGGCTTTCCTTGCGGAGCCATTCAATGGTTTCGTCGATGAGTTCGCGCATCGCCTCCAGAAGTTCGATGGCAGCGTTGCGAAAGTGCTTCGTGGATCGAGAGCGAGGTGGTCTGAGTCTGCTCAAGAGCGGGGCCAATTCCCGCATGACTGCCATGGCACAAGACTGAAGCCTCACGATTTCCGGCTCATGCCGGGCGGGGGCTCTCCTGTTTCGTTTCGCGTTGGGCATTGGTCCTCCCCAGAACAACGATAAGCTCACCCTCCTGGACGCGCGCACTCAAAGGCTCGCAATGGGCGATCCTCTGAGGCAACGACACATGCCGCTTCACTCCTCCTATTCGGATAATGAGCTCATCCATCTTCTTATGAAGGTTAATATCATCGCTTGAAACAAAAGGCATTTTCAGATGAAGCTGGTAGTTTCCATTCACTTTGCGGAAACGATAAGGTGATTCGGTAAAAAAGCGTTTGGAGGGGTCCAGATCGCCATAGAGCGTCCTGCCCAGCTTCCTCAACCTCTCGACGCCCAGAACCTCATCCTCAAACAGGGGAACGCGCCAGACCGGCACGGGCGCGAAGAACTCCTCGATGGACTGTGTCCAGCGCTCCTGGGTTCCCCTCCAGGAATCAAAGAACGTGTCGCGGACCCGGTCAGGAAGTATCCGGTTCACAATCACGGCGTCGATGGTGAGCCCGAACAGACAGAAATAGGTGAAGGCTCTCTGCGTTTCCTTGAGCACAACCTTCTCGGGGTTGGTGACCAGGCGCACCGTGGTTATCTTCGGATCGGCCATGAGTTGGTCAATGCCCGCCAGCTTGTCATGGAGCGATTCCAGGTTGGCAAAGTATTCTTCCTGAGGAAGGGGAACGCCCGCGACGCTATTGATGACCGGACGAACCATCTTCATTATGCGTCGCTCGATCTTAAAGAGTTTGGACATGTACCACGCGAGCGTGGTAGGGATGCTTACGAACCGCAACGATTCGCCGGTGGGCGCGCAATCCAGCAGCATCACGTCGAAAGCCTTCTCGCGCACGTACTGATTGACGTAAAGCAGCGAGCTGACTTCCTCCATGCCCGGAAAGATGGCGAGCTCCTCGGCCAGCGTCTGCTCGAGTCCGGAAACGTTCAAGAGGGACGAAACGTAAGCGTAAACGGCGTCCCAGTGCCGGGAGATCTCCTCTTGAACGTCCACCTCCTGTATCCAGAGGTTCTTCGAGATGTTCACGAGCTTGCCGGCTTCGTGGTCCATCAGGCGCTTGTCGAGGTCGAAGGCATCGCTTAAGGAATGAGCCGGATCGATCGACATCACGAGGGTGCGATAGCCGAGCCGCGCGAGTTCGAGCCCCGTGGCCGCGGAAATACTGGTCTTGCCCACGCCGCCTTTCCCAGTGTACAGAATAATTCGCATGCGGTTGCCCTCGGTCGAGCGCTTCTCACCTTCAATCAGCTTAGCATATCGGCAGGATTCAGGATTCGGGATTCAGGATTCAGGAAGGGCTGGATCTCGGGGTGGCGCAGGCATTGCCTTGTATGTCTGCGCACTGTGTCGCCGACATAGAAAGCAATGTCGGCACCACCCACATGAGGAGGAGAGTCCTGGATCCTGCTTTTCCCGAATCCTCGTATACTGTTTTCGTGGCTCAGGTTCTCTTAGCCGGCAAAGACTGGCAAGCACGCGCGCTGCTTCGAGCGCAACTGATCGAGGAAGGCGTGAGCGTGGAAGCTTATGAGACTGTCGATGAGGGGCTGGCGCAGCTTGAATTGCGCTCCTTCCTCCCTGCGCTTCTCTTCGCCGACATCACCGCCAGCGACCACCCCTCAGAAGATATCGAGCGTTTGACGAAGTGGGCAGGACGCCTGCCCATCTGGGTCATCGCCAGCCACACCCTTAGCGTCGAAGGCGGACTCGAGGGCCATGGCTTCGAGAAGACCCTGCTAAGACCAGTAGACGTGGGAAGCCTGGTGGCCCAAATAAGGCAACGCCTGGCCGGGTAGGCAGTCGGGATTAGGGTGCGAGCAGGGCGACAGGTTCATAACCCACCAGGGGCCCACTTGCAGAGACGGGTGACTCGCTTGTCTCACTCGTTTTTGCGCCACGGGTTCTCATCCAAGAATCGGTGAGTTATCCCCGCATAGGCGTCGATTCGCCGGTCGCGGAAGAACGGCCAATTGCGCCGCGTCTCCTCGAGGCGGTCGAGGTCAACTTCAGCGAGCAAAAGTTCTTCGCGATCGGTCGAAGCCTCTTTCAGAACCACCCCAAAGGGATCGGCGACAAATGAACTTCCCCAGAATTCAAGCCCCGCGCCCTCCCCCTCGGTTGGCTTCTCGAGGCCCACGCGATTCACCGCCGCGACATAGACCCCGTTCGAGATCGCGTGGCTGCGTTGGATGGTTCGCCAAGCGTCGCGCTGGGCCTCACCGTATTGAGCTTTTTCGTGCGGGTGCCAGCCGATGGCAGTGGGGTAGAACAATATGCTCGCGCCCTGAAGCGCCGCCAATCGCGCCGCTTCGGGGTACCACTGGTCCCAGCAAATCAGCGTGGCCAGGCGGCCCACTCGAGTGTCGAAGGCAGGGAAACCAAGATCCCCGGGGGTGAAGTAGAACTTCTCGTAGTAAGCCGGGTCGTCCGGTATGTGCATTTTGCGATAGACGCCGGCCACCCCTCCATCGGCGTCGATAACGGCGGCGCTGTTGTGATAAACCCCCGCGACGCGCCGTTCGAACACCGAAGCGATCACGACAACTTTCTTCTGCCTCGCAATCTTCCCCAGGGCTTGCGTGCTTGGGCCGGGGATGGGCTCTGCGAGGTCGAACAGCGCCACGTCTTCCCGCTGGCAGAAATATTGCGAACGGAAAAGCTCAGGGAGACAGATAACCTGCGCGCCGGCGTCCGCTGCTGCCGCGACACGGAACTCCGCCTGATGCAGGTTTGCCTGCGGGTCCGGCAGGCACGCCATCTGGATCAGGCCGATGGTGAACTTTCGTTGCATCCAAATGAGCGTACACAAGTTCGCGCAAATTGCCAAGAAGCTTAGGCCGAGACCCGACAGACAGGAAACTGAAGGGGCGTCGCAGGAAGGTTATGGCGGGATAAACAATCGGTACATTTTTCCGATTGCCGTCACTTCGTTCGACACAGTCAATGGAACACCATCGTCCACTAATGAACCTGACTCTTCATTGGTCGCAAACGGATTAGGGTCCAAGGATAGGTCTTGACAGCTTTGCTCCCAGTAGTAAATAACCAGAGACGATGCGGGCCCGAAGCAAAGTTTAAGCGCAGGAGCCGGAGGATTTTCTATGAGAGACATCAGAGTGGCCGCCGTGCAGTTTGAACACGCGGCGGGAGATAAGAAAGCAAACCTGGGCAAGGTACGGAAATTCGTTGAGGCGGCAGCCGCGCAGAACGTGGAGATCATCGCCTTTCCGGAATGCTGCATCGTGGGCTACTGGTTCCTGCGAAAGCTCTCCCACGAACAGTTGCATTATTTGGCCGAGCCTGTCCCCTCGGGTGCTTCTTCCCAAGTGCTTCTGGCGCTTGCCCGGGAGTTCAAGATGACTATCGGCGCCGGGTTGCTGGAGGTGGACTCACAGGGAAAGCTCCACAATACTTACGTAGTGGCCATGCCCAACGGCGACTGGAAGCTTCACCGCAAGATTCATGCCTTTGAGCACGACGAAGTAATACCCGGCTCGGAATTCACGGTGTTCGACACCCCGCACGGCTGCCGCGTGGGGGTTCTGATCTGCTACGATCTCAACATCAATGAGAACGCCCGCATCGTGGCGCTTGCGGGGGCCGAGGTGTTGCTCGCGCCTCACCAGACGGGGGGAGTCACTTCCAAGAATCCGCACCTCATGGGGCGAGTCGATCGCAAGCTGTGGGATAACCGCCATGCCGATCCCGCGGCCATCGAAGCCGAACTCCGCGGCGATAAGGGACGCGCCTGGCTGATGCGCTGGCTTCCCTCGCGCGCACACGACAACGGATATTTCCTCGTATTCAGCAACGGCGTGGGCGTTGATGACGACGAGGTCCGCACCGGCAACGCCATGATCCTCGACCCCTACGGCAGCATTTTGGCGGAAACCTGGAAGGCCGACGACGGCATGGTGGTGGCCGATCTCAACGCTTCGCTGCTCGAACAGTGCACCGGCCGCCGCTGGATCAAGACCCGCCGGCCGGAACTCTATACGCCTTTAACTATCCCCACCGGAAAAGAACGAGACACACGGTCCGTGAGATTCGATGAAGTGGGTGGGTAATGGGTAGGAGTCAGGAGTAAGGAGCAAGAAGTCAGAAATCGGAAGGCGCGAATGTCACTGATCCTTACATTAGTAAACCGCGTGCTTGCGCGACAAATGAATCAAAGGTGCGGGAGTTCCCCGATCACGGTGCGGCGATTGGTGAGCTTCTGTATGCTAATGGTATGTACGTCAGCGCCAAGCGCGTTGGTAACCCCCAACGACGCAGCCGGGCTAGAACTAAGGCACTTTTACGCGGTAAGTAACACTTTTTGGGACAACGGCCCAGCGTGGGACTACCGCATCCTTGAAGCCAGAGAGGAAGGCTCCGATACGCTGGTCCGAGATATACTCATTATTTCAACGCAATCGCCTTGCGGCGCCTCATGCACCGTTAAAGCGAGAATCAAGCACCTTCACAACACTAACCCCGCCGATTTGGTGGGCGAAAATAATCCCTGCGCGGTTGACCTGCGGGAATTGCGTCACGAGCAACGCCGAGCACAGCGAGTGTTGAAGCACACGCCAGTATTCAGTTACGCCAAATTCACTATTGTTGCGGATTGCGGCGGTGTGGAAAGCGCGCTTCAACTCCCCTTTTTATCCTTTCCATCTGGACCTCATGGACCACCCCGGGTCGCGCAGTTGTACGATCTTTTGAACAACGTGGAGAGACGTGTGTTTGGAACCGAACACGTCTTCGCTACGAGTTCCGACGTGAAGATATTTAGTGACCTTGAAGGTGAAAAGGAATTCGACGACGATGAGAGGGCCGGTGCAGCTCTAGTACCAGAACTGAAGTCAGGCGCTTTCGATAAGGCTCTCAGGGAGGGTTGCAAGGGACCGGAATGCACCAGTTTTGGGTTCAAGAAGGTCCTTGAGACGTACGTGCCGCCCGACCAGCGCACGGAACCCTCAGTGTCATGGGTTAGCCGCCCGAACTACGGATTCGTGAAAGTCGCTTTGCCGAAATACCCGCCTCTAGCGAAATTGGCTCGCATCGACGGCGATGTGGAGCTGGAGCTTCAGGTGGACGAGCAGACCGGACTCATCACGGGCGTGGTGGCAACGCGTGGACACCCGCTGCTCACGCGCGCTGCGATCGATGCGGCGCGGGGTTGGCAGTTTCAGCTTGTGCAGCACCCCGACGCTGTCAAGAAGTGCGACGTCGTGCTTCGCTTTGAAATGAAATGCAACCAAAGCCGGGAGCCGCTGGCGAATCGGTGAAGTGTGCTCATTACTTAAGGCCAGCCTCGCATGCGTGGCAAACATGTGCACGACACCCCCCCTAAATTGCCAGCTTACTTGAGGAGCAAAACGACCATGAAATCACACACCGAATACCTTTGGTTCAACACCAAGAAACAGCACGAATTCATCAACATCACGGAGGACGTCCAGAAGGCGCTGGAGAAGTCGCAAATCAAGGAAGGGCTGATTCTTGTTTCGGCCATGCACATCACCGCAGGCGTGTATGTGAACGACGCGGAAGACGGGCTGATCGCCGACATCGAAGAGTGGCTGGAGAAGCTCGCGCCATTCCGCCGCGATTACCGCCACCACCACACGGGCGAGAGCAATGGCGACGCCCACCTGAAGAATCTCCTGATCGGCCACGAGGTGGTGGTCCCGGTCACCAACGGCAAGCTCGATTTCGGCCCCTGGCAGCAGGTTTATTACGCCGAGTTCGACGGCCAGCGGCGCAAGCGCGTGCTCATCAAGGTCATCGGCGAGTAGGAGCCAGCCGTGGGAAAAACGTAGCGGCAGGCGTCCTCCGCCCCGTGGGTGAGGGGGGGGCTACATAGGGCACTTTGCGTACGAAGTGTTGAGCCCAATCCGTGGCAATCTCTAGCCGGCGGCAAGCTCCTCTGCCACCCCTACCGGGGCTGACAAAGTACTTAGGGCCTTTTACATCCCACGGTTGGCCCGCCGTGTGCGACATTATGTCGCTGCTACGCCCCTCCCGCGACCTGAATCCATTTTCCACCCCTACTCCAGCCGTTTGCCCTCGGCATCGTAAACCTCGAGCGGGCCGTATTTCTTCAAGGCGTCCTTGATGTCCTTGCCGGCTCCCACGCAAACATACTGCATGTGGTCGAGATCGACGTATTTCTTTGCGACCTTCTGGACGATGGCGGGGGTGACCTTCGCAACGTCTTCGGGGTAGCGGTCCCAGTAGTCTTGCGGCAGGCGGAAGTAATTCGAGGTCATATAGAAGCCGAGTAACGTGCTGGGTTGTTCAAGCGAGAGGGCGAAGCGGGCAACGATGGAGTGGCGCGCCTCGTCGAGCTCCGTCTCCGCCACAAGCTCGGTGCGGATGCGCTTGAACTCCTCCGTCAATTCGTGCATCGAGCCGTCGGTCACCGCGTTGCGCACCTCTGTGCTGGCCCGCCAGACGCCCGGGTAGATGTCCGATGAGAAGGAACTATAGGCGCCGTAAGTGTAGCCATGCTTCTCGCGCAGGTTCAGAAACAGCCGGGCGCTGGGGCCGCCGCCCAAAACGCGGTTCATGACGGTCAGCGGGATGTATTCCGGGTCGGCGCGCCGCAGGGCGAAGTCGCCGGCCAGGATGTTGGTTTGTACAGAGTCAGGACGGTCAACCAGGGTAATTTTCGTGGGCGCCGGCGGCGACATCTTCCCGAAGTCGGGCGGCGTTACGGGGTGGCCCTTCCAATCGCCCAGGGATTTCCGGATCAAGGAAACAATCTGGTCAAACTGGACGTCACCCACCACGCCAAGCACGGCGTTATTGGGGACGTAGTACCGGTCATGAAACTCCTTGAGTTGGGCCGGGGTTATGCGCTTGAGCGAGTCGGGCGTGGCGGAAACGACGGAAGCCGCGAAGTCTCCGTAAAGCACTTTGTAGAACCGTTCCTCGCCCAGGAAGCTGGGCTCCGAGCGCTCCTGGTCGAGATAGGCCAGTTGGCGCCGTTGGTACTTCGCGTACTCTTCGGCGGGAAAGGTCGGATTGAGCACCACGTCGCTCATCAAATCGAGGAGGCTCTCCGCGCTTGGGGCGAGGCCGGATGCGCTGACCGTGGATGTGTCGCTGCCGAAACCGGCCGAGGCCCCGAGGCTCGCGCCCAGGCCATCGACTTCGGCCGCGAGTTGAGCGCTGGTCCGGCGCGCGGTGCCCTCACGCAGCATCTCCGCCGTGGTTTTGGCGAGCCCTGATAGGTCCTTGGGGTCAGCCAGCGCGCCCGTCTTGATCCAAAGTGTGAACGCCACCGTGGGCAGCTTGTGCTGCTCGAGCACCAGCACCGTCAAGCCGTTGGGGAGCTTGGTTTCCCGGGGGCGCGGCAGCTTGACGCGCAGGATCTCCTTGCTTACGGGGGCGCGGTTGAGCCGCTGCACCTCGGAAGTTGACGTCTCCTTGCCGGTGGGGGATGTTGGCGCTTGCGAGCGGGCGCCTGTCGCCGTAATGCCCATCAAACAAAAAGTAATGAGAAAAATCCATGCCATGCGCTTCATCGACTTCCTCCCGTATCCTTCACGCGTAGGGGAACGGCTTGCCGTCCCCACGGTGGCTCGTCAGCAGCCCCGGTAGGGGCGGAATAGAGTAGCCTCGGGCGTAAGCCCTGGGTTGGAGAGCCCTCACCCCGCCTTCGGCGCCCCTCTCCCGCGCGGGCGGGAGAGGGGACGGGGTCCCGAAGGGACCCAACGTCATTAGCCGTAGGTGAAACCTACGGTAAACGTCGTCCCAAAGTTTTCTATTCAACCCCGGAGGGGTTGAATTCGACCCCTTCGGGGTCGCTCGGATACTCAACGTATGCCATCTCGTCCGTAGGTTTCACCTACGGCTAATGACCTTCATGCCCTTCGGGCATGTTCGTCGGCCCCCAGCGGCCCTTAATCTAGCGCCCATGGGGGACGGGGGTGAGGGAGGTCCGCCTGACCCACGGCTGCCGCCGTGGGCCACATTCTTGCGCCCGCTCCGCGGGCTCCGAAACCCCATCGAGACTATTCACGCGCCCATGTCCCCCAGGGGAGAAGGCCGCCCTCTAAACAGGGGCATGGGCAGAGACGATCTATCTCCCCGCCGCCGATTTCGCCTGGGCTTTTGCAGGCAGGGTGGTCACTACTGTCCGCTCCGAAGCGACCAGATATTTTTGCGCCGCCTCTTTCACCTGTTCGGCGGTGACAGCGTCGAACTTATCAAAGCTAGTATTAATCAAATCAGGATCATTGAAATAGACAGTATACTGCCCCAGCATTCTGGCCGTGGTCAACGTCAACTGGCGGGTCTGGATCTCGCCGCGCAAATACTGAGTTCGGGCCTTGTCCATCTCCTGCGGGGTCACGCCGTCTTTTTGCACGGCCGCAATCTCATCATAGATCGCCTTCTCGAGGTCTTCGATTTTGACTCCCGGGCGCGGCATGGCCTCGATGTAGAGCAAGCTGGGGCCGATTCGGGTGTCCGGTTGCACCATGAGAGACACCGCCAGTTGCTTTTCTTTCACGAGATGTTGATAGAGCCGTGAGCTCTGACCCGTGCCCAGAATATTCGCCAGCACTTGCACCTGAAAGTTCTCCGGAGTGTCTCCGCGCGGAATATGGTAGGAGATCAGGAGTTGCGGGAGGCGAGCCAGCGGATCATAGATCACCTCGCGTCGTTCGCCGTAATGCTCGGGTTCCTCCAAATCGGGCTTGGGAGGCGCCGGCTGCGAGGGGATGACGGCAAAATACTTCTTCACTTTCTCCAGGGCCTCCTGCGGGTCCAGGTCCCCACCAGTGTCAGCACGGCGTTGTTGGGCGCGTAATAGATGCGGAAGAAATCCTTCACGTCTTCCACCTTGGCCGCGTCGAGGTCGGCCATGGAGCCGATGGTCGAGTGCTTGTAAGCGAAGTTGTCGTAGGAGAGGTTGTCGATCTCGAGCTCGGACTTGCCATAGGGCTGATTATCAACTCCCAGCCGGCGCTCTTCCTGGACCGCGTTGCGTTGATTATCCAGGTTGGCCTGGTTGACGGCCAGGGAGCGCATGCGATCCGCCTCCAGGTAAAGGGCCAGGTCCAATTGGTTCTTGGGCAGTTCCTCGAAGTAGTTCGTGCGGTCTTCGTTGGTCGTGCCATTCATCCCGCCGCCATTATTAAAGATCAAGAATAAAGTGCTCGCCCTTGCCCACGTTTTCCGAGCCCTGAAACATCATGTGCTCGAAGAGGTGCGCGAAGCCGGTGCGCCCGGGTCGCTCGTTGCGGGAACCGACGTTATAAGTGATCGGAGATCGCAAAGACCGGCGCGCTGTGGTCCGGCGCGATGAGCACGCGCAGGCCGTTCTCGAGCCGCTGATCGCTGAATTCCAGCCGCGGAACCTTCGGCAGCTCGGCCATAGCACTCGCCACGCCCAGTAACAGAACAAGGAGCACACTTTGGATGGCAAGCTTTCTCATAGGAAACACGCTCCCTTACAGCAAAGTTCGAATGACAGTGTATATGTTAGTCTGAATGATATAAGCCGGGGATTCAAGGGGAAAAGCCCCGGGGCTAAGCGTCACCAGCGGATGGGTAGTGTCCTAAATATGTGTTGCTGGGATTTTGCGGCCGGAATTATGCAAACCCCTTGAGAATCCAGCGCACGAGGAAGGGCAACAAGTAGGCCCCAACCGACCCAACCACGAGAATAGCGAAAGGCGGGTTTATCCAGTTCTCACGCAGCCAAAATTCCAATTCGTACAATCGAATGGGTCCGAAGACGATGAATTCAAGAATCCAAGCACCCGCAAGAACCACCCCTACTCCAAAAATCCAAACACCCACAAGCAACAGCCCGATCCTGTTACACGCCTTTAGCTTCATTTTTTCTCTCTAAAGCAGTTCCTCAAGTGCCGAGTTAACTCCAGGAGCAATGCTCCACTGCTGCCATTGCATGTTTCCTTTTGGTATGGTTTCCCGGGTGACCACTTGATTTTCTAACAGCTTTTTCAGTGCGATCTCGGTACGTTTGCAGTCAAGCCCATCGGGGAGATTATCAATGGCTCCGCCCTGGTACTTACCCATCTTCCCGTGCCTCATCAGATGTCGCAAAACAGCTATACAGTCTTGGTCATAGTCACCCATAAGGCCCTTTATGCGCTGATATTCCTTTTCTTGAAGTGGGGTGCGCTTTGGCTTCTTTAGGTCTTCGATTTCGACGTTGAGTCTTTTGGCCTTTTCCCTTCCTTCGGAAATTGTTCCTTGAAGATAGTCGTTTTCTGCCGCCAAATTTATTGCGTTAGTCCTCCGTTGCCGGTCAAGGGCCACAGGCGCACGAATCGCTGACAAGATAATTAAGGCGATTAGGAGAAGAAGGTACGGCCCACCGACACTCTTCATGGCTTGCCATCCGTGGTTATTCGGAATCAACCCGTAATACCACTGAAAGCCCATAATGAGAATTGCCAATAGTGCGCCTATCATTTGTTCCATTCCAAGCCGGAAGAGATTGAGGCCGAAAGCTCTAAGCCAGCGCCGGTAATAACTTGGGTAGGTGATTGGCGGTTCCGTCATAGCAGAATTGACGAGACGCACACCGATATGCTACCGTCTGGGTGTGCACCCAACAGTTTAGGATTCGGAAAGGCCCGACCGTGAATGGGGCCTTTCGCTTTTTCAAGTCAATAGTACTCCCCAAAAACTATGCAATCAACTCTTGAAGTGTCCAGACATGGGAAGCAATTCCAGATTCCATCGCGGGAGTTACGCGCAGCGTTTGATGCACGCGGCAGAAGTTATAGAACGCGAAACATAACGCATAAGCCGCTTTCAGATTCTCCCACTTCTTGCTGAAAGCGTTCGTCAGGCGCGTCATTCGGCGCATCCCCATGCGAATTGAAAGATTCTGCCTTTCAACGTGGCTGGTGCAAATCCTGCTGGGTCAGCTATGCCGGCCCGTTTAGATTGGAAAGCCCTGTAAGGGCGGAATAGAGTAGTTTGCATGCCACGACCTTTGTCTCAACTGTACGTCCCTCTCGCCTTCGGCGTCAGGGATCACGAACCCGTGCGCAGGAAGTGTATTTCGCCCCTACAGGGCTTCGAAATTGAAGGCGCCACGTTGACCCAGGCCGTTGGCCCATAGGCGCTAGATTAAGCGTTGCGACGGGGTCCCGAAGGGACCCAACGTCATTAGCCGTAGGTGGAACCTACGGTAAACGTCTTCCCAAAGTATTCAATTCAACCCCGGAGGGGTTGAATTCGACCCCTTCGGGGTCGCTGAGATACTCAACGTATGCCTTCTTGTCCGTAGGTTTCACCTACGGCTAATGAACTTCATGCCCTTCGGGCATGTTTAGCAGCCCTCAACAGCCCTTAATCTAATGCCCGTGGGCCGTTGGCCTGGGCTGTGATGGATCGCCCCGTTGGGGCTTAGGTCGGACCGAGATGCGAGCTTTCTGCCACGACGTGGCCGAGGAGCAGCCCATACCGCGAGCGAGCGCTATGGAAAGGTAGAAACTCCAAGGGTAGGGCTTGCCCTACCCCTACACCGGCCGGGTCGAGCCGGGTCCGGCGCAGGGGCGCATGGCCATGCGCCATAACCGTTTACTTAACTGCCGGACGTGGCCAAGAGCCCGCCTTGGCGGGCGATAGAGTGTGGCCCACGGCGAGCCAGCCGTGGGGACAGCGGAAAGGGAGAATATCTTTTAAGCCCCGGCAGGGGCGACATAATCCCGAGGGATCGGGGAAGATTCTTCTGCCGCCACTGCCGTGGCTCAAGGGTGACCGCGCACCTCGGATCCCACGGCTGGCTCGCCGTGGGCCACATTATGGCGCTGCTAACGCAGCTTCGGACAATGGCGAGACCTTTATGTAAACTCTTATGAGTCTTGCCCTACCCTGTGACCGGGGACGGCAAGGCATCCCCCTAGAGTTTCTACATTTGTCCCATGTGCAGAGCCGCACATCGGACACAAATGTATAAACTCCAAGGGTAGGGCAAGCCCTACCCCTACACGCTCTCGTCATTCCCGCGAAAGCGGGAATCCACTGAACGTGGGTCCCTGCCGGCGCGGGGATGAGGTTCAGGGCGCCACCATCGGCGGTGCTCGATTGACGAGGCGCTCGTTCCGTGATTACATTAATCAGTTAACACCCAGGTTGGGGCGAGTCAAGGGATGAGAGTGTAAGATTTTCCTCTCTCCGGGGGCGGTTTCTTACGTGAGTCAGACTTCCAGGCCACAGAGATGGCGCGTTCCTGCGGCTCACGAATCTTCCTTCCCATTCTTAGGGCGACTTTGCCGGCAAGACTTCAGGAGTCCGATATGAAACGTCGCAAGACCCTTTGGAGTTTATGCGTACTCATGCTCTGTTTGTGTTCGGGTTGGCAGAGTTTTGTAGGGCCGAGGGGCGTGCGGCTCGGGCCAAACGGCGCCAGGTCATGGCAGAGCGCTGCCCAGCCCCAGGTTCGTCGAGCGGAACGCGCGCACCCAGGAATGCAAATCAGCAATCAGGGGCACGAGTCAGATCCTGGAGCACTGCCGGCCGGAAAGGCCGCGGCGACCTATGCCCGCTTGCCATTGAGCTTTGAGGCCAACCACGGCCAGACGGACCAGAGCGTGAAGTTCCTGGCGCGCGGACGGGGCTACGATTTGTTCCTGACCGGCGACGAGGCGGTGCTGGAACTGCAGGAGTCAGGAGTCAGGAGTCAGGAGTCAGGCGCCGAACGTGCGCGTATCGAGGCCATAGGCGCGTTGCGACCGCAGACCGGCAATGAACCGCGGACCAGGAACCTCAGACCACGCGCAAATTGCGTGTTGCGTCTGCAGTTAGTCAACGCCCGTCAAGGCGCCGCCATCACCGGCGCTCATCAGCTGCCCGGCAAGGTGAACTACTTCCTTGGTAACGACCCCAAGAAATGGCGCACTGATGTTCCGGCCTACGCCGAGGTCAGATACCAGAACGTTTATCCCGGAGTCAACTTGGTCTATTACGGCAACCAGGGGGGACATCTGGAATACGACTTTGTAGTAGCGCCCGGCGCGGACCCGAGCGCGATTTCGGTCGCCGTCGATGCTCCCGCGCCAGAAGTCAGTTGGCAGAAAGCCGGGAGCAGCGGTCAGCCTAAGATCGCTTCGAATGGCGATCTGGTGATGCGCATGGACGGTGATGATGAGGTCCGCTTCCACAAGCCACTCGTCTACCAAGAACAGGAGTCAGAAGTCAGGATTCAGGAGTCAGGGGCAAAGAATCCACGACAAGGCGCAGCGAACAATCGCAAATCACCACTCACAAATCGCAAATCCGTTGAGGGCCGCTTCACGCTCGACGCGCAGAACCGCGTGCACTTCGCAATAGGCCCGTACGACCACAACCGGGCGCTGGTCATCGATCCTGTGCTGGTTTATTCCACCTTTCTCGGCGGTAGCGGCATCGACAGCGGATCGGGCATAGCGGTCGATTCCTCCGGCCATGTCTACGTGACCGGGTACACCCAATCGGCCAATTTCCCCACTGCGGGCCCGCTCCAAGCCGGCCCGGAGGAGACCGGAGCGCCTTCGTGGCCAAGCTGAACGAGTCGGGCTCAGCGCTTGTCTACTCCACTTATCTGGGCGGGAACCATGACGACCAGGCCTTCGGCATCGCGGTGGACTCCGCCGGGAGCGCTTACGTGGCGGGCCGAGCCACCTCCACCAACTTCCCCACCACCCCAGGCGCTTTCCAAGCGGCCTTGGCCGGAAGCGGTGTTTCCAACGCCTTCGTGGCCAAACTTGATCCGACAGGTTCGGCCCTGGTGTATTCCACCCTGCTCGGCGGAAGCGGCGGCGATAACGCTCAAAGCATTGCGGTGGATTCGTCCGGGAACGCCTATGTGACCGGCTACACTCAATCCGCCAACTTTCCAACCGCAAGCCCGCTCCAGGCAAGCTTGGGTGCGAGCGGCGGCACTAGCGCGTTTGTGACGAAGCTCGACCCGGCCGGTTCGGCCCTTGTGTATTCGACCTATCTCGGGGGCAGCATTCAGGACTTCGGTTACGGTATCGCCGTGGATGCCTCCGGCAACGCCTACGTGGCGGGGGCCACAAGTTCCCCCAACTTCCCGACCGCGCACCCGCTGCAGGCAAGCTTGGCAGGCGGAGTGAATGCTTTCGTGGCCAAGCTGAATGCGGCGGGCTCGGCGCTAGTTTACTCCACATTCCTGGGCGGCAGCCGGTCCGACCAAGCTTCAGCTATCGCAGTGGACCCCTCGGGCGACGCCTACGTAACCGGCAGCGCAGCTTCGAATGACTTCCCCACGGTCAACCCGCTCCAGGCCACGTTGGCAGGTCATTTGAATGCCTTCGTTGCCGAACTCAACCCGGCCGGCTCGGCTTTGGTCTATTCCACCTACCTGGGTGGCGGCGCTAATGATTACAGTAATGGAATCGCCGTGGATTCCACGGGCAGCACCTACGTAACCGGATACGCGAGTTCGACGGATTTTCCCGCTCGCCATGCGCTTCAAGCGAATTTGGGCGGGGCCAGCGCCGTTAACGCGTTTGTGGCTAAACTGAGCCCCATGGGCTCGGGTTTGTCCTATTCCACTAGTCTAGGCGGGAGCAGTCTCGATTGGGGGCAAGGCATCGCTGTGGATTCCTCCGGCAACGCTTTCGTGACCGGATTCGCCAGTTCCTCGAATCTTCCCGTCATTGAACCGCTTCAGTCAATGCCGGGATGGGAGGGCGACGCTTCGATTAAAAAGACAGGCGCTGCGGCTTCCCTGGGCAACGCCTTCGTTGCCAAGGTCGGCTCCGAGGATTCGCCCGGCATCGCCTTCGGACCCGGCGCGCTTACCTTCCCTGCCCAGATTATCGGGATGTCCAGCGCACCGCATTCAGTAACACTGACTGCGGCGGGGAGCCAACCGCTCGAGATCGCCGGCAGTTCCATTAGCGGCGATTTTGCCCTCACTACCACAAGCACCTCATGCCCATATCATGGCGGCACCGTCGCCGCCGGCGCGACCTGCACCATCGATGTCATCTTCAAGCCCACCGCCACAGGCGCGCGCACCGGCACGGTGACCATCGATGACAACGCGGGCGGCAGCACTCACAGCATTCCCCTGCAGGGGACGAGCGCCGCCACAGCTCCCCTGGCTGCCGTAACCCCCTCTAGCATAAATTTTGCTGCTCAGTTGCTGGGGACAACCAGCGCCGCGCAACCAGTGACGCTCAGCAACACCGGCAACGCTCCGCTCATCCTCACCGCCATCCTCGCTAGCGGGGACTTCAGCCAAGTCAGCAATTGCGGCGGCAGCGTGGCTGCTGGGACCTCATGCACCATCAACGTTTTCTTCTCGCCCCCGTCGGGGATAGCGTACTCCACTCCCGCCACCCTCACGGGCGCATTGACCATCACCGACAACAGCGGCGGCACGGCCGGCAGCACGCAAACCGTCAGCCTGAGCGGCACGTGGCAGGACTTCGCACTCGTCGTGCCGCCAAAGCAATCGGCTTCGGCGACTGTGTTGGCGGGGCAGACGGCCAGCTATACATTGAGCGTGGTAGGCGAAGGAGGATTCAACCAGGCGGTGGCTCTCTCGTGCGGCGGAATTCCCACCCAATCCACCTGCACGGTTACGCCGAACCCAACGCTTCCCGGCGCCAATTTCACACTGCTCGTAACGACTACCGCCCCGACGGCGACTGCCCCTCGAACTCTCCCCATGCCGCCCATTGCGAGGCCCCCAGGCCTGCTGGTTCTGGCCGTGCTTTTGGCAGGCATCACCTGGTCCGTCTTCGCATCGGGACGAGCCGGGAAGCGCCTGTTGAGAGTTTGGTTGCCCCTCGCGGCCGGATTGCTTCTGGCCCTGGCGCTGGCCGGCTGCGGTGGAGGCGGCGGCATTCAGGGCAACTACGGAACCTCCCCCGGCACTTACACCTTGAACGTGATGGGCACAGCCAACTCCAATTCCGCCACCTCGAGCCATAACGTGACCGTCACTCTTAAGGTGACTTAAGCCATGCCGCCCATTATTGAAGTCGAAGGACTTAGCAAGGAGTTCCGCACCTTCCGCCGGCGCGAAGGCGTGATGGGGGCGCTTCAAAACCTTTTTGTGCGCGAATACCTGACCGTGCACGCCGTGGACCACATCAGCTTTTCCATCAACGCCGGCGAGATGGTGGGTTACATCGGCGCCAACGGGGCGGGGAAGTCCACCACCATCAAAATCCTCACGGGAATTCTGGTTCCCAGCAGCGGGCGGGTGGTTTCGAATGGCTTCGTTCCCTATCGCGAGCGCCGCCACTACACCAAGCACATCGGCGTGGTCTTCGGCCAGCGCACGCAGCTTTGGTGGGACATCGCCGTCATCGAATCGTTCAAGCTGCTCAAAGAAATCTACGAAATCCCCGAGCCGGACTATCGCCGGCGCCTGGATGTCTTCTGCGAAATGCTCAACCTGAAGGAGTACCTGCACACGCCGGTGCGCAAGCTGAGCCTGGGCGAGCGCATGCGCTGCGATTTGGCCGCATCGCTGCTGCACAATCCGCCGCTGCTTTTTCTGGATGAGCCCACCATCGGCCTCGACGTGGTGGCCAAGGAGCGCATCCGCGAGTTCCTGAAGGAGGTCAATCGCACCGAAGGCACCACGGTGCTGCTGACCACGCACGACCTCTCCGACATCGAGGAACTCTCCAAGCGCATCATCATCATCGACAAGGGCCGCATCCTGTTCGACGGCGACCTGGAGACAGATGAAGAAGCGCCTGGCCAAATACAACCAGGTG
Organism: uncultured Acidobacteriota bacterium; assembly: GCA_963770415.1. Taxonomy (GTDB): domain Bacteria; phylum Acidobacteriota; class Terriglobia; order UBA7540; family UBA7540; genus CAVROP01. Next base: position 157,598 of record CAVYPU010000015.1, read on the forward strand.
AAGTTCTTTTTGAAGGACCGCTCGCAGGTCCCGCGCCTGGCGCAGATCAGAAGCGACGGCATCGTCTGCCAGCGCGTCGACGAGCTCACCTATTTGATCCGCTTTGACCGCGACGAGCATTCCACCGCCGACGTGATCCGCGAGATCGTGAACAACCTCGAAGTGCGCGATATCTTCGTGGAAGAGGAACCCATCGAGGAAATCGTCAAGCGCATCTATCTGAGCGGCGAGGTGGCCTGATGACCGCGCGCTGCCATCGCCGCTTCTGGCCGTGTCTCCCATCGCTGCGAAGCTCGTGCGCTTACTGGGTTCGCCCGTGTGGGCTTTGTCAATACCCTCGCCTACCGCTTGCGCTACTACACGGGGATCGTCACTTACTTCATATATGTCTCGGTGTATTACTTCATCTGGAAAGCCATTTACGAGCACAGCACGTCGATCGAAGGCTTTGACTTCAGCCACATCCTGACCTACATCGGCGGTGGGCTGGATCATCCGTTCTTTCTACTTCAACAACATCGACCAGGACATTGCCAACCAGGTGATCGAAGGCCGCCTGGCGATGGACCTGATCAAGCCCGTCAACATTCAGTTCATGTACGTGGCGCGGGCGGCCGGGGAGTCGCTGTTCCGCCCGGCATGCTGACCCTGCCCACCGCCCTGGTGCTGTTGCTGGTTTATCCCTTGCGCCGGCCCGCCAGCCTGCGCCACTGCCTGGCTTTTCTGGTCAGCGTGCTGCTGAGCTTCCTGATCGTGGCCGCCATCAATTTCGCCGTGGGGACGTTCGCCTTGCGCTTGCAGTCGATTCTGGGCTTGCTGCGCGCCAAGTTTTTTCTGCTGGAACTCTTCTCCGGGCTGCTGTTGCCGCATTACCTTTTTCCCGCAGTCTTTCAAAAGATCTTCAAGGTCCTGCCCTTCGAATACATCAGCTACGTCCCCGTGTTGATCTACCTGGGCAAGATCAACGGAGCAGGCCATTGCGGGTCGCTGGCCTTGCAGCTTTTCTGGGTGGTCATGCTGTTTGCCATCGGCGACGCCATGTGGAGATGGTCGAGCCGGAAGATCACCATTCAGGGGGGATGAAGCAGGCGCCGGGTGTCAGGTGTCCGGTGCCGGGTTCCAGGTGTCCGGTGCCGGGTGTCAGGAGATCCGAACCAAGAAGAGGTGCAAGAATCGAAAACACAGCCCTCTACCCCTTGGGGGAGAGGGTGGCCCGCGACGGCGCTTTAACCAGCCGTCGCGGGCCGGGTGAGGGGGTCCTCCCACAATCACCACCCCTCCTTACGAAGGAGGGGAACCGACCAAGATGAAAAGGCATTTCAGACTCTTCGCTCTATACTTCGCGCAGTACGCCAAGGTGCGCCTGGCCTATAAGGCGGATTTCTTCATCGCCTTCTTTTTCCTCGATGGTCGCAACGGTACTTGGCATTCGGCTTTGTCCTGGTGCTCTTCTCCAAGATCCCCAAGCTTCAGGACTGGTCGTTCAACGAAATCCTTTTTCTCTACGGCTTTTCGCTGATCCCGCTGGGCTTCTTCAACGTGATCAGTTGGAACCTCTACGAGTTCGGCGACATTTACATTATCCAAGGCAAGTTCGACCGTCTCCTGCTGCGTCCCGCTCACACGCTCTTTCAGGTGATCTTTGAGAAATTCCGCCTGGAATCGTTGCAGGAGGTCATAACCGGAACGCTGGTGGTCGCCATCTCGGTCCGGCAATTGCACTTGGCGTGGCGCGTGGCGGATTCGTTCTGGTTCCTGTTCATGGTGGTCTGCGGGGCGGTGATTTATCTCGCCGTGTTTCTGATTCTCACTGCGGTGTCTTTCTGGTTCGAAGACCGTGTGGGCATCGTGCCGCCGGTCTTCAACATGCTCACCTTCGGCCGCTATCCCCTGACCATCTACAACGTCTTCATCCAGTTCTTTCTGAGTTGGATCATCCCCTTCGCCTTCGCCTCTTTCTACCCCACCACCCACTTCCTCGGGCGGCGCGCGTTCACGCCTTATTTCCATCTCGTGCCGGTGGTCGCGGCCGGTTTCTTTCTGCTCGCCACGTTTGTTTGGAAGAAAGGTGTTGCTAATTATAGTAGTACAGGATCGTGAAGAATCCCTACAAGGAGAGCGCCTCGTCGTAAACCTTCAGGGTGTCCTCAGCGACTCGCCGCCAAGAGAAGTCTCGCGCCCGCGTAAGCCCTTGCCGGATCATCTTTTCGCGCAGCTCGGAATTTTCGACCGCGCATAGAACCTTTTCCGCGATGTCCTGCGGGTCGTGAGGATCAACGTAGAGTGCCGCTTCTCCGCCGACCTCGGGAAGCGACGCGGTTCGCGACGCCACGACAGGCAAACCGTTGGCCATGGCTTCGAGCACCGGGAGGCCAAAACCCTCTTCGAGAGAGGGAAAGAGCAGCACGCTGGCGGACTGATATAGAGCCTGTAATTCGCCCGGAGTGATGTGTCCCCGCACTTGCACTCGCGACGCCACCCCTGGGCGGCGGATATATTGGTGGATGGCCTCGCTGCCGTGACCGTCCCCACCCACTAGAATCAAGCGGTAGTCATTCGGCAGGGATTCGAGCGCCTTCAGTGCGTTGAGCGTATTCTTGCGGGTCTGAATTACCCCCACGCTGAGGATCAGGTGGTTTCCCTCTCCCACAAACTTCTGCCGGGCCGACAGCCGTTCGTCCTCAGACAAAGTCGAAGAAGGCAGGTCCACGCCCAAGGGAATGACGCGAAGCTTATCTGGCGCGACCGATGTGTGCGCCAACAATTGCCCGGCTGTATATCGGGACGAGGTGATGACGCACGTGGCGCGCTCGACGGCCTCGCGGAGCAGGGCGGAGAATTTGCGCCGAAAGTCTGCGGTCGAGTAGTAAGTACCGGTAATAGGGAAGACGTCAAAGACAGTGACGATCTCCTTTTTGAAATGAAATGCAGGGGGGCGCTGCGCCAGGCTATGGAAAAGGTCCGCCTGCCAGGGCAACCAGAAAGTTAACGGTTCTTGAAACAGTCTTACGGAGAAAGGCGATACCTTGCTGCCGGCCCTGGGAGAGGGGCGCAGGAACTCGCGGCGACGGCCAAATCGCGACAGCCGGTAGCAAAGCAAAAAGCGGTGCGGGGTCTCGAGGGAGGCGAGCGCCTCGATGAGCTTACGGGAATAAACGGCGATGCCCGAGGGTTCAGGCTCGACCGAGTAGGTGGCATCCAGACCGATAATCGACATCAGCGCGCGGCCCGCGACAAACGTATTGATTCGCCCGGAGGCTTGGCATGAGCGAGTAATGACTCCCCTCCTCAATGAGGAGGGGTTGGGGGTGGTGGGTGGCCGCCCCAACGGGCTAACCACCCCCTGCCCCCCTCCTTAGCCAAGGAGGGGAGCCGATTTTCATGGTTTCCGGACGCCCGCCAGCGGACGGGCGTGAGCGACTGCTCAGATTGACATCATATCACCCGGCAGAAGTTGGTTCCGGTTCATCTTCCAGGCCGTATTCTTTCAGCTTCCTGTAGATGGTGGTCTTTCCGATACCGAGTAATTTCGCGGCGCGCAGGCGGTCGCCCTTGGTGGCCTCCAGAGCCTGACGTATGGCTCGCTCCTCGAGCTCCTGCAGGGTCGAGAGGGCCGTGGACTTCTGCTGCGGCTGTTGGACGGAATAGAGGAGGGTCGAGGGCAAATCGACTACCCGGATTTCCGGCGCGGTGCCCAGCACCAGAGCCCGTTGGATGCAATTCTCAAGTTCCCGGACGTTGCCCGGCCAAGGGTAGTTCATCAAGCGCACCATGGCATCGTCAGAAACTCCGCTGAAACCAGCTTGGCCGGCTTTATGCTTGGCAAGAAAGAACTGTACCAATCCGGGAATATCCTCACGTCGCTCGCGCAGAGGAGGCAGGCGGATGCAAACCACATTGAGCCGGAAATAAAGCTCCTTTCGGAAAGTGCCGCGCTCGATGGCCGCTACGAGGTCCTGGTTGGTGGCAGCCATAATGCGCGCCTTTACGGGGATTCGCTCGTTGCTGCCCAGGGGCTTGACTTCGTGCTCTTGCAGGACTCGGTAGAGTTTCGGTTGAAGCTCCACAGGAAGCTCCGCTATTTCATCCAGAAACACCGTCCCTTCGCCGGCGGCCGCAAGCAATCCCTGCCGGGCTTGAGTCGCCCCGGTAAAAGCCCCACGCACGTGGCCGAATATCTCGCTCTCGATCAAAGTTGGCGTGAGCGCGCCGCAGTCTATGGGCACAAACAGGTGGTCCCGCCAGGGACCCTTGAAGTGAATGGCGCGCGCCACTAATTCTTTTCCGGTTCCGCTTTCCCCGCGGATAAGAACGGCTTCGCGCTTCAGTGAGAGTCTGGCGATCTTGTCGTAAACATCCAGCATGCGCCGCGACTTACCACTGAAACCCGCGAAGTCTCCCTGAAATTCGTCGAAGTAAAGGCGCCGCGCCGCCTGCGGAACTCCCATTTTCCCTCCAACCCCACTAGTAACCAGAAAGTATACGCACCCACCCGCCAATAGTCAAAGGCCGGGGTTCAGTTGCCACGATCAGTGCGCCTGATCCTGACCGTGAGAAACGAGAATTGCGAAAGCGAAGGAGTGAGAATACGTTGTAATATAAAGGCTAGAGGGGAGAACCTGTAACCGTGTCCAAAAATGCAAAAATTCTGATCGTCGAAGACGACGCCCACGAGCGGCAAGGGCTTGCCAATCTTCTTTCTCTGTGGGGATATGAAACAGAAACCGCCAGCGATGGTAGCGAGGCCCTGGAGAAGGTTTCCTCTTTTAACCCTGCGGTGGTGATCTCGGACCTTCGCATGCCCCGCCTGACGGGCATGGAGTTGTTGCGGCAGGTCCACGAAGCTCATTCCGATTTGAACTTCATCATGCTGACCGGCCAGGGAACGATCGAGGAAGCGGTGGAAGCCACCAAGCTGGGGGCCTTCAACTTTCTCGAGAAACCCTTGGACACCAAACGGCTCGAAGTTGAGCTGCGGAATTGCCTTGAGCGTCTCGACAGCGAGCGGCAACTGGAAGCGGCCAAGCGCCGGCTGCGCGACCTGGGATTCCTGGGCCACATCGTGGGGCGGTCCAAGAAAATACAGGAGGTGACGTCGCTGATCGCGATGGTGGCGCCCTCCCGCGCTTCGGTGCTGATTACCGGAGAAAGCGGGACGGGCAAGGAACTGGTGGCCCGCACGATTCATGAGCTGAGCCCGCGCAGTTCCAAGGCCTTCGTTGCCGTGAATTGCGCGGCCATTCCGGAGACGCTGATGGAAAGCGAAGTCTTCGGCCACGAAAGAGGGGCCTTCACGGGCGCCATCGAGCGCCGGGTGGGCTGCTTTGAGCTGGCCGACGGCGGGACGCTGCTGCTCGACGAGATCGGCGAAATGCCTCCTCCAACTCAAGCCAAGCTGCTGCGCGTGCTCGAGGACTCAAAAGTGCGGCGGCTGGGCAGCAAATCCGAAATCTCCGTCGACGTCCGTGTTCTGGCGGCAACCAACAAGGTCCCGGAGGAAGCAGTGGCCAAGGGCCAGTTGCGGAGCGACCTTTACTTCCGGCTCAACGTTGTCCATATCCTTCTGCCTCCCCTACGCGATCACCCGGATGACCTGGAGGAGTTAACGGCAGCCTTGCTGGCTGACCTGAACCAGAAACACCAGCGCTCGGTGAAGAGCGTGGACAGCGGGGTTCTTCAGGCCTTCCGCCTTTACAACTGGCCCGGCAACGTGCGCGAACTGCGCAATGTTCTCGAGCGCATGATCATTACTAGTTCCGGCGATATTTTGACCGCCGATGAGCTGCCTCACAGCTTTGGCTATAACGGCATTACAGAAGTGGGAGAGGAACTGCGGCTTCGTCCCGGCATGACGGTTGCCGAAGCCGAGCGCCGCCTGGTTTTCGAAACCTTGGCCCACACGCAGAACAACAAGACGCGAGCTGCCGAACTGCTCGGCATCAGCCTGAAAACTCTCCATAATAAGCTGAAGGAATATGGCGCTCAGTCTGAAGATTAAGCTCACGGCGCTGATCACCCTCCTGGTCCTGATAATGGTCCTGGCCATCTCCACGCTCTACCTCTCACATCTCACCCGGCAAGCGCTCAGCGACGTGGAAAGCAGGGGAGAATATGTGGCCAGCGAGATCTATCACCAGGCCAGCACTCTATTGTCAAAGGCGCAGATGCCCCCAGGTTCGAACCCCTCCGATTTGCAGGCGTTGCGCAATTTCGTGCAAGTCCGATTCGCCGCCGATGCGGGATTGAACTCGCTGCTCGAGTCCGCAGTCGGCTACTCGCCTTCCATTTATTATGCCGCCATAACTGACACCCAGCGGCGAGTCCTGGTGCACAACGATACGGGAGAAATTGGGCAGGTTCTGGCGCCGGCGCCGCGCTTTGACAAGCTGCTTGAAGCCGGTTTGTTAAGCCAGCTCGGCGTGATTCGCGGCCCCTCCAAGGTGTATGAAGTGGTGCTGCCGCTCGAGATCGGAGACGTGCCGTTCGGCGATGTGCGAGTGGGCGTTTCAACACTCTTCGTGGAGAACCAGATCGCTCCCGATTTGCGCGCCGCCCTGACCCTGTCGATTGTCGTCATCGTCTTCACGACGGGACTGCGCCGGCCTGCTTTCCTTCCGCCTCTTGCGTCCGCTCGAAACCATTTCTAGAAGCGTCGACCTGCTGGCGCGCGGTCAATACTCCGAACCGATGAATCTAAAGCGGAGCGACGAGTGGGGCGTGCTTTCGTCGAAGTTGAACCTTCTGGGTGAGCAAATGCGCGGCGAAAAAGCCGCCTTCGTGGAACTGAAGGAAAACCTCGACCAGCTCTTCTCCAGGCTCAGCGACGGCCTGCTGCTTTTTGAGCGGCACGACCGCCTGGTGCTGGCCACGCCCGCCGCCGCCCGCCTGCTCGGCTGCCGGGCGGAAGAGATCCTGCACCGCCAGGCGCTGGAAGTATTCCGCGCCCAAAACCCGCTTCATGACCTTCTGAGGGAAGCCTTCGTTTCACACCAGTCATCGCCGTGGCAAACCCTTGACCTGGGCGGCGATCCTCCTTCGCGCCTGGCGGTCAACGTGCAATTCATTCGCGGAGAGAGCGAAGCGATGGGGTGCCTGGTCACACTGCGCGACGCCGGCACGCGCGCTCAAATCGAGGATCAAATTGATGTGGCCGCCAGGCTGGCGGCGCTTGGCCGGCTTACTTCAGGAGTGGCGCACGAGGTAAAGAACCCCCTTAACGCCATGGTGCTTCAACTTGAAATCTTGAAATCCAAGCTGACCGGTCAAGACGAAAATGTGGGACAGCATCTTGAGATTCTGTCCTCGGAGATCAAGCGGCTTGACCGCGTGGTAAAGACCTTTTTGGATTTCACCCGCCCCTTCAAGCTCCGTCCTATTCCCACCGACGTGGAAAGCCTGGTGCGCGAGGTGTTCCTGCTGGCCGAGCCGGAAGCACAGAAGAACAACGTGCAGTTGATCTTCGAACAACAGGGTGCGCTTCCGCCCGTGAACGTGGACCGCGACCTCATGAAGCAAGCGCTCCTCAACTTGGTCCTGAACGGCTGCCAGGCTATGCCCAAGGGCGGGCAGCTCAAAGTCAGGCCGCAAACCGACGGGCGTTATTTGAACCTCGAACTTTCCGACCAGGGTGTGGGAATACCGCCCGATGACCGGCAGAAGATCTTCTCGCTCTTCTATACCACGAAGCCCGGGGGGAGCGGCATCGGACTCGCCATGGCTTTCCGAGTTGTCCAGCTCCATAACGGGTTCATCGATTTTTCGAGCGTGGTGGATCAAGGCACAACGTTTCGTGTTTCCATTCCGACGGCCTGACCGGTTCGACGAAAGCAGGAATCCCCAGGCTGGCGTTGCAGCCGTCAAGAAATGGCAGGCCGCCCCCACAACACGCCGAGGTAGACCTTGCCCTACCCTCGGGTTTAAGTGCTACTATTCTGACCTTCGGCTCGTGACCTGCGACTGGGACTTAGAATGAAGGCTCCAACCTCACCACCAGTGTCCGTTGCCAGCGGTTCGACTAAGGGCGGCGCACGTAGACCCACTTCGGCGGCAGGCGCGATCTCTTTTGCTCTGGACGACACCCTCCGTATTCTGTTCCGGCCCTTTGATGTCTGGACGTGGGCAAAGCTCAGCCTGCTCTGCCTCTTCCTTGGAGGCGGCACGCCCACTGCGGCCTTCCAATGGAGCCTGAGCGCCCTGCCCAGTGATTTTCGCCTCCCCTTTTTGCTGAGCCGCGTACGGCAATTCGTCGAACAGCATCCTTCCCTGATCTTCCTGGTCATCGGTTCTGCCCTGGTAACGGGGATCTGTATGCTTTACCTGCGGTCGGTTTTTCGTTTTATCCTGGTGGATTCACTGGTCACGAGGGAGGTGCGGCCCCGCCGCGCCTGGGCTATCGCGCGCCCTCTGGGAGAGTCCTATTTCAAGTGGGTGGCAGGAATGCTGGGGGGGCTGGTTGCCGCCTTCGTGATTATGGTGGCTGTCGCCCTGCCCGGTCTCCAGGCCGCTTCCACCTCCGGCCCCGGCAAGCTCTTCGCAACTGCGTCTCTGGCCTTGATTCTCTCCCTCACCGTTCTGGTCGGGCTGGCGGTTGCACTTCTGATTATGCTCACGGACGATCTGGTTGTTCCCATCATGTACGCCGACCGCCTGACGTTAGCGCCGGCTTGGCGTGAACTTTGGAGGAAGATGCGCCGCGACCCGGCCTCCTTCGCAGTTTACGTCCTGTTGCGTTTCCTGCTTTCAGTCGGGGTCAGTGTCGCCGTTCTACTCTTCCTTGTCCCTTTGCTCATAGGTCTGTTCTCAAGCGCCATTATTGTCGCGGCGGTATCGGTCCTGGGGCTGCATTTAGTGGGGCTGTCATGGGTGTGGAACGTGCCATCCATCAGCTTGGCGGTCGCCGCGCTTTTGCTATTGATTGCCGTGTTGGTGATTCTCTTGAGTACGGTGGGAATGCCTGGCCAGGTTTTTCTGCAAGGCTTCAGCCTGCGCTTTATCCGAGCGCGCTCACCCTCCCTTGAAACCCTGTGCGCTGCCTCAGCCGAGGAGTTGCCGATTGCTGATTGAGGATGGCCGATTTGATGATCCCAATTGCTTTCGCCGCACCTCAATCAGAGATCTGCAACTACTGATTGTCAATCCCGCGCATAATCTTCCGTAGCCAGCCGATGACCGGAGGCATTTCCTCCCGGGGCTAGAGCGCCAGCCGCTCTGGCCCTTTCCGTTTTTGTGAAACAAAGGACACCACGGTCCCACAAAATGATAAAATCTATGATGACGTGAAACTGAGAGCATTCCCCTACCTTGGCTGTACTCTGGCGTTATTCATTGGAGCTTGCCCGAAGCGGCAGACATCCTCGCGAATCGTGTATGTTCCAGCGCCGCCACCCGCAGCGACGCAGGCTTCTGCGGATGAAGGCGGGCCGATCATGGTGATCGAAGAACCCGCGCCGCCTGAACCCCCGGAGACTGCCCCTCCGCCAACTCCGCCGCCGCAGCCCGAGCCTAAGCATCGGCGTGTGCCGCATAGGGAAACGCCTACAGAAGACACTCAGACCACTCCAGAAGCTACGGAGCCTGTAGCAAATCCCCAGGTGCCTTCGCTCGAGCCGCGCGAGAGTTCCGCCGAAGAAGCGGACCTGCGGCGCCAAATCCAGGGCTTGCAGGACGACGTGCGGCAGCGCATGGCCAAACTCAACCCCGGCGGGCTCTCGATCGAGGATCGCAAAACCCTCGAGGATGCCCGAACCTTCTTTACACAGTCTACCCGGGCGCTCAAGGAGGGCGACCTGCAGCGCTCGCTCACCTTGGCCCGCAAAGCCTCGCTGCTCGTCCTGGCGATCGAGCACTGATTCCCCAACGATAATCTGCGCGAGGCGCCTCCGGTTCAGTCGCTCTTCCAGCACCGGCCCTTTGTTTTCATAGACATTCTCGCTTTGTTCCGCCGATAACGGTGTCGAAGAGTCGAAAAGTCGAGGAGTTGGGAAGCGGACCGCCCCAACCCCGACTGCGGTTGGGGGCCTCGGTCGGCTCTTGCTTTACACCTCTCGACACTTCAACTTCTTGGCCCCTCGACTTCTTGACCTCTTCCTTTGTTTTCATAGACATTCTCGCTTTGTTCCCCAGATTTTGGTTGTAACGCGGACCGCCGTCTTTGCGGTCCGCGGTCCGCCCCAGCGATCATGGAAAAGCCGCAGACCGCAGGACCGGCGGTCTGCGCTACCGGGCTTTCTATACTTGTCCTTTGTTTTCATAGACATTCTCGCTTTGTTCCGCGATTTTAATTTTCGCGGCGGTCGGCGGGGAGGCTAGTGGAGTGACATATTGGCGTCCTCAAGAGACGACTGGCAGGGGCCTTCCGCGCTTTACCGGCGATTGTGGCATGGAAGCTCATCTTCCAGTACTAGCCTATACTTGTAGGCGTAGTTTGTCGAGGGCCCGGTCCGAAATCAGGGACGGGACCGCATTGGCGCTAGGATAAGAAACCGGGCAGAGGCAGAAGCTCGCGCAGAGGGTCCCGAAGGGACCCAACGTCATTAGCCGTAGGTGAAACCTACGGTAAGCGTCGTCCCAAAGTATTCACTTCAACCCCGGCGGGGTTGAATTCGACCCCTTCGGGGTCGCTGAGATACTCAACACATGCCTTCTCGTCCGCAGGTTTCACCTACGGCTAATGATCTTCATGCCCTTCGGGCATGTTCGGCGGCCCCCACCAGCCCTTAATCTAGTCCCCATGTCCCCTGGGGGAGAGGGCAGCGCGCGGCAGCGTTTTCATCAGCCATCGCATGACAGGTGAGGGGGGTCTCGAAGCTGGGCCGGGGACCCTAGCCCTCGACCTGAGTTGTAGGCTTGATCTCGGCGCCTGCTTCAGAAGGATGGGTGGTCATGGGCTGCTTGGGGCGCTCGTCCACATGGAGCTCGAAAATGTCCGGCCGCGCGTAGTGGCCGGCAACGTCGAGGTCGAACTTGCCTCGAATGATCTGGGCACGATCGATCTCTGCGGTCAAGATCGCTTCGCCTTCCAGGTTGGGCCCGGCAAGAAGATTGCCGAACGGATCGACGATGCAACTCCCGCCTCGAGTTACCACTGCATTTGGATCGTCGCCAAATGTCGAACGATAATCAGTGGGGTAGTCACGACGGCGACTATATTGATTGCAGGAAAGCACGAAGCATCGCCCCTCGATCGCGATGTGGCGCATCGAGGCGAGCCAGGAATCGCGCGCGTCGGCGGTGGGCGCGCAGTAGATCTCGATCCCCTTGGCGTACATCGCCGCCCGCATAAGAGGCATATAGTTTTCCCAGCAGATCACTGCACCCAACTTCCCGAGCGGCGTGTCGAACACGGGAAGCGTGGAACCGTCCCCGAAGCCCCACACCAGCCGTTCCGACGCGGTGGGCATCACTTTGCGATGTTTGCCCAGGTAGCCGCCGTCGGGCGCGAAGAACAGGATGGTGCAATAGAGAGTGCCACGCTCCCGCTCGACCACGCCGATCACAAGGTAGATGCCATAGCTGCGCGCCGTCCTCGAGAGCGCGTCCACCGCGGGCCCGGGAACGTCCACGCTGCTCTCCCAATAGTGCCGGAAGTCTTCGCGGCCTTGATCGGAACGCGCGCCGACGACCGCCCCGAAGTCCTGTCCTCTCGGGTAAGCGGAAACAAACGCTTCGGGAAAGAGCACCAGCCGCGCCCCCTGCCCCGCCGCCTCGCCCACGAGCTTGTGAACCTTCTCGAGCGTCCGCTCGCGGTCGAACGCCACCGGCGCCGCCTGCACTACAGCCACTTTGAATCGCTGCATATTGATCTCGCATTTCCGGCCTCGAGCCCTCTCCTCGGCGGCCGGCCCATAAGCGCTAAGATAAGACTTGATCAAAGAGCCCCGCGAGGGGCCAATCGTGAGTAGCCACAGGTTTTAACCTGCGGACAGCCGACCCAACCGGTTGCTAACGCTCCCACCTCTCTCGGCTTCGCCGCCTGCTCCGTGGAAAGGCTCGGCCTTTCCATCCGCCTCCCACCCTCTTCCTCTTTTTCATCCGACGAGGCTGCGCCTCGCCGGGCCCTCGATGGAGGGACCCGGATTGTCCCGGGATGTCGTAGCCATGAGAGGATGGGAGGCGCAGCCTCCTCGAAATAAGTACGGAGAACGCCTGGAAAGGCCGAGCCTTTCCACGGAGCAGCGGGCGGAGCCCTTCCCGCGCCGAATTCACACAATCCAGCGGATGCTTCACGCGAAATGTAGAAACTCCAGTATCCCGCTTCGAGGGCTCAACCAGCGCTGGATTGACTCAAACCAGCGCCCTTTACTGAACAAACCCCGGCCGCTTGATGGGAATCCCCGCGTGCAACTCGCGCACCGTGCGCTCGCGCATGATCCCCAGGTTCACGGAGGGCGACCTGTATCGCTTGCTCAGGTCGATGGTAGCGATGGCGGCGGTGCCTTCACCCGTTGCCAAGGCCACCTCCTTCCCTCCCGGGTCGAGAATCTCCGAGGGGTCGCCGTAGCTCGAGCTGACGATGTACACCTGGTTTTCCATGGCGCGGGCTATGACCAACGGTTTATCCCAATCCCAGATAGGCATGAGGATGATTTCCGCGCCCTGCGAAGCCAGGGCGCGCGCGGGCTCGGGAAATTCGGAGTCCCAGCAGATCATCATGCCGACCTTGCCGAAGTCGGTGTCGAAGACCGGATATTCGCTACCCGGCGTGATGCCGTTTTCAAATTCGTCGTAGGGCAGGTTGACCTTGCGATATTTGCCCACCAGGCGTCCCTGGCGGTCGATGAGCACGGCGGTATTGTAGAATGCGTTCCCTTCCCGTTCGACGATGCTGGTAACGACGTAGCTCTTGCGGGCGCGCGCCACTTCCGCGAGCTGCGCGGTTGAAGGTCCGGGGATGGGCTCGGCCACGTCAGCGTACGGGCCCCTCGTTCCTGCCCAGGTGATGGTCTCACCCATGACGATAATATCCGTCTTGACGTTCACTGTTTTGTTAACCACCTCGAGGCAGCGGCGCACGGCTTCCGCCGCCGATCCCGCCCCCTTGGGCTCATAGCGGATGGTGGCGATGGTAACCGGCCTCGCGGGCGGCGCCGGGATCTCTTCGAATGCAATGTTGTCCCACCAGATGGTGGCCTGCGGCGCATTGGCGAGGAGAAGTTGGAGCCGCACCGTGCCGGCTTTGTCGGGCGCTGTGGTGTCCAGCGTCAAGCGCGTCCAGCCGCCCTCGGGCGTAACCACCATGGGAAAGTCCGGCGGGCCGGCGCGCTTTCCGTCTGCCGCCATCCAGAACAGTTTGGCGAAAGCCTGCGCGGGCTCGTAGGTGAGGCCCTCCGCCTTGTACCAGGCCTCGAAGCGGTAGCAGGCGCCCGGACGGACGCCCTCAACCGAATACTCCCAGCCGCCGAACTCGGCCGGATTGCTGTTGCCGTTTATGGCAAGGGAGCCCGGCCCGGTCCGGAAGTGCGCCGTGTCGACGTAGGTTCGAGGCATCAGGTCGGAGCGTGGAGCCCACGTCTTCCATCCCGCCGGCAGTGCCTTTTCGCTTGGCCTGAACCCGGACAAGCGGACTTTTACCGGCGCCGTTCCAGCGCCCGCAGCAAGGCACACCCCGGCAAGGAGAAAAACCGTGGTTATTGCTGCCAAGGCCTTTTGCTTAATTCCGCCAAGGCTCCGGTTTGACAACCCGAGGTCTCTATTCATTTGAAAATCTCCTTCAATCTGACTCGACATCGGCACCGTGCACCGTAGCCGTTGCCGCGCATGGAAGGATGAATTATAGCCCGTCCCAAGCTGGTCCCTGTACGATATTGTAACCCCCGAAATGCCGACTCGTGATCGGACTCCGGCAAGGGAAGATTTCGCATCTCGCGTGTCCGAAGGTGTGAAAAAATCATCTGCCGCCCACAAACCATCAAAGCGCGCGTGTGTCATTCCGAGCGCAGCGAGGAATCTCGCTCTGTTTCTCCTCCACTATCAGTGACTTTCATCGGCAGGGCCAGATTCCTCGCTGCTTTGAAAATGTCGATTATCCACAACCACAAACGTCGTCCCCGCGAAAGCGGGGACCCACGTCCGTGGATTCCCGCTTTCGCGGGAATGACGAGTGTTTAGGGAAAGGGGGAATCACATTTTCATGGTTTCAGGGTGCCGCTGGCGGCATGGCGGACTGCCATGAAAATAGGCCAACGCAACAACGGTGGATCCCCGCTTTCGCGGGGATGACGTACGGGTTGTCGTTCCCGCGAAAGCGGGAATCCAGGCCTTTTTTCATGCACGATGGTGAGCCGAAGGATCATGGTGTATGCGCTCGGAATGACAGGTTTTTACGCAGGATCGACAGCAGGATCGATTCTTTCACACCTTCTCCCCTCATGGGCTACAATATGCCGCCCCCCAATGGACCTACTGGGGTACGGCCAAAGCTCGGCGGTAATTCGACGAGCCTCGGTTACTGGGTCTGCCCCGCTGCGCTGAAAGTTCTTTGGGAGAAAGCGAGTTGGCGGGTTGATTTACAGAATGCAACCATCGTGGGGATATCCATGAGCGACCATTTTTGGCTAGGCATGGCAGTTATATTCATTAGTGGAGCGTTGAACGGGAGTTTCGCGCTGCCCATGAAATACACGCGGCAGTGGAAATGGGAAAACACCTGGCTGGTTTTCGCCGCCACGGCATTGCTGGTCGTCCCCTGGCTGTTGGCCGCAAGCTTCGTGCCCCATCTCTCCAATGTCTACCAGGGCGTTCCCAGCCGCGCGTTGCTGGCCCCATTGATCTTCGGTTTCTTGTGGGGAATAGCCCAAGTGACATTCGGCTTGGGAATCAGCGCGGTCGGAATGGCCCTGGCGTTCGCGGTGGTGGCGGGACTGTCTTGTCTCTCGGGATCGCTTGTACCGCTGCTAGTCCTCAACCCTGCTGACCTGCTTCGGCCGCGCGGAATCCTGCTGCTCATCAGCATGCCCATCCTCTTTGCCGGGTTGGTTCTCTATGGCATGGCCGGCCGCCGCAGGGAGAAGGAACAGAAGCCCGTTGGCGTAGCGGCCAGCGCTGCCGCCATGACCTTCATGACCGGGCTTGCCATCTGCATATTCACCGGTATCTTTGGGTCAAACATCAATCTCGGCTTCGCTTTCAGCGGCCCCATTCTCGACAAAGCAGTCGCAACTGGGGCCCTCCCGGTCACTGCAACTTACGCTTCATGGGCGCTCGTGCTCGGCGCCGGCTTCATTCCCAACCTGCTCTATTGCTTCCTGCTGCTGTTTCGCAATCGGACGTGGTCCCTATTCACGAGACCCGGCTCGGCAAGAGAAACTGGATTGGCCATCGCCATGGGCTTGCTGTGGTTAGGGGGAATTGTGGGTTACGGAATTGGCGCGACGCTAGTGGGGCGGTACGGAACTTCCCTAGGTTACGCGCTCAACATCACCGCCATGATCCTCTCCTCGAACCTCCTCGGCATCCTGACGGGGGAATGGAAAGCTACCTCTGCGGCTACCCGGCGTGTGCTCATAGCGGCGGTGGTGGTCATCCTGATTTCAGTACTTGTCCTGAATCTAGGGGGGCTCTTCTGATCGGACGCTGAAATCGCACGAGGAGCGCGAGAATCCCCTGGAGGCTTCAAGTCACGACACGGACGATGCCCGATGGCGGCTTAATGCTAGCAGGCCATGCAATCATAGGCTAGCATTATGGGCGTAGAGCAGGGCGTTTGACATCCCCGGGCATTCCGCGTAAGATTTTTGGCTTGGATTAATTCGGAAATTGCAAACTATGGAGGATTGTTTATGGCTGTAAAGGTTGGAATTAATGGCTTTGGGCGAATCGGGCGAAACTTGCTGCGCGCGGCACTCGACGATCATGGAATCGATATCGTGGCCGTGAATGATATCACTGACCCGAAAACCCTGGCGCATCTATTGAAGTACGACTCGGTATTCGGAATTCTGCCGGTGGCAGTCGGTCATAGCGAGGACAGCATCACCGTCAATGGGAAGTCGATCCGGGTTTTCAAAACCAAGGACCCCGCCGACCTCGATTGGTCGTCTCTGGGCATCCAGGTTGTGGTGGAATCCACCGGCCTTTTCACCAAAGCGGAGGACGCCAAGAAGCACCTGAAGGGCACGGTGAAGAAAGTCATCATTTCGGCGCCCGCCAAAGGTGAGGACATCACCATCGTGCTGGGGGTGAACGAGCAGGCTTATGACCCGGCCAAGCACAACATTCTTTCAAACGCTTCCTGCACCACGAACTGCCTGGCCCCGCCCGCCAAGGTCATCAACGACAACTTTAAGATTCTCAAAGGGTCGATGACCACCATTCACGCCTACACCAACGACCAGCGCATCCTTGACCTGCCGCATAAGGACTTGCGCCGGGCGCGCGCTGCCGCCCTCTCCATGATTCCCACCACCACAGGCGCTGCCAAGGCCATCGGGCTCGTGATCCCCGAACTCAAAGGCAAGCTGGATGGCTACGCCATGCGCGTGCCCACGCCGGACGTCTCGGTAGTGGACCTGGTGGCGCTGGTGGAGAAGCCGACCACCACGGAAGCCGTGAACGCCGCCTTGAAGAAGGCTGCCGAAGGCCCCATGAAGGGCATTCTGCAATTCGTCGAAGAGGAGCTCGTCTCCAAAGACTTCACGGGCAATCCGCACTCCTCCATGGTCAACGCCGGCTTCACTAAGGTGATCGACGGCAATCTGGTTAAAATCGTCGCCTGGTACGACAACGAGTGGGGTTACTCCTGCCGCGTTCGAGACCTGATCAGGTTCGTCGCGAAGAGCCTGTAGGAGAACAAGAAGGCAGTAAGCAGAAGACAGTGGGCAGCGGGCGGCTAGGGCCTATGCGGCATAGGCCGCTCGTTGCCTGCCGTAAGGGGCGAATCGTCCTGTTCGCCCGGTTTGCACTGGGTATCGCCACATCGTCTATCGCGCACCCCAATGATTCTTGCGGGCGCGACGGGACACTAACTACTACAAGCGCCCTACGGACCACTGACAACGGACCACCGACCGCACGAAAGGAAATATCCATGTCAAAACTATCTATTCGCGATATTAACCTGGCCGGCAAGCGCGTCTTCATGCGCGTGGATTTCAATGTTCCTCTGAACGATGCTTCCGAGATTACCGACGACACTCGCATTCGAGCCTCGCTTCCCACCATTCAGTTCGCCCTGGGGAAAGGAGCGCGGCTGATTCTGGCCTCGCATCTGGGAAGGCCCAAAGGCAAGCCCAATCCGAAGATGAGCCTGAAGCCTGCGGCCACGCGGCTTGCGGAGCTTCTCGGCAAACCCGTGGGGTTCGCCGCCGATTGCGTCGGCCCGGAAGTGGAGAAGCAGGCCAAGGCGCTCAAGGACGGCGACGTGCTGTTGCTCGAGAACCTGCGCTTTCACCCCGAAGAGGAGAAGAACGTAGCGGATTTCGCACGGCAACTGGCGGCCCTCGCCGAAGTTTACGTCAACGACGCGTTCGGCACCGCGCACCGCGCCCACGCTTCGACCGAGGGGATCACCCATTTCCTCTCGCCCTCGGCGGCGGGCATGTTGATGGAGAAGGAACTCGAATATCTGGGGAAAGCCGTGGAGAATCCGGCGCGTCCCTACGTGGCAATCGTGGGCGGGGCCAAGGTCTCCGACAAGATCGAGCTGCTCGAGAATTTCTCGAAGCTCGCGGACACCGTGCTCGTGGGCGGGGCAATGGCTTACACCTTCCTGAAGGCCAAGGGCGTTGAGGTCGGACAATCCAAAGTGGAAGTTGACAAGCTCGAGAGCGCCAAAGCCCTGCTGGACTCAGCCCAGGGCGGCGGCAAGAAATTCCTGCTGCCCATCGACCACGTGGTGGCGGAGAAGTTCGATGTCAGCTCCCCCGCAGAAGTGGTGAACGCCGTTAACATTCCCGCCGGCAAGATCGGCTTGGACATCGGGCCTGCCACACGCACCGCCTATGCCCGGGAAATTGCCGGAGCCAAGACCATCGTCTGGAACGGCCCCATGGGTGTCTTTGAGATGCCGCAGTTCGCCGAGGGAACCCTGGCTATCGCCAAAGCCGTCGCTGCTTCTTCCGCAGTGTCGATTGTGGGCGGCGGAGACTCCGTGGCAGCGGTGAAGAAGATGGGCGTGGCGGATAAGATCAGCCACATCTCAACCGGCGGCGGCGCCTCGCTCGAGTTCTTGTCGGGCCTGACGCTGCCCGGCGTGGCGGCGTTGTCGGAAAAGTAGGCAGTAGGCAGAAGGCAGTTCACTACTGTCCGGGCGATCTGGTAAGATGAAAACGGGCGAGGTGGATTGCCATGAGTGACGCGCTTAAAACACGTACCCAATACAGCGACCGCATCGTCCGCGACCGACGAATCTGCGGCGGGCAAGCGGTATTCAAGGGCACGCGGGTTACTCTCCGGACGGTGCTCGCAAGCCTTGCGGACGGTGACTCTGTGGAGGACATCCTAGAGGATTTCCCGAGTCTTAAGAGCGAAGATATTTGGGCAGCGATAGCCTTGGCTGCGGCTTCAGCAGAAGAGGACGAGCCCGTGCCCGTCATTCCCCAGATTTGATGAAGATAAAGCTCGATGAGAACATGCCAGCACGTTTGGCGAAGCGGCTGGGCTTGCTTGGCCATCAAGTTCAGACCGTTCGGGATGAAGGCCTGGAAGGGCGACTTGATGTGACTATCTGGGATGCTGCCCAGAGCGAAGGCAGGTTCCTTATCACACAGGACTTGGATTTCTCCGATATTCGGCGCTTTGCCCCAGGCTCTCATTACGGGATTCTGCTCATTCGCCTTCATGCCCCCAAACGGCGCGCATTAATCCGACACGTAGAGGATCTGTTCCAACAAGAGGATGTTTCTCAGTGGAGCCGGTGCTTGGTCACGGCAACAGAAGGCATGATTCGAGTGCGGCGACGCGCGAAGGAGGCGGAATAGGCGATTGTCCTGGCTTTCTCCTCATTGTCGTGGCACTGTCGGGCTGATTTGCTTGAGTTTCTTCCGAGTCAGTGCGACCCTCTGAATAAAGGAGGGAAATATGCGGAACGAGGAACACGTTAAGGACCGGGAGTACCTTAGGCTGACGCCCAAGGATATCGGCGAGGGTGTCATGTTTTTTCGCAAGCAAGCTGGATGGAAGCAGTTTGCGCTCGCGGCAGAGGCGGGAGTGAACGAACGCACCGTCCAGCGGATCGAACGGGGCGAGAAGGTGAGCGACGAATCACTGCGTAGAGTGGCGAAGGCGTTTCACCTAGACGACGATGTCTTTCTCAATCTCAATCCGATTCCGCTTCCGACAACTGAAGAATGGGAGAAGGCGAAGAGGGAGTGGGCAGAACTGACCCGAATCGAAGCCCGCGGCCTCGCGACGCTGAACGACTGCGCAGTCGTCCTTACTACACAAGTTCTCTGTTTTGTCAACCACGCGGTGAGCGAGAGGCTAGCCGGCCTTCTAGCCGAGTTTAAGGACTTGCTAAGTGACTGGGGCGATCTCTGGGGCGATCTCTCCCACGTCAACCGTCTCGAAGCCAGCCGCTCCGTTCTGGGTGTGTCGGAGAAGATCGGGAAAGAGGGTTATAAAACCCTGTACGGAGTTTATTCGACGGAAGATCGGTGGAAATTCAGGGTGGCTGTGCTCGTGTTCGTGCCGGCCAGCAATGGTCGGACGGCCAAAGTAACTCAGCTTGTCGTGCCTCGTACTCTCCAGGGGCTGGAAAAAAGGGGGCCTGTGGCAATGATGTCGCTCGACCGCGGGGAACGGGTCGCTCCACCCACAACCGACAAATAACGACGGGCCGCTGGCCAAGAACAACAGACAGCCAACAAAGGACTCAACATGCGTAAACCTGTAATTGCTGGTAATTGGAAGATGTACAAGACCATCGCGGAGGCGGTGGATTTTATTGAGAAGATCAAGCCGGTGGCGGCGCAGGCGGATCATTGCGAGGTGATCGTAGCGCCAACCTATACTGCTCTCGCGGCAGCCTCGGCTGCGGCGAAGGGGAGCAAGGTGAAGATCTCGGCGCAGAACTGCCATTGGGACAAGGACGGCGCGCACACCGGGGACATCTCGACGGGGATGCTCCTCGACGCGGGATGCACGCATGTGATCATCGGGCACTCGGAGCGCCGCCACGACTGCGGCGAAACCGACGAGCAGGTGAACAAGAAAGTGAAGGCCGCACTGGCCGCGGGACTCACGCCGATTGTTTGTGTGGGTGAAACGCTGAAGGAGCGCGAAATCGGCGAAACCGAGAAGAACCTGGACCGCCAGTTTACGGGCGGCATGGCCGGGTTGACCGCTGGGGGCTTTTCCCGTATTATGGTTGCGTACGAGCCTGTGTGGGCCATCGGCACCGGACGCACGGCCACACCGGAAATGGCGGCGGAAGCGCATCGCTTCCTTCGCGGCTTGGCGCGCAAGCAGTTTGGTGCAAGCCAAGCGGACGGGGTCAGGATTCTTTACGGCGGCAGCGTCAAACCTGATAACGTTGGAACACTGATGGCACAGGAAGAAATTGACGGGGCGCTGGTCGGCGGGGCGAGCTTGAAGGTCGATTCCTTTACGGCCCTGATAAATTTCCCGCGCGGCTGAGGCGATCGGAGAGAATTCACAGCATGTTGGCGGTCATCCAAATCATTCACATTCTGTCCAGTATCCTGCTCATCGGCTCGGTGCTGCTTCAGGGCGGCGAAAATGTTGACATCACCGCGGCCTTCGGCGGAGTAAGCCAGGCGGCTTTCGGGCCGCGCGGCTCAGTAACCCTGTTGGCGAAGATCACCTGGGGCTTGGCCGCTATCTTTATAGTCACATCCGTAACCTTGGCAATTCATGCCTCCAAGACGACGTCGGGTTCGGTGCTGGAGCATGCGCCCGTAAAGTCAGCGCCCGCCGCGCCGGGGCCGGCGAAACCGCTGCTGCCTAGCTCATCGCCGTTCCAGCCGACGCCCATGGCGCCCGCGCCGGCGAAGAAGTGAGAAAAGAAGTTCTCAGTGATCAGTTAGCAGTTTTCAGTTAACGGCTGGTTTGGAACTGAAAACCGAGAACTGATAACTGCCTCTCGTGCGGAAGTGGCGGAATTGGCAGACGCACCAGCTTGAGGGGCTGACGGTCGCAAGACCGTGGGGGTTCGAGTCCCCCCTTCCGCACCATCTAATTTTATCGGGCAGTAGTTTACTCACGCCTGCGGCTTTGTCTGTACACCCTTCCTGGTCAACTCTAGAGCCCTGTTTCCCCAAAGATCCGTCTTTTGAAATGACTTTTTGATTTCGGCACAAGGTAAGGATTCGCGCCCTAATCCCTCGATTACGACGGAGAGTAGGGGGACGGCTTGCCGTCCCCTTCGAGCGGACCTTTGGCCCGCGGGTAGGGCGAGCCATACCCCTACACCGCCGAAAGGCGCAGGATGTGGCGAGCCGGCAGGCGCCGCAGAGTCCCGAAGGGCCGGGACTATGCGGCGCACGATTAAGTTAAGACAACTGCTTAACGGTGCTCGTCATGTTTCTCCTCGTGCTTAGGCGGTCTGCTGTGTTCTTCCCTGACGGCGTGGCCTTGCCTGGCGTCTACTCGCTCCTGCGGCGTCCGCCTCTCGAGTTCATGGTGCTCCGCCGGGCGGGGCCCTGCGGGCGCGAAGCGCCGCACAGCGTAGGGATGCACGTAGGTCGCGCGGTTCACCCAGGTCCTGCCCCATGGCCTGTTATTAACGATGAGCACGTGGGAGCCCCAGTTGAAGCTGCTGAATCCCCATCCCCAGGGACGAAACGCTAAACCAATCGACACGCCGAAACCGAAGCGGATGCCAAAGCCCACGGCAAAGCCCGGCCGCGGAGCCGCGAACACGACGGCGGGGCTATAGTAGGGCACCACGACGAATGCAGGGTTCACCGGCATGATCGTGATGTACGGCCCCATCCCCACCACAATCGAGGGATTGGTTCGAAGATAGCCGTAGTTGTAAGCACTCCTGCGCATCACCTGCACCGCGTCCATCACATCGGGGCGCTGGGCCAGGACGGCGTCACCCAATTCCTGCGTCCAAGGCATTGCCGAAGCCATCATGCCTAGAACGGAAGGGAAAGGCAGAAGCGCCTGCACGCTTGGGTCCCAGGGGAGTTGGTCAGCCTGTATGGCCTGGGCCAAGGCCTCACCCGTCAGGTAATGGTGCTGGTCCGCCCACTGCGCTGCGGCGGGAATGTCGTTGGAATAAGTCGATGCCGTAAGAATCTGCGCGAGCAGCGGATCGGGATAGAGAGCGATCGGCGAAACAATCCTCTGCAGCTCCTGCGGCGGAAAACTCGGCGGGGGCGCCTGCCCTTGTGGAGGCGCCTGCTCTTGTGGCGGAGCTTCCGGCGGCGGGGCCTCCTGCGGGAGCGGCGCTTGCGCATACGAGGCCGCAGCAAGAAAGAGCGCCAGAGACTGCGCAACCAATATGATCGTCAGCTTGTTTCTTCTTGTCCGGTTCAGCATGTTACTGTTCCTCCTTTGTGCTCCATGAGCATCATACGGTTCGAAGGTCGAGCGGGTCAGGGGGTTTCCCAGACAGCGCGTCGGTTGGGTGGTGCCGCGATGAAATCCTGGGTGATATAAAGGCTACCATCCGGCCCCTCGACTATCCCTATCCCCACGTCAGTGTAACTTGTGTTCAAGATATTGGCGCGATGATTGTGCTCGAAACGAGGTTCGTTCATAAACCCGGCTTCAGCCTTCCAAATCGAAGGGTAAATCGCTATGTTCTCCCCTGCAGCCTTCCAAGGGATTCCAGCCCTGGTTATCCGCGCTGAAAAAGTTCTACCCTCAGGGTCCACATGGCTGAAGAATCGGTGCTCAAGCATATTGCGGGAATGTGATCTTGCCACGGCTGCCAAGCGGTCATTCCATCTCAGGGGCAGCGCCCGACCTCGCGTTTCAGCGAACGTTGCGGGTTTCGACCGATCCTGGTTGACCAGCGCCCACATATGCCTTTCCAGATCGGCCATGCGATTGGCAGCAGCCAGTTTGCCAGGCTTTGCATACGAGCCGACCTTCGCCGCGCCGGGGTTCTTAGTGGAGTTGTTCCCGCTGCCCGGCTGACTTTGCGCCGCTCCGGCGACCTCCTGACTCTCGCCGAAGTGGTGCCATACGCCCGACGGTGGCGGATTCTTCTCTTGCGCTTTGGGCGTAGTTGCGGTCTCTCCCGGGGCAGAATCGGAAGTGTCCGGAGCGGTCGCGGACTGAGGCGGGTTTGCCATTTCGCAAGCAAGACTGGAAGCCCACAAGAGCCCTGCTAAACAAACCGCCCAGCCGCAACGTGATCTGGCTCTCAATTGGCTCCGTTTCTCCATGTCGCAAGCCCGCCGTTCGGGCGCCTCCAATGTTCCAGCTTAGGGAAAGGCAAGAGTATTGCCAACCCGTGCGTTTCTGCAGAAACTCTATCCACCTTATTTTGTGTGGATTAGCGCCCACCCCGGCTTTTTGCCGGGACGGGAGAACAAACCTTGGCCGATCTCAACCATTCATTGGCCGATTTCAGGCACTAGATCGTCGATCGTCCAAAGCGACTCCGCGTGTGATATATTTTCTGCGCCAGAAATTGCCAAAGGAAATTGCGTAAGGAGTGGATGATGACAGGAAAAGAGCGCATTGCCCTAACCATGCGGCACCGGGAGCCCGACCGAGTACCCGTCATGTGCCAGTTGTCAATCGGTCACTACAATCTGAATGCCGGCTACAAGCCGCACGAAATCTGGTACGAGACCGAGGCCTTTGCCGATGCCTGTGTGAAGCTGGCGCGCCGTTATTCGTTCGATGGAATCCTTGTTGTGCTTGCCGGCCGTCCGGAGAATTACCTGGACAATGTGGTTTCAATAAAAGAAGAGGCGGAAGGCGAGTGGCTGACCTGGCGCAATGGCGACCGGACTTTCATGCCCTGGGATGACATGCCTCATCACCACCCGGCGGACACCTCCAAGCCTGCCCGGGCGGACTTCGACACTTTTGATCCGGACCGCGACCTTAACTTCCTCGACGACTATCTCGGCTATCTCTGGAACGCTCTTTTCCATATTCAGGAAGTCCCTGGAAAACCCGACCGCGGTCCGCTAAGAGCTGGTTGCATCCCAGAGTATATGTTCCGGGCGTTCGATATGGTGAAGGAGCGCGCCGGGGACGACCTCTCTATACACGGTTCGATCTACTCCCCGTTCAGCCACTACATCGAATTGTTCGGCTCTGAGGGCGCGCTGACCAGCCTGTTGACCGACCCCGCGAAAGCCCATGCCATCATGGAGCGCTTGACGGAGAATTGCCTCGCCTGGGCTCTCGCCCTCGCCGCTCGCGGCGCGGAGGCTCTTGACCACTCTTCGGCTTTCATCGCCAATCCCTTCCTTTCCCGGAAGGTCTACCAGGAATTTGTGGTGCCCTATGAGAAGCGCATCAACGAGACGCTCCAGGCGGCGGGATGCATCGTTTACACCCACAGTTGCGGCAGGATCGCCGACCGCCTCGACCTGCTCGCCGCGACCGGCACGCAAGGGATTGACACGCTCGATCCCCCACCGCTCGGCAATTGCGATATCGGCGTCGCCAAGCGCGAGTACGGCGACCGGCTGTTCTTGAAAGGCAACATGAATTCTGTCGCCATACTCGACTACAAGACGCGGGAAGAGGTGATTGCCGAAGCCACGCGCCCTTTGGTCGTTGGGAAACCCGGCGCGGGGTTCATTCTGAGCACGGCGTGTTCCGTGGCGCCTCGGGTTGAACCTTGGAAGCTCGAACTGCTCGCGCCCCTCGCCGATAAGTTGGGGCGCTACTAAATCCACCCGCTAGTGTTGCCGAGTGGTAGTCGGTCCGGGTCAGTTGCAGTCATGCCAAGAGAAGCGGCACTCCCGGTGTGCCGCCGTGGGAAGTACTTTACACTGCCATGGTGCGAAGTCGGCTATGGACGGTGGCGCGGTCGGTGGCGGTGGGTTGGACGGCGCTCATCGCGTTATCTTACCTCGCCGAGCGCCCGCTTCTCTTTCTCGCAGCGCCCTTAGTGGGCGCGCACTGGGTCGCGACCGTCAGCCTGTCGCTTGATTGCCTGAAGCTGGCGGCCATCGGATGGGCCATCGGCAGGCTCGATCGAACGTCGCCGCTTCTGGGCGTTTTTGCCTTTGCGGCAACCCTTGGTTTCTTCAACCTTGAACCGTGGTTGCCCATCGACGTCCCGTGGCTCGTCCGGCTGGCGATGGACGCCATGCACGACCCCCGATATCGAAGCCCGCTCGCAACCATGACCGCGCAGCATGCACTTTTGTTCGGTAGCTTGCTCGCGGGAGGTTTACTCAGCCGCCCGCCGCAGCCGCCCGTCTCGCTCTTCAGCGGAACGGCGCGTTGAAGCCACAACCTCGAAATTCCATCTGACAATCCTTTCGTGCCATCGCAAGCTTGTGGGCACCCTCCGGCCCCCACCGAAAAGTTGTTTCACAAGACACTTGCGCACATGGCACAATCGCGATAGGAGGTGCCCATTGACAAGCGCAACCACACCCAATGAGAAGCAGTCGGCTCGCATCGCAGCCGTTGAGCAACACATCCGGCTGGAGAACCAGCATGACCTGGAGGGTGTTATCTCCACTTTCGGCGACACGGCGCGTTACGATGACGAGCCGTGGGACGAGCATTACGACGGACGAGACGGAGTGCGCCAGTTTTACAGGCAGCTCATGACGGCTCTGCCGGACTTAGAAATCGAGGTACGCCAGCAGCACGTCGCATCCGAGGCGATTCTAGTGGAAGTCATGATTCGCGGCACACACCTTGGTGGATGGAAGGGTCTTCCTGCGACCGGGCGACGATTGGAACTGCCGCTTTGCGGTATATACACATTCGACGCTGACGATAGGTTGGCCGGAGAGAGAATCTACTACGATCGGGGAACGGTGCTCAGGCAGCTCGGCGTGTTCCATGAGCCGGTCAGCAAAGTGGGGCGAATCTGCACATTGGCCACCCACCCGATGACGATTGCGAGGGCCTACGCCAGAAAACTCCTCCGCAAGTGAGTACTGTTGCAGAGCGGCGGCACCGACGTGTTCCCGGGCTGCAGCGCACTGTCCGTTGAGGTCGTTAATGCAAGCTCAGCTTCCGCGGCCTCAGAACTCGATGCGGGCTTGAAAGGCGATCATGCGGGGCGAGTTGTCGCCGCCCAGGCCGACTCCAAGCAACCCGGTGGGTGGCGAGGTAGTGGAAGTGAATGCGCCAAATCCCGTTTGTGTAGATGGTTTCCCGGGAATCCCCGCCAAAACCATGCTCGGGAGGGCAAAATTGGGGTGGTTAAACACATTGAAGAACTGAGCTTCCAGCCGCAGCTTGGCGCGTTCGCTCAGCGGGAAATACTTGGTAAGGTAGAGGTCATTCCAGACGAACTGGGGCCCGCGCAGGGCGTTGCGGCCGAGGTTGCCGAATTGGCAGGTCGTCGGGCTGTCTCCGCCCACGCTTGCGCCGGTGCTGGGGTCCACAGTGGAGGTAAAGGCATTGGGACTGAGCCACTGAATGGTGCCGGGCTGCGTCACGCCGGCAATGGATTGGTGTTCATACAAGGGCACACCCGAAACCTCGCTGGCGAATTGCGGTCCACTGCCTTGGACAATGCCATTTCCATTCGCGGAGTACGGAGTGCTCAAGACGGAAAATGGAACCCCGCTGTGCCAGAATGCGGTTCCGGAAACTTGCCACCCGTTCAGGGCATAACCCAACCTCTGATTGTGGATCTTCATCGGCAGCCCATACACGTACTGAGCGTTGAGATTGTGCCGGATGTCGTAGTCGCAGGGGCCATAGTCCCGACCCAAATTCCCGGGCAAAGGTGATAGAACCGCGCCGGAGGAAAACTGGAGGAATCCGCCATTGGATACCGTATCTATGCAGCGGCTCCAGGCGTAATTTACCTGCCCCTGGAAACCGTGCCCGAGGCGCTTCGAGCCGGTCAGTTGCAGACCATGGTAGTGACTGTTGGCGCCGGTTGAAAATTGGGATACCGCCCCAAATCTGGGGTCGGCGGGCTGGGCGTAAGGGAACGGCGCAAAGCAGCCTGGGCACACCGTTTGATAACCGTTGACTTGCGTCAAGTATGGTTGGTTCACTGCGCGCGTGCCGACGTATTGAGCGTGCAAGCTCCCCGTTGCCCCGAACTGCTGTTCGATGCCGAGGCTCCACTCCATAAAGTACGGCGCATGCAGCTCGCCATCGGGCACTGCACTCATGGCGACCGGAGGAAGACACGCTCCCGGATTCGCTTGCGGAGACGCGCAGGAGAGCCACGCCTGCGTGAACCCCGTGCCGAAAGCCTGATTGGCGGCAATGGTTGCATCCACGGCGCTGTTCGGAACTCCCGGCGCGATAGCCATCCCACCCACCGTGCCCAGCAGCCCGCCCTGGAAGGTCCGGACGGACGGCGGGTTGGCGCCAATCACATCCGCCACGCTGCCCGGCAGAAGATCGCTGAAAATGCCGAAGCCGGACCGCAGCACGGTATGGGGTTCGATTTGCCACGCGATGGCTGTTCGCGGCTGAAGAATTGCCAACGGCGTGGAGGAGAACAGATTGCCCAGATGGGTCTGGATCGCGGCACTCAACGGTTGATTGACATCATGAGCAATCGAGTCGAAGGAACCGCGAAGACGCGCCACACCGTAGTGTGGATTCAAGGGATTGGAATTCAGCGTGTCCCGAACCCCGAACGTCCAGGTCAGTTTGGAGCTCAGTTTCCAAGTGTCCTGCGCGTACAGGTCAAGGTTGAGGAAATTGAAAGGCTGGTTGTTAGCCAGGGGGAATGTTTCTGACGCGGTCGAGGCCACTCCGTAAATGAATTGTGGCAAGGTGGAGTAGTTCACGGTGGGGACCGTGCCTTCGCCGAAGTCATAGTCATTCAGGCGGAAAATTCGAGTGTTAGTGCCGAACTGAAACTCGTGCGCGCCGTGGTTCCAGGCCAAGTTGTCATTGATGAAGACCCGCGAAGCACGCCTTCCCTGCACCCACGTGTTGTCGAGCCCACCGAGGGTCGTAAACGGCGCGTTGGCGCCACTACCCTGCAAAACAATCGGAAAGGCGGCCAGCGTCTTCTGAAGGTCGCTGGGGCCGAACAAGCTTTCATACCAGGAAAAACCGGGATTGAAGTAGTTTACCAGATTTTGAGAGAAAATGTGGGTATAGCCAGCCGCCACGGAGTAAAGCGGCTGCGACGAAATCGCATTGAAGAGCGGGTTGATCGGATCCGTGTAGGCCGCTTGCATGCCGGTGTCCGACTGAAAGCGAAACCACGTGACATTGTTTGCGTTGAGATTGTGATCGATGCGAACGGTCTGCACCTGTTCATGGTCGTCGCTGGAATGCGCAATAATTTGCCGATTAGCACACCCGTTCCCATTCGGGGGATTACCCGCTGACGGAGACCCGCCGATGCCAAGAGGACACCCGAGCACAGCCAGAGGCGTGCCGTTGGTATTTTGGTAGAGTGAGAACATCTTTTGATAGAAGGACGCCATTTGCGGCGCGGCCGGGTAGGCCGACCCGGTTACAGAGTCCCTTCCCCCCAGCGGGAGTTGCTGCAGAACATATTGCTGGAACGCGGCGGTAGGGACCGTAGTCGGGGTAACGATGGGCAAGGCAATCCGAACCCATTCGCTATCGAAAAAGAAAAACAGCTTGTCGCGAACTATCGGACCGCCCAGACTGCCTCCAAAATGATTGACCGTCGATTGCGGCTTGTGGTTCCCGGGGGTGGCGTTGGTGAAAAAGTCCGCGGCATTCAGCGCGGACCCGTTCCACACTTCGTAGAGGTTTCCGTGAAAGCGGTTGGAGCCGGACTTGGTGATGTAGTTGACCTGCGAAGCGCCGTATCGTCCTTGATCCACGGAATAGGAAAGCGTGTTGACCGTCACGTCCGAGATGGAATTCAGTCCCAGGACGAGGTTGGTGGAGAGGCCGCTATTCAGATTAGTCAATGGATCATTGGTTTCCAGCCCATCAACAATGTATCCGTTGGACAAGGCAGGCAGACCGTTGAATTCGACGTTGCCATATCCGTTCGTGCCCCCCACGAAGTCGTTGCTGCTTCCCGCCGTGTTAATAAGAGCGCCGGCTGAAAATTGCAGCGGGTAGGTTAAATCGCCCCCAGGATTGGGCAGGTTTTCCAGCGCCGGGGCGCTCAGCGTTGTGGAGGTGTTCGCGTCCTGGACGTTGATGAGCGGTGCTTCGCCACCGACCTCAATCGTCTGTTTTGATTGGGCCACTTTGAGCTCGAAGTTGACGGACTGGTTTTCGCCCAGACCCGAAACCACATTATCGACCTGCTGCGCCTCGAAGCCTTCCACTTCCACTCGAACCGAGTAGGCGCCAGGCTTTAGTTGGGGAAAGTTGAACCGCCCCGACGCATCGGTCTGAACGGCGCGCGTCAGGCCTGTCTCCGCATTCGTGATCGTCACATTGGCCCCCGGCACAGCCGCCTTGCTGGCGTCGGTGACCTGGCCGACAATGGCACTGGTGGTTTCACCTTGCGCCCACGCCCCGGAGGGGAAGAAAGCTATTGCCCCCGTGATCAGCAGAGTCCCAACCGTTAAGCTTCGCATTTTCCTAAGTCCTCCCAGGGAAGTGGTTCTCGTACCGTCCACCGCCACAAATCGCGCATTACTATGGCTACCCAGTTTAAGTTAACCATAGTTAACTACAGAGATGAGAATGTCAAGGACTTTTTTCAGCCTTGTGATTAAGCGCTATCGGTAATAGGATGTTAATTCCGTTCCCCCCGATCAATTGACGAGGAAAGCCGGAACGGCAACAAGTGGAGCAGGATTTCCAACCATGAAACTCACCATATCGAAGGAGGATTATTTGAAGGCCATCGCCGAGGCACAAGCCGAAGAGGGCACGGTTCTGGCCGTGACCGTGGCTCGATGGCTAAGTGTGAGTGCGCCCGCAGTTGCCCTGGCGCTGCGGCGCTTGCGCCGAGACAAATTGGTAGAAGTTGACCGGAAGGGCCGCGTCTCCCTCACCGCTGGGGGACAGCGAGTCGCCGATAAACTTCGCCTCCGGCACCACTTGGTGGAGCGAATGCTCCATGAAATACTGGGAGTGGAGTGGTACAAAGTTCACGATGAGGCAGAACGCCTCGAACACGCCATCTCGGAGGATGTGGAACGAAGACTCATTGACAAACTTGGCGCGGACAAACCCTGCCCACATGGCAACCATATTGATAAGAGCCCTGATGAACGACGCAAGTCAGGCCTCCGACTTCTCTTAGAAGCGCCTCCGGGGTCTCTGGTCCGCGTTAACAGTCTGGACGAACGGGATTCAAAACTCCTCGAATATTTTGATGCACTAGGCATCCGACCGGGCACTCAGTTGAGAGTGATCGGCCCCAATTACGACGGGACTCTCGGTCTTGATCTAGAAGACAAGCCTACCAACCTGTCGGAAGCCGCCGCCAAAAAAATCTGGGTTATAGCCCTTTCAACACGCTCGGAACGCGCCGCCTGAAGCCGCATAGATACCCACATGGTTTCGTTTCGCAGCGGGGCGCAGAGGTACGCGCCTTTTGCGTTCCTTTGCGGTTTCTAATTCCGTTTTTGCGATGAGGGACATCGTAACACCGCTCGGACTTGGGGAGAGCCGCGGAGGAATCCGTCGGCTGACGGATACCTTCGCGCTACCATACATCGCGGTTACCTACCTGGCAATATAACGCCCCCACCCGTGGTGTGGCGGCGGGGTGATCCCGGGTTATTCGCCCCGAGGGAAACAACCGAACGTTCGCGCCAAGCCGGGCATGCTACCGGGCAGCATGGGTTGGGGCGGATTTTATCTCTTCAAGTTCCTGCGGAATAGCGCGGCATGCTTTGCAATGCTTCGTGGGCTTGGTAGGGTCGAACTGCTTGTAGAAATCCAGGATGTTGGCTTGTAAGTCCGGACTCAAGTTCTTGAAATGTTCCTTGTGTAGGTGAGCCAGCAGGGTGGCGTAGGTGCGATCCGCAAGCGGGTATTCACCGGGATAAGTCGGGCTGCCGGTGTCCAGATCCTGGTCGGGCAGGTTGAGGCGGCCGGCAGCCGCTTCCTCCACGAGGTGCCGGTAATTCGCTCGTGTCGCTTTCAGGCTGGCGAGGAACATGCGCTCGGTGCGAGGCGTGGCGGGTTTAAAGTCCAGCGCGCGAAGCGGGCCGAACCTTGGAATGATCGTGAAAATGATCGCCAGAATCCTGGCCCCCACGCCCGGCGTATGGGCCGCCACCACTAGCCGGTGCTCGTAGCCCTCGACGTGGCCCGTCACTCCCCTTCCCCGATAGGTCTTGCCGTAGGAGCTCGCGTAATCGCGGCGCGAAAACCGGTAGACGAACTTTCGCCTGGTAATCCCCGGAATAAGCTTTTCGATTTGGTCCCTCTTGAGCTGCCAGGCTACGGCAGTGAGGTGCGGAATCGTCTTGCCGGCAGCGTAGCGGTAAGTGGCGAGGGCGAGGTCTTCGGCCAAAAGAACGTCTTTCACGTCGAGTCCGTAAGTCTCTTTGAAGGCGCGTTCGAGCAGCGGCTTCGAGACATTGAATCCGATGAAGTCGTGATAATTATTGGGAGCATAGAGGCCCGCCGCCACTTGAACCACGTCGAACCCGAACTCCACCATGAGGTGTTCCCTGGGAGCCTCTTCATAGGTCACGTAGTTACCGAATTTCGCGCCCAGTTTCGGATAGAGGATGGGCACGGCCATGTTCACTGCCATAGGGTGCCCGGTATTGTCGGCCGAGTAATGCGCAAGTGAGCCGAGGGCGAAAGCATACTCGTCCAGGCTCTGCGCCTGGTTCAAAAGGGACGTGACGAAGTCACCGCTCCGCACGTAATGGACGAGATCGCTGAAGAACTTGCTGCCGAAGGGATAGTAACCCATGTCCTGAATGATGCACCCGCCATAGGCGTAGGACCGAGCTTCGCGAAGTTGGTCGGGCGTCGCCCCCGGGAACCGATTGAGCAGGAGGTTCTGGATGGAATCATTCCAGACTGCGTCAACGACCGCCTCGTGGCTGAGCACGGAGTAGGCGCTCATGCTGGGGACAATGCCGATGGCCAGAAGCATAGCTCCCAGAACGGTCGAGAACGATTTCAAGTGGGAATTCGAAAAGCCGACGCGGCTAATGGGCTTGGTGTGAGCGATCACTCGGCACACGCGATGTTTCCTCTCAGGGCGCAGGTGGTCGATTATCGCGCCGATACCCGAATTCCGCTATTCGTATTTTGAAATTGCCTGGTTTCAGAATGAAAAGCTCGACATCTATCGACTGCAGTTCTCTTCACTGCCCAGTGAAAACTTTACTCGGGAGGAGTCGTACGAGTTTTTCAGCCGTCAGCGATTCAATGGTTTACGGCCGATCGGCTGCTTGGTTATCCAATTGCGCTGATACACAGAGGGAATGGAGAGGAGAGTTGCGATGTTGATGACCATCTTCATACTTCTCTTGGCTCTTTGGCTATTGGGTATGATCAGTACCTACACATTGGGCGGCTATATCCACATCCTCTTGATCATCGCCGTGGTCGTCTTGTTGATCAGGATTATCGAGGGCAGAAGGCCCATATAGGAGGTCAAAGCATGAAAAAATCCGAATTGGGCTATACGATAGTGCTGGTAGTGGTTTTGCTCGGCGTCTTGGGCGCCATGCAAATTTGGGCGAGTGACAGTAACAAGAAATCTCCAGCCCAGACCGACACGGCAACATCCGGCTCCTATCTTGAGCGGGAGGTCGGGCATCAGCTTCGACTATTACCCTATTACAGCCTCTTCGATAACCTCGAATATAAAGTCAACGGTTATCACGTCGAGCTCGACGGCCAAGTAACGTGGCCCGCCTTGAAATCGGATGCCGAAAACGTGGTGAAGAAAATCGAGGGCGTGCAGACTGTTACCAATAACATTAAGGTCTTGCCGCTATCGCCCATGGACAACGAGATTCGCCGGGCGGAGTTTCGCGCCATCTACGGCCAGCCTTCGCTGAATCGCTACGCCCTGCAGGCGGTGCCGTCCATCCACATCATCGTTGATAACGGCAGCGTGACATTGGTAGGAGTGGTGGCCAATCAGGGGGACAAGAACATCGCCGCTATCCAGGCCAACGGCGTGCCCAACGTATTCTCCGTGACCAATGACCTTCAGGTGGAAGGGAAGTAGCAAGGAGGAATAGGAAGCCGGGTCAATTGCGACTCGTGGAAAAAATGGAGTTATACATGCGTTCCTCCTCCCAGGGGTCCTCCGGAATCAAGCCTGGGACGCTGGGGGCGAGGGTTCTGCGCGGCCCTGGCATCCGCGCATTCCAGCTCGGAACTTTTCGCGCTCTTCCGGGGTCATTTGCTCCCAGCGGCGAATCATGCGTCCACGCCAGTCGCCTGCAAACCCGGGCCTGCCGCGGAAACCGCTGAAGAGGATCTTGCTCAGCACGAGCAGTCCCAAAGCTTGCCAATAGCTGATCGCGTGCAGGCCGAAAAGGGCGGGCATCAGCCAATTCCAGAGCCCCATCACCACGAAACCGAAGACCGTCACCGCGACGGCGACGATCGCCAGGATCTTCAGTACTCGCCAAAACCCATGCACTTTCATAGTTGGTTACCTCACCTTTTCTTGAAATCGTCGTAAACCGCACGCAGGCGCCGCCGCAGATAAAGCACTGCATAGTGCTTTCGGGAAAGCAGGGTGTTCAAGCTGAGCCCGGTCGCCGCTGACAGTTCGCGGAAGCTGCGCCCCTCGAATTCATGGGCTACGAACACCTCACGCTGATCCTCCGGAAGCTCATCCAGGGCCGCATCGATTTCTTCCATCAACACCTCGCGCGCATAGGCTGCCTCCGGGCCGGCGTCCGGTGACGGCAGCAGGTCCTCCCAGGGGAACGCTTCGCCGCGTTCGGCTCCGCCGGCGGGACTCGTGATTGCCGTTTCTTGCCGTCGTCCGCGAAAGCGGTCGATGACGCGATTGCGTGCCACCCGAAAGAGCCAAGCTCCCACTCGCTCTATGGGTTTCAACAGCCGGTAAGCTTCGACGAGTTCGTAGAAGACCTCTTGCAATATGTCTTCTGCATCGCTCTCGTCCAGGACGCGCTTGCGAATGAAATTCCGCAGGCGGCCCTGCTCCCTCTCGACGGCCTCTCGGATGCGGAGGTTCTGCTCTTCGGTCATGAGTTTCAGGCTCAGCGTGTCGTCCATCCAGTAGTGTAGACGAAATAGCGGGTGGGATATTTTAGGGGGGCCTTTACAGGTCTTGGGCGCCGGGTTGCGCTAACGCGTGCTTGGGAAGCGCGCACGGCGCAGGGGTTCAGCCTCGGTAAAAATCAGGCGGCGGCGAAACGCAATAGGGCTGTCGCGCAGAAATACCGGCTTCGCGAGCTCCATATACTCGGGGAAATGAGGCTTGTTCAAGAACCGGCGAGAGTCGTCAGTCCATGCCGGGATTTCCAGCCCCCAGCGCCTGGCAAGGTGCTCCCCGACGGCCCCGATGTAGGCGTCCTGGAACTGGATGCCCGTGAGGGCCGGTTCTTCGCCTAGCATGCGTTGCCGCTCCGTAGGCTCCCTCATGTAGAACTCGTCAAGAAACTCGCTGATCGCATCTATCCAGCTCTGGCCGCCGATGATGCGTGCCACTGCATCCTTAAGGCTTGTGGGGCGCATTGATTTGCCTCGCGATGCTGCGAATTTCGAGAACCTTTTCAGGAAGGACCTGTTCTGCCTTCACCACCTGCCCGTGGCCCTGAGTAATCATGGCGTCAACATTCTGCGTCGCGTCCCTGAAGTCGAAGCCGAGCACAATTGCCGCGCCACCGAACACAGCAATCTCACCCGCCACACGCCTTTCGCGGAGCAGTTGGCCAAGTCGAGCAAGTCCCTTTTCCAATTTTAGTCTATTCATAGCATCGCCGGCCCAATGGAATTACAGCATTCCCTGAGCGCAAACAAAGTTGGAGGCGCCGTTCGTGTCGCCGGCGCCTCCTCAAAGTTGCATGATCCCGGGCCAAAAGCGCAATTGTTATTTCCCGAGCGACCGCTCGGTGCTCTCAACCAGGCCACGCAAAAACTGCGTTCCTTGCGGAGTAGAACTGTGCCCCGTGAAGACAAATTCAGGCCGCTAGGGGATCAGCTTTGAACGCGACACTTCCACCACCGACTTTGCTTTGTCTCGGTCGCCCCAGCAGCGATCCAGAATATTGTTCTGAGCGTCGAAACCAATGTCCCCTGTAAACGCCACTCGCCTGCCATTAAACTCCATCATATAAGCCACCGAGTCAACTGTATGCCCCGGAACGAAGAGGGGTCGAATACGCAGGCCGCATAGAGTGATTTCAGTTTCATCGCCGGCCTGTTTTAGCGGAAGGTAACGCCCCGAGCGCAACTTCCCTTCCCCGGAAATCAGCCAGAGATTGCGGTCCTGGCGAAATGCCATGGTGGCCACAGCGATGAGACGGCCATCCTCGCTGATGTCCAGCGCGGACACGTTTTGCGGCCCAAGGAATGTGCCTTGCCGCAAGACCGGCGGCACATTCATGTGTGCCCGACGCGCGCCAATCCGGATTGATTGCATCGCCGACGGGGCGCCGGGGGATGTCGGTGGGAGGCACGGGTTCTCGTGCGGGAGCGAATGCCGCCGCCAGCCCGGCAAAAGATGATCTCAGAAATCTGCGTCGTTGCACGGGAAACGCTCCGCTTGCTTGCCCAGAATACACCTTCTCAAATGGCATTGCTCAATGAGGCGTCAGCAGATCTTTCTCACGGCCTGAATTATAGTTACGAATTCGCGTCCGCAAGCCCTTTGAACCGATGGACGAACCGCTGAACGGATGGCCCGTTGGGTGGATTGACACTGCGGGGGGCAGGTGCTATAGAAAGCGTTGCCAGCGCTAGTTCCGATGCCGTCGGTCTGCCGAAGACAAACGGCGCGCCTGGCCTCTTTCGCTGGAGGTTGTTCATGCAGCTTTTTGACAAGGTCAACCCGAATACGCTCGATCGCCGCAACTGGCAGTTGTCGGTGCTTTCGCTCTGGATGATCGTCGTTCTCGGGGCGGGTGTGGCCTTGCTTATGTACCCTGCCGTGTTCGGCCATAACGCGGAATCTTCTTTGCCCATCACACGGCCCCTCTTTTTTGGCTTCTGTGCGCTGTGCGTGCTCGCGGTTGCCTATTTAATGAACAGAGAACACGTAGTTCACCAACTTCGTAAGAACCTGATCGCGCAGCAAACGGAGATTGCGCACCTCCGGCAACAGGCAAGTTCGGATTTGCTCGAGACCTTGGCGGGCTTCAGTCACTTCCAGGATCGGCTGACCATGGGTTTTCGCCGCGCCGCCCAGGCCGACGAGCCGCTCTCGCTCATCCTGGTGCGCCTGAAACCTTCGCCCAAGTTCGATGGCGCGTCTGAGGTGTCGGTGGCAATGGGCGATGCCGCGCGCGTGCTGGTCCGCAAACTGCGGGGGGATGACTCCCTCTATCATTTGTCCGAGGGAACCTTCGCGATGGTTCTTCCCAATACCGGCGGAGCTGACATGAACAAGGTCGGCGAACGGGTTGCGGAAGGCCTCGCCGATGCCTCCGGCGCCAGCAACCGCTTTTCCTTTGATTTGCAGATGATGAGCTACCCCGAGCAGGCCTCATCCTCTTACGAGATGGAACAGGTGGCTTACTCTTTCTCGCTCCCCAAGGGGTCAACATCCGAGATGGCGGCGGCCGCCTAAAATCTCACCGTGGTAACTTCATCTCCCCTGTTACCTCAAACTTTGTCTCGATGCCCTGCCCTCCTTCTCCCGGCTGGCGGCCCCCCACGAAGACAGTGTAGCTGCCGGGCACGATCTGATGCTCACCCTGTTCAGTGACCTGGCTCAGATCGCGCATGTCGAGCTTGAAGGACACGTGCCGCGTTTCACCCGCGGTAAGATGGACACGCTCGAATCCCTTGAGTGCGCGCAAAGGGGCGCCGGGCGACTCAGGGTACTCGAGGTAAAGCTCCGCGACTTCATCGCCGCTTATCCCCGACGTATTCTTAACATCGGCCTCAACCGTGAGTGGCAGTCCGGCCTCAAGCGTTTCCGCTGAAAGCCGGAGATTACTGTATGCGAAGCTTGCGTAGCTTAACCCGTAACCAAAAGCGTAGAGCGGCTTGCCCTGGAAATACCGGTAGGTGCGGCTGCTGCATCGAGTAGTCATCAAAGGGCGGAAGCTGGTCAAGCGAAGCGTAGAAGGTAACTGGCAGCCGGCCGCCAGGATTGTTAACTCCCGGCAAGGTCTCAGCAATTGCCGTGCCGCCTTCCTCGCCCGGATACCAAGCTTCAAGAACTGCGGCCGCGTGTTTTGCGCCCAGTTCACCGCCAGCGCGCTCCCGTTCATGAGCACAACCACCAGGGGCTTGCCGGTGGCCGCCAGCGCTTCGAGCAAGTTCTGCTGCGCCTGCGGCAAGTCCGATGTCCGTGCGGTCGCCGCCCTGAAAGCCCGGGACGTGGATCGGCATCTCTTCGCCCTCGAGATCCGGCGAGAGTCCCACGAAGGCCACCACCACATCCGCCTGCTCGGCAGCCTTCACAGCCTCATTGCGCAGCACCTCGACGGGCGGTTGCCAATTCAGCGTGGCCCCAGCTCCGAAGGTTGGGGCTTGGTGCACATATTCAAGCCGGAAGGCATGCGCCTTGGCTGTCGTCGAAGTGCGACTTGAAACGTGGTTTGCAGGTTCTTCTTATCCTCGATCGGTCCATTTCTTGTGGGCAGGATCGAACGGTGGTGTCGAGAACGGAGTGTGCCATCGAGATAGACCCGGTAAGCCTCCTCGCCACCCTCCGGGTGCCACTCCGGCTTGGGAACGCTAAACGTATAGTCGCCCGGCCCGGGCGGGGTGAGCGTTCCGGTCCAGCGCACGGCAAAAGCCTTCATGGAAACGCCTGGCACGGGCGCAGCGGAGTCCCAGTCAAACTGAATCTGCGGGTCCATGCGCGTCAGAACGGGCTTGCCGGAAAGATCGGTGTTGGAGAAGTACTCGGCCTTCAGGCCCTGGCGGTGCTTGCGCCCTCGGCCGTATGGAACACCGTGCGTGGCACCGGGATGCGGCAGTTCCTCGAGGTACGGCGAGCCTTGCGAGTAGAGGACCTTCGCCTGTGCCTGCAAACTGTTTTCGAATTCCATCCAGGGGATAAACCGGATGAGACGGCGTGCCGTTGTAATTGCCTTCCAGCGCCGCCAAGGACTCCGCGTTCGGGTCCGATCACGGCGATGGTTTTGAACCTTGACTTGAAGGGCAGCGCGCCGTCCTGGTTTTTCAACAGCACCATCGACTCCCGCGCCGCGCGCCAACGCAAGCTTCCGGTGCTGCGGTGAGTCATCCTCCGAAAAAGGAATCTGGTTGAAGGCTACCGACGCGGGCGGGTCGAACATCCCCAGGCGGAATCGCGCCGTGAAGAGGCGTTTCAGAGCGGTGTCGATTTCGCTCTCTTTGATCAAGCCATCGTGCACCGCCTTCACCAGCGTCACGTATTCGTCGCCGCAAGTGGTGTCTGTTCCGGCTTGGACGGCCACTGCCGAGCCGTGCTCATTGTCCGGCGCGAATTGGTGTCCGTCGCTGATGTCTCCCACCGCGCCGCAATCAGAAGTAACATAAGCCTTGGAACTTCCACGCGTCGCGCAAGGGTTTGTCAGCAGGTAATTGTTGGCGCAGGCCGGCGCGCCGTCGATAGCATTATAGGCGCACATCACGGAGTCCGCGTGCGCCTTCGACGACCGTGGCGCGAAAGGCGGCAAGATAGGTATCCTCAAGATCGTGCGGCGAGAGGTTGACGTTGAATCCGTGCCGCATGCTCGGTCCGGCCCGCTGTGCACGGCGTAGTGCTTGGGCGTGGCCATCGTCTTCAAATATTTCGGGATCGTCACCTTGCAGGCCGGTCACGAAGGCTACTCCCAGCTTCGAACGTCAAATAGGGATCTTCGCCGTAAGTCTCCTGGCCGCGTCCCCAGCGTGGGTCGCGGAAGATGTTGATGTTGGGGGACCACAAGGTGAGCCCATAGTAGATGCTGTGGTTGCCCTCGCGTTGCGC
Organism: uncultured Acidobacteriota bacterium; assembly: GCA_963770415.1. Taxonomy (GTDB): domain Bacteria; phylum Acidobacteriota; class Terriglobia; order UBA7540; family UBA7540; genus CAVROP01. Next base: position 196,617 of record CAVYPU010000015.1, read on the forward strand.
CTGGTTGTACTTGGCGCGCGTTTCGGTGGCGATGACTTCGGCCTCCTGGTGCACCAGATGCGCGTCCCAGGTGGCCGCCATTCCGATGGCCTGCGGAAACACCGTGGCATATCCCGAGCGCGCGATGCCGTGCAACGCTTCGCTCCACCAGTCGTAGGAGGGAACACCGAGCCGGGGAATGGCAGGGAGCAGTGTGCTGCATCTGCCTGACCTTCTCTTCCAGCGTCATGCGCGAGACCAGGTCATCCACGCGCTTTGCGAGCGGCGCCGAGGGGTCGCGATAAACCTCCGCCTGCCTGGCTTCGCTCTGCGCCCGCACCCCTTGACCCATCGCGCAGGCCGCCACGGACGCGATCAGAATCAGCAAATGAGAAGTACGTCCAATTTCGCACCGACTCATTTCCATAACCCCTTCCTCGCTGCGTTGTCCGCCTGATAAACGAGGATTGTACACCTTCGCACCGCGAGCGTCTCGCTGCCGAATGCAACTTCAAGGAGCCGGGCATCCTCGAACAATCCTCGAAACAACCTCGAAACAACCTTGCAATCTGACCAGCCTTGTTTTAGACTTTGGTCCCTCGTAGACCCGGAGGGTGCTCTCCGCATTGGAAAGCGCCGAAAGAATATCATCCAGCCTTCAGCTTCCCTCGCTCGTCGCACGTTGACTTAGATCGGAGGAAACTCGGCACGTCATGATTTCCTCCTCGTCCCAGGACTCAACATGTATCAACGCTATCACCTCGAAACCAGTACCGCTCCAGAGATTGCTCCGTTTCCCAATCGCACCTGGGTGAAGGTCGCAAGGCCAGGCTTGGCGAAACATCTGATCAAAGAGTTGATCCGCCGCCGTGCCAACCTGGCAGTTGCACTAAGCCGGCCCTGCCTATACGGAACCTTCTCGGGTCCCGTCGGCGGTTTCGCGCCCCGAAGCTACTGCTGTGTGGGATGCCACCGTTGCATGATCGAGTATCCCCAAATGGTAGAGGTTCGTCTTAATCCCGAACACCTCCGCCAGGGCGATTCATACGTGACTCCCGCGCATATTGACACGATCTGCTACGAAGCGCGAACCGGAAGAGTGCCCGTGAGGGGCGCGGGCTTCCGAGGCCGGTTCGGCGGCGAAGGTTGGGACGGGATGTGGACGGACATGTCTGAAATTGTGCGTCCGACCCGCGACGGCATTCACGGGCGGGAGTTCATTTCCACCTCGATAGACATTGGGCCGAGGCCGGCCTTCCTTACGTTTGACGAGCGCGGAGTGCCCGACGAAAAGCGCCTGCGAACCTTCGGCTTGCCCATTCCGATGTTGTTCGACGCGCCGCCCGCCTCCATCCAGTCGCGCGAACTCCTGCAAGCGCTTGTTTCCGCAGCATCGAAGGCGCAGACGCTGGTTGTCTTGCCGATTGGAACCATCAAGCGATTCAATCTCCAGGGTCTCCCTATCGTTCCGCTGGTGGGTCAGGACGACCTCACGCGGCTCGATGGTCTCCGCATCAAGCCGACGCTTGTTGAGCTCGATGGTTGGGACGAAACTCTCCTTCGAACTGCCCGGCATCACTTCCCCGATAGCACGATCTGCTTGCGCCAGGATTTCGCCTCCGCCGAAGACCTTTTGAAGTGTTACCAACTAGGGATTCGCGTGTTCCACCTTGTGGCCGATTATCATGGCCGCGGCCGGGACGGGCGATTCGTGCTTGACCTTATCCGGGACGCGCACCGGACCTTCCTGGAGGCGGGTTGCCGGGACGAGGTGACGCTCGTCGGAAGCGGCGGGATCATCGCCGCCGAGCACGTTCCCAAGGCCATCATCTGCGGCCTGGATGCGGTAGCGCTTGACACTGCTCTGCTTGTCGCCTTGCAAGCGCGTTTCCTTGGTGAATGCCGGGAGCGCAAGAGCAGCCGCTTCCAGCTTCCCAAGAACCTCACCGTCGAGTGGGGCGTGCGGCGGATTGAGAACCTGGTGGCTTCCTGGCGCGATCAACTCCTGGAGGTGATGGGGGCCATGGGCCTGCGGGAAGTCCGCCGCCTGCGAGGCGAGATGGGCCGGGCAATGTTCCAAAAGGACATGGAACGGGAGGCGTTCGCCGGGATTGAAGGCTATGACCACTAACCCAATGCTCAACCACGGTCGTGAAGGTTCTCTGTCCGAGCCCGCCGCCGCAGGATCGGAATCTAAATCTTCCCTGCAACTCATCATCGAAAAGCACACCGCAGCATTACGCCACGGCTTCCACTTTTGGCCGGAACTGGGAAAGAACAAGCTGCCGGCGCTCGGAGACTTTCGCTGGACCGCAGACCTGATCCTGTCAACTTGGCTCCGGGCTGAGACGGGCAAGCCCCCTTCGAACGGCCTGGAATATCGCGTAGGCAATTCCGGCGGCGGCTTCGATGTTCTGGACTTCAAACTCCTTGCGGAGGAGCGGCGGCTTCCCCGAGATGTTGCCATTGATCTTTCCATCCCGCTCAACCGCCGTGCGCGCGGCCGCCACCTCACGATTCCCGTCCCCTTCTATGGAGCGGGGATGTCGTTCGGCTCGATCAGCGAGCAGGTGATGCTGGCTCGAGCCAAGAACGCCCGCGCCTGGAACACCTTCACGTCCACGGGCGAAGGAGGATTCCCTGATTCACTCAATGCTTATAGGAGCAATGTTATTACCCAGGTTGCGACCGGCATGTTCGGGGTAAGAGAAGAGACGATCCGGGAGGCGCCGATCGTCGAGTTCAAGTATGCGCAAGGAGCGAAGCCCGGCCTGGGCGGCCATCTGCTGGGTGATAAGGTGACTGCCGCCGTGGCCAGCATGCGCGAGTCGGTCCCCTGGATCAGCCTGTTTTCGCCCTTCCCTTTCCACAGCGTTTATTCCGTCGAAGACCACAAGAAGCACCTCGATTGGATCAAGACCATCAACCCGCAGGCGCTTATTTCCGTGAAGGTCTCGACACCTACGGACATCGATATGGTGGCCGTGGGCAGTTACTACGCCGGCGCGAACGTCATCAACCTGGACGGCAGTTACGGCGGCACGGGCGCGGCGCCGGAAGTTGCCAAGAAGACCATTGCCATGCCCATCGAATTTGCCATCCCGAAGGTTCACCGCTACTTGTCGCAAGAGGGCATTCGAAGCGAAGTCGTGGTGATGGCCAGCGGCGGCATTCGCACCCCCTATGACATCGCCAAGGCGATCGCGCTCGGAGCGGATGGCGTGATCCTCGGCACGGCGGAGCTGGTGGCCATGGGCTGCACGCGTTGCGGCAACTGCGAGCGCGGCCGCGGTTGTTCGCTGGGGCTGACCACCACTGACCCGGAACTCTCCCGTCTGGTAGCGACGGACTGGGGCGCCGGCCGACTTAACAACTTGTATCATTCCTTCGAGCTCGAACTCGCCGACCTGTTGCGGCAGCTCGGCATCAGCAAGATTCGCGACCTCGTAGGCAGAACGGATCTGCTGGTCTATCGGGGCCTGGCGGGAGGACGCGGATGATCAAGCCGGAAACCATCACCAAGGTGCTCACTTCCAGGAAATTTCTTTTTCCCGAAGCCGCCCGGGGCGCCGCCTGGCGAAAGGCCGAGGCGGAGGGCGGCTGCGGCGTTGTCGGCATGGCTTGCAATGAACGCATTCCGGCGCGGCATCTTCTCCAGGGCCTGGCCCAGATGCGCAACCGCGGCAACGGCAAGGGAGGCGGCATCGCCGCGGCAGGACTCGAGCCCGCGGAGCTCGGTGTCTCGCGGGATGTTCTGGAGAGCCACTACCTGCTGGCGATCGCCTATCTTGACCCGGGCGCCCGCGCGGAAGTCGAGCGCAGTTCGATCGAGCCCACTTTCGAGATCGCGCATGCCCGCTCCCTCGAGACCCTCGGCGACGCGAAGCTCCTCGAAAGCCTCGGCGTCCGCCCCCCGGAAGTGTGCTTGTACTTCGGACGAGTGAAGACCCAAGCCCTCGAAGCCTTCAAGGAGAAGTTCGGTTTCGAGGATGCTCTAACTACCGGCGCGACGACAGCCAGTCTCGAGGACGAGATCGTCTACCAGAACAGTTACCGGCTTAACCGCACTTACTATGCTGCCACCGGCGAAAAACGCGCCTTTGTCCTGTCGCACGGGAAGAACATGTTGGCGCTCAAGATGGTGGGTTACGGCGACGACGTGATTCGTTATTACCGCCTCGAGGACCTTCACGCCCACGTCTGGCTCGGACACCATCGCTATCCGACGAAAGGCAAGGTGTGGCATCCGGGCGGCGCGCACCCCTTCGTCGGACTGCACGAAGCCCTGGTGCACAACGGCGACTTCGCCAACTATGCCTCCATCTGCGAGTACCTGGCGCAGCGGAATATCTACCCGCTCTTCCTCACGGACACGGAAGTTTCCGCGCTTCTCTTCGACCTTCTGCACCGAACCTACGCTTACCCGCTCGAATACGTGATCGAGGCTCTCGCCCCGACCACCGAGCGGGACTTCACGCTGCTTCCCAAAGAAAAGCAGGAAATCTACCGTCAGCTTCAAACTGTGCACATGCATGGCTCCCCGGACGGCCCCTGGTTCTTTCTTATCGCTCAATCGGTTCCGGCGCGGGGAGAGTACCGACTGATCGGCATCACCGACACCAGCATGCTGCGCCCGCAGGTTTTCGCGCTGCAGGAAGGCGCGGTATCGATCGGTCTGGCGGCTTCGGAGAAACAGGCCATCGACGCCACGCTCGAAAGCCTGGCCCGCGAGGATTCGCGATTCTGGAGCCACGCCGACCGCTACTGGAACGCGCGCGGGGGAAGCCACACCGACGGCGGAGCGTTCATCTTCACAGTCGAGACCAAGGACAAAGGAGCAGCGAGCCCAGTGGCTGATGACGGGGCGGCGGGAGCCGGCGCGGCAGGCGCCTCAGCGAAGGACCGCGCGGCGCTTATCTGCGCGGACAAGTTCGGCCGGCGCATCGAGTTGGGCGCTCTTGGGAAACCCTATGAACCTTCCGGCCCCGCCGTGCAGCCTTTAGTTGCGCTGCCCGATCTTGCGGCTGAAGAGCTTTACGCGTGGGCCAAAGAACAAATGCAAGGTTGGGACTATGCGAACCTCGAGGCGTTTCTTAAGGCGCTCGAGCACAGCGCAGGCGCCGACAAGGATCGGCAGCGGGCTTTGAGCGTGCTTACGCATTTGATGGATCATCGCTATCCCACAGGCCCCATGCGGCGCAGTTGCCTGCTCTCACTCTTTGACCGCACCCTGGCGGCCATCATCGAATCGATTCGCAAAGCTCCCTCAGAGGCTTATGCGTTCGCGAGTGCCGGGAGTCCCCTGCCCAGCCCCGGGGACGTCACGCAAACGGTGGTCGTGGACGCTCGAGGCTACGCTCCCGAGGGCGAAGACTCCCTGGCGCGCCAGATCGTTGGCCTTTTCGAGCGCGGCTTTCGACAATTCATTGTGGCTCACACCTGCGGGCAACGGTTTATCGCCAATGGACTGGGCTCGGGCACCGCCGGCACGCGCCTCGACGTGTACGGCTCCTCTGGCGATTACCTAGCCTCCGGCATTGACGGCGCCGAAGTCTTCGTGCACGGAGACGCTCAGGATCAGCTCGCCCAGATCATGAAAGACGGGAAACTGGTTGTCTATGGCAACGTCGGCCAGACCTTTCTCTATGCGGGTAAAGGCGGGCAAGCCTTCGTCCTGGGCAATGCCGCCGGGCGGCCGCTCATCAACGCCGTTGGCAAGCCGCGCGTGGTGATCAATGGGACCTGCCTTGATTACCTGGCGGAGTCTTTCATGGCCGGCGACCCCTACGACGGCGGCGGCTTCGCAATCCTCAACGGCATCGCTCTCGACGATCAAGGCCGCATCGTCGAGCTGGATATGCCCTACCCCGGCGGCAACCTGTTCTCGCTTGCGGCGGGCGGCGCGCTTTATATTCGAGACCCTCATGCGAAGGTCTCCGAGGAACAGCTCAATGGCGGAGAATTTGCGCCGCTCGAAGAGCGCGACTGGGCGCTGCTCCTTCCCATGCTGGAAGAGAATGAACGACTTTTCGGCATCCCTGTGTCAAGCCTGTTCGAGGTCGGCGGGACAACGCTCCCGGCCGCCAAGGTCTATCGCAAAATCCGCCCCAAAGCTCTCGCCGCCCTTCACTCCGAAGAAGCCTGGGTGAGAATGCAAGTGTGACCTCATGTGTTTTAAATGACATTGCGGCGAGTTGCGGGTAGGTGCATCTGTTTTCAAAGACATTCCGGCTTCGATGCCGAGTTTCCCCACAACCCTCCTTTGTTTGGCAACAATACTGTTGGCTAACCAAACTGATGGATCGCTTCAATGACTCAGTAGCAGGGAGAAGTTCGGCCCCTCAGCACTAGAAAGTCAATCGCGCGCTGAACTGGGCTTCGCGGCCTGGGTGCATGGCCATGGTGATGGTCCCAAACTGCGGCTCGTTCACAAAGCGATTGGGCGTACCGTAGTTGGTGTGGTTGAGCGCGTTAAACCCTTCCGCGCGGATCTGCAGGCGCAGTGATTCCAGCAGGTGAAACTCGCGCGACAAGGCAATATCCGCAATTTGCATTCCCGGCCCTTCCACGGTATTGCGCCCCACGTTGCCGAAGGTGTAAGCGCGTGGAGCAGCGAAAGCGGCGGTATTGAACCACTCCTCCGAAGTGTGGGTGCCGGAAGAGGACACCGGCTGACCCGTATAATTTGCGCGGATGGGATTCTCACCCAATGTGGTGCCGGCATTCGCCGTGTCGCCATACACCGAAATGGTGAAAGGCATTCCCGTCTGCGCCTGATAGACCGTCGCCAGCTCCCAGTGGGAGGTGAGGCGGCTCATCCATCCCTGCTGCCTTAGCCCAGGAATGTTGTAGACAAAGGTGCCGACGTAGCGAAGGCGAATGTCGCAGGCCAGCCCCTTCTCCGCGTCGAGGTCGGAATCATTTTGCGGAATGGCGGATTCATCCATGGGGGAACGAAAGTCCGGCGCGTTGGTAATGCTCTTGGCCCACGTGACGCTGGTAAGAAAAGTGAGCCCGTGGGAGAAGCGATGGCGAACGTCCACCCAGCCCGCGTTGTACCAACTGCGCGCGGAGTTTTCCAGCAGATTGATGGTGGAGACGGGCTGATCCAGGCTGGCGACGGTGAGGCCGGCGGGAAGAACGTTTCCGCTGGGAATAACGGTTCCGGGAAGAAAATTGATGAACTTGTAAGGCCGGCGCGGCTGCAGGAGCCCCGGTCCGGGAGGCGGGTTATTGATCAGGTGCGCGCGCTGGAGGTGGAATCCATCCTCGCCCTGATAACCGATCTCCAGCACCGTGTTCGGGGTAAGGGCTTTTTGCAGAGAATAGCTCCATTGTTCGATGTATTGCGAGGGGCTATGCGGGTGAAAGGCGGTGAAGCTGGTCACAGTCGTGCCCAGAACCGGTGCGGCAAAATTGAATCCCGTCAGGCTGGGAGTGTAATTGTCGCTCTGCTGGGTCTGCGGGAAGACAAAGGGCACGTTGTGACGCTGATTGCACCAAGTGTTCATGTCTACAGGGGTGAAGAAAATGCCGTAACTCGCACGCATGACGAAGGGAAACTTCCCCTGAAAGGAATGGGTGAAGCCCACGCGGGGCGCGAAGTTGAGCTTCTGAGTGTAGAGCAATCCGGCGGGAGTGCCTTCCTGACCTCCGATGAAGATATAAGGGACGCCATCCTGCCAAGTCAGGTTACTGCCGCGCTTATCGGCCTGGATATCGGTGAGCGGGCTCATAAACTCGTAGCGTACGCCCAGGTTTACAGTGGTGTTCCTCGGTGACGCGCCAGTTGTCCTGCACGAAGCCGTCCGCATACCACTGGCGCAGATTCATTTCAGGAATACCGGCCTGCCGCTGCCTGATCACGGGCAGGCCCAGCAGAAGGCTCGCCAGCGCGGCGCCCGTGCCATCATTGGTGGCGGTTTGCGTCGTGAAGCCATTGGTGAACTGATAGTAGCCGCGGTTTTGGAAGAAACCCCACATGGGCCAGTCGTAATCCCGGAAGTCACCGCCCACCTTGAGGGAGTGCCGCCCCCATTGCTTGTTCCAGATGTCACCCACTTGCAGGATAGTGTCCCAATCGTGCACCGGGCGTCGCAGCATAGGAATCGCCAAAGGCGTTGTAACCCTGCACCGTAACATAGGGCATGCCCCACGCGCCCTTCCCGCCAAATCCCACTCCCTGGATGCCCAGTTCGCTGACGTAGTCGGTCGAGAAGTTGTCCTGGGAGTAGCGGTGCATGGAAAGGCGCGACATCCCCAGCCAGAACACATTTACCGACGTGGACGAGATCGAGGTGCGTGTACTGGAGGGTCAGGTTCTGCGCAAGATTGTTGTCAAAGGATCCGAAGCCGGGCAAGTTCTCCGGGGTAAAATCCCTCTCGGCAAGAAAAGAATAGCGTCCGAACAACGCATCGCCATGGGGCAAATTCTGGTCGAGGCGGAGGGTCGCCTGGTTGGAAAAATTGCGGTTGGTGCGCAGGTCCAGGTAATTGTTGGAGTCGGGTCCCGTCCCTATGGGCGTCGCCCCCATGCTCATGCCCCCCATCCCCATCCCTGAAGCCATGTTGGGAAGCGGCACCGCCGCCAACTCGCCCAAAGCGACGGAGCTGATCCGGGCACTGGGGACCGCATCATTCGGAAAGGGGGTGCGAAGGACGGCGGGATTGGATGGACTGGTGGGAAGCGCCGGATTGTAATTCCCCGATCCGTTGATTAGTTTTCGGCGGGATTCTTCGACCGCGTCGTAGGAAGGTCTGGACAAAGGGGGTGCGCAGGTTGGGAGGGCACGTGTTCGGGCGTGCATTTCTCACCCGCCAGGTGCCGAATTCCGCTATTATCCGCGCATGCGCAAACAGCCCAGACGTTCCCCTACTGAATCGCCGTTGCTGTTCGAGGTTGACCCTGAACCCTTGCCAGAGATGCTCACCGCGTTGGGGGGTATACCGCTGGTGGTGCAAGCCTTCCGCTCTCTGGGGTTGCCCGAGAGCGTGCGGGAGCGAGTGCGAGTGAAAGAGCGGCAGCGCGGTTATGACGAAGCGACTTTCGTCGAGAGCTTCGTGATTCTGAACGCTGCGGGGGGCGAATGCGCGGACGATTTTGAGCGTCTGCGGCAAGACCCCGGCTTGGCGGAGATGATTGGACACGAACTGCCGTCGCCCAGCGCGGCGCTGCAGTTTTTGTACGCCTTTCACGAGAAGGAGAAGATTACCGAGGCAGAGCAGCGACGTCTGCCCGGGGAGATCGCCTACATTCCGGAAGAAACGCTGCCGTTGGCGGGATTGGGGCAGGTCAACCGAGAGCTGGTGCAGCGCTTCGGGGAGCGTCGTCCCGAACAGCGCATCGCCACGGTGGATCAGGACGCGACGATTATCGAGAGCCGCAAGCGGGAAGCGAAGGCCACCTACGAAGGGGAGCGCGGTTATCAGCCCATGCTGGCGGTGTGGGCGGAGACCGGTCTGGTGCTGGCGGACCAGTTTCGAGACGGCAATGTACCGGCGCAGATGGAGCCGCTGCAAGTCGCGCAGGGGGCTTTTGCCGCCCTGCCGGGGACGATGAACGAATATTACTTCCGGGGCGATGCGGCCTGTCACGAAAGTGGCTTGGTGAATTGGCTGCGCAACGAGCAACGACCGGGTGGGCCGCCAGGGCGGATCGGCTTTGCCATCAGTGCACGCATGAGCGAAGCTTTGCAGGCGGCGATTCAGGCAGTGGCGGAAGCCGAGTGGGAACCCTACGGCAAGCCCCATCCGCAAGAGATCCGGGAGTGCGCGGAGGTCGCGTTCGTACCCGGTGAGAAGACCGAGAAGAAGGATATACAGCCTCTGCGCTATGTGGCCATTCGGATTCGCAAGAAGCAGGGAGAACTGTTCGAGGACGGCAGCCGGGTGCGCCATTTCGCGGTACTGTCGAACCTGTGGGAGTGGAAGGCGGCACGGCTGATCGAGTGGCACCGGGAGAAGGCGGGCACCGTGGAAATGGTCCACGACATTCTCAAGAATGACCTGGGGGCGGGGGTGCTGCCTTCGAAATATTTCGGAGCCAATGCCGCTTGGCTGCGCTTGGCGGTGATTGCGCATAACGTACTCACGGCTCTGAAGTGGATTGCGCTGCCGGCGGAGTTACTCACGGCGCGGCCCAAGCGTTTGCGCTTTTTGATCTTCAACACGCCGGGACGGCTGGTGCGTCACGCTCGCCGCTTGCTGCTGCGGTTGGCAGCGGCCGCGGAGGGGATTGCCGCCTACCGGGAAGGGCTACAGTGGTTAGGAGCCATGAGCTGAGGCGTGTGCCAAAATGGCCGAGTTATCAAAGGATTTGCAAGCCCCTTTTCCGAAACCCGCTGGGCGTGTCTTGCTTTTGCGCGGTCCAAACACTGTAAGGAGTATTCCGGTGAGCCGAGCACCATAACCAAACCGCCGAAGCGCCATGCAGACGCTTCACTCTAGCCCGCAGTCCCCCTATACAACGGGAACTGCCACCGAGTGAACCATTCCGCGTCGTTATCAACGGATTGGGGTAATTGGGATTGGCTTGCGAGGTGGAGGGATCATAAACGGTCACGCCGGTCTCGCTAAAGTCTCCCATGCGCTCCATCGCCGTGGGAACCGTCTCAATCTGCGCGAGGCCGTTGCTTAAGCGGAAACCCTCCCAGTTGACGAAGAAGAACGTGGAATTCTTGCGGATCGGGCCGCCCACGGAAGCCCCGAATTCATTCTGGGCAAGATGCGGGATGTTGCTGGGGTCCGTGAACGTGCGGGCATCGAAGGTGTTGCTGCGAACAAATTCATAGGCGTCCCCGTGCAGCCCATTGCCGCCGGACTTAGTCACGATGTTGACTTGGGCGCCGCCCGCGCCCCCGAATTCCGCGGAGTAACTGCCCGTCTGTACCTTGAACTCGCGAATGGCGTCGGGCGATGGGCTGTAGGAGAGCGTGTTAAACGTGGGGTCGGTATCCGTCGAGCCATCCAGCAGGAAGTAGTTGGCATTCGGCCGCCCGCCGCCCGCCGCCCACACTCAAAGCCGAATTCTGGTTGGGCCGCCAGTAGAGCGGATTGGCGTTCCCCATTTGCGCCCCAAATCCCGCGTGAGCGGCAGGAGCCAGCAGCGCCAGGTCGAGCACATGCCCGCCATTCAACGGCAGTTCCTGGGTCAAGGCGGGTTCGATGACTTCTCCCAGGCTGGCATCCGCGGTGCGCAACATCTCCGGAGCTCCAACCACCCGGAACTCCTGCCTCAGCGGGCCGACCTGCATCACGAGGTCGAGGCGAAGGTACTGGTTCACTTCCAGTGTCAGAGTCCGAACAGTTGAGTCGAATCCTGTCGAAACGGCGGAGAGCTGGTATTGCCCCGGATTCAGGCTAACAAACTGGTAGGCGCCCTCCGACGTAGTTTGCACGGTGCGCGCCAGCCCCGTCTGTGTCTCCGTGAGAGCAACTGTCACGTTGGGAAGCGGCAACCCTTGAGCGTCGTGCACAATGCCGTCAATGTGCGCCCCGCTGGCCTGCGCGCGGGCATCGGGTGTTTCAAACCCCACCATCAGAACAGCGGCTAAGAACCAAATCCACTTACGCATGGCTCCTCCCACCTGCAGAGAGGAGCGGATTGAGACCACCCACTCTGCAAAAGATTGTTATTTCTGACTCTTGTGAAGCCCCTCGAGAACCCGAGAAAAACTCACTCAGCGAGGAGAGTATCAGGGGATGGAGAGGTCCACAATACCCTCAACCCATTAGCGATTCAGATTTGAAGGATTACTAACTTGAATAACTATTGTGTATACCATGACCGGCGGGTGGCGCATACGCCAAGACGCATTCCGTCGTGATGTATGCGCCCCTCTGAATCGCCAGGCAGGGGCCGAGACACGCCAACAACGGCGCGCGTGCGCCGCCCGACGAAACTGGTCTCCTTCTTCTTCCAGCCCCAAAGGGGCGCCATGGCACAGCCCAGGCCTGGAAAGAACCGTCGAGGCTGGTGAGAAGTTCGGGTTAGTTCACCGGCGCGTCGTAATTCCTGTCCTATCTCATGAGCTTCCGCGTTCGGGCCGTGGGGCGGTGCGAAATTTCATGCAACGAAATTGCCCTCCCCGCCGAATTGACCTTGGCAAACGAGGGGTAGCGTGGAGGTATCCGTCAGCCGACGGATTCCTTCGCGGACCTTCCCAAATTCGAGCGGCGTTACGATGTTTCTCGCTGCGGACACGAAGTGAAGAGCCGCACAGGAACCCAAAGTGCGCGTACCTGTGCGCTTACTTCCGCCCGGGCCGATCCCTTGACGGCATTGCCCGAGTGCCGTTTTTCCGGTATTCTACGACTCATGGAAATACAGTTCACGCCCGAGACGGAAAAGAAGCTCAAAGAGCTCGCCGCCCAGAGCGGTCGCCCCACTGACGATCTGGTTGAAGACGCCATGGCGGGATATGTTGACGAGTTGGTCAAAGTCCGTAAGACGCTCAACAGCCGCTATGACGACCTCAAATCCGGCAGGGTGAAGGCGCTTCCCAGTGACGAGGTGGAAGCGCACTTTCGCGCCAAAAGCGCCGCCGCACGTCGTTCCAAGCCCGGTTCATGACCGGATACGCCTTCCATCCCGAAGCCCGCATTGATCTTGATGAGATTTGGGAATACATTCGCGCCGAGAGTCTCGACGACGCCGACCGGGTCATTACAGAAATCCTGTCGGCGATTCGCGCCTTGGCGGAGTTTCCCGGTCAGGGCCACAAGCGGCCTGACCTTACTTCACGCCCTTTGCGCTTCATTGTGGTCCGCGAGTACGTGATTGCCTATGTGCCGGATGAAAGACCCTTGTGGGTTGTAGCCGTGATGCACGGAAGGCGTAGCCCGCGCGTGATGGCAGCAATCCTCAGAGGCAGGGAATAGCACTTTGGCAAGAGAGAGGGGTGGCGTGAGGGTATCCGTCAGCCGACGGATTCCTCCGCGGATCTTCCCCAATTCGAGCAGCGTTACGATGTTTCTCGTCCCGAACACGAAATGAAAAGCCGCCCAGGAACGCAAAATAGGCGTACCTGTGCGCTTTCATTTCCGAAAGTAATGCCAATCTCGGTCATAGCCTTCTGCGAATTGCCACGGCATCCAAGCAGCGTCCAATTCCCGCCAGAAGAAATCCGGTGGTGGCTGGCGACATTCAAATCCTTTGATCAACGCTGCTGTCTTAATCTCCCTAACGCCCCTCCTCTGCAGCCAAGCCCTAGTACTCTTGAATGAATTGTTGGTCTTTGCCTCTCCTATAGCTAGGAGGTACGGACCGAGGTCGGCAGCGAAATGGGGTTCCACATGACTGACTAGAAGTCCCTTCCTGTAAGCTTCGCCAGCTTCAGTGAGAGTTGAAAGCACGACGTCCTCGCCTTCGTGAAATCTTTCGATTAGTGCTACCTTTACGTGGCCCCATTTATTCTTGCTCGGGATATTGCCTGCTATCATTCCAGCTAAGATCGCGCCAGAACGTCCGATGCCGACCACGACCGAGGGAGAGAATTCGATTCGCCCAATTTCCGCGACGATGTCCTTAACGCCATCCATAACGTTGTCCCAGGTGAGCTTTCCTGGCTTGGCCCTTTCATCATGGGTGAGTATTGAGGGGTCGCCCTTCCTCCGAAGATGGTGAATCGTAAAAATGCCTTCTCCCAATCCCTTGGGAAAAATCCTAAATGCATCACCATCCACAATGTCGCCGTCGGACTCCCAACTCTGAACAATCATCTGAGGATGTATCTTCTCCCGCACTGAGTTGTCGATCCAAACTTGATCGGCCCGCGCGTGCGCAGAGTATCTGACGCCTTTGGTGGGTAACAGACCTAGCCACCTCTGGGTATAGTCAGCCGCTATGTAATCGCCTGCAACCACAACTACCTTCAAAAAGAATTCCTTGAAGACGTCGGGGTGTCTTCCCTGGGCAGCCAGAGTCCTCAGCTTTTTCGATTCGTCAATTAGGTCGAGTGCTACGGTGCATGCCTTCACGGGGTCCTCGAACTCCATCATGACACCATCACCTATTGCCTTGAATGACATCGAATCGGGAGTCTGCCCAGATACGTTCAGGCAAACCCTTTCATGGGCGGCCTGCAAACCGATGCCGCGCCTAAAGTCTCCCCAGGTAATGGCAGTGGAACCGCAGAGATCAGATTCAACCATGTACGACGGCTGTTCTTTCACCGACACATCGGATGCTGACTTGAAGACTGCAATTGGTTCCATTGGATGGCCTCCTTTTACGCAGCTGCTTGGATTGGTGAGAGTATAACTCAGCCAAGTCTTTCTATCAAAAGCACTCGGCAGAAGGACAGCAACATTTGCCGTTCACCCGAAGCGCGGACCTGCGGTTAAGGTCCGCGGCTTTTCATCCGGAATCGAGCCTTTCACTTTCAGATCCGCGTGCGCCCGCGAGTGGCCAGGAGTGCGCGATCGTTGCCAAGCCAAATCGGTCGTAGCGAAACGGCAGGCGCCGACATCGCACCGCGATAATCTATGCGCCCGCCCCGCAGGGCACAAGGCCGAAAAGCCCCGGACCGTACGAAGCAGGTCCGCTACTTGCTATAACGAAATCGGGAAGGGCGATAGCCGCTCCCGTAAACCGTAGTCCTTCAAGTCTCTGTAAACATTGCCGATAATCTTCTTGTGATGTACGGCCAATTGCCGTACGATATGAAGGTAGTTTTTGAACGGGGAGGAAGTTGTTATGGCAACAACCGCAATGCGCAAGGTGGAGCGGATCGAGGCACGGGTCAATGCGGAAACGAAAGCCTTGTGCCAGGAAGCCGCCAACCTCGAAGGGCGAAGTCTGACGGATTTTATCGTAGCCAGTGCCGTCGAATCTGCCCGGCGGGTGATTCGCGAACGGGAACTGATCGATTTGAGTCAGCGCGATCGCAAAGCCTTCGTTGCTTCGCTGTTCGAATCCTCCTTCGCCCAACCGGCGCCTGCGAAGACGCCGCCCGGTACTATGAGCAGGTGATGGGAAAACGGTGATTCCTTCCCCACCCGCTTTTCGCGTCGAGCCGCTCGGTCGACCACGACCGGGCGGCTTTTTCGTGTGGCGTCGAACCGCTGGACCGCTACTTGCGCGAACAAGCAGGCCAGGACGCGCGCAAACATGCCGCCGCCCCCTTTGTCTTGTTGACCCCGGAAAATCGTATCGCGGGCTATTACACGCTCTCATCGACCGTCATCCTGGCGGACGACCTCCCCGAGGAAGACATCAAGAAGCTGAAGTGGCCGCGCTATCCTCAATTGCCCGCGACGCTGATCGGACGCCTGGCCCGTGACGTCGCGTTCCGCGGACAACGCATCGGAGACTTGCTGCTGCTGGATGCGCTGAGGCGGGCGTTCGACAACGTTGGAACCATCGCGTCGCTGGCGGTCATTGTTGATGTCAAAGACGAAAACGCCCGGCGGTTCTACTCCGAGCATGGATTTCTTTCCTTCCCTGACACACAGAACCGGATGTATATCCCCATGAAGACGGTGGAAAGACTATTCGCCGGATAATTGCCTCCAGCGGTTGCGATATTCTCATCGTGCGTTTCGATGCGAATAAGTAGCGCGGACCTGCGGTTCAAGGTACGCGGCTCTTCATCCGGAATCGAGCCTTTCAATTTCAAATCTGCGTGCGCCCGCGAGTGGCCAGGAGTGCGCGATGGTTACCAAGCCGAATCGGTCGTACCGAAGCAGCAGGCGCCGACGCCACACCGCGATGATCTGTGGGCCCGCCCTGCAGGGCACAAGGCCGAAAAGCCGCGGTGTTCCAACCTGACTCCATGTCATCCCAGGCGAAATGTCAGGCTAGACATATCGAAGGCTAGGTGTGTATGCTTTTTCACTATGAATGTTGCATCAATTTTTGGACGAATTCTTTCGAATCTTGGCGGTGGTGGTTGACTTCATGTTTCGAGGAGCGCACGTTTTTCTCCGGCCCTGTTGCCTTCCCAAGCCTCACATTATAAACTACTTATCTAGAACCGTGCGTCAAAGAGAAAAACCTGGGATGGGCGCGACGAGAACCAAGTAGTATAGAAATTAGTCTTCGGATCGACAAAGCGGAGCCAAGCGGTGCATTTCAAAAATATTCTCTCGGTTCTTGCCGGCATGCTTTTTCTGGCGGCTTACATCCCGTACATTCGGACGATATTGAAGAAGCAAACGCAGCCGGCGAAGGCGTCATGGATCATCTGGGCCGCGCTTGACAGTATCGCATTCGCAGGGATGCTCATGAAGCACGCGGTGAACGGGCTGATCGTGGGGGCGATGTGCGGCTCGTGGACGGTGGCCGTGCTTGGTTTGAAATATGGCGAGGCCGGGTGGTCGATGCTCGACAAACTGTGCTTCGGCGGCGCTGTCCTCGGGATTGCGCTTTGGAAGGTATTCCGCAGCCCCGACCTCGGCATCATGACAAGCTTGAGCGTGATGTTCTTGGGCGCAGTGCCCACTTTTGTTTCCGCTTGGCAAGATCCCAGCAAAGAGAACCGCACCGCCTGGACGATGTTCTTCAGCTCCTGCGTCGTGGCCATGCTCGCCATTCCAGCAGCAACACTGGCCGATGCGGCACAGCCAACCATTTTTCTCGTCACTAATTTGATAATGGTGGGCATCCTTTATCTGCGGCCTCGCATGTTGCATGGGGCGGCAAAGTAACTCGTAGCGTGCAAATGGGCTAGCAACCCTATTGCGGCGGCGCGCGTCTTAGATGTGGGTTCCGCCTGGGATGCCCGTACGGCCTTGCCCGGTACTTCATGGACAGGTAAACTTAAGGTTGGTAGTGGAGCGGCCCGGACCGTCACAGGGTATAGACAACTCCCTTCGATCAACCGATGCGCAAATTCCAATTTGTGCTCACCCTTGTGATCTTGGCTGGGGCGTTCGCCTTGGCGACGCCGCCCCAGGAACCTCGAGCCGCGCGACCCGCGGCGCCTGCGACTACGGCACGGCCCGCCGCAGGCAGCGTGACCGTTGAGGAAAACATTCCCTACGCTACGGCGAACGGCACGGAGTTACACCTTGATGCCTATCAGCCCGCCGAGGGAGGGAATGGGCAGCGCCCGGCGGTGGTGCTCATCCATGGCGGTGGTTGGATAGATTTGGACAAGAGCACCATGCGCGGCATGAGCCAGTTTCTTGCCCGCTCCGGCTATGTTGCCTTTTCGGTGGACTATCGCCTCTTTCACGAAACGGAAAACATGTGGCCGGCGCAACTCGATGACGTACAGCGGGCAGTTCGCTGGGTGCGTGCCAACGCCGGCAAGTACGGCGTGAATCCTGACCGCATCGGGGCCTTCGGGCACTCCGCGGGCGCGCAACTGGCCGCTCTGCTCGGCATGGAAGAGACACGGGACAATTCAGACCCGGCCCTGGCCAGGTTTTCCAGCCGGGTGCAGGCGGTCGTGGATGTAAGCGGCCCTACCGATTTTACGACGCAACGCGATCCGCAGGAGGTCGCATTTTTGACTGGTTTCCTGGGAGGCGATTTTGAGAAGCGCCCGGAGCTATGGCGGGAAGCCTCGCCGGTGTACCACGTTTCAAAACAAGCTGCGCCCTTCTTGATTGTGCACGGGACCCAGGACGAGAGCGTTCCGATCGCCCAAGCGGAAGAACTCTTTGAAAAATTGCGGGCAGCGGGGGTGCCGGCGGCCTTTCTCAAAATCGATGACGGCCACACCTTCCGGACTCCTGAGGCGCGCCGGAAGTTGGCCATCGAAGCGCAGGCGTTCTTTGATCGCAACCTCTCCCCCTCGCCCTAGGAACCGCCCCCTTGACCGATGTTGAGACTGCCGCGCTTGTTCACTTGGCAAGCAGCGGCCCCTGTGGAGCCTGAAATGCAAAAACAAGAGATGATCGCAATCGACACGAACTCTATGCCGTGGGAAGAGCGGTATCAGGCGGCACTCGGCAAGAGCAACTTTCGCAAGCTCCTGCTCCAGGACACGGATACGGGCATGGAAGTCAGGTTAGTACGCTACCCCGCTGGCTTCATGACCACTTGGCACACCCACCCCTGCGCGCATGGCATGTACGTGCTCGAAGGAACCTTGGTGACACACAAGGGCAGCTTCGGTCCGGGCGGGTTCGTCTGGTTTCCGGAAGGCACGCTGATGGAGCACGGCGCAACAGCGTCCTCAGACGTGGTGTGCCTCTTCATTACTAATAAGAAATTTGAAATTCACTTCGTTGAGAAGAGCTGAGCGCCGCCCCTTGGGCGGTTAGCGGGACGGAGTCGCCGTCTGTCCGCCAGAAGGTTTTTTGTGGCGGCGGGTGGTCCTGGGGACTCGGAGCAGTGATCGCAGGGCCTCGTTCACTGCCGCTGAAGTTCGGAACACCTTCGCCACGTCCGGCTCCAAGACCGCGATGTTGGCGCCCTCCCGCAAAATGCGGCGGTAGTACTTGCCACGGACGGCGGTCGAATAATCGAAGTTATATTCCGGGCGCAGGTCATCCGCCCGCGCCGGGATCTTCTCCTTCATGCCGTTTCCTTTCGGGTGCTGTCGCGCCACGCGCGCCCCGTCCCATTTAAAACGCCTCATACCATTCTCTCCTGCCCCTCCTGGACATATCAACGGTAGCTACAAAATGGCTGAAGTCAATCATCGTTGACGGCCCTCTCCCTTGGAGCATAGGCGCTAGAATACCCATGCCAAGCCGCATCAGCGGCGCAAGAAAGTCACTACTGTCCAAAATAGCTGACCGTTGCGGCTCGGCCGCGCCGCTCTGCGGAAGGGCTTCGCCCTTCCGAGCCGAAACGGCCCCGTTTCCCTCATCCTCACCGTGCCGGAGGCTGAGCCTCCGGCACGGTGAGGATGAGCTTGGGTGTTTGCGGCGCGTTCCGGGCAGGCGGAGCCAACCCGCATAGCAAGCGGCGAAGCCGCAGATCGTCTGCCCACTCAGATCTCCTGTTTTGGACACGAGTGACAGAGAGTAGCCCACGGCACCGTGGGATGACGGCACCGAGAGAGCACGCTGAGCCACGTATTGGCGGCAGAAGATCTACGGTCATCAAGACTGCTCTGTCGCCCCTCCCGGGGCTTTTTCACGAGCATCGGACCTGCCTTTTCCCCACGGCTGGCTCGCCGTGGGCCACATTATGCCGCCGCTATGCGGCTCGGGATGGCCCCCAGGCTGCGGGAAGTCAGCGCTTGTGCCATGCGTAGCTGGGTATTAGGGTGTGGCGTTCTCACAAGGTACACTATTCTTTCGTCGTCCGCGGCCCGAAATTTTGCATCCAAGCTGATGACCCGTGCGTTACACAAACTGGATATGGATGCCGTTTCTCGCAGTTGCGACCCTGCTGGTCAACATCTCCGTAACTGCGCAGGAGGCTGGCTTCAACGATTTGACCACAGTCGGCGCAAACCCTCTGATGTACAAGAAATTCGCCTCTGACAGCAGTTGCCATGGTGGAAGCGGAGGAGGCCGGATGGGAATTGGCTGCCCACCCGCGACTTATCCATTCGAACTCCTGCTCATCGGCCTGGATTCAGCCAACCTCACAATCGGCGGCGCGGCTGTTGCTTTGCTCAGACTGCGCAACGTGGGCAACGTTCCCGCGACCGTGCCGTGGTCAGCAGACCCGGACGAGATCGAACTGCCCGATGACGACGGCAGCTTCAAATTCGTGGAAGCCGATTTCGGGGCAAGCATCGCGCAGGAAGGAGGGAGATCTTACATCATAATCCCAGTCCATTTATACGGGGCGAAGGACGTGCCGGGGAGCCTTCAGGAAATTCGTCCCGGCGAATATGTGGAGCTGAAGATCGCTGTGGTCATTGACTGCGGCGCACAGGGAACTCAGTGCCAATCCCTGAAAGCGGGGCCAGCCAAATTGAGTTTCATATGGACTGAGAATGATACACGGGTGATCTACGAGAAATGCGGCACCCAGAGTTTTCAAACAAGAATCAGGCAGCTTTCCACAAAAGCCGAAGACGTCAGTGTTGCAGGTAGAACGCTTCCGGGTCTCGGGTCAGAGCCCCGATGAGCGCGTCAGGACAGGAGCGCCAGGAGGATAGCCTTCTGAATATGCAGGCGGTTCTCTGCCTGGTCATAGACGATGCAGCGCGGAGAGTCCATGACCTCGTTGGTCACTTCACGGCCGCGGTGCACCGGCAGGCAGTGCATAAACAGGACTTGAGGCCCAGCTTTGCGCAGGAGTTCGGAGTTGACCTGGTAAGGACGGAAGACGTTCAGGCGATCGTCCGCGTCACCCTCCTGGCCCGCGTCGATCCAAGCATCCGTATAAACGGCATCTGCGCCGGCCACGGCCTCAAGAAGGTCGTGGGTAATGGCGATCTCTCCCCCCTCGCGTTGGGCTTCTGCCACCACGGAGCGGTCCGGCCCGTACCCCGCCGGGGTAGCGATACGCATGCGTACACCCAACCTTGCGGCGCCATAGATCAGGGAATGGGTCACGTTATTTCCATCACCCACCCAGGCGAGCGTCTTCCCTTCCAGGGGGCCCTTGTGCTCGAACAAAGTCATGTAATCACCCAGGGCCTGACAAGGATGCTCAAAATTGGAGAGCCCATTGATGACCGGGACGGACGCGTTTTCGGCCAGTTCCATGACGGTCTGATGACTGAATACGCGAGCCGTGATGACATCCACCCAGCGGGAGAGGTTGCGCGCCACATCTTTCACTGACTCATCCTTGCCGAGGCCGACATCCTCCGGGCTGAGGTAAAGCGCGTGTCCTCCAAGTTGTTCCATGGCAACTCCGAAAGTGACGCGCGTCACCAAGCTCGGCTTTTCGGAAAGCATGGCTAGGGATTTGCCTTCGAGTGCATCCCTGAACCTGTTGGGTTGGGCCTTCACGCGCTGGCCCAGCTTGAGCAGGTACTCAGTCTCTGCCGGCGTGAGGTCGTGCAGTGAGATCACGTGACGATGGGGAAGAGTAGAAGGTCGCAACAGGGGTGACGTGTCCTTTTCGCCCTCGGCTAGTACCTTCAGTCTACGCATGGCGGAGTCCTTTCTTCTGTGCGCATAGTACCAGTTGCACACCTCCGCTGGAACCAGTAGCAATAGGCGGGCCAAGGTTGTGAAAATCACTGGGATTGGCGTGTAACTTACTATATTTAAAGGCTCTAATGCTATCTGGGGGAAATCCAAGGGACCGGCCAGGCAGAAACATGAGGAATATTACACTGCTATTAAACTGCTTGAGATTGACCCTAAGATCTTTTTGCTCGACTGGCGCGGGTTCGCCGTTGCCGTTTTCTTCTACGAAAATTCTGGCCATGGCAGGGAGCTCTTTGGATTCGGCCTTGGCGCGGGAGGAACCCGTAAACCATTTCTGGAAAGCATCCAGGTAGGTGTAGTAAACGGGGGTGATGTAGAGAGTAATGAGCTGGGAGACAAGCAGTCCGCCCACCACGGCGAGTCCGAGCGGGCGGCGGGATTGTGCGCCGGCGCCGAACCCGAGCGCGATGGGGAGCGTCCCCATAAGCGCAGCCATGGTGGTCATCATGATGGGGCGGAAGCGGATCAGGCAGCCTTCGTAGATGGCCTCGAGCGGGCTCGATCCCTTGGTGCGCTCGGCCACGATGGCGAAGTCAATCATCATGATGGCGTTCTTCTTCACGATGCCGATCAGCATGATGACGCCCACAAAGCCGTAGAGGTTCAAGTCCAGATGGAAGAGCTTCAAAGTGATCAGCGCGCCCAGCGCGGCGGAGGGCAACCCGGAAAGGATGGTCAGGGGATGAATGAAACTCTCGTAGAGAATTCCCAGCACCAGGTAGATCACCAGGAGCGTGGCCAGGAGCAGAATCCCGAGACCCGTAAGCGAGGACTCATACTGCTGCGCCGTGCCTTGAAAAGTGGCGCTCATCGACGCGGGCAGGGTGTTGCGGGCTAGGTCTTCGACGCGGGTCACGGCGTCGCTGAGCGAGAGGCCCGGCTTGAGGTTGAAGGAAAGGGTCACGGAGGGAAGCTGGCCGTAGTGGTTGACCGCCAGAGGGCCCAGGTCCTGGGTGAGGTTGGAGACCGAACTGAGCGGAACCAGTTGCCCGGTGTTCGACTTGATGTAGAGCATGGAAAGGGCCTGGGGGTCCATCTGGTACTGGGGCATGAGTTCGGCGATCACCCAGTATTCGTTGTTGGGTGCATAGATGGTGGAAATCTGGCGCGAGCTGTAGGCGGTGGAGAGCGCGTCCTCGATTTGGTAGGCCGACACGCCGAGCGCCAGGGCCTTGTTGCGGTCGATCACCACGTTCACCTGGGGGTTCGAGACTTGCAAGTCGCTGTTCACATCCAGCAGGCCGGGCACTTGCCGCATCTTGGTTTCAAGTTCGAGCGAGTCCTTGTAAAGCTCCTTGGTATCCGGGCCTTCCACGGTGAACTGGTAGAGGCTTCGCGTGAGTTGGCCGCCGATCTGAATGGGCGGGGGATTCTGCATGAAGGCAATGACGCCGGGAAGGGAGAGCATGGGCGGGCGCAGCTCGTTGATCACGTCGTCCGTGCTGATGTAGCGCAGGTTGGGATCGTGTTCACGCCCGGGAAGGTGAAACAAGCGCCGGATCGAATCCACCATATCCTGGCTTGCCGAAGGGCGGTCCTTCAAGTGGACAAAGAAGAAGCCCGAGTTGCCGCCATAACCCGGCAGCCCCGCGCCTGCGAAAGACATCACGTCGGAGACATTGGGATCGTCGGTGATGATTTTCGTCACCTCGATCTGGTGCTGCTTCATGGCATCGAAGGAAATGCCCTGTGCCGCCTGGGTGATGCCGAACATGCCTCCCGAATCTTCGCTGGGAAGAAAGCCCTTGGGAATTTGAATGAACAACTTGCACGGTGAAGACGACGATGACGAAGGAGGCCAGCAGCGTCACCAAGCGGTGGCGCAGCACGCCTCTCAGCTCCAGTCGTAGGCGCTTCTGAATCAACTGGAAGCCGCGCTCGAAAAGCAGATAGACATGGCCGTGCTTCTGCTCTTTCGGCGGGCGCAGGAAACGGCTGCAGAGCATGGGTGTGAGCGTCAGCGAGACGATGCCGGAGACCATCACCGCGCACATGATGGTCACCGAGAATTCGTGCAGCAGGCGCCCCAGCAATCCTCCCATGAAGAGGACCGGGATAAAGACGGCGGCCAGCGAGAGCGTCATGGAAAGTATGGTGAAGCTGATTTCACGCGAGCCGTTGAGCGCCGCCTCGAAAACCCCTTCGCCCATTTCCATGTGGCGGACGATGTTTTCCAGCATCACGATGGCGTCATCCACCACAAAGCCCACGGAAAGCACCAGCGCCATCATGGAGAGGTTATCGATAGTGTAATTGAGCAGGTACATCACCGCGAACGTGCCGATGATGGACATGGGCAGGGCCAGGCTGGGGATGGTGGTGGCGGAGATATTCCGCAGGAAAATAAAGATGACCAGCACCACCAGGGCCAGCGTGAGCCAGAGCGTGAATTTCACGTCGCTGATGGAGTCGCGAATGGAGACGGAGCGGTCGTAAAGTGTGGCCAACTGAATCGAAGCCGGAATCTCGGCGCGGAAGGTGGGCAGCAGGGCCTTGACGTTGTTCACCACCTCAATCGTATTCGTGCCGGGCTGCCGCTGGATGGCGATCACCTGGGATGGCTTGCCGTTATACCAGTTCGCAGATCTTGTCGTTCTGGACGCTCGTCAATCACCTGGCCCAGCGAGTCCAGACGCACCGGCGAGCCATTGCGGTAGGCGACGATGAGAGGCCGGTAATGCCGCGGCTTTCGTAAGCTGCCCGGTGGCCTGCACCACGAAGGACTTGTGAGTGCCGTAGAGTGTGCCGGTGGGCAGATTGACGTTGGCCTGCTGGATGGCGGCCATGGCTTCGTCAATGCCGATTTTGCGAGTGGCCAGCGCCTTGGGATCGAATTGCACGCGCACGGCGTATTTCTGTGCGCCGAAAACCTGCACCTGCGCCACGCCGCTGATCATCGAGATGCGCTGAGCCATCAGCGTGTCCGCGTATTCGTTCACGGTCGAGGCAGGAAGCGTGTCGGACCAGACGGCCATATAAAGGATCGGCTGGTCGGCAGGGTTCACCTTCTGGTAGGAGGGCGGGGCGGGCATGCCCGTTGGCAGCTGCGCCCTGCGTGTTGGCGATCATCGCCTGGACGTCCTGGGCGGCGGCGTCGATATTGCGGCTGGCGGCGAATTGCAGCGTGATGGAAGTGCCGCCTTGAGTGCTGGACGGAGCTCATCGACTCCAGGCCGGCGATGGTGGAGAAGTGCCGCTCCAGCGGTGTGGCCACCGCCGAGGCTACGGTTTCGGGGCTCGCTCCCGGAAGGGTGGCACTGACCTGAATGGTGGGGTAATCTACGTTGGGCAGGTCGTTTACCGGCAGATACTTGTAGGCCATCACGCCGAACAGCAGAATGCCCAGCATGACGCAGAGTGGTCATCACGGGCGGCGGATGAAGAGTTCTGCGAGATTCATGGGAGTACGGTGACGAGTGACGGGTGACGAGTGACAAGTGCCCGGAATGAAGCGACGAGTGACGAGTGGCGAGCCATAGACTTGGAGTCACCAGTTAAAGCGCCGACGAGCTGGGGTCGCGTTCCAGTCGCCGGAACGGCGCAAACTTTTACGGCTGCGTGCCGAATTTCAAGACGCCTGACATCCGACATTCGGCGCCTGCTTTCTTGCTCGTCACTTGTCACTTGTCACTCGTCACTGCTTTCTAATCGCCACCTTCATACCCGGGGCGAGCCTCAGTTGGCCGTCGGTTACGAGTGTTTCTCCCGACGCAATGCCCTTTTGGATAATCGTTTGACCGGCGATGTTATTGCCGGCGACCACAGGCCGCAATTCGGCCGTCATATCCTGTTTCACCACGAAAACATATTGGCCTGCCTGCCCGGTCTGGACCGCTTGCGAAGGAACGACGACAGCATTGGGTTGAGTCGCGAGGGTAAGCGAGACATTTACGAATTGGCCAGGCCATAGCCGGTTGTCTGAATTGTCGAATGTAGCCTTTAGCTTGATGGTGCCAGTGGTGCTGTCAACCGCGTTATCGATGAAGGTCAATCCGCCGCGAGCCGGGCTCTGTTCCTGATTCGGAGCCATGGCTTCGACCCGGAGAGGGCCATTGGCATGGTATTTCTTGATGTCGGCAAGATGCTGTTCGGGAACGGAAAACGTGACGTAGATGGGATGAATCTGGTTCAGCACCACCAGGGCCGCATCGTTATCCTTCACCAGGTTTCCGGGGTGCACCAGAAGGGCGCCCGTCCGGCCATCGATAGGCGCCTGGATTGTGCAATAACTCAAATCGATCTTGGACTTCTCAATGGCCGCCTTGTCGGCTCGTACTGAGGCGGCGAGGGCGTCGGCGTTCGTGCGCATAGAATCGTACTGCTCTTTCGAGACAATGCCTTCTTCAAAGAGTTGGGTATAGCGCTCCGATTCCGCCTTGGCGTTCTCGAGCTGTGCCTGATCTTTCGCCAGATTCGCTTCCGCTTGCTGGAGCGCGGTGTCAAAAGGACGGCGGTCCAAGGTGAAAAGCCTGTCACCCTTCTTCACGTCCTGGCCTTCGGTGAAGTAGGCTTTCTCAACCCTTGCCGCGACCTGGGCCTTGATTGAAACTGTCGAGTGGGCCTCCACATTGCCGATGGCGTGAACCTGGATGGGAACACTCGCCAGAGTGGCGGTGGCCGTGGTCACAGGTGCAGAATAGTCAGGAGGGATGGTTTGTGTTTCTGCTTTTTTCGCCGAGCAACCGGACCACACGAAGATACAAAACCCGAGCGATACCACCGCCAGATAGCCGCCCACTGCGCGTCTATTCAGGTTCGCGAAGTTAAGGCCGGCTCCCACGCTTCGGCGCGGGGCCAGTTCCGTGGGAAGGTTGACTCTCGTCGGAGTCCTGCCAACACGAATATCCCGTTCATCCATGGCGTGCAACTCCATGTGTCGTCTTCTCAACGCGTGCCGCCTTCCACACTTCGACGGGGAAGCAGTAAGGAGTCATGGCTTACGGCGCCACAGGCTAGTGGCTGGTTGGCCCAGAGAGTGAGAGCACATTCGACGGCTACACTTCAAGCATGGGACGGAGTTCGAACTGAGTACTCGTCCTGGGCCGAGGTGCAACCCCCGGCCGACGAGCCGCGGTAAGCGAGCATGGATGGTGATAGAGCTAGAAGGACTACCTGTTTAGTAGTCGCGCTTGCGGCCAAAACCCCCGCCGCCTCCACCACCTCGCCGGGCGCCGCCGCCACCCCCGCCACCACCGAAACCAGCGCGCTGCGGACGGGCTTCATTCACGGTAAGCGGACGCCCATCGAGCGACTGCCCGTTAAGTCCCTGAATGGCGCGCTGCATGTCTTCTTCCTCGGCGAGTTCGACGAAACCAAACCCTCTGGATTCACCTGTCATCTTGTCCCGGATGACTGTGGCAGAAACAACTTGAAACCCAGCGGCGGTCACAAATTCGTTCAGCGAGCTATCGGTCGCACTGCGGGGAAGATTCCCCACAAATAATCTCTGAGCCATTTACTCCTCCAGATTTTGGGTAGCCCGTAACGGCAGCCTTTTCACACTCACTTTCATCGAGCCGGCTTGGAAGTGGTTTCCGAGATCCTCGCGGATCCCTCTACCCTTCCTTGCGCCCCACGCCAAGGAGCGGTTGCCCAAAACCTGAATGGCTAAGGATTGAAACAGTTCTCGGAATGGATGGGGGGACTGAACGACCCTGCCAAGCGTCCCAGCTTTGAACTTTCACTCTGCTCCTTGACCTTGAAACGACTACGTTGTTTTTACCAAAGCCTGATTGACGGACCTCCCCACGGGCGCCGCCGGCTGAACCCCGCCGAAACGCCCTGCCGCCACCGGCTATACCCTTGACGTGCCACTGCAAGGAATGATCCGGTTGGGCTGTTATTGCTTTCGCTGGGATTCCCATAAACCTTGCCCTTGAAACATACCACTTTTTTTTCCCGAAAACTATCAGAAAAATGGGGCACGGCCTAATCTGGCTTTGCCGGGGTCAATCTGCCTCGCGACATGGCGGCGCTAAGGCGACTCCACTTTTCCCTACCCCCCACGCCGTCCTTAACCAAGAGAGGGAGCCAGCCGACCAACTCTCCTCCCCTCTGTGGAGTGCGCCAGGAGGTTTTGTCCGCACCTGCCTCGCAAAGAGCCTGTGGGCCTTCATGTTGTCTTGGAAGCGGAAGTTTGTTAATGTGGGCAGCCCTCGGAAGGCCGGGGGTAGAGGAGAGAGCGATCTATGGCAAATCGGCGCGAGTTTCTGGTGGCTGCTGTGACAACGTCCGGCGTGTCCAAGCTATTGGTGGGCAAGGCCTTGCCCCAGCAATCCCCCGCCCGGGGCGAGCCCCAGTCGATCAAAGGCGAGTGGCGGTTCGCTCTCGACCCGAACAAAGAGGGTGTGGAGAAGCAGTACTTCAATCAGGGATTGCCCGAGCGGATAACCTTGCCTGGCTCAACGGACGAAGCGAAATTCGGCACTCCCAATCCTGACAAGCCGACCTTGGACGGTCTTTACCGGCTCTACACCTACGAGGGGCCGGCGTGGTATCAGCGGGACATTCAAATTCCGCAAGCGTGGAAGGGCAAGCAGGTTTCACTCTTCCTCGAGCGCACGCACTGGGTCACGACCGTTTGGGTGGACGACAAGCTTGTAGGCACTCAGGACAGCCTGATCGCCCCGCACCTCTACGACCTCGGAAACAACCTCGCGCCGGGCAAACACCGGTTGACAATCCGCGTCAACAACACCCGCAAGGTCAACCTCGGTCCCTTCGTCTCCATTAACTATTCGGGAACCCAGACTAACTGGAATGGGTTGATCGGCAGGCTGGAACTTTGCGCAAAAGACCCTGTGGCGATTGCGGACGTAGAGGTGTATCCCGATGTGGACCGCAAGCTCGCAAAGGTCAGCGTCGTTATCCGCAACCTTACGGGCAAGCAGGCAGGGGGGACGATCACTCTCGCTGCCACAGCCCCGGCGGAAGCCAGTCAAGTCCAAACGCGCAGTGTCAAGTTCACGGCCGCGAGTCCTCTCACCACGATCAGGGCAGAGTTGCCCATGGGCGAGAACCCTCGCCTCTGGGACGAGTTTTCCCCTGCCCTATACAAGCTTGCCGTGGCCATGACCGCAGTGTCAGCAGGCCGGCGTTTCGCTGATCAGCAAACAGTATCGTTCGGCATGCGCAAGTTCGCTACCCGCGGGACGCAGTTCATTATGAATGGCCGGCCGGTGTTCCTGCGAGGAACGCTTGAGTGCGCGATATTTCCCCTCACGGGATATCCACCTACCGACGTCCCGTCCTGGCAGCGCATCTGCCGCATCATCAAATCGTATGGGCTTAACTTCATCCGCTTTCACTCTTGGTGCCCGCCCGAAGCCGCTTTTGCCGCTGCGGATATCGAGGGAGTGATGATCCAAGCCGAGGGACCGCAGGCGAATGTCCCTGCCGGCGTGGATAAGAAGCGGGATGAGTTTATTGAACAGGAGTTCTTGCGGATGGTCCGCACCTATGGAAATCACCCCTCATTCTGCTTGATGACGCTCGGGAACGAATATGGCGGCTCCGACGCGCTGCTTTCCCACTGGGTTGACATGCTGATTAAAGAAGATCCGCGTCACCTCTACTCGTCGGCCTCCTCCGCACAAGTCACCGCCAACCGGCAATTCACTGAGCGCGGCAACCCGCGCGGCGTGCAGGGTCCAGGCACGGAGGTCGACTTCCGCGAGGCGATTGCCAAAGAGGACCGTCCGCTGATTGGCCATGAGATCGGCCAGTGGACGTTTTACCCAAACTTCGAGGAGACCAGGAAATATACGGGTGTTCTAGCCGCCAAGAACTTTGATTTGGTTCGCGACGACTTGGCGGCGAAACACATGCTTGATCTCGCGCCGCGTTTCGTTCAGGCCACAGGCCGCCACGCGGCGCTGCTCTATAAGGAGGAGATCGAGATCCTGATGCGCACGCCCGGCCACGCCGGCTTTTCGCTGCTTGACCTGCACGACTACCCCGGACAAGGCACCGCGCTCATCGGCATACTCGATCCCTTTTGGGATTCGAAAGGCTTCATCGCTCCGGAAGCGCACCGCCGATACTGCGGCTCTACCGTACCGCTGTTGCGAATGAAGAAGCGCACCTACACTACGGATGAGACCTTTACTGCGGAGGCCGAGATCGCCCACTTCGGCCCGGCGGATATCGCCAACGCGCAGCCTGGGTGGGCCATCCGCGACGAAAAAGGCAGGGAAATCGCCTCGGGGCCGCTCCGAGCGCTCAGCGTGCCGACGGGGAAACTGACTCCTCTCGGTGCATTCAGCGCATCTCTTGCGGAAGCCCCGGCTCCCGTAAAGCTGACGGTGACGGTCTCACTCCAGGGAACCGGTTTCGCTAATGAGTGGGATGTCTGGGTTTATCCAGCGAGCGCGCCGGTCACTACTCCAGCCGACGTGGTGATCTCGCATAGGTGGGACGAAGGCGCGAAGACGGCACTCGCGAGCGGCAAAAAGGTAATCCTCTTCCCCGAAGTCGTGAACCCGGCACATTCGCTGCCAGGCCGCTTTCTGCCGGTTTTCTGGAGCCCCATCTGGTTCCCAACCCAGCAGCCGAACACCATGGGAATCCTTTGCGACCCGAAGCACGCGGCCCTGGCGCAATTCCCTACCGAGTTCTACTGTAATTGGCAATGGTACGACCTGCTTCAGAGTTCACGCAGCATCAAGCTGAATGACACGCCGGCAAGTTTTCGGCCTATCATTCAGGTCATTGATAATTTCGCTCGCAATATTAAGCTCGGAAACCTGTTCGAAGCGCGTGTGGGAGGAGGAAAGCTGTTGGTGTGCACAATCGATCTCCCGCACCTCGCTCCCAGCCAACCCGCAGCCCAGCAGTTGCTGAGGAGCCTCTATGCCTATGCGGGATCGGAAGCTCTCTTCCCGTCCGAGACGCTGGAGGTATCGCTGCTCGACAAGCTGCTTTCGTCAACCGGGCCGTAACGCTCGACTATTCGCGCGGCAAGTTCTTATTCGAAGAGCGGTAGGGATGACTGAAGCGGGCTAGTGTTGTCCTGCCCCACATGATCCTTGACAATGTCCCTCTCCCCCTTGGGGGCATTAGATTAAGGGCTGGTGGAGGCCGCCGAACATGCCCGAAGGGCATGAAGGTCATTAGCCGCAGGTGAAACCTACGGACGAGAAGGCATACGTTGAGTATCTCAGCGACCCCGAAGGGGTCGAATTCAACCCCTCCGGGGTTGAATAGAATACTTTGGGACGACGTTTACCGTAGGTTTCACCTACGGCTAATGACGTTGGGTCCCTTCGGGACCCCGTCGCAAAGCACAATCTAGCGCTCGCCTGTGACCCTCTTGGGGGAGAGGGTGGACCACAGCCGGTGGTTTCTTCAGCCGGGGCGGGCCGGGTGAGGGGGTTCCTGCCCACAGACCCTGTGTCGATAATAAGGTGGGACAAGACACTAACTGCCCAGGACCCTCAATCCAGCGGCCCGGGCGAGCTTAGCTTGGTCGCGGTCGAACGTATAGAAATCGTCAACGGCCAGAATCAGGGCGGAGGCTACGTGCATGGTGTCCAAAGCGCGACAGCCCAGGGCTGGGGCGTGACGCCGGGAAAGGTCGCGTGCCTGCCTCCAGGTCTCGGCGGGAAAGTCTTCCAACTGCCAAACTCCGGCCTTTAAATCGTGGACGAAATTCTGCCCAATGGCCCCTGCCTCGGCAACCGTCCAGCCTTTTGGGCGGGCTGAAACCGCGAAGACAATGTTCGTGAATTCCGTTTCCCCAAAGGGTGTAACCAGGAACACAGGACGATGCTGTTGAAGGAGGGACAAGGCAGAGCGGGAGTTCACGTCTCTGCCGTACAGCGACACAAGGAAGCTGGTATCCGCGTAGGAACTCACAAGCGGCTTCGTTCCTTTCGAAGGATCTCTGCAACGTTAAGACGAATAGACCGGTTCCCGAAGATCTTCTCCTGGCGAGCTTCAAAATCGGGGTAGGGTCTCTCCCGGCTTAGATCGGGAACGATGCGGCCGAGCACTTCTTTCCGCTTGCGCAGAATCAAGGTCTCACCCCGCCGAAGCGGCGCCTCAACCTTACGCGAGAATTGTTGGCGAACCTCTCGAACTGTCACGCTTCTCATGTTACACATTTTAAGTATCACTTCGGCAAGAAGTCAATGGCCTGCCCGGGAGGCTGCCCTGATAACCTCGAGAACTGAACGGGCGTTTGGATTGAGCGGAAGCAACCCCTCACCCGTCAACGATGATTGATTTCAGCCCTCTCCCTTGGGGAGAGGGTGGCGAGAGTAGCGAGCCGGGTGAGGGGTTTCTTCCCATAGAGCCTCGCAACTTCAGAATTCGGATTTAATCCGGCGTCTAAGTTCTAAAATCTAAACTCGCCTATTCGGCGTAGAATTACCAATCCTGGCGCGTTGCTTTCAAAAATCCTTGGAGGGACTTCGAAGTGAAGCGAATTCATGCATGCTTGCTGATTGTTGCCACTTGCCTGGTTTTGTCCATGGCGCCACTTCTTGTTTGGGCTCAGGCCAGCCCGGCTTTCGCGCCCAACCAAATGGATACCATCCTTTACGGGGCCTCCTATTACACGGAGTACATGCCTTACGAGCGGCTGGAGCAGGATGCCCAACTTATGCAGCAGGCCGGGCTCACGGTGGTTCGCATGGGCGAGTCGAGTTGGGGGTTATGGGAGCCGGAAGACGGCCGCTTCGAGTTCGCGTGGATGGACCGCGTCGTCGAGCGCATGCACAAGGCCGGCATCAAGGTCATCATGGGGACTCCGACCTACTCGATTCCGGCGTGGCTCTATAAGATGCATCCGGAAATCGTGGTTACGCGCCTGGACGGCAAGACCGTCACTTTCGGCCTGCGTCAGAACACCGACCTCTCCAGTCCCACCTATCGCTACTATTGCGAACGCGTCATTCGCGAAATCTGCCGGCACTACAAGGACGACCCGGCGGTGATCGGCTATCAAGTTGACAACGAAACTTCTTCGGCCGGAGCGGCGAACCCGGACGTGCAGGTGGGTTTTGTCAATTATCTGCGCGCGAAGTTCAAGACCGTGGAAAAACTCGACGAGATCTGGGGCCTCAACTATTGGGGCCAGAGGCTCTACGACTGGACCGAGGTTCCGCCGCGCGACGGCATGATCAACCCCGGCTGGAAGCTCGAATGGGAGCGCTACCAGCAGTCGCTCACCACCGACTTCCTGAGCTGGCAGGCGGCCATCGTGAACGAGTACAAGCGCCCCGGCCAGTTCGTGACGCATGACCTGGCGGGTCCTCCGCGGCCCGACGTGAATGAACAGGACATCTCCCGCTCGCTCGATATCCTGGCCGCCAATCCTTATCACGACACGCAGGACCGCTACGACGGTGAATCCCCCAGCATGGCCGGCGATTACACGCGCTCGCTCAAACAGACCAATTACCTCGTGACTGAGACCAACGCGCAAACGATTGGCTGGGACTCGAAGGAGCAATT
Organism: uncultured Acidobacteriota bacterium; assembly: GCA_963770415.1. Lineage (GTDB taxonomy): Bacteria > Acidobacteriota > Terriglobia > UBA7540 > UBA7540 > CAVROP01. The sequence goes on from CAVYPU010000015.1 coordinate 229,071, forward strand.
TCCTCCTTACGACGGCCAGCTCCGGCTCGACGTTTACACCCACGTTTCTTCGGGCGCCAACATGGTCGAGTACTGGCATTGGCACTCCCTGCACTACGGGCAGGAGACGTACTGGAAAGGCGTGCTTTCACACGACCTCCAGCCGAACCGTGCCTACGCGGAGGTCAACCGCACGGCGCATGAACTCGAGCGTGTGGGGCCGGAGATCGTCGATCTTAAGCGTCCTAACAACGTCGCTATCCTCTATAGTGATGACTCCTATTACGGCATCCGCTTCATGCCCTTCAGCGATCGCGCCGACTACCGCTCGGTCATGAGCGATATGTATCGCGCCCTTTACAATCTGAACGCCGGGGTCGACTTCGTCTTTCCGGACAGCACGAATTTTTCGAGCTACAAGGTGATCGCGGTTCCGCCGCTTTACATCGCCAGTGACGAACTACTGAACAAACTCACCGAATACGTCCACCAGGGCGGTCACGTCGTGATGGCCTTCAAGAGCGGCTTCGCGAACGAATACTCGACTGTGCGTTGGACGATGGCCCCGGGACCGCTGCGGAAGGCGGCCGGGTTCCGCTACCAGGAGTTCTCGAACTTGCGCGACACCCTGCCTCTCAAGGGCGACCCGTTCAAGGCGGGGGCTGACAACCGCGTCTCCGATTGGGCCGAAATGCTTATCCTCGAGGGCGCGCAACCCCTGGCCTTTTACGATCACCCCTTCTTCGGAAAGTATCCCGCTATCACCCGCAATCGCTTCGGCGACGGCGCGCTGACCTATGAAGGAAGCGTTCTTTCGCCCAAGCTCCAGGAAAAGGTCTTGCTCGATGTTTTGAGGCTTGCCGGGCTCGCCGGCCCCGACCAGCAGTTGCCCCGGCCCGTGCGCGTCAAACACGGTATAAACCGAAAAGGTAATACAATCCATTTCTATATGAACTACTCGAGTGATCCTCAGACCTTCGCGTACTCCTACGGCGCGGGGCAGGAGTTGCTGGGTCAAACTGCTATGACCCCGTCACAACCGATTAGGCTCAAACCTTGGGATCTGGCGATTGTCGAAGAGAAGTGACTGCCCTGAAAATGTCGATTATCCAAAACCACGAACGTCGTCCCCGCGAAAGCGGCGACCCACGTCGGTGGATTCCCGCTTTCGCGGGAATGACGAGAGGTACGGGAAGCGGGGAATCAGCTTTTCATGGTTTCCGAGTGCCCGTCAGCCGGCGGGCACGAGTGACTGCTTTGGAGTGCGGCAGCTTGCTGCCGCTTTTTTCCCGCGAGCATGCTAGCGACACGCCGGCCGAAACGCACGGCGAGCAAGCTGGCTTGACCAATAGCGGCGGCAGGCTACCGCGCCCCAGAACGCCTTCAGCGAGCGGTGGACTGTTCCTTTTTCCTCGCTTGCTTAGCGAAATTCAGGAGTAGAAGCACAAACGGTCCAAGCAGCAACGCCTCGACGGCACCGCGAGCCATCGATCGTCCGTTTTTGGCGGCCATGTAAATGCCCGCCACAACCCACCCAGCCGTCCAGCATATTGCCAACAGCCTCATCGTGGTCTCCTCGGCCCATAACGCTTTGTACCGGATACTACCTTTCCGGCCTGAGGCGCGCTACAGCACCAAAGTACCGTATCGGCAGTCTTCGGAGTTTGATGAGGGTGTTATGCGAAGAGCTCTGGATTGACGATGTTAGGCGGTCGCCGGCCTTCGAGCCCGGCGAGGAGGTTCTCCGCCGCCAGCATAGCCATGGCGAGGCGCGTCTCACCGGTGGCGCTCCCCACGTGCGGCGCGAGCACGACGTTGGGCATAGTCATCAGCTTGGGGTGGACTTGCGGCTCCTGCTCGAACACATCCAGTCCGGCGCCGGCGATCCGTTTTGACTCGAGCGCCTCAACCAGCGCCGGTTCGTCTACGACTTTGCCGCGCGCGGCATTGACGAGGAAGGCCGTGGGTTTCATCATGGCGAACCCGCGGGCGCCGAGGAGGTGATGGGTCTCGGGTGTGAGGGGTACGTGCAAGGTCAGGAAATCCGACTCACGGAGAAGGGTGTCGCGGTCCACGAACTGCGCGCCAAGCTCCTGCTCGATGGCGGGCGTGGGGCGGACTATATCGTGATAAATAATTCGCATGGAAAATCCGCGGGCTCGGCGCGCCACGGCTTTGCCGATGCGTCCCAATCCGTAAACGCCCAGCGTTTTGTGAAAGAGGTCGGTGCCCCAAAGGTGCGCCCACCTCCAGTAGTGCCAATGGCCTTCGCGGACGTAATTATCGCATTCCACAAGGCGCCGCGCCACGGCCATGAGCAGCGCGAACGCTAGGTCGGCAGTTGCTTCGGTGAGTACATCGGGAGTGTTGGTCACAAGAACGCGGCGGCGCGTGCAGGCGGCCACATCGATGTTGTCGTAGCCGACCCCCACGTTCGCGACCACGCGCAGGCGCGGCGCATGCTCGAGCAGTTCCGCGCTGACCCGTGTGCCGGAGGCCATCAAGCCCTCGATCTCGCGGCAAGCATCGAGAAGTTGCTGAGGATTAATCGGCGCATCTTCAGGAAACACTTTCACGTCACACCGCGACGCAATACGCTCAACAGCCGGTTGCGGCAGCGGCCGCGGAATGAAAACTTTGGGTAGGCTCAAGTGTTTTTTCCTTGTTAAAGTTGGAACTTCTTTTGTTACCACGAGGGCCGGGAAGAAGTCAATGCGAATGATCACCTCTTAATATTGACATGGCGAGCGGCATGTGCCAGACTTCGCCCGCAACCGAAAAGGCGAAATCCCTTGCCGATCGCAAGGAGCGTTTAAGGAGGTCAAGTTATCAAATTGAAGAAGATAACTCGCCGAAGTTTCATCGAGGCAATTCCTGCAATGGGCGCGGTTTCGGCGCTTCCCGCTCTGGCAGGGTCGAAACATGCCCCCGCGGTTCGCGGATCCGCATCGGGTTCTCCCGGCTTGCGGGCGGCCACATTCACTTGCGACGTCACGCCCGCGGTGGGAAGCCCGCTCGAGGAATGCGACCCGCCGGTGGCGACAAGCGTTGATATGCCGCTGCTTGCGAAGGGTGTGGTGCTTGCGGACGCGAAGACTCGCTACGTCCTCTGCTCCTTCGACTACTGCGAGCTGCGCACCGGCGGCCACGATTTGTTTCGCAGAAAAATCGCCGACGCTTTGAGCGTCAACGAGCTGCAGGTGGAAGTGCACTGCATCCACCAGCACGACGCGCCACTCTACGACGTGAGCGCCGAAATGCTGATGGACCTGGTGCCGACGCCGCCGCACCTTGGCGACCCTGCGTTCCTCGAATCGGCTTCGGACCGCGTGGCTTCTGCGGCGCGTGACGCTCTCGAGCGGCTCGAGCCGTGCACTCACGTGGGCTGGGGCAAGGCCAAGGTTGAGAAGTTCGCCTCGAACCGCCGCGTCCCTATGCCGGACGGCACGATCGGTGTGCGGTACAGCCACTGCAACGATCCCGTGCTGATCGCGGCGCCCGAAGGCCTGATTGATCCCTGGATGCGAACGGTTACGCTATTCAACGAGCAGCGGCCCCTGGTTCGTTTACACTACTACGCCTCGCATCCCCAGAGCTACTATGGCAAAGGGCATATGAACCCGGACACGCCTGGCATGGCTCGCGAACAACTCGAGAAAGAAGAGGGCATAACGCAGATTTACTTTACGGGTTGCGCTGGCAACGTAGGCGGCGGGAAGTACAACGACGGCTCGCACGAAGCCCGGCTTCAGATGGCGGAGAGACTGTACCAGGGCATGAAAGGGGCAATCGCCGGAACTCAAAAGGCGAGGTGTTCGGAGATCACGCGCAACAAGTCGGAAGTGCGATTCGCGCTGCGCACGCAGGAGGATTTCTCTGAAACTCACTTTCGCGAAGTGCTAAAGGACCCGAGCCAGCCGTATCACCAGCGCACCAAAGCCGCCATGTGCCTCTCCTGGTATGAACGGCTCAAGGTGCGGCCCGCGGTCGACTTGAGTTGCTATCAAATAGGGCCCGTCAAGCTACTGCACTTACCGGGCGAAGCATTCGTCGAGTATCAACTCTACGCGCAGGGTCTTCGCCCCGATGATTTTATCGCCACGGCCGCTTACGGGGAGCTCGGTACGGGCTACATTTGCACTACGAAAGCATACACGGAGGGCGGGTACGAACCCACACAGTCCTTTGTGGGCCCGCCGAGCGAGGATCGCCTGAAAGCTGCTATTCATGAGTTGTTGTCCGAAAGCTGATGGACCACCAAGACACCAAAGCATAAAGAACCAGATTACTTGGTGCCTTTGTGCCCTTGTGGTGAATTGATTTTGGAGGAAACGATGAGAAGCGTATTGCTTTCTGTTTGTCGAAGAGTCCTTTGCCTGGTATCGATAATGCTGCTTGCGTATGCGATCGGTCTTGCGCAGGGCAATTCGGGCCAGGAGATCCGCGTTGGGATCATCGGCACCGATACATCCCACGTTATCGAATTCTCGCGCATCTTCAATGATGCATCGGACCCGGACCATGTCCCCGGCGTGCGGATCGTCGCCGCTTACAAGGGAGGAAGCGAGGATGTGGAATCGAGCCGCACGCGTGTAGACAAGTACGCGCAGGAACTGCATGACAAGTGGAAGATCGAAATCGTGGATAGCATCCCGAAGCTCTGTAGCATGGTGGATGGGATTCTGCTTGAGAGCGTGGACGGCCGGCCGCACTTGGCCCAGGCGAAACCCGTTATCGAAGCCGGCAAGCCGCTCTTCATCGACAAACCCCTGGCCGCGAGTTACCAGGACGCGAAGGAGATCGCGCGGCTCGCAAGCCAGGCCGGCGTGCCGTTTTTCAGTTCCTCTTCCTTGAGGTACTGGGCGGAAACGCAGCGCCTGAAGAATCCTCAGAATTTGGGCCGTGTTTTGGGCTACAGCGTGTACGGTCCTTCCCCCACCGAACCGCATCACCCCGACCTGATGTGGTACGGCATCCATGCCGTCGAGATGCTCTTTACGCTCATGGGCCCGGGATGTGAGTCGGTAACCCGCATGAGTACTGACGATCAGGACGTGGTCATTGGAAAGTGGAAGGGCGGGCGCCTGGGTGTGATGCGGGGTTTCCGAAGCGGACTTTACGCTTACGGAATCACGGCATTCACCGACAAGGCCGTTCTCAAGTCCGACCCTCAGCCCTTCAGCTACCGGCCGTTGCTGGTTGAGATTGCGAAATTCATGCATACGCGCGTGCCGCCCGTGAGCGCGGATGAAACGCTCGAGATATTCGCCTTCATGCAAGCTGCCGAGATCAGCAAGGCTGAGAATGGAACTGAGGTTCCACTCAGTCGAGTAACAAAGTAAGGAGTCAGAAGGCTCGTCGCTCGTTACCAGACGAGCGACCGCGTCATTCCGAGCGCAGCGACGCATCCCAGCAGTTCGCCGCCAATCGCGAAGCACGCGAGACAACTGCGGAGATTCTTCGCTTCGCTCAGAATGACAAGCTCGGGGCGCAGCGAGACACGCTTTCGATATGGGAGGGATTCATGCCGCGTCGATTTTCCTGGGTGGCGCTATTTGCCCTCGGAATGATGTTGCTCGGAGCCTTAGCGGTCACGGCACCTGCCCAGGCCACCAAACCCAAGAAGGTCTTCATGGTGACGGATATGGAGGGCGTGGCCGGAATCTTCAGCCGCGAACTCCAATGCGACCCATGGAAGAGCCCGCGTTGGGAAGAGTCACGGAAGTTGCTGACCGGCGAGGTCAATGCCGCTGTGGAGGGATTGATGGAGGGCGGCGCCACAGACGTGGTGGTGTTCGACGGCCACGACAGCAGCACCACGCTCTCCGTGCTCGAGATTGATCCTCGGGCGCGCCTGCTGCAGGGCTCGCCATTGTCTCCCACCTTCGGCCTCGATGCGTCTTTCAGCGCCCTGATTTTCATTGGTCAGCATGCCATGGCCGGGGCTGAGAGAGGTGTGCTTTCGCATACCGAGTCCTCGCGCGACATCCAGAATCTCTGGGTCAACAATCGGCTGACGGGCGAAATCGGGTTGGTGGCGATGCTCGCCGGCTACTTCGACGTTCCCACGATCATGCTTTCCGGCGACACGGCCGCGTGTCAGGAACTTGCGGGCCTCGTTACTGAGGCTGAGTGCGCGGAGGTCAAGTCGGGAGTCAGCCGCACGGCAGCGCTCATGCTCTCGCACCCTGCGGCCTGCGCATTGATTCGAGAGAAAGCCCGGCGAGCCATGGAGCATCTGCCCCAGGTCAAGCCTTACAAGGTTGCCGGGCCTGTCGAGATCAAGATCGAATACACGCCGTGGGGGACAGGGCTTCACCAAGTTCGCGAGGGGGTCGAGCGCGTGAACGACCGGACCTGGATCCTGCGAGGGAAGGACGCCGTGGAAGCTTGGCAGAAGTACTTCGCTTTTTGAAACGGGCTTGTCATCCCACGAATTCCTCAGGATGACAACCTTAAAGGGGCTGAATGAACAAACACAGGAGCGATCTCCACCGGCGTGATGCACTTAAGTTATTGGCTGCCCTCGTGGGCAGCGGGCGAGCGTGGGCCAACACCAACACAACAGCGGGTGCGGAATACAGTTTAAGTTTTTTCACCGAGGATGTATCGCCTCCCCTTGGAAATCCCTTGTTCAACGCGGTGCGTGCCCGGGCCATTGTCAACCCGCTTGAGGCTCATGGAATGGTGCTGTCAGGGGCGGGCAAACCCATCGTGCTGGCGGCGGTGGACTGGTGTGAGATCCGGAACGAGTCTTACGAGCGTTGGCGATCGGTGCTGGCGGAGGCTGCGCAGCACCAATAAGGAAAGGGTGCTGGTGACGTGTGTCCATCAGCATGACGCGCCTTACTCCGATGTCGTGGCGCAACAACTTTTAACCGCCAACCACGTGCCCGAGGTCATGTGCGACCCGGCGTTCGACGAGCGGACAATCCAGCGCGTGGCAGCAGCGTTACGAGAATCGCTCAAGCATCCTCGCCGCGTCACTCATATTGGCGTTGGGCAAGGGAAGGTCGAGAAGGTGGCCTCGAACCGCCGTTACGTGACTGCGGACGGTAAAGTTTCCTTCGAGAGAGTCAGCGCGGAACGCGACCCTGTGGTCCGGAACATGCCCACCGGGTTAATCGACCCGTGGCTTAAAACCATCAGCTTCTGGAATGGCCGCGAGCCTGTGGCGGCCATCAGTTGTTACTCGACACATCCGATGACTTTCTACGGGCAGGGAGATGTCTCTTGCGACTTTCCGGGACTCGCCAGGGCGCAGCGGCAGAAAGAACTGCCCGGTGTTGCCCAGATTTACTGCTCCGGGTGCAGCGGCGATACCATGGCCGGCAAGTTCAACGACGGGAACCCGCAGAACCGGCCCGTCCTTGCGGAGCGGCTTCACCAGGGCATGCTGGCGGCGTGGAACTCGACCCAGCGTCACCCGCTTGGCAAGATAGAGTTTCGTTGCGTCCCGATGAAGCTGAAGCCCCGCCAAGGACCCGGATTCAGCCTGGAGGATTTCCGGCGTACGGTCGCGGACGCTACGAAGCCTCGCCTCGCTCGTTTCGAAGCGGCGCTGGGCCTGAGTTGGCGCGAGCGGGCGGATTCCGGCCACCCCATCGACGTGCCCGTCATCGATTTTGGCCCAGCGCAAATCATCCTGATGCCTGCCGAATCTTTCGTTCAGTATCAGCTCTGGGCGCAGGCATTGCGGCCTGATTGCTTGGTCATGGCACTCGGGTACGGCGAATGCGCGCCCGGTTATATCCCCACGGCACAGGCGGCTTCCGAAGGCTATAACGACCATTACAGTTGGATCGCCTTCCCGGAGTGCGAAGCCACGATGCGCGAGGCTATGACAGCCGGTCTGAAGGCATAAACTCACAGGAACGGGTTTGTTGGTAAGTTGCGAAACTTAGGGGTACAATGAGTGCCCGTAACGTCAGAAATCGCTATCATGCTCCATATGCTGGTTAAAAGACATTCAACCTGGAGCTAATTCATTCGAAATTCGATTAGGGAGGTTTACATCATGGAAGGCAAAGAGACTAGCAAGGATTCCAGCCAGGCCACGCGCAGGGCTTTCCTTCAAACCGGCAGCATAGCGCTTATCGGCCTCACCATGAACGCCTGTAAGCAGGCACAGCAACAACAGCCTGCCGGGTCCGGATCAAGCGAAACCTTAGCCATGTCCGGCGGCGCGAAGGCCGTCAGTTTCCCCGACGACAAGCTCGATGCGCTCACGCGTTGGCCCCGCTACGGCGATGCCGAAAAGCAGGCTCTCCACGCAATGATCGACAGTAACAAGTACTACGAGGAGTTGCCGGCTTTCGAAAAGGACTGGAAGGACTACACGGGGTCGCCGTTCGTTAAAGCGCACATGAACGGCTCGAGCGCAATCACCAGCATGTTCTTCGCGCTCGACCTGCCACCCGGCACCGAAATCATGACTCCCTCGTACGACTTTTTCAGCGACTGCCTTGCCCAGCGCTTCTTCGGCTATGTTCCGAACTTCGTGGATATCGATCCCAAGACTGCGTGCTTCGACCTCGAGGACGCCAAACGCAAGCTGACCAAAAACACGCGCGTCCTGTTCCCCATGCACTCCTGGGGACTGCCATGCGAGATGGATCATATCCTCGACTTCGCCAAAGAGAAGGGTTTGATCGTTATCGAAGATGCTGCGCACGCGCATGGAGCCTCGATGCAAGGCAAGAAGATGGGTACGTTCGGGGTCATGGGGATTTATAGCTTCCAGACCACCAAGGTCATGCCGGGTGTGGAGGGCGGGATGGGCATGTACCAGACGCGCGAATACTTTGAGCGCGCCGCCGCCTTCGGCCATTACGAGGACCCCGTGAAGTTTGCCGCCGACAGCCCCGTGCGGGCCTACGAGGGAACAGGCCTCGGCCAGAAGTACCGCATGCATCCATTCGCGGCAGCGGTTTTGCGACCGCAGTTGCGCGGCCTCGACGCCTTCAACGCCGAGGTGGAAGCCAACGTCCGCAAACTGAACGATCCGCTGGTTCAACTCTCCGGCTTGTGTGAACCTCGCATTCGCCCCGACCAGAAGCGCGCCTACTACAACGCCAATATGCTGCTGCTTGATGCAGCCCAAGCCGGCTTCTCACGCGACGCCCTGGTGAAGGCCCTCAAGGCCGAGGGGGTGCGCGCCAGCGTGTGGGATTACCCCGAACAGCATAAGCTCAAGATTTACTCGGAAGCCAAATGGTGGCACCATCCGCCCAAGATTCCAGCCTCCATGCCGGGCAATGAGTATGTGAATAAGAACCACATCCGCCTGCCTCTCATGTATGGCGAGGCCGCCGAAGTGATCGATCAGTACGTGAAGGCGTTTCAGAAAGTATGGGCGCACAAGTCGGAGCTTGCTGCGTCCTGAGATGCTTTTTCTCGAAGCCACTTCCCCCACGTTCGCTTGGTGTCTTTGTGCCTTGGCGGCGAGAGTGTGACCACCAAGACACCCAGGCACGAAGAAGAAAACTTAAGCCAAACGAGAGTGGAACCGATGGCCAAGATTCTGCCTGCTGCCGGGCTGTTTCTAGTGCTAGGGGCTTTGCTGGGTCAGCAAGCCGCCCTCCAGCCACCCATGTACAAGGACCGGCAAAACCTGCTTGTATATCTCGACGGCTCGGGAAACTCCCATTCCGTTGCGACCGTTGCAGATTGGGAAGTGCGGCGCGGGCACATCATTGACAGTATGCAACTGGTGATGGGGCCGCTGCCCGAGCCCGAGACCTCGCCTCTTGACCTCCAAATCGAAGCCACCGAGGAATTGCCGCGGGTACGCCGCCAGAAAATCAGTTTCAGAACTAACGGTGAAGACCGCGTGCCCGCATTTCTTCTCACTCCCAGGGACTTGCCCCCGGGCTTGAAAGTCCCGGGAGTGGTGTGCCTCCACCAAACAACTTCCATCGGCAAAGAAGAACCGGCCGGGTTGGGCGGTAAGCCGAATTTGCATTACGCCCTGGAACTGGCCGAGCGCGGCTTCGTCACCCTGGCGCCCGATTACCCGAACTTTGGCGACTACAAATTCGACCCTTACGAGCACGGCTTTTCGAGCGCTACCATGAAGGCCGTCTTCAATCACCGGCGCGCCATCGATCTGCTCCAGTCCCTGCCTGAAGTCGACCCGGACCGCATCGCGGTAATCGGCCATTCGCTGGGCGGACACAACTCACTGTTTCTCGCTGCTTTTGACCTTCGCATCAAGGCGGTGGTGACGAGTTGCGGCTTTACCTCATTCGGGAAATATAAGAGAGGAGATCTGACAGGCTGGAGCCACAAGGGGTACATGCCGCGCATCGCCGATGTCTATGGCAAAGATCCGGCGCGAATGCCCTTCGACTTTACTGAGTTGCTGGCTTATCTCGCGCCCCGCCCGGTTTTCATCAACGCGCCGCTCGGGGACGATAATTTCGACGTTTCCGGTGTTCGAGATTGCGTGGCGTCCGCGCAGGTTGTGTATCGCGAAATCTACCATGCCGGACGTAACCTGCAAGTCACTTACCCGCCGGGAGGGCATGATTTCCCTCCCCAGGCCCGAGAGGCGGCCTATCAATTTCTGGCGCGGTCACTCAAGTACCGCATGAATCCCGTGCCCCCGCTGCTCGACCCATAGCCGCAATGTGCTCGGGAGTAGTTCCGCAGCAGCCTCCGATGATCTGCGCTCCAGCATTGATAAGTTCAGGCACTTTCGAGGCCATGAATTCCGGCGTGTCTTTGAAGACCGTCCTCTCCCCTTCCAAAACCGGCATGCCGGCATTGGCATTGACGAGGATCGGTGTGTCCGGCAGGGCCGCACGCATTCGACGCGTGACTTCGATCATGTGCGCAATCCCTGTGCCGCAATTGGCGCCAACAATATCCGCGCCGGCCGCCGCCGCCCCACGCGCCGCGCGTTCCGGCGCGACGCCCATCATGGTGCGATAACCGCGCGCACCGGGTTGAAACGTAAATGTGCAGATGACCGGAAGCCTCGTGCAATCCTTCGCAGCCTTGATCGCCTGGACAGCTTCCGCGAGGGAAACCATGGTCTCAATGCATAGGGCGTCCGCGCCGCCCTCGGCCAAAGCTACCACTTGCTCCTTGAACGCATTGTAGAGGTCTTGTAGAGACGCGTCGCCGCCCTCATCCTCGAGGATGCGCCCCGTGGGCCCGACCGAGCCTGCTACGTAACCCTTCCCCGCGATGGCTTGTCGCGCCAGCGCTACGGCGGTCGAGTTCAATTCTTTCACTTTGTCCGCAAGCCCGTAAGGATGCAGCTTGTACGAGGTCCCGCCGAATGAGTTTGTCTCCACGATGTCCGAACCCACGGCCGCGTACGCCTCGTGAATTCCTTTAACCACGTCGGGATGAGTAACGCACCACGACTCCGGGCACTCGCCTGGCTTCAAGCCGCGTGCTTGAAGGAACGTGCCCATGGCGCCATCGGATATCAGGATGTCTCCTTGCGCTACCCGCTCTTTGAATGCCTTCATAATCGTCCCGTCAAATCCGGAGATTCGATTCGTAGCGCCCGCCTTTAGGAGTTTGTGTGAAAAGCTCTTTTGGAGTGTCATTCCGAGCGAAGCGAGGAATCTCGCTCTGAGTATTTTCAACGTACTGCGAGATTCCTCGTCGCCTGCGGCTCTCCTGAAAATCACGTCATTCCCGCGCAGGCGGGAATCCATTGGCTGGACAATGGGTCCCCGCTTTCGCGGGGACGACACCGATAATTTTCATTCCCTCGGGTGGGCCAAAGGCCAATGGAAACTCCTCGGAATGACAGCAAAAACGAGTTTTCACACAGACTCTTTAGGTTGACCTTTGCCGACCTAAACGCCGGCCACACGCACCACTAAGGCGCTACCAATCTTCTGCCACCTTGACGATCACCTTGTGGACGGCTCCCTCCACTGCTTGAGGCGCGTGGCCATCTTCAGGAAAGTAAATGCCGAAACACCCCTCAGGAACTGTCGTCCAGGAATCCGGCGCGTCGAGAAACAACTGCACGTCCTTTTCCTCGTTGAATGGCTGCTCCGATTTCCCCAACTCGCTCGCGGGCTTCCAGCCAATCACATCAGGGCCGGTTACGGAGTGCTGGATGTCAATATATTTGCGGTGGATTTCCAGCTTGGCGCGGCCTTGGCCTTTTCCCGAGCCTCGGATCACCATGGCGTAGAGCCTGGAGCCGTCAATCTCATGGCGCCCCGCCGGCAACTCAGCCAGGTCCGCACGTCGCAGAAACGCGAACCCCGCAGCGAAGCCAGGATGTACCTTTTCCCATCGTTCGGCGTTCTCAAGCCGACCTAGAATCATCTGAAACCTCCTTATGAAGTGCCTAGCTTAGCACAGGAAGCAGGATTCAGGATTCGGGATTCAGGGAAGCAGAAGTCAGGAGCTAGAAGCAATAGATCTCCGGTTGTCATTCTGATTCCCGACTTGTCCGCTGGGGTGGCGCAGACATTGCCCTGTATGTCTGCGCCCTGTGTCGCCGACATAAAAAGCAATGTCGGCGCCGCCCACGGCACCTGACTTGCCAGCCCCTGAATCCTGAATCCCGAATCCTGCATCCTGCTTTTTACCGCCATCCGCACAATCGCGCCAACAATCTCGAGTACGTCACGTAATTAAGCCACGAGATGTCCGGCGGCACGCCGTGGTCGCAGCCGGGAATGAATCCGCCTTGTTCGAGGAGCGGAGGGACCACGCGCATGACTTCATTCTCGAGGGCCGCGCCTCCCGCCGCGATGGCTCGCTTGTCGATTCCGCCGATATAAGCCATCCGCTTTCCGAAGCGTTTCCGGAAGGCGGCGATATCGTTGCCCGCCGCGACCTCGATCGGCTCACAGGCGTTGATGCCGGCTTCAATCCAGAGCGGAATCAACTCCTCGATGTACCCGTCGGAATCGATATCAACCAGCGTCGAGCCCGCGTTCCTGATTTCAGATATCCACTGGCGATAACTTGGCAAAATGAATTTTCGCACCATTGCGGGCGAAATCATGCTGTGCGCTTTGTAGGCCATGTCTTCGGAAATGCGCACGCGGTCCAGCTTGACCCGCTCGAATATTCGCGCCAGCGTTCGCGAAACAAAATCCTTCCAGAAATCAATCATCTCCTGGACGAACTCGGGCTGGTCGGCGAAGAGCATGCACAAGTTCTCGAAACCGCACCACTCGCGCAATTGCCAGAAAGGGCCGTCGAAATCTACGCTCAGAATGAATTCGTGCGATTCCGGCGGTGGGCAGCCCCATTCCAACTCCCCCGCGAAACGTCCCGGAGCATCCACTTGAAACCGAGTCTTCATGCGCTCCCAGTCCTCACGAGTTTCCACCGGGAACTTGTGCCACTTTCGGGTGACGAAATCTTTCGGGGCTCTTATGTAAGTGTAGTCGAACTCGTCTGAGATCTCGGTAATGGCGCCCATCCAGTCCTGCACGAGGTAGTGCCCGTCTTTGTGCTCGAGCACCTTCTCCTCAAAGGTGGGAAGCATTTTGAAAGGCGCATCGATGGTGCGAATTTCCTGGCTTATCGAGGGCAGGCCAAGCTCTGACAAGAGCGCCTGGAAATAATCCACGCCCTCGGGCAAACCCTGCCCGTGCCAGGCCTGGAGCGTGGACTCGCGAGGCTCGCCGGGAATTAGAGGGATGCGCTCGGGCTTTTCGAACAGGAGTGCTCCCAGGTACTGTTCACGAAATGTGGTTGTCATATCGGCTTAGGCTCTTCTTCGTTTGCACGGTTTATGCGAATGCAATCGGCAATGCAACTGCCTCCAGGCGCATGTGTCTTACGCCTGTCGAGATTGTAGTCTGCCGTCTGGCTGATAATACTGCATCTCCCTCACCCGTCAATCGGTTTATAATCCCACCGAACCGTGGTAGAGAGGAGAAATATAATGATGCGGGATTCATGGGAAGAAAACCTCCGGCGCTTTTCGAATTTCGATTTTCGACTTCCGAGAGTTGTTGTCCGAATCGCGTTGCTGTTCGTATTGCTCGCCGTCTGCTTCGGGCGGTCGCTGGCAGCGGAGCCTGCGGCACAAGGCAACGTGTATGTAGTCCTGTGGTTTGACACGGAGGATTACATTCTTCCCCAGAGTGATGATGCGGCCAAGCGCGTGGCGGAGATTCTCTCGCGCGAGGGTGTGCGCGGCACGTTCAAGGTGGTAGGTGAAAAGGGCCGGACGCTCGAGCGCCGCGGGAGGCGCGATGTCATCGAAGCGCTTGGCCGAAACGAGATTGGCTTTCACGCCAACACTCACAGCCAGCATCCGACGCCCTCCGAGTACGAAGCGAAGCTCGATTGGGAACAAGGTGCGGCCGAATTCACCCGCCGCGAGCGCCCGGGCTTCGACGACCTGCGCCGCATCTTCGGCAAGGCGCCCACATGCTACGGGCAGCCGGGAAGTTCCTGGGCCCCGCAGGCGTATCCGGCGCTCAAGAGTTGGGGCGTGAAGGTCTACCTCGACGAGGGCCAGCAGTTAGGACTCGATGGCAAGCCATTCTGGTTCGGCGGGCTGTTGAATATCTTCAACATCAAAGCCGGGTTGAACCTGCGGCCCAACGAGGAGTGGTCAAATCTGGACGAATCCAAGGCCAACTTCAAGGCCAGTTATGACGAATTCGGGCCGGCCGGGGGCGTAGTCAGCTTCTACTTCCACCCTTGCGAATTTATTCATCGCGCCTTCTGGGACGCGACGAATTTCGCCAAGGGAGCTAATCCTCCGCGCGCGGAATGGAAGCTGCCACCCATGAAAAGCCCAGAGCAGATCGAGAGGGACTTCAACTACCTCCAGGGGCTCGTGCACTATGTCAAGTCCTTCCCTCGTGTGCAGTTCATCACCGCTTCTGAGGCGCTCAGCGTGATGCCTGACAAGGCGCAGGGTCGCAAGTTCTCGCCGAGCGAATTGGGCGAAGTCGCTTCGCAGGTTACTTCAGAGGTTTCATTCCAGGTACGTGGAGACTATGCGCTCACCGCAAGCGAGCAGTTCGAGTTGCTCAATAACTTCGTCGCCCGGGCCGTGCGGAAACAGGCGCCAGCGTCGATCATGCTGCGCGGCACGCCCTACGGTCCTTCGCTTGCCGCGCCGGAACTCGCGGATAATGTGAAAGTCCCCTGGAACCAGTTCTCACGAACCGTTTTGGATGTCGCCAGTTCTGTCGAGAAGAACGGCCAGATTCCGAATGTGGTGTGGCTAGGCAGCGCGCCCGTTCCGCCTGAAAGTTATTTGGTGGCTCTCGCCGAGACGACGCGCTCCATGCTGGCGTCAAGCGACCCGCCGGATTCCGTGACCTTGCGGCCCGCGCACCTCGCTGCGGCCCGCTATGTCGCGGACGATTCCCCAAGCCTCTGGGGCTGGCTCATCTTTCCGGAAGGCTTCGACGCTCCGCAACTGATGGCGCTCGCCAAGCTTCAGGCGTGGACATTGAAGCCGGCAATCCTTGCCACAGGGCGGTAGCGCGGACCCCCGGTGTTGGGGTCCGCGGCTTGTCAACGGACCCATGAAAGAACCGCGGACCGCAAAAGCAGCGGTCCGCGCTACCAGGTTTTCGACGGGGGAGTCGCTCCGCAACTGATGGCGCTCGCCAAGCTTCAGGCTTGGACGCTCAAGCCGGCGATCCTTGCAGTGGGCAGATAGTAAGGGGGCCACAAATCATAAGCGTTTACATAAAGGTCTCGCCATTGTTCGAAGCTGCGTTAGCAGCGCCATAATGTGGCCCACGGCGAGCCAGCCGTGGGACCGGAGGTGCGCGGTCACCCGTGAGCCACGGTAGTGGCGACAGAAGAATCTTCCCCGATCCATCGAGATTATGTCGCCCCTGCCGGGGCTTAAAAGAGATTCTCACTTTCCGCTGTCCCCACGGCTGGCTCGCCGTGGGCCACACTCTATCGCCCGCCAAGGCGGGCTTTTGGGCTCGTCTGGCAGTCAAGTTATCAATGGCCACTCACGGCATGCCACAGCAATTCTTAAACTTTTTACCGCTTCCGCAAGGGCAGTAGTCGTTGGCGCTTACTCTCGGGGCCGCCTGAGGCTTGACCGCACTCTTTCCGGCCTGGCGCAGCAGTTTTTCGACGTCCGAAATGTCTTCCGGCTCGTCCGGTTCCACGCCCACGATGACCTGCCATCCGTGATCCGTACAAAGAGCCACGATCTCTTCGCCGCGTTCGGCGGACTCCACTCGGACTACTGCGGGGCGCTTACTGGTTCCAAGTTTTGCCATAATTGCTCGCTTTCACGCGGCACAGGCGCGTAAACCGCGGCGCAGTCGTGCGGCGCGGACGGTGTTTGACATCAGCATGGCGATGGTCAGCGGGCCGACGCCTCCTGGCACCGGCGTGTAGGCGCCCGCCTTCTCTTTCACGTCTTCCGGCTGCACGTCTCCCACCAGGACTGAGCCTTTAGCCGCGAGATCCTTGAGCGGGCCGGAGGGATCGTGGTAGATGCGCTTAATTTCTTCGGGCGTGGTCAGGCGGTTGATTCCGACGTCGATCACGGTAGCGCCGGGCTTGATGAAATCGCCGGTGACGTAGCCGGGCTTGCCCATGGCGGCCACCAGGATGTCGCCCTCGCGCGCCACCCCCGGCAGGTCGCGCGTCCGCGAGTGGCACACGGTCAGCGTGGCGTGTTGATGGAGCAGCAGCATAGCCACCGGTTTCCCCACGATGTCGCTCCGGCCCACCACCACGGCGCGCGCGCCCTTGATGGGAATCTGGCTGCGCAGCAGGATCTCGATGATTCCCGCCGGGGTGCAGGGAACCAGGCCCGGCGTTCCGGCCACCAGGCGCCCGACGTTGATGGGGTGGAATCCGTCCACGTCCTTGGCCGGGTCCACAGCCTCGAGCACGCGCTTCGAATCGATTTGCGACGGGAGCGGAAGTTGAATCAGGATGCCGTCAATCTCGTCGCGGTGGTTGAGCGAATCGACCAGCGCCAGCAGGCGCTCTTCGGAGGTGTCCGCAGGCAGGGTGATCTTCTCGCTATAGAGCCCGAGGGATTCGCAGGTCTTCACCTTGCTGCGCACGTAGATTTGCGAGGCGGGATTCTCTCCCACCAGAACTGCCGCGAGGCCCGGGATGATGCCGGCGGTCTTCAGCTCCCTGATCTTTTCGGCGAGCTCCGCCTTGATTTGGTCGCGAATCTTGTTCCCGTCTAGTATGGTTGCTGCCACGGTGTGCCTCCTCGGCTGTCAGCTTTCAGCCGTCAGCTATCAGTTATCAGTCGTCAGCTATCAGTCGTCAGTTGTCAGTGGTCAGTCTTCAGCCGTTACTCGTTATCTGTGACGGTCGGTCCAGCCCTTCGTTGCGCTTGCTCGGACGGGCGAACTCCGGGGATTCTTCGCTCCGCTGAAAGTCACGTCATTCCCGCGCAAGCGGGAATCCAGCCCTTTTCGCTCACAATGCAAGCGACCCCCTCACCCGACCCGCGGCGCTCGCGAAAGCGCCGTCGCGGTCCACCCTCTACCCCAAGGAAGAGAGGGCGGGAAGGATTACCAGACCGGATTCTTCGGCCCCTTAACGGAGCAATGCCTTCAGCCTTCTGCCTTCTGCCTTCTGCCTTTCCCCTTACTGTCCCAACTTCCCTTCACGAAACGCTTGGATGTAATTTGCGCAGTACTCGTCGCGGCCTAGCAGGGCTTCGGCGGCGCGGACATTCATCATCAACTGCGCGTCGCAAGGATCGACGATGGCGGCGTCCAGGCCTTGCGCCATGAGCAAAGCGATCAGGACTTCATTGAGCAACTTGCGCACGGGCAGGCCGAAGGAAACGTTGCTGACGCCGGCGCTCAAGTGGATGCCGGGATAGCGGGCTTTGATCTTTCCTGTGGCTTCCACGAGCGCCCTTCCGTGCTCGGGGCTGGTGCTGACGGGGAGCACGCAAGGGTCGACGTAGATGTCATCCAGAGTAAACCCTTCCGCGGTAAGACGGTCCACGAGGCGGCTGGCGGTCGCGACGCGGTCCTCGACCGTGTTCGGCGGCCCAGCCTCGCCCAAACACAGGGCGATCAGCTTGGGGCGAAACTCCTTAAGGAGCGGGAGCAGCGCCTGTTGGCGCGCTGCTTCGTCGGTGATGGAGTTGATCATGGCGCGCTGCTTGCACAGCGGGAGCGCCCGGCGAAGCGCGGCCGGATCAGCGCTGTCGAGACAAAGCGGTATAGCCACGGTTTCCTGAACGATGTTCACAAGCCACGGCAGGACTTCGATCTCCTGGCCTGGCAGTCCGCCGTTCACGTCCAGCATAGTTGCGCCGGCATTGGCTTGCCGTGTGGCGATTTCCTTGAAGAATTCGACGTCCCGCTTGTGGGCGGCTTCCCCGACCTTTTTACGAGTGCAATTAATAAGTTCTCCGATGACGAGCACGATATGTATTCTCCTTCTGGTTGAACTGGATTCCCGCTTGCGCGGGAATGGCGTGGTATTCAACGCCGAACATTGTAGCGCGGAATCCCAAAATTAGGTTGCCGGCTATTACTTAGTCCGAAGTTCCAGTAGCCTTCGAGGGATATGCTTTTGATTCCTTGAGGGATACATTCAAGCTCGATTTCCAGTTACTGGGAACGTACGGATCAGCTCGTACGCCCGTGCCTGGAGCGGCGTCGGCTCCGGCACCTGCTTGCAGGTCAACTTCAGCTCTCCCGATTTGAATTCGTAGGTCACTCGGGCACGGCTGGCCAACTCTGCCAGCAGGGTGGCGAAGCTGTGCACGGGAAGTCCCTCCCGCGTTTCATGAGATTGCTTCTTGGCTTTCGCCGCGGCCGTG
This sequence comes from uncultured Acidobacteriota bacterium, assembly GCA_963770415.1. GTDB lineage: Bacteria > Acidobacteriota > Terriglobia > UBA7540 > UBA7540 > CAVROP01. The sequence continues at coordinate 247,795 of CAVYPU010000015.1, forward strand.
GGTTGGGCGGGCAGAATCGGGTCGCGTCGCTTCCGCTCCTCTCGTCGCTCCTCATCCTCGAACAACAGCGGCGCCCAAGCCCGCCGCAAGTGCCATTCCACATAGTAGGCCAGCAGACATAAGAAAATATGCGCGGGTACCCGCTCCTCGGTGCGATGCCGAATGGGCCGCACCAGCAGATCGATCCCTTTCAGACAGCGAAAGGCACGCTCCACTTCCGCCAGGCTCTTATAGCTGCGCACGGTATCTTCGGCCGAGAGGTGCTCGGCCGGTTCACTGGTGCGCAGCACATAAATTCCATCCAGCTTCGCTTCCTGAGCAATAGACTCCGGGCGTCGGCTCCATTCGAAACTCCCCTCTCCGATCCGGCACTCGAAGTGTTTGCCCACCTTGTAGCGCCCCAGAACTTTACCTACCTTGAGCCCGATCTCGGACGCCTTCAGCAACTTCTTCTTGCGGCGCGCTACTTCCTTGGCGATCTTCGTCAGACGCTTCTCCGTCGCTTCCAGCAACGCCTGCCGCTTGCGCCCCCGTTCCTCTTCCAGCAGCGGATTATGACAGACCACGAGCCGCTCGCCGGGGTAATCCGGAGAGCTGATTTCGGCCAGGTTCTGTTCGTCCAGCAAGGAGAGTTGCAAGCTCCCTTTCTGCACTAATTCTCGAATTGCTCCGCTGGTCAGCGCCGTGATCCAGCCCATGCCAGGATGCTGGCGAAGTTTGTTGATCTGCGGCGGGGTCAGCATGCCGCGGTCCCCTACCAGCACCACCCGCTCCAGCCCAAAGCGCTGGCGCAACTTCTCCACCTGATCGCCCACCGTGCTGGGGTCGCCGGTGTTGCCCGCATAAACCTGCACCGCCACCGGACGCCCCGCCTCGTCCGTCATCACCCCGTAGACGATAATCGGGAGCTGGTCTTCATCCCGATTGTGGCCGTACTGCACCAGCGGGCAGGTGCGACCCTCATAGGAACTGCTGCTCACATCGTAAAGCACCAAGCCGCCTTCCCTCAGATGGCGGGCGGCCAGTTTCTTCTCGATGCGTTCCTGCCGTTGCAGCAGCCAGTCCATGGCTGCGTAAAGGTCATCTTCGCTGGCCTCCTGCACCCCCAACTCTTCCCCCAAGGTGGTGGTGCTCCACTCCCGCGTGGTCGCCAATTTGGAGGAGGGCGAGATCAGCCGCTGGACGATCATGGCCACCACCAGGTCGCGTTCGCGGCAGCGCTTGGAGGAGATCAGAGTGTCGAGGTCGAGTTGGCGGATCATGGCCAGGATCGCCTCAACGTGGCCGTGGGGAGAGGTATGCGCCGTGTGCAACAGATCCTTGGGGGAGACCAGCGTCTCGCCGCGCAGCAGGCGGCGCAAGGTTTCGATCTGAGTTTGCGGCCAAGCGGAGAGATTGGCCAAGGTGCGTTTGCAGGTTTTCTGGCCCTCCCGCCAGCCCTCGCGCAGGAGGATGGCGGGCGGGGAGTTGCGGTTGGGGACGGTTTCGATGTACATGGGAGCTATTATTCACACATAGCAGCAACTGTCAAGCACAATATTTGCACATACATGGGAACACAATGAAAACCACAATTCCGCCAAGTCCTGCATAATCAACACCTAACCCGGAGGTTCGGCCTAATTGTCACTGGAACTTCGGCTTAGTGTTAGGCCCTGTCGCGGAAGTGACCCCTCACCCGCCCCGCACCGGTTGGTGAAAGCACCGGCGCGCGCCACCCTCTCCCCTCGGGAGCATAGGCGCTAGATTAAGCGTTGCGACGGGGTCCCGAAGGGACTCAACATCATTAGCCGTAGGTGCAACCTACGGTACGCGCCAACCCAAAGTAATGAGTCCAACCCCGGAGGGGTTGAATTCGACCCCTCCGGGGTCGCGGGCAAACTCAATGTATCCCTTCTCGCCCGTAGGTTCCACCTACGGCTAATGACCTTCATGCCCTTCGGGCATGCTGGCCGCCCCACAGGCCCTTAACCTAGCGCCTATGCCCCTCGGGAGAGTACTAGCCCTAATAGTCGAAAGGCTGCGGACGTCGGCCTCAAATCTTCGCAGCCGCGGTCGCGGCGTGCAGGTCCTTCCGCTTGCAAACGTTGTCGAGCCCCGCCATGCGATTGGCCAAGGCGTTGGTGTTATCCAGACACCAGTCGCGGGGGGGATCAGGGTGCGGGCAAATTTCTTGGGGTCGTCCCCGACGGCCAAAGCGCCGCGATAGATGACGTTCCAGATGCAAAGCTGCTCGGGGCGCGCTTCGCAGGTTCCGTCTACTCTCGAGCCGCCGCAGGGGCCGTTGCGCAACTCCTTGTAACACCATCGCATGGAGCAGCCGGCGTAGTCGAGGTGGTCCTGAAGGCAGTCGCCGCAACTCCGGCATCCGAGAGTTGCTTTGCGGTAAAGCGTGGAAGGCTCGAGCAGCCAGTACCACAACCCGTGACGCCACGAATTGCCTGGGGCGCCGTCGCCATTCGCTTTCAGCCGCGCGCCGAAGAAACGCTGGCCGAGGGAACCATCCGCGATCAGGTGCCGGTGTACGAGCTTCGATAGCCACTGCACGAATGTCTCGTGCGGCTTTTTGTGGCTGACCTGGTAGATACCTGCGCCGTCGCTTAAGCCATCGGCCCCTTGCGGCAGCAGGTAGAACTCATTGGGGTAGGGGAAGACGAGCTCGTCCATCTTGCCGCGCCAGTCGTCCGCGTGAGCTGCGGCGCGCTCCATGATCGTCATGAAATCGCGGTGGGTAAGGCCGAATCCGCCCACGTGCGCGCCCGCAAAGCCTAGCGACTTCGCCGCCGCCACCATCAGCGCCGCGCGCTCCAGCCGCTCAGGTTTCTTTTCCTTCTCGAGCCGGCGAATGAACTCATCCGGTATGACGCAGCCCGCCACTTCCCCGGCTTGCATCATCTGCGCGATTTTGGCCGTGGGGACGTAGACGTTGGCGAGGACGGGGACTTTGCCCAGCCCCTCGCGGGTCAAATAATGCTTCAACTCGGCGAGCTTGCGGATGTTGTACCCCAACTGCGTAATGATGTACTGCGCGCCGACCGCGACCTTCAGTTGCAGCTTGTAGAACTGCATCATCTGGTCGGACTCGTGAATCTTGTAGGGGTTCACCACGCCGCCCGCGAAGAAATCGAAAGGCGTGCTCTGAATCGTGCGCGGCCCGAGCTTGTATTCGATGCCCGACCGCATGGCCTGAATCAGCCAGAGAAGAAGGACGGAGTCGAGGTCGTAAACGGGTTTGGATTTTCCGCCAAAGCCTTCTTTTTGAGCGTCGCCGGTCAATGACAGCACGTTCTCGACGCCTTCGCGCGCCAGGCCGTGCAGACGGCCCTCGAGGAAGGAACGGTTTCCATCCTTAGCCGTGAGATGGGCGATTGGCGTGAGGCCACGTTCCTTGATGAACGAGACGAAGGCTTCCGGAGGCAGCGCTGGGTTGCCGCTGGGCAGGTCGGTCACACTGATGATCTTGATGCCATTCGGCTGCGCCGCCGCCTCCTTGACGAAGGTCTCCGCTTCACCCATGTTGTGGTCGCGGCCCAGCACCATTTCCGCGGTGCAGAAGAATTCGCCTTTTTCGAGAGCCTGCTTCAAATGGTTCTGTGATAGAGCATCCCCATCTTGCGTCATACATTTCTCCCTTGAGATCCCCTCCTCAACGGAGGAGGTGTCAGCGGTGGTTGGTGTCGGCCCAGCCACCCTCTGCCCCCATAGGCGCTAGGTTAAGGGCCGGTGGGGCGCCCAACATGCCCGAAGGGCATGAAGGTCATTAGCCGTAGGTGGAACCTACGGACGAGAAGGCATCCATTGAGTTTGCACGCGACCCCGAAGGGGTCGAATTCAACCCCTCCGGGGTTGGACTCATTACTTTGGGTTGGCGCTTACCGTAGGTTGCACCTACGGCTAATGATGTTGAGTCCCTTCGGGACCCCGTCGCAACGCTTAATCTAGCGCCTATGCCCCCTGCCCCCCTCCTTGGCAAACGAAGGAGGGGGATCGCTTTCGTCTCAAAACAGGCCGGAAACTTTCCCGGTCTTCACATCCACATCCACGCGGCGGAAACCGGGGTTGGACGAAGTCCCCGGCATCAAGCTGATAGTCCCTGCGCAGGGGCAAAGGAACTTCGATCCCGAATACACCAGGACGTCCCGAATGGGCAGAATCCAGCCCTTGGGAACACCTTTGAGCGTCGGATCGTGGGTCAAGCTGAGATGCGTCTTGACCATCATGGTGGCGTAGTCGGCGAACTTGGGATCGGACTCGAACTGCTTTGCTTTGGCTTCCGCTTCCGGCGCCCAGGCTACACCCTCCGCCCCGTAAACCGTTTTGGCGATGATGTTTACCCGTTCCCTCAACTTCATCTCAAGCGGGTAAAGGAACTCGAATTTGTTTTCGTCCTTGCAGGCATCGAGCACCGCATCTGCCAGTTCCAGGGCGCCGTCGCCGCCCTTGGCCCAGTGTTCGGAAGCAGCGCACCGACCACCCGCAGCTTCCACTGCCTTGCGAACCAAGGCAACCTCATCTTCAGTGTCGGTATGAAAACGGTTGATGCAGACCACCGGGTTGATCCCCGAACGGCGGATGATCTCCAGGTGGTGCAGCAAATTAGGAAGCCCCTTTTCGAGGAGGGCCAGGTTCTCCTTGGTGTACTCGTCAGGAAGCGGCAGGCCCGGCGCGACCCGAGGACCACCCCCGTGCATTTTGAGTGCGCGGATCGTGGCAGTCAGGATGGAGACGTTGGGCTTCAAGCCGCTATATCGGCACTTGACGTTCCAGAACTTCTCGAAACCAATGTCTGCCGCAAAGCCGCTCTCCGTCACGTGGTAATCGAACATCTTCAGGCCCAGCCGGTCGGCAATGATCGAAGACTGACCCACGGCGATGTTGGCGAAGGGTCCGGCATGCACCATGCAAGGTTGGTATTCCGCCGTCGAACACAATGTGGGGTTGATGCAGTTCCGCATCCAGGCGGTCATGGCGCCCGCAACGTCCAAGTCAGTGGTAGTGACCGGGTTGCCCTTCTTGTCGTAGGCAACTGTAATCTCCCCGAGGCGCTTTCTCAGGTCCGCCAGGTCGGTGACAATGGAAAGAATGGCCATCAGTTCGGAGCTTACCGCAATACCGAACTTGGACTGCATCATATAGCCGTCCTGCTTGCCGCCGATTCCGATGACGATGTTGCGCAGCGCCTGCGCACAAAAGTCGATCACCCAGCCCATTTCGACACGCGTGGGGTCAATATCCAGGCGGCGCGGGATGCTGTGCTTCTTCAGTTCCTCATCGTTGTAGTTGCGCTCGTGCTGCATGCGAGCCGTAAGTGCCACCATAGCAAGGTTGTGGGCGTTCACAATGTCGTTGATGTCGCCCGTCAATCCCAGGGAAAATTCTGTCATAGGGATTAGCAGCGCGTTCCCACCACCGGCCGCCGTGCCCTTCACGTTCATGGTTGGCCCGCCGGAGGGCTGGCGCAGGCACCCTCCTACGTTCTTGCCCCGCTTGCCCAGGCCCTCGATCAAGCCAAGCGAAGTCGTGCTCTTTCCCTCACCCAAGGGCGTGGGCGTTATCGCTGTGACTTCAATGTACTTACCATCCGGGCGGCCCTTGAGCCGTTCAATAATCCTCAGAAAGTCCAGTTTTGCAAGCCGCCCCATGGGAATCATCTCGCCTTCTTGAAGGCCTAATTTTTCCTGCCACTCGCGGGGGCTTGGAATCCCCTTTTCGCTCGCTTCCGAGATCTGCCAGTCCTGCATCTTCGTCGCGTCATACGCCATCTTCGGTCCTCCGGACTTTCAATTAGGATTAAGGGTTCCAAATCCCGGACGCAATGTCACACCCTGTATTTCCAGCAGGTTACGTGCCATATATGGGGTTCATCGCCTGTTCGCGAGGGTTGTGCGAGGATTCATCAGGCGAGTGAATTCAGGGAGTTAGCCGCAACCTGAGAGGGTTCCTCTCTGTGGTACTGAAAAAGTCCACCGGGATCGTGGAGCGTTGGGGAGTTTGGCACTCTTTGTTGGGACACGACTTGCTTCCTGGGAAAATCGCACAGTGGACAGGATGGCACACCGAATGTGATTCCCGCGCAAGCGGGAATCCAGGATTTCTAATGCTCGTCAGGGGCGCAATTGCAGGAAATTAGTCTGGGAAGTTGTAGACGTCAAATTTGACGGCGGAGCGGGAAGGGTGAGCGTGAGAATTCCCAGAGGAGATTGAGCGGCTATTCCTGGAAGTGAATTTGGAAGAGTCGAATTACTGACAGACTCCTTCCCAAAGGGAACGAGGTACACTTCTTCCTCGCTCGCCACAATGGCCTCCGATTCACCACCTGCTTTCTCTACGAGGCCGATCGTCTGGGCTGCGGCCGGAGGGGAAGCGCCTCCATCGGCCTGGAGCGCCGACTGCATGCCGACCCTATCACCGCTTGAGCAAATGACTTGTTCTCCAGCTAACTGATGACAAGGCTCAACTTGGGGTTCAGGCCGGGCCTGCAATGCGCTGGCGACAGGTATACCGGCGATCAAACCCTCCGTCTTGACCACGCCAAGGGGAAGAACCTTGGGCAAAGACCCTGCCGGTGCAGGCGGTCCGCGCCAAGTGGAGACAGGAGGATGAGCGGTGGCCTTGGGATCCGGCTCGATCTCGGGAGGCGGAGCCAACCCCTTAGTCGATTCCTCCACAACGTCAACTGTCGAAGAAGTAATATGCATCACCCTGTATTTCTCGGCGAATAACTCGCCTTCATGCACGATATAGACCTGATCGTGCAATTCGATGATGGCTTCTTTCTCACCTCCTGCCTTTTCCACAAATCCGAGGGGTAGGAGACGGTTCGCACTCTCGGCCGTGGTGGGACGTGGCGCGGCGTTCCCTATCGCCAACCCACTTGGCTGGGCCATTTGCGGAACAGGCTCCGCCTGCCTCGCCCCACTCCCTCCAGGGGCGGCTGAATAGTCGGCCAGCGGTTCGGCCTGCATCGTTTCGGGTAAACTTGCGCCCGGTTCCAAGGTACTGACGACGCCCTGAGGATTGTCCCCTTTGGACGAATCAGGTAGGGAGGCAACAAGAGGCATTTCGCTTTGCTCCGGCGTAGAGGAGTCAGCGTGAAAGGGCTGTGCCTCGATAGTGGTTGATTCCGCGGGATTAACTGCCGGGAGTGAGGACTTCGCTGTTTCGACTGTAGCAGGAGAAGGGGTTGGGCTGCGGAACTCTTGCGGGAAGGTCTTACTGGCTTGGCTAAGGCTAACATGCTCTCCCTCGGCGACGATTGCATCGACCCGGCCGTCCGCTGTGACCGCATAGCCAACTGCTTGAGCGTTAGAGGGTTGCACGGCGCGGGCAGAGAGGGCCGCGAGCAGGCGGTGATCATTGTCCGAGCTTGAATTCGTCGCCGAATCAGATCGCGGCAGCGCCTGCGGTCCGTTGCTTGGGGCTGCCTGCGCGTTGCTTTGTACGGCCTCCGCCATTACCTGAACGGGCGCGCTCGTGGCTGAATTATCAATGAGTTCCACCGCAGTAGGAGCGATTCTTGCCACTTTCAAGCCGTCATCAACAACGTCGCCCTCATGGACTACCTGGACTCCATCGCCCATAGAGATAATCGCCTCGACTCGACCTTCGGCGTTCTCGGCGTAGCCCAAGGGTACGATAGTGCGTGTCTTGCGCTTGGGCTGAGCCGCCACGGAAACTTGAGTCGCGAGCTGAGTTGCATCGGAGGGAGCGGAGGCGACATGCTCCGCATGGGTACCAGCCGGGGTATTGTTCCCGGAACTAGCTTGGGGTCCGGAACCCTCCTTCCCCGCCACACGCCTGTTTTCACTTGCCTTAAGAGGCGGCTTGCGATATTCGAGGTCAACGTTAGCAGGAGGTTCATTCGGGACGGAATCGGAGCAGGCTGGTGTCGGGAGGACTGGCGCGCGTCCTGGCAATTTCTGAAACTGAAGGACTAAGCAGTTGAGGAGCACCAGGCACACTACGGCCAGGATGCCGCAAATCCAGAACTGAGAGCGCCTGCTTTTATTCATTACATCAGCCCTGGGTCAACCCCTCAACCCGGAACTGGAATCAAAAGTCAAATGCTAGATTAAGTCATGGCATGGCGTTAAAGTCAATAACAATCTCTCACCACTGCACCCCTGGGTAGAGGCTGGGAAGATGGACGGCGCGGTAGGCGTTCTGTCCCGAAACCTCCATCTGCATAACGACTTGCGGTGATAAGGCAGAAGTGACTTCCATATAGCGGCCGCCGGTGGCATCGTCCGAGGGCGCAGATATCCCAAAAACCACATTGGTATTGCCAAGTTGTTGCGCGCTTCCACCCCAGAAGGTGTAAACCGGCGACAAATTGTCCTGCCAGAGAACGGTCGCGGTCATGGCGCTTTCGTCGAGCTGCAAAACAGGAACCCGACTGTAGCAGGCCACCTGCCCCGCCGTGCCGCATGTAGCCCCCCCCGCGTCCATTACGCGGCTGTCACCATCATCGAATACCATGAGGTTGAAGACACCGGTGGTGTTGGCGCTCACGATATTCGGATAGTGTTGAGCGTAAAACCAATCCGGGTTTTCTCCATTCGTCAGTGTGAAATCACCCTGGTATCCGAGCCGCCAGAGTATATTGCCTGTTCCTTGGCCGTTTTGGTAGTCGATCTTGAGGACCCAGGACTGATTGCGCATCGACAAGATCAAGTTGCCGTCATCGGGCGAATAGACGATGGCATTGGAGTGGGTCCAGTCCTGAATATCGAGTGGATGGCGATTGACGTCCAGGTAGTTGAAGCTATCCCATATCCAAACCGGATTGTAATTCTGGTCGAGATCGATTAACGCATCACCCACCATTGACCTCGGTTCGGTGGCTCCTGTGAGAGTCACGTTTTCAACATGATTAACCAGCACGATCAGGTGGCCATTGGGCAAAGGGAGAAGATCGTGATGGATTTCCAAGACGTCCAGGTTAAAGCCGGCCTTTGCGAGCCAATTGGTTAGCTGGGGTGCGTTGAAGTGACGGATAATATTCCCCGCCAGATCAATCTCTCGAACGATTCCCGCGTTGGGTTGTGTCCCTCCGGGCCCCAGGGTGATCAGCATGTGGCCGTTGGGCAGGAGTTTGATCGGCTGCGGTATGCCGAGCGCCGGATCGTACGGGTAGTACCAGATCACATTTCCCGCGTTATCGGTCGCCAAAGCCTGCAACTGGCCCGATGTCCCTTGTGTAAGATGAAACATTAAGACTCCCGGACTGGGAGTAAGGCCGTTAGGGTTGGTAACGGTAAATTGAGGAATCAGAGAGGGTTGCGGCCCTCCCGTGATGAACGTCTGGTCCTGGTCGAAGATTTCTGTGCCGTCCGGAAGGACCACATCGGCTCGCATGTGGTAGGTAGTGTTGGCCCTCATCCCGGCAACCAGAATCTGCACGGCGCCGCCGGCGGCTGGAGCTGTCTGCGCCCAAGTGTGTGTGCCATAGGTCGTATCGGGTCCGAACTCTATTGAAACAGAAGCATTTCCTGGCGCCACGTATGAGTACAACGCCACTTGGGGATTAATCGTCGCAAACACTCCCGAGGTTATCGAGAGGCTCGCCGCCGAACTGGTTCCGCCCCCTGGGGTTGGGGTGATGACTTCCACCGGAAGAGTCTGCGCAATAAGGAGTTCTGTGGACGTCATTACGCTCGTCAGAGCGGTGGGATTCCAATAGGTCGTGGCGAGCGGCGTACCTCCCAGGGTAACGACCGACTGAACCGTGAACCCGGTCCCAGTGACGGTCAAAGTAGTGTTGGCATTTCCAGCAGGAACGGAAGGCGGAGACAGGGACGAGATCACGGGCGGAGGATTCACGATGGTTATGGTAGCCGACGCCGACTGCGCTGAAGTTGTTGCCGTTACCGTGACCGTGTTGGGCGAGGGCATGTTGACGGGTGCGATATATAAGCCTGTGTTGCTGATCACACCGATCGTCTGGCTTCCGCCCGTGGCGCCATTCACCGACCAGGTAACTCCTGCACTGCCCACGGTCGTCGAGAATTGCAATTGTCCCAGAAGGACCACTTGCGCGGTCTGCGGAGTGAGGGAGCTTTGAGTTGTCTGAGACGCATTTGATGCCGGCGACTGGACGGTCTTTCCGCCACAGCTCATCGTGAGAACGGCCGCCAAAAGTACAGTCGCTGCAAGAAACGCACTGGCAGTCGGAGAAAACAAGCCAGTTGCAACCCGCCGTTTGCGCTCACCGACAGCTCGAGTCAAACCCATCGCGACAACCTCCGTAGAGTGAAGTTTGGCTATAGAAACCCCAGCCTTCCTGGCTGAGCGAGTACCCAGCCATGGACAATCCGGCCAGAAAGGAGTTTTTTTGGTTTAATGCCGCTGGAACCTAATTATTGCACAAAACGGGTCAAAAAGTTCCAGAAATTGACATGACCACTCTGACAAGGTGTAGGAGTAGGGGTGGCCCTACCCTTTTCACAGGGGACGGCAAGCCGTCCCCCTACAGGAGGCCGCATGACGGAGAAGGGAAACGTTATTTCTGTACGTTCTGCACGGCAACAAGCTGGACATCGTCCAGCCAGAGTTTGCCTGCGATGAGATTGTCGAACTTCCTGCTGGGAATTCGGGTAAGGCGGATGACGATCAGATCGGTTTTAGGTCCGGCGGCAAAATCCATAATCAGAGGAATCCACCCATCTGTGGTGCCTGTCAAATCCTCCGACGACTTGTTCAGGAGCGCGGGGTTGTAGGCATCGAACACTTGCACGTGAGGTCCGGTGTCAGTGGTAATGCCTTCGGCCTTCGCGAAGACTCGCAAGCGGTAGGACTGCCCGGGTGTGACCTTCACATATTGGAAAACGTGCTCGTAAAGGAGGTTGTGGCTGCCCGAGAATTGGATCAGGAGCGCGTGGCTGGGCGAGTGAAAAGTCGAGGTATCCAAACCCGCGTAGGCGCCCTCTACGGGAACGATCCGCCAGGCAAAGCCGAAATTCAGCGATTTGTCCTCGAAGTCACCGTTGTAGATCAGATTCTTTTCGGAAGTCGTTGACGAATAGGGAACGATGCCGGCCTTCTGGAGGTCGGTCCAAACCTCGAAAGCTTCCGCCCCGCGGCGAGCGTTGATCAGGCTATCAATGTACCCACCCGCAGCATTGGGGGAGAATTCCTGATGCCCGGTCATTATTCGTTTCCAGACCCCCTGCGCTTCATCCAGGTGGTGCTGGGCTATCAGGAAGTTTAGATAACTGAGCTCGGTATCGACTCGCTCCGGAATGAGATCCTGAAGAATCTTATTGGGATCGTCCGTAGTTTTCCAAGCCGCACTAAAGACATTGGTGTTGTATTGCGCGGTACCGGCCAGCACGACTTTGAAATGCCGGAAAGCCTCATCGACATTGCCTTGCAGCAAGTAAAAATTGGCGATGGGCCATTGATAGGCAGGGATATTCGGGGCCAGCATGTGTACCTTGCGGAGGCAGCCGGAGGCATCCTCCATGCGGCCTTGCAACTCCAGCGAACCTGCCAGATCCAACCAGGTTTGAGGGTCATACGGATTGAGGCGGGCCGCGGCGCGAAAATTCTCTTCGGCCTGTGCAACCTGGATATCAACGGGGCTGTACTCATAAAGAGCCCCCAATCGCAAATGGTAGTCGTCCGCGCGGCTGCTCGCGTCGCTCGGGTTCGAGGCGCTCGCGACGACCAGCAGTGGCTTCGCCGCGACCCTCGGTCGGCTCGATGGGACGGTCACCCGCGACGAGGCGCTCGCGCACGCGGCGGCGATCGTCGCGGCGACGGAGCTGCCCGTGTCGGCCGACCTCGAGAACCTGTTCGCGGCCACGACGGAGGGCGTCGCGGAGACCGCCGCCGGCGCGGTCGCGGCCGGGCTGGCCGGCTTCTCGATCGAGGATTACGACGGCAGCGAGATCTACGAACTGATCGAGGCGACCGAGCGGGTCGCGGCGGCGGTCGAGGTGGCGCACGCTGGCCCCGCGCACGTGGTTCTGACCGCACGCAGCGAGAACCACATTCGCGGCCGCGACGACCTCGACGACACGATCACCCGCCTGCTGGCCTATCAGGAGGCGGGCGCCGACGTCCTGTACGCCCCGGGACTGACGAGCGCGGCCGATCATCGAGGCGGTGATCTCGGCGGTCGAGAGGCCGGTCAACGTGCTCGCGCGGGCCGGGCTGCCGCCGGTGTCCGAGCTCGCGGCGCTCGGGGTGAGCAGGATCTCCGTCGGCGGCGCGTTCGCGTTCGACGCGATCGCCGCCGTCGTCAAGGCCGCGGACGAGTTGCGCGAACGAGGGACGTACGGCTTCGCGGCCGGCGCGAGCCCGGTGGCAAGGCTGCGCGCGAGGCGTTCGGCTGACTCGGAGCGCGAATTGGGACATCGACGGGGAATATTCACGTCGATATCCCACAAGCGGGCTGGGTACGTGGATCAAGCGCCGCTCGCCTCAGGCGGCGGCGCGAAGGTGGCCAGCGGCGGCCGCTCGACCGAGTCGGCGCCGAGCGACACGCAGCTCGTCGCCCGACGAGACATGAACGTCGACGGCAGCGGGCCCGGCCAGCCGGCCGTCGCTGCTCGAGCCGGAGGCGAGCGCCCGCAGAACCGAGAAGGCCATCGGCCCCAGCTCGCGCAGCGGCTGATGCGCGTTCTGGCGCACGTCGAGGTCGACCTGGGCGATCGCCTCCAGCCCCGCCTCGCGGTGTGCGTCGATCAGCAGCGCGATGTCGACTCCGTAGCCGGTCACGAACGGCAGTCGCTCGAGCAGCTCACGCCGGGCGGCGATCTCTCCGGCCAGCGGCTGCTCGATCGCCGGCGAGATCGGGGTAGAAGAGGTTCAGCAGCGGCCTCGCGGTCAGCTCGGTGACGCGGCCGCCGCCGTCCGGGAGCGTCACGTCGCCGACCTTGAACGGCCGGCGGTAAAAGCCCTTCACGAACGATAGGCGCGCGTCGCACAGCAGCGGACCGAGCAGTCCGCAGGCGAAATGCGGCCCGAACTGCTCCGTGTCGGCGTCCAGGAAGCAGACGACGTCGCCGCTCAGGACATGCAGCGCGCGCCACATCGCGTCGCCCTTGCCCAGCACCGGTCCCAGCTCTGGAGCCAGCCGGCCCTGGTCGTGACCTCGGCGCCGAGCCTGCCGCGCGATCTCTGCGGTGCCGTCGGTCGAGTGATCGACGACGACCAACTGGTCGATCACGCCCAGGTTCGCAGAGTCGAGCAGCGACTCGAGGATCGCGCCGATCGTGCGAGCCTCGTCGCGGGCCGGAAGGCAGACCGAGACGGTCTTGTCGCGCTCGGCCGCGAGCCGCTCCGGCGGGAAACTCGCAGTGCGAGATAGGTGTTGCTGCGGTGCCAGGAGCGCGCGCGCAGCGACATTCAGCACCAGAGGATGACAGTCGGGGCGCCGCGGCAATGTGTCCAGCCTCCTGGGCTGGCTGTAGCATCACGCCGGGTGGAGGCGGGTTTAGCTGTTTGGTCCGATGGAGTGCTTGGCAGAGGCGATCAATGAGCGTGAGGCACTGAGGAGTCAATGAAGCAGGTTTTGCGCCTGCCCGCTTACCGGCGTTTGCTGGCGGCATACGCCCTCAACGAGCTGGCCTGGTCAGTCGGCACGCTGGCGCTATCGGTACTCGTTTACCGGCGCACGGGCAGCGCGCTCGGCTCGGCCGTGTTTTTCCTCTACTCTCGAGGTGCTGCCGGCGTTTGCGTCGCCGTTCGTGGTCTCGCGAGTGGACCAGCGCGCACCGCGGCCGCCTGCTGCCGATTCTGTACGCGGTCGAGGGCGTCCTGTTCGCGTGCTTGCGCTGGATGACGTATGCGATTCTCGCTGATTCCGGTGTTGGCGCTGCGCTGATTGACGGGGTCGTGGCGATCGTCGCAGGGCGCTGGCCGAAACCGCGACGGCCGAGGTCCTCAAGCCGCTCGACCTGCTGCACGAGGGCAACGCGGTCACCAACGCCGCCTTCTCGATCTGCTTCATGGCCGGCCCGGTGATCGGCGGGCTCGTCGTCGTCACCGGCGGCACCGTGGCGGCGCTGCTGGCCAACTGCGGCCTGTTCGCCGCGATCGCGCTGATTCTCGTCACCGCGACCGGATTGCCGGGCGCCGCCGCACGAGCCGGATCCCGGCATAGCGACGGGTCTGCGCGCGCGCTCGACCACATCCGGCGGCAACCCCGTGCTGCGCTGGCTGCTGATCCTCAGGCCGGCGGCCTGGTCATGTTCACGATCTCGATCCCGGTCGAGGTCGTGTTCGCCCAGCACACGCTGCATGCCGGCGCCGCCGGGTATGGCGCCCTGCTGTCGGGCTGGGGGACGGGGGCCGTGATCGGCAGCGCCGCTCTACGCCCGCTGGCGCCGGCGCACCGCGCGGGCTGCTGCTCGCCGGCAGCGGCGCCGCGCTTGGCGGCCGGCTTCGCGCTGATGGCCGCCGCACCGACGCTCGGCGTCGCGGTACGCGGCGCCGCCGGCGGCGGCGATGGGCAACGGCGTCTGGTCGGTCGCTGCGCAGACGGCCTGCTGCAGGAGTACACGACGCAGGCGCTGGATGGCACTGGTGATGAGCCTGAACCAGTCGATCGTCCAGGTGGCGCCCGGAATCGGGATCGTGCTCGGCGGCGTGATCACGGAGCTGTCCGATCCGCGGTTGGCGTTCGCGGTCGCCGAGCGGCCGGATCGCTGGCGTTCGCGATGACGGTCTGGATCGTGCTGCGCCCGTCGGTGATGGCCACCGCTGGTGGTCGAGCGACAACCCGCACGGACGGCGCCGAGACTAACGGGGCGGCCGCTCCCGCCGCCTTGCACGGCAGTGAGACGCTCGTCTAGCGCGCGCGACGGCATTGAGGATGGGCCGGCGGGACGGCCCGACCGGCGCTTAGCGGGGCGATCGGCGTGCGGCTCGGCTTGCATCGACATCGGCTCCAACACGACCAGACTGCTCGTCGCCGACAGCGACGGCGGCAGGCTGCAGTGGGTCCACCAGGAGCGGCGTTCACGCGGCTCGGCCACGAGCTTGCGAACAGCGGGGTGCGATCGGGCCGGCGAAGATCGCCGAGGTCGTCGCGGTCGTGCGCGACCAGCGCGACACGCGCGCCGGATGCACGGCGCCGCCGAGGATCCGCGCGGTCGCGACCGAGGCTGATCCGCAGCGCCGCCAACGGCGACGAGCTGTGCGCCGCGATCCACGGCGCGACCGGGCTGGACGGTGGAGGTCCTGAGCGCGCGGGAGGAGGCACGGCTGGCGTTCGTCGGCGTCGCGGGGACTCTGCTCGAGGCGCCGGCCGGGGAGCTGGGGGTGGTCGACGTCGGCGGCGGCTCATCCGAGCTGGTCGTCGGCAGCCGCCGGACCGCGTGCGGTGGTGGGCATCGGTCCCGATCGGCTCGGCGAGCTGGCGCCGCGCACGGCTTCGCGCCGACCCGCCGACGGTGCAGGAGCTCGCGGCCGCGCGGGAGCAGATCGCCGCAGGAGCTCGGACGGTTCGACGTGCCGCAGCCGGACGCTGGCCGTCGCGGTCGGCGGCAGCGCGGCGTCGCTCAGCCGGCTGGCCGGGCCGGTGCTCGACGCGGCCGGCGCTCGGACGGAGCGCTGGCGCTGCTGGCCGCCGAGCGGTCGACTCGAGATCGCGCGCCGGTTTGCGATCGATCCCGTGCGCGCCGGCTGCTGCCGGCGGGCATTGCTGATCCTCGAGGGCGTGTCGCACGCGCGTTCGCGGTCGCCGCTGCTGATCGGGCGAGGTGGAATTCGGGAGGGCGTGTTGCTAGAAGCGTCGGCGACATGAGTTCCGATGCAGTGGAGCCGCCGATTCGCACCGCGCGAGGCGCTCGCCGACGTCCGCGTGCGCGCGCCGACGCGGGGCAACGGCGGCTGGAGCGGCTGCTCGACGCGGCCAACGCCGATCGGCAGCTGAAGGCCTGGTGGCACGTGTCTGCGGTCAACGCAACCCGCAGGCTGGGGATGTCCGATCACAGCTGGGTCCACGTCCAGATCGTGGTCAACATCGGCCTGCGGCTCGCTAGGCTGCTGTTCCGCCGTGGCGTCGTCCCGAGCGTCAGCGCCGACTACGGGATCAGCGAGCACGACGCCGAGGTGGTGTCGTGGCGGCGCATGCCTGCTGCATTGCGTCGGAATGTCGATCCACCGCGAGGATCACGAGCGCTACAGCCTGTTCCTGGCGGCCGACAAGCTGCCGGCTCGCTGCTGGCTGGCATGTACGAGGAGCCCGAGCGGTCGATCATCGCGGCCGAGACGCTGCACGCGATCATCGGCCACCGCCGCAAGGGGGCGCCGTTCACGGTCGAGGCCGGGATCGTCCGGGTCGCCGACGCGCTCGACATGGCCCGCGGACGGTCGCGAATCCCGTTCGAGGCCGGGCACCAGAACATCCACTCGCTGTCGGCGTACGCGATCGAGGAGGTCAAGATCTCGCCCGGCCGCGACCGCGCCGTGCGGGTCGAGATCAGCATGTCCAACAGCGCCGGGATCTTCCAGGTCGACGAGCTGCTGGCCGTCAAGCTGCGCGGCTCGGGGCTCGAGGAGCACATCGAGGTGATCGCCCGGATCGAGGCCGAGCACGAGCAGCGCCTGATCCCCGTGTTCAGGATCTGAGGATGGAGCAGGACGCTGAGCGCAGCAGGTCAGCGCGTGGACCTGGGTACTGATCGTGGGCGCGGTCGTGCTCGCGCTGGTCCTGTGGGGCGGCTACGGCCACCACTGGCCGTGGACGGGAATCAACGGCCAGACGGCGACCCTGTGGGACTGGCTGCATCTGCTGCTGCTGCCGCTGGCGGTTGCGGTGCTGCCGATCTGGCTGCCCGCGACGCGAAGCTCGACCCGGTGATCAAGCGCGGTGGCGATCGCCTGCGCGGCCGTGTTCGCGGTTGTGGTCGTGGCCGGGTACACGTCCCGTGGGCATGGACGGATTCACCGGTAACAGCCTCTGGGACTGGCTGAACCTGGTCGCGTTGCCGCTCGCGGTCGCGCTGACGCCGCTTGCGATCGAGATCCGCGCGACGTGGGCCGGCCGCCAGACGGGGGCCGCGCTCGTGGCGGCCGCTGTGTTCGCCGCTGGTGCTGGCGGCTACCTCGGCCCTGGACATGGACCGGATTCACCGGCAACACGCTGTGGGACTGGCTGCACCTGCTGCTGCTGCCGCTGCTGATGCCGATTTTGGTCGTGCCGACGCTGGTGCCGATGGCGCGGGCGAGGATGGTGGCGGTCCGCGGGGCCGAGGGGCCGGCCGGCGCCGGCCGAGACGAGTCCGAGGCCGCCTTCCCACGCCGATCGGCCGGCCGGCAGCCGCGCGGTGCATCCGCCCGGGCCGGGGCGGATCAAAGAGGGCTGACCGGCGGGTCGGGCCTCGCGCGCCGCCGCGGGCGGGCCTGCGGCGCGCCGTGGCGGGCGGGCCCGCGCGTGCCGTGGCGAGCCTGCGCGCGCCGTGGCCATGGACCCGAGCCGCGCGATCTATGCTGGCGCTACCAGCCGCCGCGCCAGTCGGCGTTGGCCTGCCGGGCCTTGGCGGCGTCCATCCGCGCGTGCTTGCGTTTGTCCAGCCGCCACTGGATCAGCGAGAAGATCAGGATCACCGTCGGGAAGAACGCGATCACGATGAACATCGCCTTCGTGATCTCCTGGTCGGTCGTCTCGCCGAACCAACCCTGGCCTCCGTCGTCGCGCGCGAATGCGTCGGGCGCGAACGTGAGCAGCACGACGACGAACGTGGTCAGGGCGAGAAGAACCGGGCGGCGCACTCAGCTCTGAAGGGTAACTGATCGGCGCGGTCTCAGGATCGCTGGCCCGGAGTCAGGCGACTGCGCTCGCGCGCGCCGACCGCCGCAAGCGCCTCAGCAGTGCCGCGTTGTACTCCGCGCGGCGCGCCGTGACCTCGAGATGGTCGATCGGTGACCTCGAACACGCGTCCGCCGATCGCCGCCGCGAGCTCGCGCTGCTTGCGCGGCGCGACGCTGCGGTCATGTGGTCGTGATCACCGAGGCGGCCGGGATGCGACCTCGCCCAGCCAGGGCCGCGAGTCGAAACGGCCGAGCTCGCGGCCCGCCTCGGCGAGATCGCGCGCCGAGTGGCGCATCATCTCCGACAGCCACCACGCGGTGGCCGGCGAGGCCGGGATCCCGAGCGCGCTTGAAGCCGGCGGTCCAGGTGCCTGCGCGGCGCGACCGACAGCGCCACGCCGACGACCCCCATCCACCTCCAGAGGCGGCGTCGTCTCGCGGTCCTGCCAATGCTGTGCGGTCGCCGCTCAGCACGACGCCCGCCGACGAAGTCCTCGGTGATCGCGGGCTACCAGCTGCGCGATCGCGCCGCCCATCGAGTAGCCGACGAACGATCGCCGGCGCGAGGCCGAGCTGCTGCACCGCGGCGGCCGCGTCGGCCGGCGCAGTCGTCGAGCCGGAACGGCGTCAGCGGGCGCAGCCCGCGGCCATGGCCGCGATGGTCGATCGCGAGCACCCGGTAGCCGGCCTGCGACGAGCGGCTCGTAGGCGCCGTGCCAGTTCAGGTCGGCGCTCGACCATCCAGCCGTGGAGCAGCATCACCGGCGGTCCGTCGCCGCCGGTGTCGCGAAGGAACACTTCGCCGCGGCCGGGCAGGTTGAGCGTGCGCGCCGGCGGCATCTCGTGCGGCGGGGTCGGCGGGTAGGCGGGCGTGCGCATCCGGCGGCGATGGTACAAGCCGTACCGGCCGCGGCTCCTACCATCACGGCGCATGACGGTAGTGATCGCATCGGACCTCGGCAAGGACATCGCCGGCGAGCCGCTGCTGCGCGGGATCTCGTTCAAGCTCGAGCGCCGCGACCGGATGACGCTGTCGGGCCGCAACGGCGCTGGCAAGACGACGCTGCTGCGGATGCTGGCCGGCGAGGACTCGATCGATGTCGGGCGAGCTGGTGCTCGCCAAGGGCGCCAAGGTCGCGCTGCACGATCAGCGTCCGCCGCGCGATCGCGGGCTGTCGCTGCGCGACTACGTGCTCTCGGGCGCGCCGGAGCTGGTCGCGATCGAGCGCGAGCTGTGCGACGCTCGAGCAGGCGATGGCGGCGGGGCGCGCACGACGAGGCGACGCTCGACCGCTACGCGCGGGCGCAGGCCAAGCTCGAGCACGCCGGCGGCTACGACTGGCGCGATCGCGCGCTCGCGACGCTGCACGGCCTCGGCTTTCGCGACGGCACGCGACCTCGATCGCGTCGCTGCAGCACCTTCTCGGGCGGCGAGCTGACGCGCGCATCGCTGGGCCGGGCGCTCGCCGGCGCACCCGGACCTGCTGCTGCTCGACGAGCCCACCAACCATCTCGACATCGCCTCGCTCGAGTGGCTCGAGCAGCATCTCGTGAGCCTCGATGCCGCGATCGTGCTCGTCGCCCACGACCGCTGGTTTCTGGAGGCGGTCGGGACCTCGGTGCTGGAGCTGGAGGCCGGCCGGGGCCGGTTCTTCGCCGGGCCCTGGCACGCGTGGCGGCGCGAGAAGGCCGCGCGCGAGCTCGCGCTCGGCCGCGCGATCGAACGCCAGCAGGCCGAGATCGAGCGTCTCGAGCGGTTCGTCACCCGGTTCCGCGCGGGTACGCGGGCCCGCCAGGCGCAGTCGCGCGCCAAGCGGCTCGAGAAGATCGAGCGGATCTCCGCGCGATCGGAGCGACGGCGCGGGCGCTCGAGTTCGCCTTCAAGCCTCCGGAGCGCAGCGGTCGCGTCGATATTCGAGCTCGAGGACGGCGTCGATCGTCGGCCGGTGACAAGCAGCTGCTCGACGGCGCCGAGCTGTGGCTCGAGCGCGGCGAGCACGTGTCGCTCGTCGGCGCCAACGGGACCGGCAAGACGACGCTGATCGAGACGCTTGACCGGGTCGGCGGGAGCTCGAGCCGAGGGCAAGCTGCGAACCGGCCACAACGTCAAGCTCGGCTACTTCTCTCAGCACGCCGAGGAGCTCACATCGGCTCTGGGGCCGCCCGCTTCGCGTCCGGCTTCGCGGAAGGCCGGGCGGCCCCAGAGTCATCCGGCTGCCCGCACCGTGCTCGAGGCGGCCCAGCACGCGACGGGCCTGACGCCCGGCAAGGCGCGCGCGCTGCTGGGCGGCTTCCTGTTCTCCGGCGAGGACGCGCGAAAAGCCGCTCGACGGGCTGTCCGGCGGCGAGCGACGGCGGCTGTCGCTGGCGATCCTGGTCCACTCCGGCGCCAACGTGCTGGTCCTCGACGAGCCGACCAACCATCTCGATCTCGAGAGCCGCGAGGCGCTGGAGGCGGCGTCTGAAGGCGTTCCCGGGCTCGTTGCTGCTCGTCTCCC
Organism: uncultured Acidobacteriota bacterium; assembly: GCA_963770415.1. Lineage (GTDB taxonomy): Bacteria > Acidobacteriota > Terriglobia > UBA7540 > UBA7540 > CAVROP01. Next base: position 268,056 of record CAVYPU010000015.1, read on the forward strand.
ACGATCGGGCGCTGCTCGACGCGATCGGGACGCGCACGATCGCGATCGAGGACGAGACGCTGCACAGCTACGTGGGTGGCTGGCCCGAGTACCTGCGTGTGCGCGAGGAACGGGCCAAGGCGCCGGCCGCCGGCGCCCGAACCGCGAGCCGCCGGGGCCGGTCCGCCGCCCGCTCGCGCAAGCCCAACAAGAAGCACAATCCGCCCGCGCCGAAGGCCCGACGCCCGACGCGACGAGGCACTCGAGCAGCAGATCGAGGCCGCCGAGGCGGCGCTGCGCGCGGTCGAGGACGAGCTCTCGGAGCCGGCCGCATGGGCCACGCCCGAGGCCAGCGCCCGCTCGACCGCGCGCCATGAGCAGGCCAGGCAGGCCGTGGCCGAGCTGTACGAACGCTGGGAGGCGGTCGCCGGGTAACGGCCGGGTCGCCCGTGCCATCCGGGCCGTCTCTACACTTGCTCGCACATGCCACGGTCAAAGAGGCTCCGGCCATCCGCGTCGCACTGATCGATGACGACAGCGGGCTGGTGACGGTTTTGGACCGGCGGTTCGCGGCACTTCGGTGGCAACGCGAGGTGCTCGGCTACGCGGCCGTTCCCGAGCAGCTCGCGGCAATGCGGCTGCATGCGTTGATCGTCAACCCGGCGTTGACCGGGATCGACTACATCGAATGGACATCGCAGGCGCTCCCCGGCCTCGCGCTGCTCGTCTGCGGCCCACCGGCCCCGGTCGCCGACCGTGTCCGCTGCCTGCGTGGCGGCGCCGACGACTGGATCACGAAGCCATGCCATCCTGAGGAGCTCGTCGCCAGGATCGAGGCGGTGCTGCGCCGGCGCCGCGGCGGGCGAGCTGCCCGTCGAGGACGAGACGATCGTCGCCGGCGAGCTCTCGATCCGGCCCGACCGGTTCGATGCCTATGCCGACGGCAAGGGTGCGTCGCTGTCGCGTAAGGAATACGAGCTGCTCTATCAGCTCGCGTCGGCCGGTGGGCGGGTCCTCGAGCGAGAGGACATCTACCAGCGCGTCTGGGGCTACACGATGGCCCGCGGCGACCGCTCGGTGGACGTCTTCGTTCGCAAGCTGCGTCAGAAGCTCGAGCGGGTGTCGCCCGAGTGCCGTTACGTCCACACGCACTTCGGCGTCGGCTACCGGTTCGCGGCGGAGCCGACCGGCGCGCCCGAGGTGGCCGGGGCGCCCGAGGTGGCCGGCGCGCCCGACGTCGCCGGCGCGCCCGAGCCGCATACGGGACCGGCGCGGACCCGGCTTCGCTGGGCGCGGCGTACCCTTACTGATCGATGACGATCAATCCGAACGTGCGCAACGTCGTGATCGTGCTCGGGCTCGCGGCCCTGGTCGCGTTCGTGCCGGGCTTTGCCGGCGGCGCGGGCGTGCTGATCAGGCGATTTCACTGGCGTTCCTGGCCGCGATCGCGTGGGTCGCGGCAATCATGTACCGCCAGCACCGCTCCAACCTCTACTCGCTTGGCGACCGCCGTCGAGCGGCGCTGTACGCGGCGGTCGCCGTGCTGGCGGTGACCTTCACGGCGACGCCGCAGCTGACGTCGACGAGGGCGGGCTCGGTCGCGTGGCTGGTGCTGGTGGGCGCCAGCGTGTACGTCACCTGCGCCATGCTGTGGTCGGCGCGCAAGTACTGATCGGCGCCGTCCGGGCACGATCGTCGTCGGACTCGATTTCGAGGCTGTAGGTCGCCTCGCACAGAGGGGCAGGTGCGCAAGGCGCGCGTCCCCGTTGCTCTACCCACCACGATACCCGGGCGGGCGTACACTGCCGCCGCCGTGAGCAAGGGAGCGCGAGAGGCGATCGCAGACTGGCTGATGCTGCTCGGTGCGCCGATCCTGTTCGGATCGCTGTTCCTGACCTGGAGCCATCAGTTCTCGCCGGCGTTCCTGGCCCAGTACGAGCACACGGCGGCGCTCCAGGGAGTGCCGCACTGGACCCGACCGCGTGGCAGGTCTACTCGATCGTCGACGTGCTGCTCGCCGTGCTCGTCGCTGGGCTGCTGGCGGTGGCGCTGCGCGGCACTCACAACGCGCGGGTCGGCGGTCCTGCTCGGGCTGGTGGTCGCGCTCGCGTTCACGGTCCACGCGCTCGGGACGCCGCCGACCAAGCGGCGCGAATCTGTTCGATCCGACCCTGAGCGCGTATACGCCCCAACCACCCGACGTCGGGTGCCGGGGAGGTGGTCGCGCTGGTGGGGATGCGGACTCGGGACCTGGTGGGCGTGCTGCTGTCGTTCACGGCCGACTGAGGGGATCCCGTCTGGCAGCGAGGCGCGTGCGCCCTCGGCCTCTATCCTCGAATCAGATGTCGATCTTCCCCGCCGACCGCCGCCGCGAGCTCCCCGACGAGCCCGGCGTGTACCTGTTCCGCGACCAGCGCGGCAAGGTGATCTACGTCGGCAAGGCGAAGTCGATCAGGAAGCGGGTCGCCTCGCACTTCTCCAACCCGAGCACCCGCGCCGGCCGCGAGATCCTCGAGATGATCGACCAGATCGAGGCGCTGGTCGTCCAGACCGAGGCCGAGGCGCTGCTGGTCGAGCAGAACTTCATCAAGCAGTACAAGCCGCGCTTCAACATCCGCCTGCGCGACGACAAGTCCTACCCGTACATCGCGATCTCGCTCGACGAGGAGTTCCCGCGCGTCTACTTCACCCGCGAGCGCCACCGGCGCGACCGCGCCTACTTCGGTCCGTACTCGAACGCCAAGCGGGTGCGGGCGACGCTCGAGGTGCTCGGCAAGGTGTTCATGTTCCGCTCGTGCGAGGGGCCCGAGCCGGGCCGGCGCAGCGGGTCGCCGTGCCTCGACTACTACATCAAGCGCTGCGAGGCGCCGTGCGTCGGCTACGTCGACGCCGAGCAGTACCGCCGCGCGATCGACGGCGTGATCGACTTTCTCTCGGGGCGCTACAAGGAGATCGAGCGCGAGCTCGAGTCGCGAGATGAACAGGCGCCTCCGACGAGCAGCGGTTCGAGGACGCCGCGCGCGAGCGCAACCGGCTGCGGGCGATCCGCTCGCTGCTCGAGCGCCAGCGGGTCGCCCACGAGGGCGCCGGGTCGCTCGACGCGATCGCCGTCGCGGTCGATCGCGACGCCGGCGAGGCCAACGCGCAGGTCTTCCAGGTCCGCGACGGCGTGCTCTCGGACCGCCAGAGCTTCTACCTCGACAACGCCGCCGACGCCGAGGATCGCCGAGGTCGCCGAGGCGTTCATCCTCCAGTACTACGCGAGCGCGATGTCGGTGCCGCCGCTGCTGGTCGTCCAGCGCGAGGTCGGCCAGAACCACGCGCTGGCCGAGGCGCTGAGCGCGCGCCGCGGCGGACCGGTCGAGATCAGGGCCGCCGAGCGCGGCGACAAGCGGCGGATCCTCGAGCTCGCCGAGCGCAACGCGCGGCTGGCGATCGACCAGGAGAAGCTGCGCTCCGAGCGCCGGCGCCAGCAGCGCGTCGAGGCGCTCGACGGGCTCGCAGCAGGCGCTCGGCCTCGACACGATCCCGCTGCGGATCGAGTGCTTCGACATCTCGACGCTGATGGGCACCAACACGGTCGCGTCGATGGTCGTGTTCGAGGGCGGGGCGCCGAAGAAGTCCGACTACCGGCGCTTCAAGGTGTTCACGGTCGGCGACGGCGTCGCCGACGGCGACAACGGCGGCCCCGACGACTTCGCCGCGATGGAGGAGATCCTCGGCCGGCGGATGGCCCGCTGGGAGCAGCAGCGCGACGTCTCGCCGCACGACAAGGACTACGACCCGAGCTTCGCGGCGCTGCCGAACCTGGTCGTGATCGACGGCGGCAAGGGTCAGCTGTCGGCCGGGCTGCGCGCGCTCGCAGGGGTTCCGCGAGCGCGGCGTGGTCGTGATCTCGCTCGCCAAGCGGATCGAGGAGGTGTTCATCCCCGGCCGCGCGGCGCCGCTCGTCGCTCGCCCACGACACGCCCGAGCTGCAGCTGCTCCAGCGCGTCCGCGACGAGGCGCACCGGTTCGCGATCACCCACCACCGGATCCGCCGCGACCGGGCGATGACCGCCTCGGTGCTCGACGAGCTGCCCGGGGTCGGGCCGGCTCGCAAGCGGGCGCTGCTGGCTCACTTCGGCTCGCCGGACGCGATCCTCGCCGCCTCGCGCGAGGAGCTCGAGTCGGTGCCGGGGTGCCGGGCAAGCTCGCGCGCGAGGTGTACCGCGAGCTGCACAAGACCGGGGTCTGACCCCGGCCGATTAGCAGCGAGCCGGCGCTCAGCGCTCGCGGCGCGCTGCCGGCGCGGTCAGCAGCGCAGCGCTGCCGGCCGCAGCGGCACCGAAGGTCCCGCCGACCGGGGCGATCGCCGTGGTCTGCGGCGGCCCGGGCAGCGTGCCGGTCGTCGTCTCGTCGCCGAACGACTGGCCGCCGAGCGTGACGCCATCGGTCGCGGTCGATGCTCGGTGCCGACAGGGTCTCGAGCGACCCCGGGCCGACCGGCGCCGGGAACCGACAGCGCGACGTCGTGCTCAGCGCTCGGGTCCTTGTTGATCAGCGTCACGCGGACGCACGCCGGCGGCGTCCTGGGTCGCCCACACCTTGACCGGCCCGCTCGGGGCGCTGACGCTCAGCAGCTGCGCGCCCGGGCGGGAAGGCCTGCGCGAACATCAGCAGCCCGTAGTACTCGGGGTGCACGAACGCCTGCCAGGCGCCCGCTCGCGGTCTGCGAACGGCGTGAACAGCTCGTAGTTGGAGCCCGGGAGCATGTGGAAGTTGACCCCGTCGACGCCGACGCTCGCCATGTTGAACAGCGTGTCCAGCGCCCACAGCGCCGAGGCGAACGTGTCGCTGACGCCCGTTGCGCCCTCGCACGAGGCCGAGTTGATCTCCGTCAGCCGGAACGGCAGGCCGTGACGGTGCGCGACGGACACATATGGCGCCAGCCCATGCGCGAGCCCGGCCGACGAGCTGTCGGCGAGCAGGTTCGGGATCGAGGCGTAGCCGGGGTCAGCGGGGTTGGTGATGCAGGCGCGCAGCGGATAGCGGTGGTAGGTGACCAGTCTCAGGCTGTGCTCGGCCGCGAGCAGCTTGCCGAGCTTGCCCATCCACGCCGGGCCCGAGGCCGCCGGGCCGGCGAGCGGCACGTCGGGCAGCGCGCTTGCTCCAGCGCCCGAACTCCGGGATGTAGTCGCTGAGCGCGTAGTGGCGCCCGCGCGCCCAATGCAGGTGGCCGCGGCGGTCGCGGTACCACGGGAAGGCGCCGTACAGGTCCGGCTCGTTGCCGATCTCGAACGCCTGGATGTAGCTGGCGGCCGATGCCCGCCAGCAGCGCGCGCCCCTCGGCGGCGGCGATCGCCGGGCGGCCGGCGGCGAGGTTGATGCCGAGGATCAGCTTCGCGCCGAGGTCGGCGGCGAGCGCGTGCGTGGTGCGCAGCCAGCCGTCGGTCAGCGCGGTAGTAGATCCCGCCGGGCGGGATCATGCCCGGGATCGGCCACCAGGTGCCGTCGGTGCTGTCGCCGCCGATCCGGAGCACCGGCGACTGGCCCGGGCGCAAGCCCCTTGAGCAGCGCGACCAGCACCGGGTTGATCGCGAGCGGGTCGCGTCCCGTGTACTGGTGCAGCGCCCGGTACTCGAACGACGACGCCGACGAAGCCCGGCAGCCATCGCCTGCCCCGTCGGCGTCGTCCGAGACGCTCGCGGCGAGCAGATCGGCCGCTCTGCGCCGGCGGCGCCGCCTGCGCGACCAGCGGGACCAAGCGACACGAGCCCGAGCGCCGCCACGATGGCGATTGCTGCGCAGCGGCGAAGCACGCGCCGCATCGTGGCACACCGCTGCGGCTGACGAGCCGCACGCGGGCACGAACTCGCGACCGCTCGTCCGCGCTTACGATCAGACTTTGAGAACCATGGACGCGCTCGGCGCTCACTGATCTGGTCGTGATCACGGGCTTCTCCGGCGCCGGCAAGTCGACCGCGATGGCCGCGTTCGAGGACGAGGGCTACTTCTGCGTCGACAACCTCCCGTCGGAGATGATCCGCTCGCTGGTCGAGCTGTTCATGCACGGGGGCTCGAAGGTGACGCACGCCGCGGTCGTCTCCGACGTCCGCGGCGGGAGCTACTTCGATGGGCTGGCGGCGATGCTCGACGACCTCGACTCGGCCGGACGTGCAGCATCGCGTCCTGTTCCTCGAGGCCGACGAGCAGACACTGCTGACGCGCTACAAGGAGACGCGCCGCCGGCACCCGCTGACGCCGCGAGGCAGCGTCGCCGAGGGAATCGCCCGCGAACGCGAGCTGCTGGCGCCGCTGCGCGAACGCGCCGACGTCGTGATCGACACGAGCGGTCTGACCGCCGCGATGCTGCGGCGCAAGCTCGCCGACGAGCTGCTGCCGACCCGCACCCCGGGACGGCTGGCGGTCACGTTCGAGAGCTTCGGCTTCAAGTACGGCCCGAGCCGCGACGCGGACCTGATGTTCGACGTCCGCTTCCTGCCCAACCCGCACTACGAGCCCGAGCTGCGGCCGCTGACCGGGCAGCGACGACGAGCGTCGTCGAGTTCATCAACGCGACGGCGAGCTCGATCGGTTCTACGAGCATCTGCACCCGCTGCTCGATTATCTGCTGCCGCAGTACCTGGCCGAGGGCAAGGCGCACCTCGTGGTCGCGATCGGATGCACGGGCGGCCGGCACCGCTCGGTGGCGATCGCCGAGCATCTGGCGCGCGCGCTACGACGACGCGAGCGGCTACCTCGTCGAGGTCGTGCACCGGGACGTGACGAGGCCGCGCGTGATCGACCACATCGGGTTCGAGGTCGCCGACCTCGACCGCATCGACGCGGTTCTACGACGCCGTGTTCTTCGCGCTCGGCGCGCGGCGGATGCACGACTCCGAGCACGCGGTCGCCTACGGCATCAACGCTCGCCGGTCGTCTGGTTCGTCGTCCGCGGACGCGCCCGCCGGCGCCGGGCTACGGCCACCTCGCGCTGCAGGCGAGCGGCAAGGCGGCGGTCGATGCCGCCCACGCAGCCGGTCTGGCCAACGGCGGCAGCGACGACGGCCCGCCGGGCCAGCGCCCGCAGTACGGCCGGCGCTACTACGCGGCCTACCTGCTCGACCCCGACGGGCTGCGGGTCGAGGTGGTGTCCCGGCGCTGACCGCCGAGGCGTCGGTTTCGATGCGGACCCGGGCTTCAAACAGCGTTTAGGTAGCCTGTCGCGGGCCGGTGCGGATGCTGCCCGTGCGCCGGCGATCTGATCGACAACGGGATCTGGAGGATCGCGCATGGCGGTACGTGTCGGGATCAACGGATTCGGGAGGATCGGCCGCAACGTGTTCCGCGCCGCGTACGAGCGTGGCGCCGACATCGAGTGGCTCGCGGTCAACGACCTCGTCGACCCCAAGACGATCGCTCACCTACTCAAGTACGACTCGAACTACGGCCCGTTCCCGGGCGAGGTCGCGCGCGACCGATGCCGGGTTCGCGGTGGATGGCAAGGAGATCCGCGTGCTCGCCGAGCGCGACCCGGCCGACCTGCCCTGGGGTGAGCTCGGCGCCGACGTCGTGATCGAGTCCACCGGCCTGTTCACCGACCGCGAGAACGCCTCCAAGCACCTCGACGCGGGCGCCAAGAAGGTCGTCATCTCGGCCCCGGCGACCAATCCCGACACGACGGTCGTGCTCGGCGTCAACTTCGACGAGGCCTATGACCGTTCCAACCACGAGGTGATCTCGAACGCCTCGTGCACGACCAACTGCCTGGCGCCGGTCGCGAAGGTGCTGCACGACGCGATCGGGATCAAGCACGGGCTGATGACGACGATCCACGCCTACACCGCCGACCAGCGGCTGCAGGACATGCCGCACCGGGATCTGCGGCGCGCCCGTGCCGCCGCGATCAACCTGATCCCGGCCTCGACCGGCGCCGCAAAGGCGATCGGGCTGGTGATCCCCGAGCTCAACGGCAAGCTGCACGGGTTCGCGGTTCGCGCCCCGGTCCCGACCGGGAGCGTCGTCGATCTGACCGTCGAGATGCGAGCGCGAGACGACCGTCGAGGAGATCAACGCGGCGATGAAGGCGGCCGCGGACTCGGGTCCGCTGAAGGGCCTGCTCGTGTACACCGAGGACCCGATCGTGTCCTCCGACATCGTCAAGAACCCCGCCTCGTCGATCGTCGACTCGCAGCTGACCGCGGTCATGGACGGGACGATGGTCAAGGTCGTCTCCTGGTATGACAACGAGTGGGGCTACTCGAACCGGGTCTCGGACCTCGTTCAGACTACTGCTGTGAAGACGCTCGACGACCTGGGCGATGTACGGGGCAAGCGGGCGCTCGTTCGGGTCGACTTCAACGTCCCGCTGGCGAACGGAGCGGTGGCCGACGATACGCGGATTCGGGCGGCGCTGCCGACGATCGAGGCGCTTCGTGATCGCGGCGCAGCGCTGATCCTGGTCTCGCACCTTGGCCGGCCAAAGGGATTCGATCCAAGCCTGTCGCTCGAACCCGTGTCCAGGCGGTTGTCGGAACTGCTGGGCATCGAGGTCAGGCTCGCCCCTCGCGGAGTCGGGTCCGACGTCGCGGCGGTTGGCAGCTGCACTGCGTCCCGGAGATGTGATGCTGCTCGAGAACATCCGCTTCGAGCCCGGCGAGACGCGAACGATCCCGAGCTGGCGGCGGCGCTCGCCGGGCTTGCCGACGTATATGTCGACGACGCATTCGGCTCGGCCCATCGCGCCCATGCGTCGACCGAGGGCGCCGCTCGCCTATTCGAACACCGCGCCGCAGGGCTGCTGCTCGCCCGCGAGGTGAAGGCACTGAGCGAGCCTGCTCGAGAATCCATCGCGGCCGTTGGTGGCGGTCCTCGGAGGGGCCAAGGTCAGCGACAAGATCGGCGTGATCGAATCGTTCATGCGGACCGCCGATACGATTCTGATCGGCGGCGCGATGTGTTTCCCGTTTCTGGCAGCGCAGGGGCATCCGGTCGGAGATTCGCTCTGCGCAGACGGAGACGTCGAGCTGGCACGCGAGGAGATTTCGGACTCCGGCAGGCGCGGGCCACGCTGGCACTGCCGAGTGACCTGGTGCTGGCTGATCACTTCGCGGCGGACGCGGCGCCACGCCCGCTCGACGGCGTCGACGTGCCCGATGGGCTGATGGGACTCGACATCGGCGAGCGCACTGCCGATGCGTACGCCGACATCATCCGTACCGCTGGGACGGTGTTCTGGAACGGGCCGATGGGCGCATTTGAGCTCGAACCGTTCAGCGCCGGCACCCGTGCGGTCGCCGAGGCGGTCGCGGCAGCGCCCGGGGTGACCGTCGTCGGCGGCGGCGACTCGGCCGCGGCGCTCGTGCAGTTCGGGCTCGGGGACCGGGTGACGCATCTGTCGACAGGCGGCGGCGCGGCGCTCGAGCTGATCGAGGGCCGGACGCTGCCCGGCGTGGAGGTGCTGCAATGAGGGTGCCGCTGATCGCTGGCAACTGGAAGATGAACAAGACCGTCGCGGAGGCGGAGGCGCTGATCGCGGCGCTGCTGCCACGGGTCTCGTCAGTGCAGCGCACGGAGATCGCGATCTGCCCGCCGTTCACCGCCCTGCAGGCGATGGTCGACTCGACCCGAGGTTCGCGAGTCGCCGTCTATGCGCAGAACATGCACCAGGCTGCCGAGGGCGCCTACACCGGCGAGGTGTCGGCGCAGATGCTCGACGAGATCGGCGTCGGCGGCGTGCTGCTCGGGCACTCCGAGCGACGCGAGCTGTTCGGCGAGACCGACAAGGCGCTGGCGCTGAAGGTCCCGGCCGCGCTCGAAGCCGGACTGCTGCCGGTTCTGTGCGTCGGTGAGACCGAGGAGGAGCGCGAGCGGGGGACACCGAGCGCAAGCTTCGCCACCAGGTACAAGAGGACCTGGCGCGGGTCGAGCCCGAGCGGCTGGGCGAGATCGTGATCGCCTACGAACCGATCTGGGCGATCGGCACCGGCCAGGTGGCCACGCCCGAGCAGGCCCAGGAGGCGATCGCGTTCGTCCGCGCGCTGGTCGCCGATCGCTCGCCTAAGCAGGCCGACCGAACCAGGATTCTGTACGGAGGCAGCGTCAAGCCCGACAACGCCGCCGAGCTGCTGGCGCTGCCCGACGTCGACGGCGCGCTGGTGGGCGGCGCGAGCCTGGACGCAGAGTCGTTCGCGGCGATCGTCGCGGCGGCCGGTTAGATGCCGCCAGCGCTCGGTGCCGGTCCCGCGCGCGGCGCTGATCGTGCTGGACGGCTGGGGGCTCGCCGAGCCCGGGCCCGGGAACGCTGTCGCCGCTGCCGTCACGCCGGTGTTCGACGAGCTGTGGGCGACGTATCCGACCACCACGCTTACCGCCTGCGGTCGGGCCGTCGGCCTGCCGGACGGGCAGATGGGCAACTCCGAGGTGGGCCACCTCAACCTCGGTGCTGGGAGCGTCGTGATGCAGGACCTGACGAGGATCGACATCGCCGCCGAGAGCGGTGAGTTCGCCGCCAATCTCGTGCTTCGCGAAGCCCTGACCGCCTCCGAACGCGTGCATGTCATCGGCCTGGTGAGCGACGGCGGGGTGCATTCGAGCCTCGACCATCTGGAAGCTCTGGTCGAGCTTGCGGTCAGGCTCGGGGTCCCCGATCTGGTCATCCATGCCTTTACCGACGGCCGCGACACGCTCCCGAGGTCGGGCGCCGGCTACCTCGAGCAGCTGGAGCGCAAGATGTCGGACGCCGGCGGGGGCAGGATCGGCAGCGTCGTCGGCCGCTACTACGCGATGGACCGTGACCGGCGCTGGGACCGGGTCCAGAAGGCCTACGACCTGCTGGTCCACGGCCGGGCCAAATACACCGCGCCGACCGGAGCCGATGCGGCCCGGGCCGCCTATGAGCGTGGCGAGACCGACGAGTTCATCGAGCCGACGCTGGTCGGCGACGAGGCCCGGATCCGCGCCGATGACTCCGTGCTGGGGCTCAACTTCCGCCCCGACCGGATGCGCGAGATCACGCGCGCGCTGGCCGATCCGGCGTTCAACGAGATCGACCGCCGCGGTGCCGGGACCGTGCGGCACTACGCGACGATGACCGAGTACGAGCAGGGCTGGCCGTATCCGGTCGCGTTCGGTCCCGAGCCGCCCGAGACCACGCTTGCGGCCGTGATCGCCGCCCGCGGCGAACGCCAGCTGCACGTGGCCGAGACCGAGAAGTACCCGCATGTCACCTACTTCTTCAACGGCGGCGAGGAGAGGCCTATGACGGCGAGCAGCGGGAGCTGGTGCCGTCGCCGCGCGATGTCCCGACGTATGACCACAAGCCGGCGATGAGCGCTCCCGAGGCGGCGGAAGCGTTCGTCGGCGCGTGGCGCGCGGAGCCGCCGACGTTCGGGATCATCAACTTCGCCAACGCCGACATGGTCGGCCACACGGGCGTTATCGAGGCAGCGATCGAGGCCATCGAAACCGTGGACCGCTGTCTGGGGCAGGTCGTCGAGGCGGTCCATGTGACGGGCGGCGCGTGCCTGATCACGGCCGATCACGGCAACGCCGATCACATGCTCGAGCCCGACGGCAGCCCGAATACCGCCCATTCGCTGAACCCCGTGCCGGTGATCGTGACGCTCCCCGGGCTGCGCCTGCGTGAGGGCGGAGTGCTCGCGGACGTCGCGCCGACGCTGCTGGAGATGCTCGGGATCGCGCAGCCCGACGCCATGTCGGGACGCTCATTGATCGACGGTTAGCGCAGGATGCCCGTGTGCCCGAGCGAGTGACGCCCGGGCAGCGGCCGGACGCACAATCCGTGGGGGGCGTCGGCGACCGGGGCTGACGGGCATCAGGAGCTGCCAGTCCCGACGTCGCCGCAAGATACGTAGCAAATAACTTGACAGTGATAGACTTAGATTTCATACTGTTGGAAGCAGTAGGAAGCAAACTTCAGAAACGAGGGAATCAATGGCACTGATCCGCTGGGAGCCGGTCCCGATGAACCGGCTCTTCAACAATCTGTTCGACACCCCGACCGCCGGCCTTGGCAGCGTTACGCGCAGCTGGATTCCGGCGATCGACATCGTCGAGAACGAAAACGACTACGTGCTCCGCGCCGATCTGCCGGGCCTCACCGAGCAGGACATCAACGTCGAGCTCCACAACGACGTGCTGACCGTCTCCGGTGAGCGCAAGTCCGAGCACGAGGACCGCAAGCACGGCTATTACCGCGTCGAGCGCAGTTCCGGCTCGTTCCGCCGCTCAGTCCGGCTCCCCGAGGGCGTGACGCCCGACTCACTCCGCGCGACGTTCGAGCGCGGCGTGCTCGAGGTAACGGTCCCGAAGCCCGAGCAGCAGGCCCCCCACAAGGTCCAGATCACGGCCGGCGAGGGCGATAGCGCCCCGGTTGCCGAGGTCGAGGCGCCCGCGGCCGACGAGGCAAAGGCAGCGGCGTAAGCCGCACAGGCTGAGTAGGGTCCGGGCCGTGTTCACGGTCCGGACCCGATGCACCCATACCCGCGCCCGCACCGGCACGTTGCACCTGTCGCACGGGGATGCGGTGACGCCGGCGTTTGTACCGCTGGCGACCCGCGGCGCGGTCAAGACGCTCGAGCCGCGCGACGTCGAGGCGCTCGGCTACGAGATCGTGTTGGGCAATACGTTCCACCTGTTCCTGGCACCGGGACCGGAGCTGATCGCCGAGCTCGGTGGTCTGAACCGGTTCATGGGTTGGACGCGGCCGATCATCACCGACTCGGGCGGCTTTCAGGTTTTCTCGATGGGGCACGGCGGCGTCGCCGACGAGATCAAGGGCCGCCGCGGCGCGGCGGCCGGTGAGAGCGCTCCAACGGCTCGATCCTCGCGATCGAGGAGCAGGGCGTGCGCTTCCGGTCCTACGTCGACGGGTCCGAACACTTCCTGGGACCGGAGACCTCGATGGCCGTCCAGGCCGCGCTGGGGTCGGACATCGCGCTCGTGCTCGACGAGTGCACGCCGTTTCACGTCACCCGCGACTACACGGCGCGCTCGATGGAGCGGACCCACCGCTGGCTGGCGCGCTGCCTCGACTGGCACGAGCGCGAGGGGCCCCGTGGACAGGCCGTCTACGGGATCGTGCAGGGCGGGGTCGAGCGCGACCTACGTGAGCTTTCGGCGCAGGCGGTGGCGAGCAGCGCTTGCGACGGGATCGCGATCGGCGGCTCGCTGGGGCGCGACAAGGCGCAGATGTACGACGTCGTATCGTGGTCGACGGGCGATCTTGAGCGGCTCGCGCCCGAGCGCCCGCGGCACCTGCTCGGGATCGGAGAGGTAGACGACCTGATCGCCGGCGTCGAGCTCGGGAGTCGACACGTTCGACTGCGCGATGCCGACCCGGCTGGGGCGCCACGGGGTCGCGCTGGTCGCCCGACCCGGAGACGCGCTGGCGCGTTGATCTGATCAAGTCGCGCTGGCGCGGCTCGCCGGAGCCGATCCTCGACGGCTGTCCGTGCCCGGCCTGCAGCGCGGGCCACTCGCGCGCTTATCTGCACTACCTGCTGCGGGCCCACGAGCTGACCGGCGTGCGGCTGGTGACGCTCCACAACCTGAGCTTCATCGCGCGCCTGATGGCGACCCTGCGCGAGGCGATCGACGCGGGTCGGCTGCCGGATGCTGCAGCGGCGCTGCGCGCTGGGGCCGCGCCTACTTCGTGTAATGGTTGATCAGGCTGCTGAGCTGGTTGATCGCCGACTGCGCGTCGTGGCCCACGACCTTCTGGTAGTGGACGACCGTCGGCGAGGTGCTGCTCGAGATCACCACGGCCGCGATCACGACCAGCGCGAACACAGCGATCAGCGCCATCAGCGCCATGAACCGCCGGAAGCCCTTGCCGCTGCCCTGCGGTTGCGGCGGACGGCGGTCGGACGCGGCCGCCGCCCGCTGCGGCGGACGCCGGGCATCGACCTGGCGCGGGGCGCGTGCGCGCCCCGTTCGTGGAGCCGGACTCGGCGCGACGCGGGTCGCGGCGGTCGGGTCGTCGGCCGGATCCATGTAACGCGTGGCGGCGTTGGTCGCGAGCTCGGCCGCCGCGACGCCCGCCGGGGTGACCCCGCGCGCTCCCTCCCGCAGCGCCTCGGCGAGCGCGAGCGCGTCGTGTGGGCGGTCGCGCTGGTCGATCGCGATCGACATCGCGACCGCCTGTGCGAGCGCGTGTGGTACGTCGGGATTGAGATCGTCGAGCGGGATCGGAGCCTCGCGCTGCTGCTTGAGCGTCAGCTCCGACAGCGAGTTGGCCTCATAGGGCAGCCGGCCCGACATCAGCTGGTAGGTGACGACGCCGAGCGAGTACAGATCCGCCTGCGGTCCCGCTTCATCGCCCCGGGCCTGCTCAGGCGCGAGGTAGGCGGCGGTTCCGAGCACCGAGCCCACCTGTGTGATGCTCGACTGGTCGGCCGCGCGCGCAATCCCGAAATCCGCCAGCTTGACGACCTCGCCTTCTGACACGAGTAGGTTCCCCGGCTTGACGTCGCGGTGAACGACGCCGTTGCGGTGCGCGTACTCGAGCCCGCGGCATGCCTGGGTGACGATCTCGACGTGCCTCCGAGACTCGCAGGTGGCCGCGGTCGCGGAGCAGTTCTGCGCACGACTTGCCGGAGACGTGCTCCATCACGATGAAGTGCTGGTGGTGTCCCGAATCGAAGCCGAAGTCGAACACCTGGACGATGTTCGGATGCACGAGGCGCGCTGCCGCCAGCGCCTCGCGGCGGAACCGCGACACGAACGTTGGGTCATCGGCGAGGTGCTCGGCCAGCAGCTTGATCGCCACGTAACGCTCGAGCCGGCTGTCGAACGCGAGGTGGACGGTCGACATTCCGCCAACCCCGAGCCGGCCCTCAATCCGGTACCTGCCTGCGATCGTTGTCGTGCCAGTCATTGTCCGTTGCCGTTACCGGCGCCCCCGGCCGCGCCGCCGCCGGCCCCAGCTGCGCCACTACTGGACGTGAGCCCAGCGCCACCGTTAGAGGTAGTACCCGTTCCGGTCGGATTCGTTCCAGTGCCCGACGGACTGGTGGTGGTGCTGGTGGTCGTCGGCGTGGTGGTCGTCGACGTGGTCGTTGGAGTCGTGGTCGACGTCGTGGTCGACGATGAGCTGCTGGAGGAGGAGCTGCTCGACGAGCTATTGGAGCAGTCGCGGGCGGCGAGCGCGCTGATCGTCGCCGCGCCCTGACCCAGGTTCTCAATCAGGGTCGTGTTGACACCGGACGGAAGCGCGCCGACCTGATTGGAGAACTGCAGTGCGGCCGCCGCGGCGGCGGAGCAGTCCCCGGCGGCGACGGCGGCCGAGACCGAGCTCAGCTGCCCGTTGAGGTTGCTGGCCTGATTGGCGGACAGCAGACCGTTGCCGCCGCCACAGGCGACGACGAAGGCGACCGTGAAACCGAGGATCCCGGCCAGAAATGCGCGCGATCGATAACGCATAGCGGCGCCTGACTTTAGACACTGCCCTTGTTTGCTTGCGGTTAGAGCCCGGACATGCAGTAAGGGTTTTTTTAGCCTCACTGCCCGTACTGAAGGCGTTCGGCGAGCGAGTCCGGAAGTCGCGCGGCGCGGATCGCGGCCGCGGCGCCGGCGATGTCGTATTCGGTCCGCCGGTAGATCGCGTGCCAGCTGTCGAGGTCGAGCTCGAGCCATGCGGCACGGGGATCGCCGTCCCGCGGCTGACCGACGCTCCCCGGGTTGACGAGCCACTCGCCGCTGCTCAGGTCGAGCTCCTCGTCGGCCGTGCGTGTCTGGCCGGTCGCTGGGCTACCGGGGAAGCGCGAGAACGACAGCGCCACATGCGAATGGCCGATCAACGAGGTTCGCTGCTGCTGTACGTCGAGGCACAGCTCCGCCTGCAGGGGCGAGAGGACGTACTCCCAGACCGGGTCACGCGGACTGGCGTGGTAGAGGCCTACCGACTCGTCGAGCTTCGAGGGCTCGAGCCTGTCCAGGTACGCCAGCGTCTGCGTGGTGATCGTCTCCTGCGTCCAGGTCGCCGCCAGCGCGGCGCCGCGCGAGAACTCCTCCAGTGGGAGCGTGCCGCGCACACCAAGATCATGGTTGCCGGCGAGGCAGATCGCCGCTTGGTCGCGAGCGAGCGTCACGCACGCGTCGGGGTCGGCGCCGTAGCCGACCAGATCGCCTAGACACCACAGCTCCTCGCAGTCGGAGTCCTCGATCGCGTCGAGCACGGCTTCGAATGCCTGCCGGTTGCCGTGGATGTCGGATACGACAGCTATTCGCATCTCTACAGTCTCCCTGGTGACACACTTTGAGCGCGTCAGGACGGTCGCGCCGCTCGTGCTGGCGCTCGCGGTCGCCGAAGCGGCAAGGCGCCTTCTCGCCCCGCGGACAAAGACAATTGAGCCGGCGCCGGTCGACATCCGGGACTACTTCAGCGCCCCGGAGATCGAACGCGGTTCGCGCTACGCGCGGCCCCAACTCGCGCTCGCGCTGGCCCGTGGAGCGGTAGATCTGTCCGCAGTAGTGCTGCTCGTGCGAAGGCCTCCGGCACCGCTCGGGCGCGCGTGGCGCCGCCCTGGAGTGGGTGGCGCGGCCGTCGGGGCGGTCCTCGCGGTCGGGCTGACGGCGCCGGCGCTGCCGCTGCGCGCTGTCGCCCGCCGGCGGGCAATTGCCGCCGGGCTGGACACGCAATCGTGGCGCGACTGGGCGGGCGACCTGCTCAAGGCGACGGCGATCGAGGCTCTGTTCGCGGCTGCCGCCGGGTGCGGCGTGGTCGCCGCTACCAGGCGCTATCCGCGCTACTGGTGGGCGCCGGTCGCGGCCGGGTCGGTGTTCGTCGGCGCGGGGCTGGCGGCGCTCGCGCCGGTCGTGCTCGACCCGCTATTCAACGACTTCACGCCGCTGCCGGAGGGCGAGACGCGCTCGGACGTGCTAGAGCTGGCACGCGCCGCGGGCGTCCATGTGGGGGAGGTCTACTCGGTCGACGCCAGCCGTCGCACGACGGCCGCGAACGCGTACGTGAACGGGCTTGGGCCGACCAAGCGCGTGGTCCTGTTCGACACGCTGCTCGACCGCTACAGCCGCGACGAGGTCCGGATGGTGGTGGCGCACGAGCTCGGGCACGTCCGACACCGCGACGTTCAGCGCAGCGTGCTGTTCGCAGCGATCATCGCGCTGCCGACCGCCCAGGCTGTGCAGCGCCTCAGCTGGGCGCTGTCGCCCGAGCGGGGCACGCCCGGTGCGCTGCCCGCGCTGGCGCTGGCGGCGACCCTGGTGACCATGCCGATCGGGCTGATCGGCAACGAGCTATCGCGGGCGATCGAGCGACGGGCCGATCAGTTCTCGCTCGAGCTGGCGCAGGCCCCCGACGCGTTCGTCTCGTTCGAGCGCACGATCGCGCTGCAGAACATTGCCGACCTCGAGCCACCGCGCTGGGTGTCGAAGCTGCTCGCTACGCACCCACCTACCGCTGAGCGGATCGGGGCCGCGGTCGCGTTCGCCGCCGCGGGATCCTAGGGGGCGCGCAGCACGACGACGCAGTTCTGGCCTCCGAAGCCGAACGCGTTTGCGGCTGCGGTGCGGACCGTCGCGCTCCGTGCCGTGAGCGGTACGTAGTCGAGATCGCAGTCAGGGTCGGGCGTCTCGAGATTGGTCGTCGGCGGCAGGATCCCGTCGCGCATCGCGAGCAGGCAGACCATCACCGACAGCGTGCCGGCGGCGCCGATCAGATGGCCGACCATCGACTTCGGCGAGCTGGCCGGCACGTGGTCGGCGTCGGGGCCGAGCGCGATCCTGATCGCCCGCGTTTCTGCGGTGTCGTTGGCGCGCGTCGCTGTGCCGTGGGCGCAAATGTAGTCGAGCTCGCGGGGCGTCACCTCGGCGCGCTCAAGTGCGAGCGAGATCGCCCGGGCGGCGCTGACTCCAGACGGTTCCGGCGCCGAGATGTGAAATGCGTCGCTGGTCAGTGCGCCGCCGGCGACGGTGCCGTAGGAGCGCGCTCCGCGCCCCGCTGCGTGGGCGGCCGACTCGACGACCATCACCACCGCGCCCTCGCTGAACACGAACCCGTCGCGGTCGGCGTCGAACGGCCGGCTGGCCCGCTCAGGCTCATCGTTGCGCTCTGACAGCGGCCCCATCTTCGCCAATCCCGCGAACACCGACTCGCTGATTGCTGCGTCGGTGCCGCCGGCGATCACGACGTCGGCCTCGCCCGACAGGATCCAGCGTCTCGCCTCGAGCAGCGCGTACGTGCCGCTCGCGCATGCGAGCGCGCTCGCCGAAACGGGTCCGTGTGCGCCGAGGTCGATCGCGACCTCGCAGGCGGGCATATTGGCGATCGTCGACGCGACGAAGTACTGGCTCACGTCGCGCATCCCGCCGTTCGCGACCGCGCGGATGTTGAGCTCGGTCTCGGGCATCGCGACGACCGCGTCGTTGATCAGCACGCCGGTCCGGTCGGGGTTGTCGGTGACATCGAACCCGGCATCGGCCACGGCCTCGCGGGCGGCGACGACCGCGAGCTGCGTGAAGCGCGCCGAGCGCCGGGTGCGCTTGATGCCCAGCTCCCGCTCCGCGTCGAAGCCATGGACCTCACCGGCGATTCGAACCGGGAGACTTGAGGCGTCAAAGCTCGTCACCGGGCCAATCCCCGACCTGCCCTCGACCAGCCCGCGCCAGGTCTCCGGCGCGCTGCGGCCGAGCGGCGTCAGCGCGCCGATCCCGGTCACGACCGGGTCATCCGGGCGTCGCTTGTCACTCACGGTGTCGGCAGCCTGTCGGCAGCGGGGATCGCGGCCCGCAGGCGCGAGCTGACCTCCGCCAGCCGCTCGTACTGGTGAAGCGGATCGCTGCCCAGCGGCATCAACACCAGCTCCTGCACGCCGGCTGCGATGTGGTCATGAAGGTAGGCCAGCACGCGCTCGATGCTACCCAGCGCGCTCCAGCGCTCGACG
This sequence comes from uncultured Acidobacteriota bacterium, assembly GCA_963770415.1. GTDB lineage: Bacteria > Acidobacteriota > Terriglobia > UBA7540 > UBA7540 > CAVROP01. The sequence continues at coordinate 286,940 of CAVYPU010000015.1, forward strand.
GCCTCCAACGGCAGCCCGTACTGACCGTTGAGGTGTCCGGCGGCCTGCCGGCGGGCGGCCTCGAGGTCGTCGTCGACGTGGACTCCGACGAGCAGCGCCAGCGTCGGACGCGGGCGTCCGTGGTCGGCCGCGACCTCGCCCAGCAGCTCGGCGCGCTGCGCGAGCTTCTCCGGGGTCAGCCACATCGGCAGCCAGGCGTCGCCGAACCGGGCCGCCCGGCGCAGCGCTGGCTCGCCGCGACCGCCGACGAAGATCGGCGGCGGCTCGTCGAGCGCGGGCTCGAGCGCCGGCACGTCGAGTGTCAGGGTCTGACCTTCGTGGACGACGGGCCTGCCGGTCAGCAGGTCGGGCAGCACCTCAAGCGTCTCGTCGACCCGCGCACCGCGCTCGCGCAGCGGCACCCCGGCGGCGGCGAACTCAGCCGGGAACTCGCCGCCGACGCCGACTCCGAGTCGCAGTCGCCCGCCCGAGAGCGTGTCGATCGCGATCAGTTGCTTGGCGGTCCACGCCGGGGGTCGCAGGCCCAGCAGCATGACGCTGAAGCCGACCGCGATCCGCTCAGTCGCGGCGGCCGCGGTTGACACGCAGATCGTCGCCTCCAGGCCGGGCGCGGGGCACGCGAGGTGGTCGCCGGCCCAGACCGCGTCGAACTCGAGCTGCTCGGCGAGCTGCGCTGCTCGCACAATCGGCAGCGGGTCGCCGGTGCGGAACGGGTCGAAGCTCGGGAGTAGGACGCCGCAGCGTGTCATCGGCGTCGGCCGCGGGAAGGGTTAGACGTCGTCGCGGGTCGAGTCCGTCTGACCCGGTCCGCCGCCGTACTCCGGCAGGTTCTTGATGCCCTCACGGGTCTGCCACTTCGAGTAGTTGTCCTGCATCGCGTCGATCAGCTCGCGCATGAACCGTGGCGAGAGGTTGATCCGCGATACGACGACGCCGGGGATCTCGTCGTCCTCGACTTCGTGATCGACGCGCGCGAACGTGATCGTGAACTCGTAGTCGGAGTGGCTGACGTTGGCGAAGTTCGAGTAGACGCCGGCCATCATGTCCGGCGAGAAGTGGATGTTGATGTGGCGCTCAGGCAGGTTGGTTCTTCCATATCGGGACTTAGTATCCCATCGTGCGGATCGTCGTCGTCGCCGTGGGCCGGTTGCGCCCACCGTTCGCAGACGACGTGCAGCACTACCAGAAGCTGCTGGCCGGCACGCGCGGCTCGAGCTGGTCGAGGTCCGCGAGGACGAGCAGGTCGCCCGCCGCGCTCCCCGAGCGCGCCTTCGTGTCACTGCTGCACTCGGACGGTCAGAGCGCTCGACTCGCTCGCGTTCGCCGAGTTTCTCGAGCAGCGGCGGCGAGCGGCAGGACCTGTGCTTCGTGATCGGGGGGCCGTTCGGGCTCGACCGGCTCGACGACGTCGACCAGCGGCTGTCGCTCGGCGACATGACCCTTCCGCACCAGCTCGCCCGCGTCGTGCTGCTCGAGCAGCTGTACCGCGGGCCACAAGATCCTCGCGGGCGAGCCCTACCACTACTGATATGTCGGTCGATCGACGGACGCCGCGTGCTCGGAGCAGCCGGAATCGCCGCGCGGCGCGAGCTGCGGATGTTCATGCGGCGGCTCGCGATCCTGCTGTCCGCGCTGGTCGGCGTCGTCGTCGTCGGGACAGTCGCGCTTCACGATCGCCGAGGGCGCGTCGGTCGGCGTACGGGTTCGCGTGGACGCTCGACACGGTCACGACGCTCGGCTCGATCCCGAACCCGCACGACGCCGGCGGGCCGGGTGCGTCGTCGTCGGCCTCGAGCTGCTCGGCATAGGTACGCTCTTCTACGGCCTCGCGACGGTGGCGGAGTTCTTCGTCTCGGGCCAGCTCAGCGGCGTGCTCGAGGAGCGCCGCACCCAGACGCATGATCGACTCCTACTCAGACCACTTCATCATCTGCGGCTTCGGCCGCGTCGGCCGTCAGGTCGCCCGCGACCTGCGCGCGCGCCGGTGTCAGGCACGTGGTGATCGACTGCGAACCCCGAGCAACCGCGAGGCGCGCAGACGCGATGGGCGTGCCGCTACATCGAGAGCTACGCCGCCGACGACGAGGTGCTCGTGCAGGCGGGGATCGAGCGCGCGCGCGGCGGTGATCGCATGCGTCGACTCCGACGCCGAGAACATCTTCATCGCGCTCACCGCGCGCGAGCTGCGCCCGGACATCCTGATCGTCGCCCGCGCGTCGGCCGAGGACTCGGAGAAGAAGCTGCTGCGCGCCGGCGCCGACCGGGTGATCTCGCCGTACAAGACCTCGGGCTCGGAGATGGCGCGGGTCGCGCTGCACCCGCAGGTCGGCGGCGCGGTGCAGATCGCCGACTACCGGATGGAGGAGATCGAGGTGTCGCCGGCGTGCGACGGCGTCGGCAAGACGATCGAGCAGGTCCGGGGCGAGTCGGTGATCGTCGCGCGTGCGGCGCGCGGACGGCGGCTCGAGCCCCAGCCCGTCGCCGCAGGCGGTGATCGAGGCGGGCGACATGCTGGTCGCGATCGGCACGCCGGCGGCGCTCGAGCAGCTCGAGACCGTGTTCCAGCCGCCGGCGGTGCACGAGCGCCGTGACGCGCGCCATTGGCTCGAGTTGCGCGTCGCGGTCGCGCGAGGCCGCGGCGCAGCGTGCGCGGCGACGGTGACGCAGCCGGCGCGCCGACGCGCGTCGAGCGCTCCAAGCGCGCCGGCCAGGGCGATTACTCGACCAACGCGGCGATGTTGCTGGCGCCCGTCGCTCGGAGCGCCGCCGCGGGAGATCGCCGAGCGGCGTTGGTGGCGCGCTGACGGATGTGCTGGGCGATGAGCTCGACCGCGCTACGAGGTCGCCGGACCCGGGCTTCCTGAACCTGTACGCTGTCCGACGCGTGGCACCGGCGGGCGCTGCGCACGGTGCTCGCCGCCGGCGACCGGTTCGGCGCCGGCGGCGCCGATCCGCGCCGAGCGGATCCTGGTCGAGTTCGTGTCGGCCAATCCGACCGGTCCGCTGGTCGCGGCGCCAGCGGCCGCCACGCCGCCTACGGCGACTCGCTGGCGCGGATCCTCGAGCACTACGGCCAGACGGTCGCAGCGCGAGTATTACTTCAACGACGCCGGCGGCCAGATCCGGCTGGCTCGGCGAGTCGGTCCAGGCGCGGGCGCGCGGCGAGGAGGTGCCCGAGGGCGGCTACCAGGGCGACTACGTCGCGGACGCTGGCCGCGGAGATCCCGACGCGGCCAGTCGCTGAGCGTCGACGAGATGGCCGCCGCCGCGGTCGCGATCCTGCTCGACCGAGATCAAGGCGACGCTCGAGCGCTACGGCGTGCACTTCGACCGGTTCTTCAGCGAGCGCACGCTGCACGAGGGCTCGCCGAGCGCTATCTGGACCGGGCGCTCGACGATCGTCGACGCAGGCCGGCCACAGTCTACCGAGCGGACGGCGCGCTGTGGCTGCGGACGACGAGCTTCGGCGACGACAAGGACCGGGTGCTGCGTGCGCTCCGACGGCGAGCCGACCTACTTCGCCGCCGACCTCGCCTACATGCTGGAGAAGTCGCGAGCGCGGCTTCGACCGCCAGCTGGTGCCGGTCGGCGCCGACCACCACGGCTACGTGCGCGCGGATGAAGGCCGGCGTTCGCCGCGCTCGGCGGCGACCCCGACACGGCTCGAGATGCCGATCCTCCAGTTCGTCCACCTCGTCGAGGGCGCGCGAGCGCGCGGCGATGTCGAAGCGGCGCGGCGAGTTCATCACGCTCGACGACCTGCTCGACGAGATCGGCGTCGACGCGACCCGGTACTTCATGCTCCAGCGCTCGCACGACCGGACGCGTCGACCTCGACCTCGACCTGGCGCGCCAGCAGTCGCGCGAGAACCCGGTCTACTACATCCAGTACGCCCACGCGCGGATCGCGTCGATGCTCGGCGAGCTCGACCGCCGAGCGGGTCGCGGCGGCGCGTCGGCGCCCGCGCCGACTGGGGCGACGGCGCGCTGGATCCGGCCGAGCGCGAGCTGGTCAAGAAGCTGGTCGCGTTCCCGGACGAGATCGCCGAGGCGGCCGAGCGGCGCGGCGCCGCACCGGATCGCCGCCTACGCGCTCGAGCTCGCCCAGGAGTTCACCGCGTTCTACCGCGACTGCAAGGTGGTCGGGGCCCAGCCGGCGGCGGTCGAGTCGTTCCGGATCGCGCTGTCGCAGTGCGGCCAGGCAGACGATCGCGCTGGCGCTCGGGCTGCTCGGGGTCAGCGCGCCGGACTCGATGTAGCGCGCCAGGCTCTGGCTGACACCGACGCTACAGCGTGCCGCGCCAGGTCGTCGTCGAGCCGGCGCGCGTCCGCCGCATCGAGCTCCGGGCCTGCGGGCAGCGGCGTCGACGCCGCCGCACGCGATCTCCGGCGCCACCAGCGGGGAACGTCACGACCAGGGTCGCGATCCGACGACCAGGAACAGCCGGCGGGATCACGTAGATCAGCAGGTTGAAGCCATGCGCTGGCGGCTTGCGAGGACAGACGGGCCGTACTGGGCGACGAGCTGATTCTCGATCTGCTTCTCCGTCAGGCCCTGGGCGATTAGTCGCCGGATATAGGCGCGCTCAGAGAACGCCTCAGGCGATTGGGCGACCGCCAGCGACTCGTGGCAGGCGACGCACATCACGTCGCTCTCGATCTGGGTCAGCGACGCGCGCGGCGCCGTGGCGGCGTAGCCGGGGCGCCGGCGCGAGCAGCGCCACGACGATCACGAGGGCGGCGGGCGAGCCCGGCCGCGGCTCATGCGAGTCGGGCGTCGACGCTCATCGATCGGCAGCGTCCGCTTGAACCACTGCTGGTGACCGGATAGCGCTGCAGCGCCTGGATCCGCCCTGCGCGGTTGATCACGAACGTCTCCGGAACGCCGGTGGCCCCGAACGAGCGTACGAAGTTGCCGTTTACGTCGCGCAACACCGGATACGTGATGTGGTAGTGGCGGGCGAACTGCTCCGAAGCGCTCGAGTTGTCCTGGTAGGTGACGCCGACCAGCGTCGCGCCCTCCTTGGCCAGGGTGTGCTGCTCGCGCGCCAGCAGCGGCGCTTCGCCGGCGCATGGCTCGCACCAGGACGCGAACACGTTCAGCACCACGACCTTGCCGCGGAAGTCGGCCAGGCTCTCGGTGTCCGAACTGCCGAGCACCGGCAGCGCCATCTTCGCGTTCGGAGCCACGGGGAAGTGGCCGTGTTCCACCTGGGCGTCGATCGACGAGTTGTCGCTCTGGCTGGAGACCCCGAACGTCAGCAGCGCGAGCACCGCGACGGCACTCACCACGATCGCTCCTGGAACCACGTACCGCCGCATCGAAGCCCAAGGGTACCGACCGCCTCGCGTGGCGCGCCGATGGTTCTGTCCCAGGCTGATCGCCTTTTCCGCATCGACTCAGGACCCGTTCGCGCCGGTTCGACGCAGCCAGTCGAGTGGGGCTGCGATCGTCTGGCCGACGCGGTAGCGGCGCGTGGTCAAGAGCGCGGCCAGCTGACGCTGAGTGTCTTGTGCGATCCGCTCGAGTTCACTCGCACGCGCCTCGGCGTGTTCGGCGGCCTGGCGATAGCGCTCGACCTCCGTGCGCAGCCGCTGCACCTCTTGACCGGCGCCGACCGCGCGGCCGTACATCTGCCATTCCAGCCGGACCAGCCTGGCGAGCTCATCGGCGCGCGACGGTTCGCGAGGCGGCCTGGCGTGCCGTCCGGCCGCTGCGTCCAACCCACGCACGAGCCCGACAAGCTCGATCGCGTGTACACGGGCCGCGTGGTGCGCGTAGACGAGGTCACGATTCGTTTCACCCATGCCCGGGTCCCACTGCCGCAGGTCAGCCACCAGCCGGCGGCCGTCGACCACGTCCCCGTTCGATAGACCTGCGAATCCGTCCGCCTCGAATGCAGGGTAAGACTCGGGCGTGACCCAGCCATCGCCGCTGACACTGCCGTACACGTATGCCGCGCAGCCCGCGGCCATCCCCTCGAGCGCACGGTCCGGCCGACGCCGATCACGATATCCGCGTCCGCGAGCGCCACCTCGGGGCTGCTCGTCTGGCCCGAGGTCCCTCCAATCCAGGCGAGCTCCAGAGCGCATTCCCGACAGGCGCGTTCGAGCAGCTGGGCTCGCGCACCGGAGACGTAGTTGCTCGAGACGAGAACCCGGCTCGGCCGCGCCCGCGCGTGCCTGGGAACTGCGAAGCGCCACGTGTCGATCGGCTGACGCAAGCGCGTCAACGGAGGATGCGCGCTGCGAGCTTCGATCCAGCTGCGAACGCGCTCGTTGAAGACGACAACCGCGTCGCAGACGTCGGACAGCGGCGGCGGATCTTGCAGCGCGTGATCGCGCGAGTGAGCGACGAACACGAGTGGCGCTTGAGGGTAGGTGTCGGCGAGCTCATGGCAGGTGGCCGCGTCCTGAGCGAAGACAACGTCACAGTCTCGAGGCAGCTGGGCACGCCCCACGACACGCACCCCTCGCCCCCGCGCGAAGTCTGCCATCAGCCCCGCATTCGGCGTGTAGATCCACGCCTCATGACCGAGGCGGTCGAGTTGCTGGGCGACGGTCAGCGCGTAGGTTTCGGTGCCGCCCGTCCCGTCGAAGTTCTCAAGGCTCAGAAGCGCTCGCATGCCGCCAGCTGCTGTAGAACGATCCGGTCACTGAGCTGGTGATCCTTCACGGGCTCCATCAGGCGACCGCGACCGAGGATTGCCACGATGTCGGTGCAAGACGCGCACCGGAGAGCCGTACGAATCGCATCGCGGCGGCCCGGCACCACCTCGACCGTCGCGCCGCAGGTGGTCCTCGCCCCGGCGACCAACCCGTCGAGCGCAGCCCGCGGAGGTCTGCGCCGCAAGCTGCCCGAGGTCAGGATCAGCCGGTCGGCAAGTTGTCGTGCGACGCGGCCCATCGCCCGCAGGTGCGGGGGATCGGGCGAGCCAAGAACCCCGAGCACCACCGACAGCTGCCCGCCGGGGCTGATCGTCGCTCGCAGCGTCCGCAGGACCTGCTCGACGGCGTCCGGCGATGCGGCGATGTCGAGCACGAGTGCGTGCGCCTGGCCCACGTCGATCAGCTCGAGACGGCCCGCCGGCCGATTCTGCGTGGCGACCGCCTCGGCCAGGGCCCCACGATCGACTCCGAACAGATCGCCGATCGCCACCACCGCGGCGACGTTGCGGGCGTTGTGCACGCCGGGCAGCCGCGTCTCCAACGTCAGGTCGCCGGTTGGCGTTCGCAGAACGAATGCTGCGCCGCGCAGATCCCACCGCGCCGTCCGAACCTCGTAGTCGGCCGGCTGGTCGAATCCGATCCGGACGACCCGTCCCCCGAGCGCCTCCACTTCGTCGGCCAAGCGGCGACCGAAGTCGCCGGCGACGTCGATCACCGCGAGCGGCACGACATCGCCCCCGCGCACGAACAGGCGTCGCTTGAGTTGTCCGTATCGAGCCATCGAGCCATGCCGCGCCAAGTGGTCGTGGGTCAGGTTGGTGAACACGGCGACCTCGGGCCTGAGCGCCGTGCAGCCCTCGAGCTGGAAGCTCGATACCTCGCAGACGATCCAGTCCGCAGTGGGATCGACGGCCGACAGGGGCGGCCCCTGCTCGGCGTTGCCCGCCAGGCAAACCCGCCGCTCACAGCTGGCCAGCACCGCGGTCGCGAGGCTCGCGACCGTCGTCTTGCCGTTGGTTCCCGTGACCGCGAGCATCGGGGCAGGGTGAAGACGCCAGCCGAGCTCGAGCTCGTCGAGCACTGGGATAGCTCTTCGCTGGGCAAGCCCGATCAGCGGCGAGTCGAACCTGATGCCCGGGCTCTTGATCAGCGCGCGCGGGGCCGGGACAAAGTCCAGCGACTCGCTCGCTGGACCGAGTCGCACCCGCACCCCGGCGGCTCCTAGGTGACGCCGTACGCGCCGGGTCACGCTTGCGGGGTTGCGATCGAGGCCGATCACGTCGGTGCCGGGCACGAGCCGACACAGCGCTTCGACGGCGGCCACTCCTGCCCGCTTGAGACCAGCCACCACGTACGGGCCAGACGGAACTTCCGGCCGGGGTATCGGCGCCGCCTCGAGGGCTCCGCCGTAGGCCGTGTTTGCCGTCATGACCCCGCTGTTGGGAGGCTTGTTTGTTGTCTGGATCCGGCTCTCCAGATGACGGGGCACACGCATGGGTCGCGATAGTCGGGCTGCCCGCTCGCGAGTCGGCGGACCAGCAGGTCAGTGTTGTGGACAACCAGCTCGCCGTTGGGCTTGCGAGCCTCGCGGTAGGTGTTGTGCCCGTCCTGGAGGTGGATCGTCAGGCAGACCCGGGGCGCGGACGATCGATTGATGTCGCTGCCGTGAAAGGTGAGACAGCTGTGATAGCTGACCTGACCCTTCTCGAGCGACATCGGAACCATCTCTACCGCGAGACCGAGCGTTGCCAGCCGACGTTCGATCGATGCGATGTCGTCGGAAATGAAAGTCGTCCCGGCGCGGAGGGCGTCTACTGTCGGCCCGCTCGGCCAGCGATGACTGCGGTCGATCATCGTGATCGTGCCCATCTCGGCGTCGCAGTCGTGCAGCGGGACCCACGCGGTGAGCATCTTCTCCGAGCTGCACGTCTGCCAGTACGCACGATCGACATGCCATCCGACCCGCGCAGCGTCGGTGCGGACCAGCGGCGGCTTGTAGATCAGGGAGCTGCCGAAATGCCGGATCTCGTCAGTCCGCGCGAGGTGCGCGGCGGTCTCACCAATACAATCCGCGAGTCCAATCTGGCTCAGGACCTCGCTCTGCAGGACGACGTAGTCGTCCTTGGTAAGGCGCTGATCGGCCGCATCCGGCGTCCAGCTCAGATAGCGCTTGATCGGGGCGGGCAGGTCCGCGTCGCGTTCGCCTTCGTGGTAGCGCCGTGCCGCGTCCAGGGCGTCGTCGATCTGCTCGTCGGAGAACACCTTCGGCGATATCCACCAGCCGTGCTCGTCGTAGAACTCGACGTCAGCAGGCGACGGCACCTGATCCTGACCATTCATGAAGTCACCCGGTCCGGCACGCCGTCTGGCCCGGTGTGGCGCGCTGGGCGATCGGGACGTTATCGCATCGTCGCGTGCCGACCGCAGCAGCAGTGGCTGGTCGCACGTCTCGTTGGTAGGCTCGCGGCATCGTTGACCGTCTATAGGTCGCCAATCGGGCGCTGGCGGTGTGACCGCGGGCAAACGGCTCCTTGTGTGGCCGGCGTCGCTTACGCCAAAATTGACCTTTGCAGGTAAGTCGCAGTCAGCGCGGACGTAGCTCAGTTGGTAGAGCGTCGGCTTCCCAAGCCGAAGGTCGCGGGTTCGAGACCCGTCGTCCGCTTCCAGGAAGGCCCGCTAAGCCGCAGAGGAGGACGCGTTGACGGCGCTTGCCGTCACCTTGTGGCGTCACGACTGGCGGTGCATCTAGCCTGATATCAGTGCTTCGTCTCGGCCCAGATCGCCTGATGAGCGGCGCGCTCGGCGCGCTCCTGCACTCGCCGTCGCGAGCGATTCTCGAGACTCCCGGCGACGCTGGCCTGGCGTTCGATGAGCTCGAGTTTCAGACCAAGGACGGGGAGCGCGTTCACGCCTGGTGGGTGGTCGCCCGCCAACGGCCAGCTCGCGGCCACGTTCTCTTCTGTCACGGCAACGGCGGCAACATTGGCGACCGCGTGCTGAACGCGGCGCTGCTGACTGGGGCGGGGTTCGACGTACTGCTGTTCGACTACCGAGGCTACGGTCGCAGCACCGGGAGGCCCGACGAGCCGGGCACCTACCGCGACGCCCGCGCGGCCCGCGCCGCCCTGCGACGGCAGTCGGGAGTCGATCGCGACCGGGTGTTCTATCTCGGCGAGTCGCTCGGGGGTGCCGTCGCGCTGGCGCTCGCCGTCGAGCACCCGCCCAGGGGGCTGATCCTCCAGTCGACATTCACGAGCATCCGCGATGTCGCGCGAGCCCGCTACCCGTTCATCCCGGCGCCGCTGATCCCGAACGCCTACCCCAGCCTGCGACGGATCGGCAGGCTGTCCGCCCCCTTGCTGGTACTCCACGGCGACCGTGACGAGATCGTCCCGCTGGACCAGGGCCAAGCACTGTTCGAGGCCGCCCGCGAACCAAAGCGGATCCGAGTATTCAGCGGGCTCGGACACAACGACCTAATAGCGCGAGCAGGGCGCGAGTACGCCGACGAGATCGCCGACTGGGCGGCAAGCCTCGAAAGCTGACCAGCTCCGGGGAAGAGCCACGGCCGGTGGGCATCCTCGATCGTTCGGCACGTCACGGCTGGTTGCGAACAGTTGGGGGGTACCGTAATGGTTGTGGGGTCCGGTGATCTCGACCTTGACGCAGTTCGCGCTGAACTGGAGGCGCGTCGGGATCGTGACCGCCAACGCTTGGGGGTGCTGGCGGCACGCCCGGAGCGCGGCAGCACTGTGAGTTTCGGGAAGCGGATCGGCGACGGCACGTCTGAGGCGGTGAGCCGTTTGACCGAGGTCCCGGTTGGCGAGACACTCGAGCGCGCGTTAACACGCACGGAGCGAGCGCTGGCGAAGCTGGACGAAGGGACGTACGGGGTTTGCGATGCCTGCGGTGCGCCGATCTCCCCCGGTCGGCTGCGGGCGATGCCTGACGGCGTACTGTGCCTGAACTGCTCAGCATCGGAGCGCCGCGTGCGTTCTCCGGGTCGGCGTTGACCGTCAGCTTTGGGGCGGCGCGCGACTAGCTGATAACCCCATCACCTAGCGCAGTTTTCCGTCTCCTTGTCGACGGTGCAGGAGCCTGCAGACGGTGCGAGACCATGGTGCCCATCCCGGGTTCCACCGTCGGGCTGGCCGATCATCACCCGTTAGCCGACGACCGGCGGGCGGCGGCGGGGCCGTCCTCTGATCGATCGCTTGCCTCGGTCTCGCCTCCCGCGCGACGAGCAATTCGGAGGTCATCGGCCGCGCTGGCGAGTTACTACCGCGAGGTGGGCGTTGTGACTCAGCCCGGCCTGCAGCCTGGCCATAGAATGGAACCGTGACGGGCTTCAGTGCAGACGAGGGTCTCGCGCGCGAGCACGATGAGGACCTCTCCCGGATTCCGCGCGGCCTCGAGGCCTATGCGCACATCGAAGGGCTGGTCGGCGAGGAGAACGAGCTCCTAGAAGAAGCGGAGGAGGCCCGCAAGGATGAGCACCGTGAGCGGCTCCACGCGATCACGGAGGAGCTCGATCGCGCCTGGGAGACGCTGCGCCGGCGCGCTGAACGACGCACCAAGCCTGGTACCTGACCCTTCTGCTCGGCCTTGGAGCACTCCTGCGCCAATCTGGTCGCAAACGTCGTGACCGGCGGTCCCGCATGTCGCCAAGCGCGAGGGACCGCCAGCCGCTGACGGGCGCGCCCGATGCCGACGGCCGTCAACGTCGGCGCATCTGATCGCGATCATCGAGACGTCGCCAGGGGAGTCGTCCGCTTTGCGAACCCCGAGATGCAAGAGCAGTCGACCGCGAGATGCTAGTTCCGGCGCCTTACGGGCGCTCGGAACGGTCGACTGCACATTCGTGCTGAGAGGAATGTACGAACAGTTCCTCGGGCGCTGGCTAGCGTCCTCGTTTGCGAGCCTGTGGCTGATGCCGGTGACGATCGGACTCGAGATCGGTCAGCGCGCGACAGGTTGATCAGAGCCTTAGTTTCGGCGCCACACAATCCGCGCCACCTCCACAGCAGATCCCGTCAAGGTATGTCGCTGTGCGCTTCGGCTCGGTGGCGGTCGGCGCACAGCGACTCAGCTGCGACTCTCAGAACAGCCGGTATGAGCCACCGACCCTCCAGTGTTCAACGACGGGAGGTTCAGCACGCACGCCTTCGACGATCTCCAGGAGCTCTTGGTACGCCGGGAGACCGGGGAGCGGGTTTTCCACACCATCGTCGACCTGCAGAAGCGCAACGAATGTCTCACCGTCGGTCTGCAGTAACGAAGCGTAGCGGATTCCGTCGGGCTGCGATGCATCGAGGGCCACGATCACCTGGTCCACCGCAGCCTCAACATCGGCGACCCCTTCGGGCTTGATCTTGGACTGCACCATCAGGACGCTCATTTCACCTGTCTCCTTCGCTAGAGGGGATCATCTACACCCACGACACGACAGCGGGCCCGGCTGTGACACACACAGCCCGACGAGTCGCTTGCCGAACCCGAGCAGCGGTGACAGCCGGGGTCAATCACACGCGTGACCGGCGGCGAGACCTCCAAGACGTTGCTCAGGCGGTGTCGCCGGGCGCTTTGCTGCTGGCCGGGAGGGTTAGAGTGACGGTCCTTGTCCGCTGAGCTGATGCTGAAGGACGTCACCGAGCAGGCGGCGCTGGTCCGCGGCGGTGAGTTGTCGGCGCTTGAGCTTGTGGAGGCCGCGATCGCCCGGCTGGAGGGTGCTAGCGAGCTGAACGTGCTCGTGCACGAGGAGTTCGAGGCCGCGCGCGCGGCGGCGGTCGACCCCGGTCTCCGGGGGCCGCTCGCCGGGGTGCCGTTCCTGCTGAAAGACCTGGGACAGCCTCAGGCGGGGGTGCCGGAGTACATGGGTTCGCGTGCGCTGCGCGAGCATGTCGCCTCTGACACAGCGTGGACGGTCGATCGGTATGTGGCGGCTGGGCTGATCATCTGCGGGCGGACGAACACGGCCGAATTCGGCAACCACTGCGCGACCGAGCCGGCGCTCTTCGGCCGCACCCTGAACCCATGGAAGCGCGAGCTTTCACCCGGCGGATCCAGCGGCGGCTCCGCCGCTGCGGTCGCCGCGGGCCTCGTCGGAGCCGCGTCGGGCAGCGACGGAACGGGCTCGATCCGGATGCCGTCTTCCTGCTGCGGCCTGGTCGGGCTCAAGCCGCGGCGCGGGCGCAGCTCGTTCGCGCCGTCCGCTGGCCAATCTCTCGACGGGCTGTCGGTCACCCACGTGCTGACCAGGACGGTCCGCGACACCGCGCTGCTGCTCGACGTGATCGCTGGCAGCGCTCCCGGGGATCCATGTTCAGCCCCACTGCCGGTGCAGCCGTTCGTGCAGGAGGTTGGGGCTGATCCCGGCCGGCTACGAGTGATGCGTCTGGAACGCCCACCCTTCCCCGGCCAGCCCGACCCGAGGGTTCAGGCCATCGCCGACGGCGCGGCCCGGACGCTCGAGGCCCTCGGGCACCGTGTCGAGTCGGGCGTGCTGTCGTTCGATCCTGAGGTGATGCGCCGGTCGATCGCGGTCATTCACGCCGTCGACAATGCGGCCACGTTCAAATGGCTGCTGGAGGAGCTCGGCCGCCGGCCCGAGCCCGACGAGCTCGACCCGGTGACGTGGGACATGCTGAACGAGGGGCTCGAGCTGACCGCGGTCGACCATCTCTCAGCGATCGACGACCTGCACGGACAGGCACGGCTGGCCGCGCGCGCGTTCGCGTCCGCGGACGTGCTGCTCTGCCCGACGCTCAACGTGCTGGCGCCAGCGCCCGGCGCGCTGTCGGCCTCGCGGGGAAGCGCCGACGCCTTTTTCGACGTTGAATTCGCGTCCACCGGCACCACCGCCGTGGCCAATGCCGCGGGCTGGGCCGCGATCACGCTCCCGCTCGACGAGGTCGAAGGACTGCCCGTGGGTGTGCAGATGCTCGCCCCCGACGAGGCAGTCCTTCTCAGGCTCGCGGCCCAACTCGAGCAGGCACTCCCATGGGCAGACCGCCACCCGCCAGGCTTCGGCTGAGACAAACGAACCGATGGGGGAGGAGCCTGTCGTGGGCCCCTGCCGGCGTAATCCGGCGGCGCACGCCGTGTCGTCCGACACCTGCTCGGCCTTCGTCAGGAGCATCTCGGTCGGGACGCCGACGTCCCTCCTAAGCGCGGGAAGGGTGCATCCGCTGGCGATCGCTTTCGTGTTTCAGGCGGCCTACGCCGGCGCCTCGCTCGCTGATTAGATCTGGTCACCGGTAGGCTGTATCGATGATGCGGCCGCGGCTCTATTACATGCCGCGGACGCGGTCGAGTCGCGTCCTGTGGCTGTTGGAGGAGATCGGCGCAGCGTATGACTTGACCGAGATCGCGGGTGCGCAGCGCCGGTCTGATGAGCACCTCCAGCGGCATCCTCTGGGTCGCGTCCCAGCGCTCCAGCTCGGTGACGGTACAGCGATGTTCGAGTCCGCCGCGATCTGCCTCCAGCTGGCCGATCTGAACCCGGACGCCGGACTGATCGGTCCCGTCGGCTCGACCGAGCGAGGACTCGTCTACCAATGGGTCGTGTTCGCGATCTCTGAGCTAGAGACGCCGTTGTTTCGGTGGATTCGCGACCTCGGCGAAGGGATCACCGACTCCCCGGCGCACGATCGCTTCACTGAGGCGGCCGGCGCCATGCAGGCCGAGCTCGCCGAGCGTGACTGGCTCGTCGACGATCGCTTTAGCGTCGCTGACGTGATGTGCGCGAGCGTGCTTCAGGGAGCCAACTCGCGAGAGCTGCTGCGACCGTGGCCGGGACTCGAGGCCTACGTACGGCGCGGCGAGGCACGCCCGGCGTACGCGCGGGCAGCTGCGATCTCGGATCGTCCCCGCAGCTAACGACGAATCAGTCAAGGCGACTGTCCGGGGACCCGTCCTCGCGTCCAACGCGCGCTTGCGTCGCCGCCGAGCCAGTCACGATCCTTCGTCGCGCACTCAGGGTTGGCGTTTGCGACGGCGCGATCGTGGTGTTGTGCGGCTATCCCATGTGTGACCGAACGGGCGCTCGGCGTCAGGCGGTCGTCACCGCCGCGGCTGGGCGGTGACGCGGACTCGTTCCGCTCGTCGGGGCACTGCGGGCGAGAAGCCAGGCGTGAAGTGCCGCTCTGCGTTGCGCGCGCTGCTCGTAGGCCCGAAGGGCGAGCAGCATGCGGTCGACCGCGCGGCCGGTCGCTTGCCGTCCCGCATGGTTCTCAAGTCGGACTCGCCACCGCGCCTGGGCGTGGATCGACGGTCTGTTGGTGTAGCCAGCATCTCCTGTCTGCACCTCCGCCGCCATGCTCAACACGCAGGCTACACGGAGCGTCGGCGAGCTTTCGGTCCAGAGCGAGAACCGCTGGGTACTCGACGGCTCAACCCGGGCGCCGCTCCGGCGAAACGGCATGCGACGATCTCGTTAGATGCGTTCACGGGCAGCGAAAGGGAGATCGGGCTAATGGCCACAGATAAAAGCACGCATGCAGAGGGTCTCATGCCACCACGTCGGCCGGTGCGGGGCGCCGCCCAGGTGCGCAAGCGACTTCGGCGTGAGTTGCGACGAGTCGGCGCTGACGGTGTGAGCCTCTACATCGATGGGCCGCGCGGCATCGCCCGTCTGCGTTTCCCAAGCCAGGACCGTTGGCTTGAGCTGGCGCCAGGCGAGGCTCTAGACCTCCTTCGGCCCCTTCCCAACGGCGCCGGCGCGCAGGCAACGGTCGACGCGCTGGCGCGAGGTAGCTGACGTGCGAGCTGCCCGAGAGCCGCGAACTCGCGCCACCGCCCCTCTGCGTGGAGCACTCTCGCACTGCGGTATCGCGATCGCGCAGCCCTAGCAATCCGCCTCGAGCGATGTGGACATGACCCACGGAGATGTCCCTGTCGGCGAGCAACCCTCGAGCCGGCTCTCCTGGGTGATTTTGGAGCCCTCAGGCTCCCGTTGGTTTGTTCGCTGAGCGTTCGATCATCGGTCGCCCCATTTCGCTTCCCCGTTCGCGTTGACCTCGAACCATCGGCGGTGGGTCATTCCCTGATCGCGAACCTCGAGACGAGTCGTGCCGTTGTCGTCAGCCGCTCGAAGCAGCCTGACGGCGGCGGCGACGGTCTCCTCGTCCGTGTCGATACCGGCGGCTGACGTCCTCAGCAGAGCACGTTCAAGAGCAATCTCAGCGCGATGAGCGTCGCCCTCTTTGCGCGCGTCCTGCAACGCTTTGAGCGCGCTCTCGCAACTCGGCGACCTCGTCCGCTGGCATGTCGCCCTCCTGTCGCTGGTGTGGACCCCAGCCTATCGAGGGCTATCCAACTTGCTAGTTGGGCCACGTCGAGAACGACCGCGCGCGTTACGCCCGACACGCCGGACAGGCCCGTCGACGGACGCACCTCCGCGCACGGGCCGTCGTGTGTTCCGCGCCTTAGTTCGAGGAGCGTTCGGCCGTGAGACGCCCGTCGCGGCTGGATCCGAACAGCGTCGATACTTCGACGGTGGATTCGTTTCAGAACACGATCACCCCGGTGCTGACAGTCAGGGGCGCCGTCAACGCGGTGGACTTCTACAAACGAGCGTTTGACGCTCAGGAGATCTACCGCAACACATACCCAGACGGCCGAATCGTCGCCGAGATGGCCGTAGGGGCAGCGCGCTTCAGGGTGGCTGACGAAGCTCCGGAGGCGTCCAATCTCAGCCCAGACGCGCTCAGAGGGACGACGGTCAGACTCAACTTACTGGTCGCCGATCCGGACACGATCGCGCACCGAGCCATCGAGCAGGGCGCGATCGAGGTCGCGCCAGTCGCGGACCAGTCATACGGGCTACGCCAGGGACGCGTGGCCGACCCGTTCGGCCACCACTGGCTGATCGGACGACCGTTGGCCGGCGCAGCCGGTGACTGGGCTCGCAATCCCGACTAGTTGGGCTGGGCCGGCGGCCGGCCGCGGGCGGAGCAAAATCCGCTCTGACTCCAATTATCGGTGCAGGTTGGTTTGCAGAAGATCACGGCTTTCCCTGGCAGCTCGGTCGAACCCCGGCCTCCAAGCAGAACGTTGCGATCAACGCCCTCCCCATCGCCGAACAGCACGCTTTGACCCAGTCCCATGCAGGCGAGGCCCTCCACGACACTGTCCGCTAAAGGTTCCTGGGTTCGCGCGGTGATCGCAACAGGGCGTTCTTGGTAGCCGGCTAACCGGTCTCCTGCTGGAGAGAGGACAAGCCCGGACGCGGTCGTCGTCGAGCCGGAGCTCGTAGAGCGACGGTGATGACGGCGATCGCGTCCGTGTCGCCTCCGAGGATGGCCTCTCACTCGAGGATCGGAGGGTCGATGGTGATGTTCAACACGCGGATGCGCCCGGAGGTCATCCAGCCGTTCTGGGCGGCGTTGCAGGCCGGCGGGTTCATCAGCGATGCCGCGCAGGGCGTCGGTACCTATCGGGTCAAGGGCCGGCGTTGGATCCTGGCCGAGAGCGGGATCCGGCCCCGTCGTGGCCGTCATCTCAAGGGCCGGTGTCTGACCTTCACAGAGCGCGAGGAGATCGCGTTGGGTCGCGCTCGGGGGGAGTCGGTGCGGTGCATCGCCCGGCAGCTGGGTCGCGCACCGTCGACCGTCTCGCGCGAGCTGTCGCGCAATACCGATCGGCGCGGCGAGTACCGGGCGACCAGCGCGCACGCGTTGGCGTGGCAGCGAGCCAGTCGTCCCAAGCCGGCCAAGCTGTCGGTCAACCAGCAGTTACGAGATCGTCGAACAGTTGCTTGAGCGCCGCTACTCTCCCGAGCAGATCGCTGGGCGTCTGCGCGTCAAATTCCCTGCTGACCCGGAGATGTGGGTGTCGACCGAGACGATCTATCAGTCACTGTATGTGACCTCCCGAGGTGCGTTGCGCCGCGAGCTGACCAAGTGTCTGCGGACCGGGCGCAAGCTCCGTCACCCCGGCCGCAAGGCCGGCGCTCACAACGGCCCCCGCGACATGATCAACATCGCCGAGCGTTCCCAGGAGGCCGATGACCGCGCCGTCCCCGGGCATTGGGAAGGCGATCTGATGATCGGCAAGGCCAACAAGACCGCGATCGGGACGCTCGTGGAACGCAGCACCGGCTACGCGGTGCTGGTCCACCTCCCCGACGGCTACAAGCCCGAACAGGTCGCGCCGGCCCTGGCGGCCAAGATCCAAACTCTGCCCGCGACGCTGCGCCGCTCGCTGACCTGGGACCAAGGCGCCGAGATGCGCGACTGGAAACAAGTGCGCATCGACACCGGGATCGAAATCTACTTCTGTGACCCTCACTCACCCTGGCAGCGCGGCACCAACGAGAACACCAACGGACTGCTGCGCCAAGTCTCTTCCCCAAAGGCACCGACCTCGCCACCGTCACCGACCTCGAGCTCGACCGCGTCGCTGACGAACTCAACGACCGACCCCGCAAACGCCTCGACTTCTACAAACCCACCGAGCGCCTCGCCGAGCTACTGTTGCGCTGACCGCAAGGATCCGCCGTTGGTCACAGAGACACGCCGGCGACGTCCGTCCAGGCGAGATCCTGCGTGCGACGCATATTCGCCAGGGCGAGCGGGGGGGGTCGTAAAGAACAAAGCGCCAGCCAGAAATCGAGTGGAGCGCCAAGCGCACCGGCGATCGGGGCGATGACGGACGTGCCAGCGTCGGACCCCGAATGCGTTGAGGAGGATGGCTCGCGTAGTGGCTTCCAAGTCCGCAGTCGCTCTTAGCTGGAGCGTTCGGCGCGACGGTCCGCTGCTTCTCGCTTGAGCTCGGCCTGCTGGGTGGAGGAGCCACGGGCGGGATCTGCGCCGCGCGCCGCTCCGCGCTACTTGGACGGGTTGCGGCTTGTCGATTGTGTGGACACGGTCATTTTGTGCTTGGCTGGCCATCATTGCCTCCCTTCGAGGTAGCTTAATTGCGCATCAGGCGCGTTCGCGCTAAGGACCTACCGGTGCTTCCGGCACAAGGACCTCGACTGCGATCCGGGAACGTCCGCGGCGTATCCGCAGATCGCGGAGCCTTTCGTAGACGCCTGGAATACATCGTCTAGCAGGTCCTGCGCTGTTATGCGAATCGCGGCTGCGGGCGCTGGGTGAAGGCTGGGTCACCGGCGCCGGTTGAAAACAGGTCGCCTGGCACGGACCGGCGGTGTGTCGGGCTTGCGCTTGACGTTGGTCTCGGTGCGTGTGGGTCGGCCGAGACGGAGCTTGACCCGGTGATAAATGGCGTCCGCGAGAGTCCGCCGTTCGGCGGCGCCGGTGGTGGTCCGAGGCTCGGGGAGAGGTGTATCGTCGGAGCCGTGGGGTCTTGGGGCGTCTCGAGCTTTGAGAACGACGCGGCCGGAGAATGGTTCCTGCTCGTCGAGGAAGCGCCCGAGCCCGGAGCGGTTATGGCCTCGGCGATTGACGAGGTACTCAGTGCCGCCGAGTTCCTCGAGGCCGACTTGTGCCACGAGGCGATCGCGGCCGCGGAACTGTGCGCGTGTTGCGCCGGTCAGCTGTCCGATCGGCTGCCAGACAACGTTTTTGGTTGGGTTCAGGCCAATCCTCACGAGCCGCACGCCGACGAGATCGAGGCGGCGGTTCAGGCCGTCACTCGGGTGCGCGAGGAGAGCGAGCTGCGCGACCTCTGGGAGGCCGCGGGAGACAATGCTCAGTGGCTGGCTGAAGTGGATGATCTCCTATCGCGATTGGGACGGTCCAGCGCCGGGAGCCCACCGTCCGTGTCTCCTTGACCAGTCGCCGAGGAGCCGCCCGGCAGACGTTCCGGATATGAGACGCGCTCTGCGGCCAGCCGGAGCGACGGGACATAGGAGCGAGTCGGTGAAATCGCTTGAGTCGGCCATCGCGACGATCGGCGCGGACTGATTTCGCGGTGGGAGTACGAGTGAGTGGTGGAGGACGACGCGATTCTCGCCTTGGTGACGCGGCTAGCGCGGCCTCACGCGTCCGGGGGCG
The DNA here is from genome assembly GCA_963770415.1 of uncultured Acidobacteriota bacterium. GTDB lineage: Bacteria > Acidobacteriota > Terriglobia > UBA7540 > UBA7540 > CAVROP01. The sequence continues at coordinate 306,568 of CAVYPU010000015.1, forward strand.
ACGTCATCGAGCGTGCCGCGATCCTCGCTGAGGGCGCCGATTCCCCTGCCGTCATCGCGTGGATCATCAGCCACGCTGGAGAACCCGAGTCAGCCAACGCTGCCGCTTCGACGCGCGGGCTGCACGCTGGGCTCAGCGGCGGCCTTGATGCGCCCTCCCGGCCGCCACTCAGGTTCGTGTTGCCGGCTGGCACCCTGCGCTGAGACCGGATCACGGTCTCGGCACTCACGGTAGATCGCCAACGCTGCACCTCGCGCTAGCCAGGCAATGGGGCGCTGCGGTTCACCTCAACGTTCCCCCGGCGGGGTGGGGAGGCAGGACTTGGCTGGCCAGATCGCGTGACTACTCGGCGATCGTCGCGGCCAGCTGGAAACGGGACCGGATCCCCAGCTTCTGGTAGGCGCTGGTGAGCTGGCGCTCGATCGTCTTCTCGGTCACGAACAACGCCTGGGCGATCTCGCGATTGGTGCGTCCATCGGCCGCCTGCCGGCAGACCCGCCACTCGGCCGCGGTGAGCGCGCTCGGGCCGGTCAGTTCGACCCGGGCGCGACGCCCCGGCCCGGCCTGCAGGTCGGCCAGGGCGCGGTCGGCCAAGGCGACCGCGCCGCATTGGCGAGCGAGTTCCAGCGCGGCGCGCTGGACGTCTCGTCCCTCCTTCCGCCGCCCGACCCGGGACAGTTCGACGCCGAGGTCAGCGAGGGCATGCGCGAGCTCCAACCGCGCGGCATTGGGTTCGAGGATCAAGACCGCTTC
>CAVYPU010000016.1:0-10331 GCA_963770415.1 uncultured Acidobacteriota bacterium
GTGTGGAGGCCTACCGGTTTCGTAGACACTTATATTATGCCACTTACGCCGTTCTCGTGTCAATTCCGAGTTCATACTCGGATGGCGTCAGATACCCCAGTCCCTTCTGAATCCTCTGACGATTGTAGTACACTTCTGTGAACTCGAACGACGCCTGCCTCACATGCTCGACGTTCTTCCATGTATGCAGGTGAATGAGCTCTTTCTTGAACGTCGCGTTCCACGACTCCGCCGCCGCATTGTCGAAGCATATGCCGGTCTGCCCGACCGACGGTATGATACCATTACCGAGGCACACATCACGGAACGCCCGGCCAGTGTACTGGCTTCCGCGGTCGGAATGGAAAACCACCTCCCCGGTCCCGGGACGACGATTCTCTACTGCCATCCGGAGCGCATCGATGACCAGTTCCTCGCGCATATGATCAGCGACGGACCAGCCCACTACCCTGCGTGAATACCCGTCGATAACCGTAGCCAGGTAAGCCCAGCCGCTCATCGTGAAAATGTACGTGATATCCCCGTACCACAGCTGGTCTTTCGCCCCGGGTACGAAGTCGCGGCCGACCAGGTTGACCAGGCCGCACGCGTTCGCCGGATCCTGCACCGTCGTGGTCTTGTACGGCCGCGGGTGCACGCATCGCAGGCCAGCGGCCCGGGCCAGGCGCCGTACCCGCTTCGGGCTGACCTGGTACCCGTTCCGGGCCAGGTCCGCGTGAATCCGGTCGATGCCGTACCGGCCCCTATGCGCCTTGTGGATCGCCACGATCAGCGTGGTCAATGTCACGTCTTCTTTCTGCCGCGCCGACGGCGCGCGCTTCTTCCATGCGTAATACCCCTGCCGTGATACCTCCAGCGTCTCGCACATGAATCTAACCGGGAATCTCTCCGCGCGTGGCTTGCGGTCGTTCTCCACATCCATCTCGGCGATGAACGTGAACTTTACTGACTCTCCTTCGCAAACCACGCCGCTGGTCGGGTGGCCCGGGGGGATCTCACCCCCGGGCTCCCACAGAATCCCGGCGTGACACTCTCGCGTCACCGGGCTCTTCTCACCCTTCCCGCCAGTGCCCTGTAACCCATTTCCAGTGCGCGAACCACAGGGGATACTGGGCTGTTACCCGCCCCCATGCCTCGTGCGCTTTCTTGAAGGTCTTCAGCCGTTTGTATTTCTTCCGAATCCAGCGCACCAGGTAGCTGTTGATGCGCTTGAGCACCGGATACAGCGCGGAGCGGTAGAACGCCCCGTAATACTGCATCCAGCCTCGCACGATGGGATTGATCCACCGCGCGAGCTGCCCGAAGGTCCAGTCACTGTGCTGGTGCAGCCGCCAGGACCGCACTTCGGCACTGATCTTGTTCAAGGCGTCCTTGCTGATCGCCGGGCCGAACCCGGTGAATACCCGCCCGTTCCTGGTGCGCATGCCCCGCGCCCGGAAGGTGAACCCGAGGAAGTCGAACGACGTGTGCTCAGCAGAGCCGCGCCGTATTGCGTCCTTGCAGTACACCAGCCGGGTCTTGTCCGGGTGCAGGCTCAGGCCGACCTGTTTCATCCGCTCTTCCAGCGCGGCCCGGATCATCCGGGCCTGCTTCTCCGAGCGGCAGTGCACCACGGCGTCATCGACGTACCGCTCGAACGGGACTGACGGGAACTTCCGCGCCAGCCACATATCGAACGCGTAATGCAGGAACAGGTTAGCGAGTACAGGTGAAACCGCAGATCCCTGGGGGGTTCCGCGGTCCCTTTCCGCGAGGCTGCCGTCGGGCATCTGCAGCGGGGCCGAAAGCCACCGTTTCACATACAGAATTACCCAGGCATCGGCGGTATTGGCCTCCACCGCTTTGACGATGAAATCCCACGGAACGCTGTCGAAGAACTTCCGGATGTCAAGATCGACCACCCAGTCGTGCTTCCAGCAGCGTTCCCGGCATTTCCCGACCGCGTCCAGGGCCGACCGGCCGGGCCGGTACCCGTAGGAGTCGTCATGGAATTTCGGTTCCACTTCTTTCTCCAGCCGGGCCGCGACCACGGTCTGCGCGACTCTGTCCGCGACAGTGGGAATTCCGAGAATCCGGGTTCCCGCGCCATGCGCTTTCGGTATTTCCACCGCTTTCACCGGGGGCGGGAAGTAGCTGCCCGAGGACATCCGGTTCCAGACCTTATACAGATTGTTCTTCAGGTCGGCCTCGAAGTCCTCGATCGACTGCCCGTCCGCTCCCGGTGCCCCGCCGTTGGCTTTCACCTTCAGCCAGGCATCCCATACCTCCTGTTTCGGTATCTCGAACGGCTTGCCTGCCGGTTTCTGCTCGCCCACTCGATTCCTCCAGGACTGTGCCTGTTGACCTGATGCGCGAACCACGGATGAGCCGGCCCCTTCGCTCCGCCCCCACCGCATCAAGCAGGGGTTTCGCCGCTACTACGGGCCGGTCCGCCTGCGCGCCCCGCGACGGTACTCAGCCCCTTGCGTTTCAGACGCTTGGGGTTCTCCCTCTCGCCGCCCTTGAAGGCACGGCCGTATCGGGGTGCGCTTTCCCACGTTCCGCACGAGAGCCGCAGACCAGGCTCACGCCGCCTCCACGCCGGGCACCACCTGGCCAGTAGACGGGTGTCCGCCAGGCTCATCCCGGGCCAAAAAGTAACACCCGGTTTCGATGCCGCTTTATCCAATAACGACGCGTCAACAGCGAACCCCGCACCCGGGGCATTCAATGCAACGTCTTCCTGATCCCCACCTGACGCATCTTGTGCGCCTTTTCCGTCTCGCTCACCACAACAGTCTTCAGCTAATGCAGCAGACGGCGGTTTGAAGCCTCCCCCCGCAGGGCGGCTCCGAAGGGCCAGCAATCCCTCATCTCCCGTGCAGCACCACCTTCCGCCGCCTGCTACATCATGCAGCCTCCAGTGTTCGTGGCACACCTTTTTTTAGAAAATCCCGCTCCATCCGCATGCGGTCGGTGAGCTCGACGACAAAACTTGCCTGATCGACTGGAAGACCACGACCAGCCGTTATTCCGAAGGGCCCGAAGGCCTTTTGTCCCTCGATCCCCAGCTCACCTGTTATTCCTGGATCAGCGACATTCCAGATGCGGCTTTCATCGTATTTGTTCGGAAGCACCTGCCCGAGATCCAATACCTTAGGGCCACGATTTCCGAGGAGCGACGCCAGGATTTCGGACGCTTGGAAGAGTGCCTTTTTCGACGTCTCCATCGCCGGGGATTCGTTATCTGACTCTTGAAACGCTAGTCTATTATCGTGTTCCACTGACACTGGCGAAAGGACTCTGCAGAAAGTGGCCGAGATCAGGCAGTCGATTTCCATCGACGCTCGAAGAGACCGAGTCTTTCCACTGATCGCATCTGGAAGTGGATTTAGGCGCTGGTGGGCTTCTGATGTGACCGAGGACTACTCAACGGAAATCATAGAAGTGGCATTTTTCAACCGCTCGACTGTTTACCGTTTCAAACCGATGAAAACATCCAGTCCGTGGACGACGGAATGGATGTGCCAAACCGGCCGAGAATGGGCAGCTACGAGGCTAATATTCGAATTAAGAGAAACAAACGGGCAGACACTGCTTGATTTCACACACGCCGATTGGAAAGCTGAAACGGATTGCTTTCTCTCTTGTCAGAAGGTGTGGCAAGAATTGATGCTTCGCCTTAAGGCCACCGCTGAAGGAAAAGACCTTGGTCCCCGTTTCTCCAAGGACGGTGTGGCGTCTTGATGGACGTTCTCAAAAAGCTCTTCGAACAGCATTTCCACTCGCCGGTCGATGCTAGTTCAGCCGCTCCAGGGCCAACTTGGCGGCTTCGGGGCGTAAGATCATCCGGCTTGCCAGCGAGAAACTCAGCGCGATTGGCGTTCTGTATGATGTGCGCGAAGAGAACGTGGCTTTCCTCGAATTTTCCAGGCATTTTCGCCGGCACGGGCTGCCGGTGCCAGAAATTTATGCGAGGATTTGAGCCAAGGCGCTTATCTCGAAGAAGATCTCGGAGACACGACCCTTTTCGAGTTTCTTTCGAAAAATCGCATCGGCGACACCATTGCTCCCACAAGCGGTTGAAGCATATCGCAAAGTTGTTGACGTATTGCCGCGTTTTCAGATCGAAGCCGGCCGCGATTTGAATTATACAGTTTGCTATCCGCGTGCGGTTTTCGACGGGCAGTCCATCTCTTGGGATCTGAATTATTTCAAGTATTATTTTCTCAGGCTCGCTGGCATCCCGTTCAACGAACAATTGCTCGAAGACGATTTCAGTCGGTTGACGGAGTTCTTATTGAGCGCGACCATCGATTACTTCCTTTATCGGGATTTTCAATCGCGCAACATCATGTTGCGTGACGGCCAGCCATTTTTCTTGGATTATCAAGGCGGGCGCAAAGGCGCCCTTCAATATGACATCGCTTCTCTTCTGTACGACGCCAAAGCCGATCTGCCGCCGGAACTGCGCCAGCAATTGCTCGATCGCTATATCGACCGGCTGGCGGCTTTCATCGAGATTAAGCGCGAAGCATTCATGCGCCACTACTATGCCTATGTTTATGTCCGCATCATGCAGGCGCTGGGCGCTTACGGGTTTCGCGGCTTTTATGAGCGCAAGACTCATTTTCTGCAAAGCGTGCCATACGCGCTGACAAATCTGCGCTGGCTGCTTCAGCACGTCGAACTTCCGATCGCGTTGCCGACGCTGATGGACGCGTTCACTGAGCATAGTGGGCCTCGGAGAAATTGCAGGAGCCTGGACTCCGAACGAACGAAAAGCTCGTCGTGCAGATTTTCAGTTTTTCATTTCGCCGGGGCCTGCCGAAAGACGAGACCGGCCATGGCGGCGGATTCGTTTTCGACGCCCGCAGCATACCGAATCCCGGACGCGAGGAGACAATTCAAGACTCTTACGGGCAAAGACGCGCCGGTGATCGATTATCTCAATCAGCAAGAAAGCGTACATCAGTTTCTCGCCAGCGTAATGTCACTGGTGGATGCCAGCATAGAAGAGTATCAGCGCCGCGGCTTTACGAGCTTGACGGTGTCGTTTGGCTGTACAGGCGGCCAGCATCGCTCGGTTTATTTCGCGGAGCAATTGGCAAAACGTTTGAGGACAGTGAATCGGAGTGGAGGTGGTCGTGCGGCATCTTGAGCTGGAGAATATGAATAAATGAAAGCGATGATTCTGGCGGCCGGCCTCGGGACTCGCTTGCGGCCGCTCACCAATAATCGCCCCAAGGCGTTGGTGGAAGTTGCCGGTCGCCCATGCTGGAGATTGCGCTTGTCGCGCTTGCGTGCTTTTGGTGTTCGCGAGGTGATTATCAACGTCCACCACTTTGCTGACATGATTCTCGGCTATTCTGGAAGCAAACGATAACTTCGGTATGCGCATTGAAGTTTCTCGTGAGGATGCTTTGCTGGACACGGGAGGTGGCCTGAAAAAGGCAGCCCATTTTTTCCTCGCGAATTCCAATGGCGTCAGAACGGCCTTTCCTTTTGCACAATGTCGATGTCATCAGCACAATTGATCTCCAACGCATGGTGCGAGTTCATACCGAGAATCAGGCTCTGGCCACCCTAGCGGTGCAAGATCGGAAGACTTCTCGGTATTTACTCTTCGACGAAAATCTTCAACTTTGCGGCCGTCGATCCGAGCATGATAAACGGAATGAATTCGTTCGTTTTTCAAGCCACGTTCAGCCGCTAGCGTTTTCCGGTATCCATGTCATTTCTCCTCGTCTTTTTGCTCTCTTGATCGAGGAAGGCCCCTTCTCGATCATCAGCGCTTATTTACGTCTTGCTGGGGCGGGAGAAAAAATACTCGGCCTTCGATCTAATGAGTGCTACTGGCGCGACCTCGGCAGCTTGGACAATCTGACTCAAGCCGCTCGTGATGTGGCAGAGAGACGGGTTCTATAACGACGACAGATCGGCGGCCAGGAGTACCGTCTTCTCATTTGTCTTTGGAGCGAGGTTCGACAAGCCGAACGCAACCTATTTCTTGGTCAGTTCGTTGTAAACGACTTCGGTAAAGCTTGGGAAGAGGGGTCCGCGTCCGCCACTAGGAGAAGCAGTTGCTGGGGTCTCAAGGGGCTCGCCGAAGGCCTGCTTCACTTCGTCGAGCGACTTGCCCTGAGCCACCATCGCCTTGATTTGATCGCGCCTGGCGGAAGCGTCCGCGAGCCGCTTATGCAAATCCGCTCTCGTCTTCACAGGGCCATGGCCAGGAACGTAGGTATCGGCGTCCAAGGTGAGGATTCCGTTCATGGTCGTGATCCAGCCTTCCGAGGAGCCACCCTTTTGCGCCTTAAGGAGCGGATAGGTATAGGGCGCCTGGTCGACGATGATATCGCCGGTGAACACGAGCTTGTCGTCGGGGAGGTAGATGATCAGATCGCCGCTCGGTGTGCGCCGGAGCCCAGTGGAGCAAATCGAGATGCACGCCATCGATGGTCAGCTTTTCTTCCGCAGCAACCGTTTTCGTGGGCATGTAATCGGCAGGAGCGGCTCCGCGCGCGTCGCTGAGGGAAGCTTCCATTTCGGCCTTGCAATTATCCTGCGCAATGATGGTGAGTCCCTTGGGAAAACCGGCCAACCCATTGACGTGATCTCCATCGCTGTGGGTGAGGATCACGGTCGTCACCGGCTTCGGGGTGATCTTGGCAATATCGTCGAGCACCTGCCTTCCTCCGGCGGCACTCGTCTTGGCATCAATCACGATGACACCGTCGGTCCCGACGATGACTCCCGAATTCCCTCCTCCTCCCCCGATCCAATAGATGTTGGGCTTCACCTGATTGACCGTAAACGGCTGCGCTGCCGGAGGGCCGCCACCGCCCGGGCCCTGCGCAAAAGAAGGCGTGGCGACCGCAAACAGAAGCATGGCCACCGCCAATCCGCGAATCCAATTCCCTTCCTGACTTGCGTTTCGCATTCTCTCCCCCCTGGCAATCGATCTGAATGCCAGACAATCTTACAGCCGTTCGCCGTCACGCTCAGCAGTGGTACGCACCTTCCCAGCTGGTGTGGCATATCTCATGACATTGTTCCGCAACGTTCACCACGTACACCACGCACACCACGCTATTGCAGAGGACTGCGCCTGCGAATGGTTCCCACCGCGGGTGCCTCCCCTGCTCGGGTAAATCACTAGTTCCGCATGGCGTAGTGAGCGTCCTTCGGTCCTCGCGCAGACGATGTTCCCGCGGCAGTTGCGAACGCTTTACATGCGGCGCAGGTTGCTGAATGCTCCGAAAAACCGGAGGATCACGTCCACTCAGCATTTCCTCCGCTTGTCTGAACGATTCCCGAGCATTCTATCGAATGAGGCAAGCCGCCCAGAGGAGTCTGTCTAGCTGACTGAAGGCACCACTACGGCTTTCGCGCTGTGAACCAGGCGTAGCTCGCTGTGGCCACGGCCGCCAAGAGAAACAAGATCGCTCCCTTGAAAAATGACAAGTAGCCCACTCCGCCGCGCGGCAGCCAAATACCAGCTGCGTTAGCTGCCCTCCAAACGAGAGCCACAACAACAGAGGCGATACCCAGCCAATAACTTACCTGCATAATGCTTTTGGACATGAAAAGCCTCCCTCGTTGAAATGTTTGAAGGGGCCCAACCGAGGATTTATGAGACCGAACCTACGCGTGGAGTTGCACAAAGTCAAGACTTCCTCGGATTGTGGCGAGCCGAGTGTGGGTTGCGGCCTCTGGCTCAATCCTGTCGGGTAGCTTGCCGATCTTGCGGTCCCAGCGCCGCTTCGAAATGCGCCGAGCGTTCAGTATTACAGGTCGGCCACACGCGCAAGACAAGGGCGTAGAGCACCTGCATCGAGGACTCCTCATCCGATAGGGATCAAGGGGGCGCGTTCACGGTTCAAGGGTGGCTTTTTGTTGTGTCCGGAGAACGTGTTCAACGTTCCCACGCGAGTACACGCTTGATGGCAACGTTGCGGTGCGGCTCCTTGGTTTTGCGGCAGCACCGATAGTAGTAAAAGTGTTGTTTCTAACATTTAGCAGAAACAGTGCTTGTTTAGGCGGCGTTAACACACGGCCGCTCGCGCCAGCGGCGCGGTCGCAAGCGTTGCGGCTCCCTGGGACGCACTCGATGAAGAGGGCGCGGTTTCCGGGAAATCAAATCAGACGCCGAGCCCGCCGAATTCAAATGTAAACGGAAGCATGAAATGAAACAGCTCCCAGCAGCGGATTCGGAAGCTGACTTCGCATGGCAAGGGCAGGATAACGTACCGGCCGCTGGTCCTGGCTCTCACGTTATTGAGGCCAACGCTCACGTAGGCGAGTCCGAGTTCTCGTTTCAGCGCCAGAGCAATCCTGTCGGGTAGCTTGCCGATCTTGCGGTCCCTGCGCCGCTTCGTAATGCGCCGCGCGTTCTTTCCCGGGCTTGGTTAGTCGCCTTAGTGCTCATCCCTCAGGTCACTTGGAAACGCGGACTCAGTGTGCGTTCGTGCGTGAACTCGATGAGTCATTCGCGTCCGCCGGAGTGATATCAACGACGTCTCCGTAATCTGGGGCTCGGCTCCATTTCCTGTACACGTTGATAACTGCGCGGGTCCAGAAGGGGGACCAGATCCAGTCCAGAAATCAACTCACCAATCAAGCGCAATATTTCCGCTACGCGGCTCCTGCAACTTCGGTCTCAGCCAGCGAAGCAAGAAATCCTAGCCGGGTATCGAGCTGAAGCTCGGGAGTTTAGATCAAGACGCGTAATCAAATCAGATCGAAATCGGGAGTAGGGGCTCAGGCATAGGAGGCGGGCACGTCATCCGACTAAGTGCCCTTGATGTGTACCCGCCAGCCCTCTTACTTTGCTTTCCTACCTTTGGCCTTTTGCGCTCTAAATTGCACCCAACGCTCTTTAGCCGCCTTAGATATCCTGGCTCTGCCTGCCGCCGAAATTACACGCCTCTTTCGCGCAGCAACTTTAGTCATTGGCTTTGCGTCGGCGAAGTGTCCGTTCAAGGCCTTGATCGCTCCTTGGATCGCCGTCAACTGTTGCTGTAACTTTGACTCTTCTTGGTGCAGTACCTCTAGAATATCCATTGATCCTCCGTTGAGACTGTATATTAGCTCCGGCCGCTGTCGCGGAGCAAGAAAACCTATGCCTGCGGGCAGCCATCGACGGTGCAATATCACCTCCCATAACGCTGTGAAGCGAACTTCTGGACAGTTTCGCAGCGACGCTGGGTTCAAACTAGGTGGGCCGGCGGCCGCGGGGTGCGTGGCGTTTGTGATGGACTGGCGACTCGGTTGACTGGACCAGCAACGATCTGATCTTCCCCAGGCAAGGGTGACACCCTCATCGACAAGGTTATGTCCCGCTTGAGCTTCTGGTATTTCGGATAAAACAATTTTGCCCGAGGATCGTCGGAGTTCGCCATCAGCTTTGGAATGTCCCCCAGTCTCGCGAGTCTCGCGCTGATATTGAGCCGGGGCACGGGACCCACCCAAGCACTAAACGAGGGAAGAGTCTCCTGGCTGTTGTGAGTGGATGTTCACGTGCCCGCGCTGCGGCCAGTTCATTTCAAACAATAACTGCATTTCGGCGGCGAGCCAATCGTCTACCGCATCGCCTTCCTCGCAACCGCGTGCCAAATAGATCTCATACGCCCGCTTTTGGATCTGCTCTTTGGTTGGGACCATTCTTTACGACTCCCGCCACTCAGGGAATTGGCAGACGGAGGGATATTTCCACCCGTCCGGCCTAAGGCGCTGCGGATCGACCGGCCACAAGTGTTGATGTCAAAATTCATTCCTTTCAATAACAGGGCGATCGGGTTCTTACCCTAGAGTCGGAGCGAAAGCACTGTAGCCTCCGCCACAAGTAGGAAGAACAATCTGAACGCTCACACCGTATAATCCCGCCAATGACATTCAAGAGAGTCCCGCGCGTTCTCATTGCCATCGTCGGATTCGTCCTGTGGATAGACGCCGCGCGACGAGTAGTTCCCATTATTCCCAGCTGGCCAGGGTCGCTCCGTGTGATTGGGGTGCGGCAAAACCCAGAGTTGGGCTTGGACGTCCTCGGGAGTTTGGCCTGTCTGCTGGTGCTGGACTCGCGTATCGGCGGGGCGCTGGCCGACGCGATCGGCGCGAACCCGGTGGTCAAGAGCTTCGGCGCCGAAGCCCGCGAAGAGGCCCGCTTCGACCTCACTGTCCAGGCCTGGCGCAAGGCGGTGAACAAGACCTGGGACCGCTTCAACAACGTCGGCATGGGCCAGAACCTGTTCGTGTTCGTGCTGCAGGCGGGCCTCACCGGGCTGATGGTGCGCGCCTGGAGCGAGGGCAAGGCCGGGCCGGAGGACGTGGTCTTCGCCATCACTTCGTTC
>CAVYPU010000017.1:0-312894 GCA_963770415.1 uncultured Acidobacteriota bacterium
TTGAAAGGTTTATTAACCCAATGGTCGGAAAATCCTCTACACGGCGCAAAGCCAACAAAGAAAATATGGTTAGAGAAGGGGCAGCGTCCTCGAATCGCGCCCGGCGCTTCCCCCTTCGTATTCCCGTTCGGTATCGCCTACCAAGCAGTCGAGGTTGGCTCGAGGCTAGCACCGAAAACGTGAGTTGCTCAGGGATCTTATTCAGGGCCGACTATAGTTTTAAGCCAACTACGACTCTGGATCTCAGACTGGAGCTTCCCCGGATTGGCAGCGCTGACAAAGTCCACGGAGAGGTGGTCTGCAAAGGTGAAGTTGTCCGCGTGGAATCGGCGCAGCCCTTTGGAATCCCCCCGGCCGTTGCGGTCGCCATTCACTATTACAGACTGGAGCAGAAACGGGAGCCAAACTAAGACGGCAGATTCGAATAGCCACACGCCTTATACAGTCAAGCTTTAAACTCTTCCCGGAAGCACCCCTAATCGGTTCGACCGTCGCGAGAAACTGCGCCCCTTTCTCTTCCCCTTCCTCACCTTAAAGGTATATTTCTCAATGGCCTCACCTTTGTGCGGAATATGCGCACCATTTTCGAGACTGCTGCATCTTAGATTCAGGGCGGTTGGCTTTTCCCGGAAGTGCCGCTCCATGGGCGCAACAACCACACTCGAAAGAGGGGCAGGCGGGGGCGAAGAGCGTTGTCGGGCATCCAGCCGCCCCAGGGAGAAAGGATGTCGCGATGGCGCTACACTCCGGCAAACCTTTTTATCGGATACCAATTCTGGCCAGCCTGGCTGCGAGCCTGATTGCGCTCACGGTGGGCGGCCTTCGCATGACTGCGCAATCAGGCAACAACGGGTCGTCCCCCTCGGCGGCGCCTACGCGGCGCGAAGTTGCCAGCGAGATAGTGGCTCAAGAGAATGCCGAGATTTTACCTAACGGTGGAGCCTCACAACAATCGGTGTCGCAAAGACAAAAACGTGAACTTATGAAGGAAAACCTCGAGAGGATGAAGCGCGACGCCGGGGAGCTTGCCGGGCTCACCAAGGCCCTTCAGGAAGAAATCGAGAAGGGCAACGAAAACATGCTCGCCCTGGATGTTGTCAACAAGGCGGACAAGATCCAGAAGCTGGCGAAAAGGATTAAGGGAAACGCTAAAGGCATTTAGCGGGAGGCCACGGGTGGCGCGGTCGCCGTGTTGCCGGCCTTAGTGCAGGCGCTCCAATCCTCCCTGCATGCATGAACGGCCCCTGGGATGCTAAGGCTACAGACCGGTGACCACGCGGCGTGACGCGCGGCAGGGTCGAATTCTAGCCTTCAGGATCTTACCAGCCCCAAGTATATCTTTCGTATTGCAGCGATGACGTCGTCCACGTCCTGCTTTGAGTAACTTGGGTCGATTAAAACCCCCACATAGCGATTATAAATCTCGACGGTGCGCGGGCAGCAGCTCTTCCCGTAGGGGATTGCCGCTTCCGGCCCGTCGAACGACGGCCAGTGGTTTTCCACCGTCTGCTTCTTCTCGATGAAGGACTCAAGCGGCAGTATCACCGAGCCTTCCATGATGGCCGAGGGAACGTTCTCGGCGTCAAGAGCCTTGGCCACCCGGTCGCGCTCCGCCTTGTCCGTGACCTGGAACATTACGGCGTTTCGCAGCCCGCCTTGGGGATCACTCAGCTTGCGCAGGCGAATTCCCGGCAGGTCCTCGATCCCTTCCGTCACGCGCCTTCCCCTCTCGCGGAAGTCGCCAGCAATGCGATCGAGCTTGCGCAGTTGAGCGCGCATCACGCCTCCGGTGAACTCGTTCATGCGGAAGTTGTAGCCCGGCAGCTTGTCCAGACGCGCCGGGCCACCCAGCATGGCTGCATGCGGCGGGCGCAGCATGCCGAGGTCGTGGATGCGCGCCGCGCGCTCGAGCACCACGGGGTCGCTCGTGATCACCGCGCCGCCGTCACCGGCGGTGATCGTCTTGCAAAGCTGGAAGCTGTAAATTCCGGCATCGCCCATGGCGCCCAGCGCGCGGCCTTTGTAGGTCGCTCCGCAGCTTTGCGCCGCATCTTCGAGGACTTTCAGGCTGTGCCGCCGCGCTACCTCGAGAATGGGGTCCATATCCGCCGGCTCGCCCATGATGTGCACGGGCATAATGATCTTGGTGCGGGGAGTGATGTGGCGCTCGATGTCGGTAGGATCGATGTTCATCGATTCGTCAATCTCGGCGAAGACCGGCGTGGCTCCGGTGGCGATCACCGCGTCGTAACAGGCGTACCAGGTCCAGGCCGGCAGGATCACCTCCTCGCCGGGGCCCGCGCCCAAAGCGGCGAGCGCCGTGATCAAGGCGGCGGTTCCCGAGGTTACCGCCACGCAGTACTTGGCGCCCATGTGCGCCGCGAATTCCTTCTCGAACAAGTTGCACTTGTCAGGCTTCTGGCCCTTGGGACCGATCCCGTACCATCGGAAGGGAGCGCGGCGCTCGAGCACCTCCAGGACTTCCTGGCGCTCCTGGTCATCATAATAGAGCGGTCCAGAGTAGTTCGCCGCAAGCTTTGTCGCGCGGACGGGTGTTCCGCCCTCGATGGCCAGGGCCCCCGCTGGAGTGGCGGGTCTGCCTGCCGCAAACACGCCGCTGCCCCCCGCGGGGGACATGATGCGGACCGGCCTTCCCTTAACCGCCCGCGGAAGAAAGGCCGCCGATGCCAATCCCGTCACTGCCCCAAGAAATGCCCGCCGGTGAACTCCTTTTCCGCTTTCGGTGCGCTTCGTCTTATTACGTTCCTTGTTCGTATCCATTCGAATTTGTCTCCAACTCCGCCCGCCACTCCGAGCAGCCGCGCGCGACATGGAACCCGCCGCCTTGAAGACAAGCCCGAGCGAGATCCCCCCGCCATGCCCCGCTGCCTCGTTCATCCAGGGCCAGAAATGTTCGAAGCCTATCACCTTCGCAGGACGGACGCGAGTCGAATCCCGGTTCGTGTTACACTTCTTGCCTCACTTTACTATGCACGGCCAAGACCTTTGGCGACGAGGTGAACTATGCGGCTTCGAGTTCCGTTCATGTCGATCTGCTTGAGTCTGCTCATCACTTTTGCGGCAAACGGCCAATCGCAGTCCGGGGACCGCGTGCTGCGGCTGCTCGAAGAACTCTCGAACGCCCCCGGACCCTCGGGGTTCGAAGGGCCGGTGCGCGAGATTGTGGAGCGCGAGCTGCGCGCGGCTGGGCTCGAAGTGTCAACAGACGGCATGGGTTCGGTGATCGCGGCGCTTCCTGGCGCTTCCGGCGGGCCGCGCATCATGCTGGCCGCGCATCTCGATGAGGTGGGCGGCATGGTGCGCTACATCACTCCGGAAGGCATGGTAAAGTTCAGGCTTCTGGGCGGCTGGCTCGACTCGGCCCTGCAAGACCAACGCTGGACCATCATGACCGCGAAAGGCCCGGTGACGGCATTAAGCGGGATTCGTAGCCCGCACATCACCGCTCCTTCTGATTATGATCGCGTGACCCCGCGCAATGACGTGTTCATGGACGTGGGCGCGCGGTCGAAGCAGGAGGCCGAAGCGCTGGGCATTCGCGCCGGCGACGGCATCGCTCCCGCTAGCTCGTTTACCGAGGTCCCCGGTGGCCGCTACGTGGGCAAAGCCATGGACGACCGCGTGGGCCTGGTGCTGATGATCGAAACCTTGCGCCGCCTGAAGGAGCAAGGTGCGAAGCTGCCCAACACTACTTACTTCGTCGGCACGGTGCAGGAAGAAGTGGGCCTGCGAGGAGCACACACCGCCGTCGAGGCCGTAAAGCCCGACCTCGGCATGTCGCTCGAAGTCGGCCTTGCCTCGGACCACCCCGGCGCCCAGCTTGATCGCGCTCAGGAGCGCCTGGGCGCAGGCCCCACGATTTACCTGGCCGACGCTCAGATGATCGTCAACCTGAAGCTGCGTGACTTTATCCTGCGCGTCGCGGCCGAGCACCACATCCCCATGCAAACTGAAGTCACTGAAGGCGGGTCGGAAGACAGCGCCGAACTCCAGCGGTTCGACGCCGGCAAGCCTTCCGTCAACCTGGCCGTGGCGGCGCGCTACCTGCACAGCCACAACAGCATGATCGAGCGCCGCGACCTCGACCGCGCCGTGGATTTGCTCGTGGACCTGCTCCCTCTCCTCGACGCCAAGACAGTAGCCGACATCTCACACTTTTAGCATCGCGAGTCAGTGGGAAAGGAAATTATTGACCTAGATCAGAATCGGCCTAATCCGTCTAGGTAGGGGGACGGCTTGCCGTCCCCTTTGAGCGGGCCGTTGGCCCGCGGGTAGGGCAAGCCCTACCCCTACAAGGTCATGGCGGCGAATTCCGCGTTCGCAAAGCCGCGTGGAAATAGATTGAGTGATTTTCCACAAGGCCTTTTGAAATTTCGCGCAAATTATTTGAATGCAGATAACTAGCGAGTCCATGGAAACTGCTAACTTTTTCTATACTCGACCTTTGCAATAATTTACAGTCGCGCAAGCTTGGCATTCGGAATGCTTTAGCAATCATGCCCGTGTCTTCACCGAGGCAGGAAGTCAGCCTCGATGAGACTCCGGTAACTCCAGGAGGAATCTGGTCAATGAAAATCGTTCGGTCGCTGTTGCTGTTGAGTATCGCAGTCATGATTGCCGTCTCGATTGGGATGAGCAAAGCAGAGTACAGCAAGAAGGAAGGCAAGCCCTGCACCTTCTGCCATCCACCCGGAAAGTTCAAGGAACTTAACGACGCCGGGAAATACTACAAGGACCACAATCATTCGCTTGAGGGCTACAAGGCGCCAGAAAAGAAGTAGTTGCAGGGATTAGTCGAGGTGGGTGGCGCAATTTGCCACCCGTCTCCCCAGAAAATCACGTCATTCCCGCGTAAGCGGGAATCCATCGTGTTCCAGACCGAAAATGGACCCCCGCTTTCGCGGGGGTGACGACGAGGGCGGTTTTCATTCGCTCGGGTGGGGGGTGGGTTGTAAGCCCATCGGTACTCTCCTGTCGCAAAGCACGGCGCGGACAAACACATGTCGCCAAAAGAGGAGTATCCGCCTCCGAGACCTGAAATGCCCGCCGGGCGCGACCGCTCAGGGCCGATGGCGAATCTCCTCCGCCCGATCTTCTACCTCAGCAACAATCTGACGAGCCGTGTGGGCGTAGTGCTGACCACCAGCGCCGGCTTGACGATGGTGCTGGCATACTTGTTTCAGCTTTTTGGCCTTGTCTATAACCCCTATGCCGGAATACTGGTATTCCTGCTGTTGCCGGGGGTTTTCGTCATCGGGTTGCTCTTGATCCCGCTGGGCATTTACCGCGACTTCCGCCGCCAACGGCAGCTCGGCACCCTACCCGTTACTTACCCCACCGTAGATATCCGCGACCCGCGCCTTAAGCAGACGGCTCTGTTCGTGGCGATCATGACCGCGCTCAATGTGCCGCTGTTCGCCATTGCCACCTACCGCGGCACTGTGTACATGGATTCGGTGCAGTTCTGCGGGCAGACCTGCCATCAAGTGATGCAGCCCGAGTACACGGCCTACCAGCGGTCGCCGCACGCGCGCGTGGCCTGTATCGAGTGCCACATCGGGCCGGGCGCGCCGTGGTTCGTGCGCTCGAAGATCTCCGGCAGCTACCAGTTGCTGGCGGTGACCTTCAACCTCTACCCGCGCCCCATTCCTACTCCCGTTCATAACTTGCGCCCGGCGCGCGAAACCTGCGAAGACTGCCATTGGCCGCAGAGGTTTTCGGGTGACAAGCTGGTGGTAAAGAATAGTTACGCGGACGACGAGAAGAATTCCGCCACGAAGACGGTTCTGTTGGTCCACATCGGCGGCCGCCGTCCGGACAGTGCACTGGTGGGCATACACGGCAGGCACCTGGGACTCGTGACCTATGTGGCGGCTGACGCGAAGCGCCAGGTCATTCCGACCGTCAACTATCAGAACCCCGACGGCTCGTTCACCCAGTTTGTTTCCGCCGAAGCGGCCCCCACCCATTCAGCCCGCCAGGAAACCCGCACCATGGATTGCATGGACTGTCACAATCGTCCCACGCACACCTTCGACATGCCGGAATCCGCCGTCAATCGGGAAATGGCCGCTGGGCGGATCAGCCCTTCGTTGCCTTTCGTCCATAAGGTCGCGGTTGAACTATTGAAGAAGAACTACCCCAGCCGGCTGGCGGCTGAAGCGCAGCTTCCGGAAGGTTTCCGCGCTTATTACAAAGCGAATTACTTCGCGCTTTACAACTCCCAGCGAGCGCAGATCGAACAGGCCGCGGCCAGCGTGCTTGATATCTACGATGGTAACATCTTCCCCGAAATGAATATTACCTGGGGCACTTACCCGAACAACCTGGGGCACGCGGACTTCCCGGGCTGCTTCCGCTGCCACGATGGCAATCACAAATCGAAGCAGGGCCGCGAAATTACGCAGGATTGCAATGCCTGCCACTCTCTCCTGGCCATGGACGAGGCGGATCCGAAGGTTCTGCACGAGCTCTACCCAGGCCCGTAATCCAGCTTGCCAGCGAGGGCTGACTTCGGGCATTATTACCTGCGGCCAGTGAGGGAACAGGGGCCAGGC
Organism: uncultured Acidobacteriota bacterium; assembly: GCA_963770415.1. Lineage (GTDB taxonomy): Bacteria > Acidobacteriota > Terriglobia > UBA7540 > UBA7540 > CAVROP01. The sequence continues at coordinate 6,579 of CAVYPU010000017.1, forward strand.
AGGAAACAAATGACGGCAATTCCAGAAGGAGGATGTCCATGAGGTTTCTGAAGGTTCTGATCGCGCTATCCGTCTTTTGCGGTTGCCTACTTACCTTGGCAACGGCCAAGCCGGAGTACGCCAAGAAAGAAGGCAAGCCTTGCACGTTTTGCCATGTAAAAATGGGGTCCAAAGAACTGAACGATGCCGGCAAGTATTACAAGGACCACAACCACTCTTTAGAGGGTTACAAAGCTCCGGAAAAGAAATAGCCTCCGATCGTTGTGGAATGATATTTGTCGATTGAGAAGTGAAATCCCCGCCTGACCTCGGCCTTTCACTCGCCGTGGGATGAGGAGTTCGCTCGGGCAGGATATTCGGGAAGCGCGGGCAGTACGGCCTGGGCCACTGGACTGGATGCCCGCGCTACCGGCTCGGTGCGTCACCTCCACGCCTCTCCTGAAAATCACCCCCAAGTACGTCATTCCCGCGAAAGCGGGAATCCATTTAGGCGACATGGACCCCCGCTTTCGCGGGGGTGACCTTGTGGGCGATTTTCATTTCCTCGGGTGGGCCATAGGCTCATGATAACGCCTCGGCCAAACGCACGCGATCATCGGCGGCGCGAAAATCGCGGGCCTCGGGGAAAACGAAAGCACACCCTTTTTACCCATAATATAGTTCGTTGCCAGGCGAATAAGCGGCGCAAGAGATCATCCCCACACCGTTCAGATTCCGCGAAGGGGTAGGGCTTGCCCTCATAAGCGCTAACTTAACGGTCGGGGACGTTCGAAAGCCCGTCAGCGGACGGGCGAAATAATGTGGCCCACGGCGAGCCAGCCGTGGGGTAAGGATGATGCGAAGATTATTCTTAAGCCCCGGCAGGGGCGACATAATCGCGACAGCCCGCGCGCAGAGCTTGTGTCGCCCCTGGCGGGGCTTAAACTCGACTCCGCCCCATCGCCATCCCACGGCTGGCTCGCCGTGGGCCACATTATGCCGCCACTGCCGTGGCTAAAAGCATCCGATTCGTCCTTATCTTAGCGCCTATGAGGGCTTGCCCTACCCTTGTCGAGGAATGGCAGAAAGCAGTCGCTCATGCCCGTCTGCGGACGGGTACCCGCAAACTATGAAAATCGACTCCCCTCCTTGGCTAAGGAGGGGGGTAGGGGGTGGTTGGCACGTAGGGGTGGCCTATCACCACCAACCCCTCCTCAATAAGGAGGGGAGTCATTTTCAGAGCAGGGGACGGCAAGCCGTCCCCCTACATGGCGCGAGATCTGATTAATCTGCGGATCATCTTGCTTGAACTACGGTTTCTGAGTAGTCTGTGGGCCATGCAAAATCACACTTCCACTCGGCACCTGATGGGAACGGCGTGCGCCGGGCTATTCACCTTCGGAGTCATGACTTCCTTTCTCGGCGCCACGCTTCCGGAGCTCGGCGTGCGCTTGCAGTTTGATTTGGCGCGTGGGGGCGCTCTCTTCAGCTTTCTTTACCTGCCCCAGATTCCCATGGTCTTCCTGGCTGGTCCGCTGATCGACCGCTTTGGCAAGAAGCCCATACTCGCCGGAGGATTCCTGCTCTGCGCGGCGGCTCTGGTGGGAATTGCCTATGCGCCAAGCTATGCGGCGCTCGCAGCGCTTCTGGTTGCACTCGGCCTCGGCGGCACGTCGGCCATGAGCGCCGCCAACACGCTCATCCCCGACCTTTATCCTGACAACCCCTCATCGGCACTTAATCTCGGCGGCGTGTTCTTCGGCGTAGGCGCGATTTTTTTCCCCTGGCTGGTGGTCCTGATGGCGGCGCGGTTAGGCCTGGTTCTCACCTTGTGGTTTATAACCCTGCTGGTGGCCGGGGTCGCTGTGGTGGCGCTCCTTCAGGCCTTTCCGCCGGCCAGTGCGGGCGGAGGATTCAACTGGCTCGAGGCGCGCCGCCTGGCGCTCCATCCCGTGGTGATCATCCTGGCTCTCGTGTTGTTCTTCTATTCCGCCGTCGAGATTTCAACCGCAGGCTGGACCAGAACGTTCCTCGAGCACGACCTCTTCGCCTCGCCATCGACTTCGAAGGCCATCCTCACCACCTTCTGGGTTGCCATGATGGCGGGGCGTCTGGCGGCGAGCCAGGTGGTCAAATTCGTGCGCGGGACCCATCTGCTTATGGGGGCCGCGCTCGGCGCCGTGTGCGGGCTTCTCGTGGTCGCCACAGCGCACTCGGTCGGGGCAGCAACAGCAGGCATCGTCATCTGCGGACTCGCCTACGCGCCCGTTTTCCCCACCACCGCCGGAACCGCCAGCACTTACTTTCCCAAGTTGTTTGCGACGGCGTTTGGCATCCTCATGGCCGTCGGCCTTTCAGCGGGAGTTATCCTGCCTCCAGCCATCGGCTATGTAGCGAAGACGGCCACCGTCAGGGCAGGCATCTCCCTGGTGCTCGCTTTCGCCGTTATGCTGGCCGTTGTGCAGGGCATCTTTCTGGTCTACGAACGCCGCAGGCTCAGGGCGTAGCGGTCATTTCTTCGCAAGCGAATGGCTCAACTGGAAGGAGGAAACCAGGAATTGCCCTTCGTCGGCATCGACCGGTTCGAGATCCAGGTTCAGGTTCGCGGCCCCGTCCGTGGAGTAGATGATGCGCGTGCGCAAGTAGTAGATCTTGCCCTGCTCGGCTTTAAAGCGGAAAAAGGCCGCGAGTCTCGAGAGCCTTTTCAGACGCGACTGCCAGCTTGTGCACAAGTGATGCTCGCCGGGGTCAACCGAAAAGAAGAGGTAGGAATTGGCGCGCGTCGCGCCAAGCCAGGCGCCGTCGAGCCCCACGCGAATGGTAGGGTCGCCCACATCGCCGGGGGCCTTCCTCAGATCTTCTATCACATAAACCAAGGCCTTATGGGGATCAATCGGAGGAGTAGGCCTGGCCGGCGCAGCCTCGGCATCGAAGGTGACGTTGAGCGGGCCGCAGGCGGCCTCGGCGTGGGCGAGATCGGGGCTGGCCTGAGCAAGAGCAGAGGCAGCAAAGAACAATGTCGCGAGAATCGTTTTCATGGCTTTCCTTCGGCCTGGTTCAAGCCTGGTACTCGTGCGCCATTCGGTGGGGCCAAACCCGGCCCTCCTGTGGTAGCCTAAGCCATCGCGGCCGAGCGCCTAGCTTTACTGGTGTTTGACGTTATCTCACCCTCAGAGGTTTCGCAAGCGCCCTCCGCGCCGCCATGCAAACGTGAACGAAAGGACCAAAAATGAACCGCCGCAATTTCCTGCAATATTCCGCGTCCTTACTCGCGATTCCCAGCTTGTACGCGAAAGCGCTTGAACTCGACTGCGACATCGCCGTGATCGGCGGGGGTGTGGGCGGTTTTGCGGCCGCGCTTGCGGCCTTGCGCAACGGCAGGCGAGTCATCCTGACGGAAGAAACGCGCTGGATTGGCGGGCAACTGACCTCGCAAGCCGTTCCGCCCGACGAGCATCCATGGATCGAGCAATTCGGCTGCACGCGCAGCTACCGCGCCTATCGCGAGTCAGTGCGCGAATACTACCGCCGCAACTATCCTTTGACCGGCCAGGCGCGCGCCCGCGTCGATCTCAATCCGGGGAACGGCGGCGTGTCCCGGCTCACGCATGAGTTTCGCGTCTCCGTCGCTGTGCTCGAGGCGGCACTCGCGCCTTATGTAGGCAGCGGTCAACTTGTGGTTCTTCTCGAACACGTCCCCGAGAGCGCCCCGATCGACCGGGATTTTGTGAGAAGCGTGGCCGTGCGCGATACGCGCAGCGGGCTTGTCCGGACAATCACGGCAAAATATTTCATCGACGCAACGGAACTCGGCGACCTGATTTCACTTACCCAAACGGAGTCCGTGACCGGAGCGGAAGCTCAGGCGGAGACTGGGGAACTGCACGCCGCGGCGAAACCGCAGCCTGCCAACAGCCAGTCGTTCACCTATTGCTTCGCCATGGATTACCTCAAGGGCGAGGATCACACGATCGAGCGGCCGCGCGATTACGACTTCTGGCGCGGGTACGTGCCCAGCTTGGCTCCCGCCTGGCCCGGGCCATTGCTGAGTTGGACCTACTGCGAGCCGATCAGCCTGCGAGCCGCCAAGTCCGGCCTCGCTCCCAACCCCACGGGTCCCGGCGACGAAGAACGCAATCTGTGGCTTTACCGGCGCATCGCGGATCGCGCCAACTTCACACCGGGCGCGTATCAAAGTGATATCACTCTAGTGAACTGGCCGCAGAATGATTATTGGCTCGGAGATCTCGTGACCGCCTCGGCGGAGCAGCGGAACAAGTTGCGGGAGAAGGCGAAGCAACTCAGCCTGTCGTTGCTTTACTGGATGCAGACGGAGGCCCCACTCCCCGGCGGCGGCCAGGGGTGGAAAGGGCTTCGGCTGCGCAAGGACGTGGTGGGTACGGAAGACGGTCTCGCCGCCGCTGCTTATATTCGCGAGGCGCGCCGCATCCGGGCCGAATTCACGGTGCGCGAGCAGCATGTGGGAACAGAAATGCGGATGAAGCAGACGGGGAAAACGCGCGAAGACGTTACGGCGGAGAAGTTCCCGGACTCCGTGGGTGTGGGCGCGTATCGCATTGACCTGCATCCCTCGGCAGGCGGCACCAACTACATCGACATCAGTTCCTTGCCATTCCAGATTCCACTCGGGGCTCTAATTCCGCAGCGAGTCGAGAACCTGCTGCCGGCGGCGAAGAACCTTGGAACCACTCACATCACCAACGGCTGCTACCGCCTGCACCCGCCGGAATGGAACATCGGCGAGGCCGCGGGCGCCCTGGCCGCCCAGGCCATCAAACTGGGCGAGCCGCCCCGCGCTATTCGCAAAAACCATAACCTGCTCGAAGACTTCCAGCGCAGCCTGGTTGCCCAAGGGTTCGAACTCGACTGGCCGCGCGTTCGGCCGCTCTGATAGCTCCCAAGATTCGAAGGGGCAGCATCGCTCTTAGCGCCGCATTGAGTTGATCAATTTCAAAACCCCGCCGCCTGCCGATGGCATGGTCAGCAGCCCACAACGCCGCTCGAGAAATTCGCGAACCGCGTCAGCCCCGCCAATGAGGGACGCGTCGATAACTAGCCCCCCGGGCTGCAATCGGCGGAGCGCGTGCTCAAGGGCAGAATCCCAGCGCAGCTCGTGCACTTTGAGGAGCAATAATTGGCCGAAATTGGGTTGATGACCGTGCATAGGCTAGTTGTGGAGCCTATGTTGCCGTTCAAGACTGAATCTGCCGTTTCAACTCTGCCAGCAGGTTCAAGGCTTCAATCGGCTTCAGGTTGTCGAGGTCGGCGTTTTCGATGGCATTCACCACCTCAGCGTTCAAGGGCGTAAAAATCGTAAGCTGCACCGGTCCGGCATCCGGCTTGTCCGGCCGGGCCGCCAGGCGCTCGCTCAGGGTGTGCTCAGTCTGTTCGTGGCGGGAGAGGATTTCGCGGGCGCGCGCCACGACTTTGCTGGGCAGGCCGGCCAAGCGAGCGACTTCAATGCCGTAGCTCTTGTCGGCGCTTCCTTGTTCCACTTTCCTGAGGAAAACGATGTTGGACCCGGACTCTCGCACGGAGACGTGGTAGTTGCGCACTCCGGGGAGCAGTTCGGCGAGCTCGGTGAGCTCATGGTAGTGAGTGGCGAACAGGGTCTTGGGACGCGTGCGCGTCTGAAGATGCTCGACGACGGCCCAGGCGATGGCGAGACCATCGAATGTAGCGGTGCCTCGCCCGACCTCGTCCAGCAGGACCAGGCTGCGCGGCGTGGCGGTGTTCAGAATGCTCGCGGCCTCCGTCATTTCCACCATGAACGTCGAGCGTCCCCGCGCCAGGTTATCCGAGGCTCCGATGCGGGTGAAGATGCGGTCGAAAATGGGGAGTTGGGCGCGCGCGGCGGGGACAAAGCTACCCATCTGGGCCATTAAGGCGATCAGGGCGGCCTGCCGCAGATAAGTTGACTTGCCTCCCATGTTCGGGCCTGTAATGATCAGAATCAGGTCAGTGCTGCCGTTCATGTAGAGGTCGTTGGGAATGAACTTCCCGGACTGGCCCTCTTCACTCAGGCGCTCAATCACCGGGTGTCGCCCGCGCTGGATCGTGAGCTCGCCGTCCTCGGAAAACTCCGGGCGAAGGTAGTGCCGCTCGGCGGCGAGGTGGGAGAAGCAGGCGAGAACATCGACCTCCGCCAGCACCGCTGCGGTTTGGCGGATGCGGCGTGCCTCATTTGCAACCTGGCGCCGCACGGCAAGAAATAGTTCGCGCTCGAGAGTGCGGCTTCTTTCCTCGGCGTCCAGGATCTTCGCCTCGAGCTCCTTGAGCTCCGGCGTGGTAAAGCGCTCCGCATTCACCAGTGTTTGTTTGCGTTCGTAATCAGCGGGAGCGAGGTGGAGGTTGGCTTTTGAGATCTCGATGTAGTAACCGAAAACGCTATTAAACCGCACCTTCAGTGAGGCGATGCGGGTGCGCTCGCGCTCGCGCGCTTCGATCTGGGCCAGCACCTGTTTGCTGTTCTGGCTCAGGTCGCGAAGCACGTCAAGTTCCGCGTTGTAACCGGGCCGGATCAATCCGCCCTCACCGAGTAGCACCGGGGGCTCGGGATGAATCGCTTTCTCGAGCAACTCTCGCACGTCCGCAAGTTCGTCCAAGCGCTCCCAAAGGGTTTTGAGGCGTGGGGCCTGAAAATGTTTGAGATAAGTACGGAGGAGCGGCAGCGCTTGGACGGAGTGCATCAAAGCCAGCAGGTCGCGAGCGTGCGCAGTCTCGAGGGTTACTTTGCTCAACAGGCGCTCGAGGTCCTGCACGCCGCTCATGGCGCGCCGAAGCTCTTCGCGCTCGATGGTGGATTTCAAGAATTCGTTGACCACGTCCAGTCGCGCCTCGAGCTCAGTGCGCTCGAGGGAGGGTCGAAGCATCCAGGCTTTCAACTTGCGCGCCCCGAGCGAGGTCACACACTCATCGAGGATTCCCAGCAGCGTGGCGGCGCGCGATTCGCCAAAGGCGGGCTCGATGAGCTCGAGATTGCGCAGGGTGGCGGGATCGAGGACTAGAGAATCCTGTTGCTGGTAGAAGCGGATCCCGTCCAGGTGCGAAAGCGAACCGCGTTGGGTTTCCCGCACGTAGTGGAGTGCGGCCCCGGCGGCGGCCACAGCCAGCGCGTGGCCTTCGAGACCGTAGCCCGCGAGCGTGGCTACGCGGAAATGATCGCGCAGCAGGCGGGCCCCGTACTCTTCGGCGAATACCCAGTCTTCAAGAGGCGTATGCGTGATCGAAGTGAGAGGAATCGAACGCGGGTCTGCTGGGCTTGTGGGCCGCGCGGCCACCAGGAGCTCACTAGGCCGCATCCGGTCGAGCTCTTCCTGCAGGCGCATCGAACTTCCTGCGCCTGAAAACTCCGTGGCGCGAAAGTCGCCGGTCGAAAGATCCACGAAGGCCACGCCAATCTGGCCGTCGCGTTCCGCCACGGCCGCAAGGTAATTATTCTCTCGCGGCTCGAGCATTTGCGAATCGATCGCCGTTCCCGGCGTCACCACGCGCGTGACTTCGCGCTTCACCAGTTTCTTGGCCAGGCTCGCGTCTTCCATCTGATCGCAGATGGCCACACGATAGCCGCGGCGCACGAGCTTGGCGATGTAGCCTTCGGCCGCATGGTAGGGAACACCGCACATCGGAATCGCCACGCCCTTTTCCTTGTTGCGGGAGGTCAGGGTAATTTGCAGCTCCTTCGCGGCCACCACCGCGTCTTCGAAGAAAAGTTCGTAGAAGTCTCCCAGCCGGAACAGCAGCAGCGCATTGGGATGGCGCTGCTTGATGGCGCTGTATTGCCGCATTAAAGGCGTGGAAAATTCAGTCATGGGTACGTTGGACTACTTGGACTATTATAGCTCGGATGCCGTCCGTCGCTATTAACGATTCCTTGACATCGTCGGGTGGCCGGGAATGAGGGGATTGAGACCTGACCGCGCCGGAACGTGCTCCTCGCGCCGGGGCCGCAGCGGCAGTTGGAAACGGAATCGCGGACTGGTCTTCTACCATAGGGAGCGGACAAAGTTACCGCACGGATGACGAAAAGGGGGAAATCCACGGGGGTGAAGCCTCAGGCTAGACTGGTACTTTAGTAGTATTGAGTCGGAGGGAGAACGGCGCTAAGAATAGATTGCCGCACAAGAGTGTCTCCAGGAACTCGAGGTGGTGCGAGAGGGGATCAAGCTCATCCAGCCGTCTGGCTTCGCGGCGATCGGCGCAGCTTCGCTCGATGGCGGCAGATGAAGATGTTTGCAGGCGATTATTCGTTTTGGAGGTTACTTTGAACTGCCTTCGATTGGGGATCCGCTTTCCGGTGGAGTTTCCAGTTAAGGTGCAATGGAAAGCTGCGCCAGGAAAATTGCGTCAGATACAAGGTAAGATCACGACGATGAGCGGGAACGGAGTGTTTATGCGGTTGCCCTCGCAATTACGCCCGAACACCAGAATCACCTTGACGGTGAGTCTGCCTACCGAAATCACAAAAATTCCGCTGAAGCTCCGCTGCCAGGCTCGGGTGGTCAGTCAGAAAGAGGGCGACTCGTCTCCGTTCGGGATCGGCGCGGTCATCGACGATTATCAATTTCGCGCCGCCCGTCTGCGAGCGTGAACTCAGATCAACTCGACACTTCCACTCAGGAAGCGATTTCTTCGATCTGTTCTTTCCCGCTTCCGGGGACTGGGATATCGAGTTTCTGGTGAATTGCGTAAAGCACCAGTTCCAGCCGGTCTGAAACGCCCACCTTGTCGAAGATCGACCGCAGATGGTTCTTTACTGTCTGCTCTGCGATTGCCAGGCGGCGGGAAATCTCGCGGTTTGGGAAACCTTGCATGAGGCAGGCGATCACACTCTTTTCGCGTTGCGTAAGTGTGTCGGCAGGCCGCAAGGGAAGTTCCTGTGGAAACTCTGGTCTTACCAGGACTGGGCCGTTTGTCTTGACCACTCCCACTTTGTGCTTTAGCGCCTCTTTCACACCCCGAATAAAGCGTGAAAGCGGCGCTGATCTCGAGATCACACCCGCGGCTCCACTTTCCAGATAGCGCGAAGCCATATCCCCCATCAGCGCTGAAGCGGTAATCACCACCTTGGTGTGCGGCGCCGCGCGCCGTATCTCTTCCATCAAGTTACCCGGAGGTTCGGCTGCAATCTCCCCCTGAATAAGCAGGACGTGCGGCCTGAACCGTTCGGTCATGGTGAGGGTCTGCTCGCTGGTCGCCGCTTGGGCTACGACGCGCAGGTCATCTTCGAGCGAGAAAAGTTCCCTTAGTCCGAGACGGAAAATCTCTTCCCGATCCGCTACTAGAATCCGGATTTTCTTGGCTCTGAATGTTTGGTTCATGGGACGAAAGGTGCGACCTTTCTAAGCGCCCGTCGCCGAGGCTCCGGGAGATTAGGTATTCCGAGGCTTGGGCGGCGCGGGTCGAAGCTGGAAATCCTCAATGATCGCCGAGATCCCCTGACTTTTGCCCTTGTGGTTCTTGCCGACGACTCGCGCAAGACAGGAGAGCTCGACAGGGACTTTTGTTAACTCAACAGGCAAGATGATAGTGACGTCGATGGTCGTGCCAAGAGGAAGGTGTGCGGGGACCATGACGAACAGACCGCTGGAGCTTATATCTTCGATTTCGCCTTGCGCCCGACCTACACCCTTGCCTCGGGCTTTCCACCGCACCTGGGCCGGTAGCTTCAGTTGATAACGTTTTCCTTGGCGACGCTCAAGCATACATCAAAGGGAGGTCATATTAGCACAGGGGTGGGTCAATTCAAAGAAAGGTTTTGCAATTAACTCAAATAGGTGCGACATCTCTGCGTCTCCGGCCTTCCTCACCCGAGAAGCATGAGCGCTGGAATAAGATCTTTATGCTCCTCGATCTCATGGCGCGCAGAACTCCAGGCTGGCGAAGCTCACCACGGACTCAGAGTCAATGTTCCATTGCTCGTAGCGCAGCAAACGGCCCCGCACCTTCCCGACGGCCCTCAAGAACGTGTAGAGGGTGGAATATCCGCACCAGTTCAAATCGTCTCCATTGCTTTTCACGAGGTCGAGGAATCCCCGGCTGTCGCCGGCACACACGAGTTCCAAGCGGCGCCGGTCCTGCTCGGCCACTGCGGTCATCCGTCCCTGGTTAGCCAATGCGGCGAAGGAGCTGCCATAGCGGCGGCCGAGGTGCGTCAAGTCGATGCCCAGCACCCAGAACATGCGGTCTTTGTGCTTCTCGGCCAACTCGCCCAGCGCTCCCAGAAACTGTCCCGTGTCTGAATCGGTTCCTTCCCCATCTTCCGAGTTGGCGCCGCTCTTTGGGTCAGCGCTACCGGCCTGAAGGGTAGGGGCAAGCGGGCCACAGAGGATCGGAACAATCTTCAGATCCGGTCCGAGCACGTGCTGAAGGAATACGCACTGGAATTCAATGGAGTGCTCGATAGCGTGGCAATAATCTTCGGAACTGACGGCTTTTCCTCCGCGTTGCTCGAGCCAGTCCACAAGTTCGGTGTCCACTCGCAGTGCGCCGAGCGGCGTGACAAAGGTTTTGCGAGTGAGCCCAAATTTTCCCGGCGCTCCCCAGTGAGAAGTGCCCAGCACAACGAACGTCCGCTCGGCGAGCGCGGGCAGGCCCGCCAATCGCCGGTAGGTTTCGGCGTAGCAGTTCTTTCCACCCTCCGGGCTGACGTGCGGCGCTGCCACGCCCAGCAGGTTATCCGGATGGGCCTCACCTATTTCAACCTCTCGGAAGTACTCTTCAAAGGTGCTGTGGATCTCGGCCGGCGTTTCCGGGTATGCCGTGCCTGCATGGGCGGCCGGGCGCTCGCGCGCCTCCCGGAATTCCGCGTGCCGCCGTTCGCGACGTTCGAAAAACTCCTCCGTCTCGAGAAACCCCTGCTGGCGCAGAATTCCTGAGAATTCCTGAATCTCATGGCTGAAGACCAGATTGCCTGTAGCGCGCGTGAGCATCTCCTGCAAGTCCAGTTCGGTATGCTCTCCGTCGAGACCTTGCAGGGCAAAGGCCCACTGCGGCGGCAGGTAAAGAACCGCCTCGGTGTATTGGAAGGGATCGCGGATCAGCAGGCCGGGGCGGTCGGCTTGCGGGGACGGGATGAGATCGAGCGCGCCGCGCAGCTTTGGTAGCACATTCGACATGGGTTTTAGATTAACACGGGTGGTGGGGCGGAACCGCTACGAATTCACTGCCTGCTAAGAATTCTCTTGACACAGCAGATCCGTTTCACGATATTAAACCACATGGTTAAGTGTTCCGGACTGCATTTGGATGCCACCTTCGCGGCGCTTTCCGACGCTACCCGACGCGGCATCCTGGCGCGCCTGGCGGCCGGTGAGACTTCTGTCAGCGACCTCGCGGCGCCGTACGACATCTCACTGCCCGGTGTGTCCAAGCACCTGCGAGTGCTCGAGCGAGCTAAGCTCATTGCGCGGCGCAAGGACGGCAGAGTTTATCGCTGCCGCCTGTTAGCCGCGCCAATGAGGGATGCGGCTGAATGGATCGAACATTATCGGCAATTCTGGGAAGATCAGTTCGACGCCCTTGCCCGTTTTCTTGAAGAACCACAAATGAAAGGGGAGCGGCTATGCCTACCGCAGAAAAAGGACCTGAGTTCCGGCTCCAAGTCCGGCGCGTCTTCGCGGCGCCGAGGGAAAAAGTTTACGGGGCGTGGGTCGAGCGCCAGGGAGTAGAACAATGGATGTGCCGCGACACTCCCCAAAGCACGACCCGCTACTGGGATTTCGACATCCGCGAGGGAGGAGGCTTCCACCTCGAGAACCGAATGCCGGATGGAACCCTATACAGGCAATGGATCGGGTACCGCGAGCTGAAGCCGCCCGGGCGGTTGGTTCTCGACTGGAACTGGGAGAGGTTCGACCCTCAAGGCAAGCGCGATGGCGGGCCCTACGTGAGTCTGGTGACCGTCGAATTCCGGGACCTGTCGGGTTCGACGGAAGTTATACTTACCCACGAATTCCTACCCACGCCGGAAATGCGCGAGGGAGTGCTGACGGGCTGGAACGGTTGCTTCGATATGCTGGAGCGGTGCCTGTAGATCCAGAGGTCAGGTTTTTTGACGATCGGAAGATCGGGTGAACAAGTGTCAAGAATGCGTTACTCTATGTTTGCCCGATCACCCGATCAGCGGATCGGCCGGAATTCCTCGAGGGGGGAGAAAATGCGAAAAGCAATTATTCTGCTTACGTTGGGATTAATAGCGACCGGAGGGCTTGCCGTACCGGCGCCGCCGCAAGAGAAGCCCGTATCCGCATTCGAACAGTTGAAAGCCCTGGTGGGGACGTGGGAAGCCCCAGCCTCGCAAGGCGTAATGTTGACTAACACGATCCGCCTGGTCTCCAATGGAACCGCACTCGAAGAGGTATTTCAGAGCAAGGAAGACGACCAGATGGTGAGTCTCTATACTGCGGATGGAAACCGGCTAGCCATGACTCATTACTGCGCGGCGGGCAATCAGCCGCGCATGGAGACCGCTGCCATCACCGGCGACCCGAAGGATTTCGATTTCTCACTTACCGGCATCACCAATTTGACAAGCCCCAGCGCCGGCCACATGCGCCACCTGTCAATCCAAATCGTTGATCCGGATCATTTCACTGAGAAGTGGACCTGGCGCGAGAACGGCAAGGATAAAGTCAATACTATCCATTTCAAGCGAAGCAAATCGTAGTCAGCACTTGTCCGTTGCAAGTCGCCACGCGTATAGCGGACGGCCACGTTAGGCGATGTATCTGGCTGGTGACAACTCAGCGGTGTCCAGCCCCTTAGGCCCTTGTTGTTTGCGGCTTTGCCGCCCCGCCGTGCGGAGGAGGTTTCTTATCGAAGCCGTACTTCGGAAGGGCGCAGCCCTTCCGCACAGCAAGCGGCGGAGCCGAAGGTCACAACTGACACAGTCGATCGCAGTTTGGACAAGCTTACTGACCACTGACTCCTGACTCCTGACTCCCGACTTCTGGCTCCTGACTACTTGCGGATGTACCGCACCTCGGGCAGGCGGCGGAATAGCTGGTTGTAATCGAGGCCGTAGCCGACCACGAAGACGTCGGGGATCTGGAAGCCGACGTAGTCGGCCTTCAACGGGAACGACTCGCCGTGAGGCCTTATCGAGCAGGGCGACCAACTTCAAGCTCTTGGGCTGGTGAGCGGAGAGCACCCCTTCGAGGTATTGATAGGTTTGCCCCGTGTCAAGTATATCTTCGACTACCAGAACGTCGCGTCCTGCGATGCTCACGTCGAGATCCTTCGTGATCTTCACTTCGCCGGACGAGGTGACGCCGGAGAGGTAGCTCTGAATCCCCAGGAAATCTACCGTCGCCTCGAGCGAGAGGTTGCGGATGAGGTCGGCCATGAATATCCATGCGCCTTTCAGCACGCCCACCAGGTGCGGTGTGCGCCCTTGGTAGTCGCTTGAAATCCTCTCGCCTAGCTCGCGAACTCGTGCTGCGATCTGGCTTGAGGTCAGCAGCACTTCGAGGCTCGATTCCTGGGGAGGGTTTTCCATGGCATTCACCGTTGACGCCTATCGGGGGCGTCTGCTAAATTGAGTGTTTGTACCTTGTACAAAAGGAGATTCTGTGGCAAGTCATAAATCCGCATTAAAGCGCATCAAGCAAACACGAACCCGGACCGAGCTGAACCGGAACCACCAGACCAAGCTGCGTCACCAGATCCGGAGATTCCGCATAGCCCTCAAAGCCAAGGACAAGGCCACGGCGGAGACGCTGTTGAAGCCCACGCTGGCGCTAATCGATCACTCCACCCATAAGGGCATTCTGCATCGCAACACGGCGGCTGCGTACAAGTCGCGCTTGACCCTTGCCTTCAAAGCTCTGGCGTAGAATGCGTTTTCGGGCCAGCGCATCGGGGCGAAGCTCTGCGCTGCGGGGTTTCGCGGACATCTGATGCCTGCAATCCGCATTACCAGCCGCGGGATCAACGATTAACCGCGGACCCCTGAATCGGGGGCCCGCGCTATCCTGATCACGATTCTGGAGTTGGCGCGGGGAGTTCTTCACCAATGGTGGGCACGCCGCTCGTTTCCCTACCGACCACCACCTGCCAGACCAGAAATTCCAAGAGAATTCTGGAATCCTTCCACGACGACTTGATTCCAAGGTCGGTGCGGCGGACGGCTCGCAGCGCCTGCTGCAATTCTTCGCGCGGATAGTTTCGCTGCACCAGCGGGACGATCTCCCAAGTGGAATAGGGATTGGCGGGGCGGGACCAGCCGCCGCGGCCTCCGCCATAAGCCGCCGCTCCGCGCAGCGTCTGGCGAAACAGATCGCCGATGCACCACACAATCAAAGTCTCAGCAACCTTGCTGGCCAGAAGCTCGCGGAGGAATTCGAGCGCCTGTCCGCACTTCCGCTCGCCGACGGCGCGCAGCAGTTTTCCGATTTCCCGCTCTTCCCGGAAGGCCACGATCATTTCCAGATCAGCCGCTTCCAGGCGCTTTTTGCCGGGGTTGGCGGTCAGCAGTTTTTCGAATTCGGTGCGCATCCAGAGCAGGTTCACGCCCGAAGGCTTCGCCTCGGAACGCGAATCGTTGCTGATTTCGAATTTACCGGCAATCTCCTCCGCTATGGCGGGCTCGATCTCGACTCCTGCCTGATGCAGGTAATCGGAGGCCCACAGAGCGGCTTGGCGACGATTGAGCGCGCGCATCTCAACCAGTTCAGCTTTCTTCTCGAGCAATTGGATGAACTTTCGCCGCCGGTCCGGCTCTGCCGCAGTGAAGACGACGGTGGAGAAAGGGGCCGGGCGCTCGAGGTAATCGCGCAACGCTTCGGCGTCTTCCTCCGCCGCATGTTTGAAGTCTTCGGGGTCGGAAAAGAGCAGGAAGTTGTGCCCGCCGAGCATGGGCATCTGCTGCGCCGCTTCGAGGTCGTGCCGGAGCTTCTGGGGCTGAAACTCGACTTCCGCAAGGCACCATTGCCGCGCTTCTTCGGGAATCGCGCTCACCACCGCTTTGCGGCATTCTTCCTGGAGGAAACGGTCAGGGCCGCGCAGGAAATACGCCCGGCCGGGCTGGCCTTTTCGGAATGTGGCGAGAAAGTCTGATGGTTGCATGCTTGTCGAACCTGCTTCCATGCTAGCATGTAACTCGCTTACAAAGGTAGCTCAAGACCAACTCCTGTTTTTACGGCCTTTTGGTAAATCCGGATGGCAGTCGCCATATCGTCGAGCGCCAGGCCGAGGTTGATGGCGATCGTGCGCTCCTCATCCGATTCCCTCCCCGGTTTTTTGCCAACCGCGATTTCGCCCAGATCAGCATAAGGCTCAGGCGTGTCCTGAAAGTACCCCTCCTGCCGGTAATACCGCATCTGCGAGAGATCATCCGTCGCGAGTTTATCCGCTTCGCGAAGCGCGGCGCCCTGCCAGTAAGAGTCAAAATCCACCAGGCTCGCGAACGAACCACGCGCGAGCCATCCGGCCGGGATGGCAGGCTGGGGGCTCTTGAGGATGGGGCCGCTGGTCACGACCATGTCGAGACCCTTAACTGCCTTTGAAACATCGTCCACGGGCTCGATTTCGAGACCCAATTGTTTGCCCATTTCTTCTGCGTATTTCCTGGCAACTTCCGGACGAATGTCGAAGGCCATCACTTTCTTGAGCGGAAAGAGACACGCCAGGGCTTCCAAGTTGCTTCGACCTTGAACGCCACAGGCTATGATGCCCGCTGTCGAGCTTTCCCTGCGCGCCAGATGTTTGGCCGCAACGGCCGTGGCAGCCCCGGTACGCTTGGCCGTGATCCAGGTGCAGTCCATTACACATGTCGGGATGCCTGTTTCGGGATCATTGAGAATCAACAGGCCGCTGATGTAAGGCAGGCCCTTTGCTTGGTTTCCAGGGTAGCCGGAAACCCATTTGACCCCGGCTGATTCGAGACTCGGAATATACGCCGGCATGGCATGAATGAAAGCATTGGCCCGCGTATGAATGCCCGGCTTTGGAGGCATCTCGACCTTTCCGTTCCCTTTCTCAACAAACATCTGGTCGAGCGCCTCGATGATCTCAGCCATGGGGAGGTTTATTTCTTCAATATCGCTTCTGCTGAGATAAAGTACTTTGTTTTGCGGCATCTTCCCGTCCCCCTCTTCGGTGCTCCATTGTTTAGTTTCGAACTTCGACGCCATACTACCATTGGCGTTCCTCAGTCACAAGAAACGATGGCGCTTTACTTTGTGCTATAATGTAAAGCGATGGCTGAAGTAACTATTTCGACGAAGAACCAGATCGTTATCCCGCGCGAGGCTCGCGAGGCCTTGGGCGTCAAGGCTGGGGACAGGCTGCTCGTGGTTGTTCACGGAAACAGGGTCGTTGTCTTGCAGAAACCCAAATCCCACCATGCGGCAATTCGGGGTTTGGCGCCTGGCCTTTATTCTCGTGATTACCTTCCAAAGGAACGCCAGAGTTGGGAATAGACCGCCTCCGCGCCTTTCTCCGGCGTCATCGTTTGATCGCACTGGATACAAGTGTCTTCATATATCAGATTGAGGCGAACCCTCGCTATATCGGTTTCGCCGACCATGTCTTTTCATGGCTCGAGCGCCCAGGCTCGCAAGCGGTCACATCTACGATCACCATGACCGAACTGCTGGTCCAGCCTTATCGAGACTTCGACGAGCTACGAGTGGACGGGTTTTATGCACTGATTTCAAGATTTCCCAATTTGCATTGGGAGGCTCCTGATTTGGAGATCGCAGACATTGCCGCGCGTCTTCGCGCTATTCACCGCTTGCGAACACCGGATGCCCTCCAGGCCGCGACGGCGCTGCGCACTGGCGCGACCGGCTTCGTTACGAACGACCCGGCCTTCACGCGAGTAGAAAGTTTTGAGGCATTGTTGCTCGATCAGCTTCTCTAGTTTTGCCGTAAGTTGTTTGACCATGGACCACCGGAATTGGTATATTGGGACAGGGTATTTGCCCGGATTGTGAAGCATTTTAGGCATGGCTAACGTTCAAATCGAATTCCCTGACAAGAGTTCGAGAGAATTTCCACAAGGTGTGACGGCACTCGAGGTGGCCAAGTCGATCGGGGCTCGGCTGGCGGCGGATGCGCTTGCCGCCAAGCTGGACGGCCGCCTGGTTGATCTCTCAACGCCCGTCGACGAGAGCGGGCCGATTCAGTTCATCACTTCGTCTTCACCCGAGGCCCTGGAGATTTTTCGCCATTCGGCTGCGCACCTTTTGGCCGCGGCGGTCACGGATCTTTTCCCCGACGCGCACCCCGGTGTCGGCCCGTCCACCGAAACCGGCTTCTATTACGATTTCTATCGCGAGAAACCCTTTACGGAAGATGATCTTAAGAAGATCGAAGACCGCATGCGCGAGATCATGAAGGCGGACTATCCCAACGAGCGAGTGCAGTTTCCGAAGGAAGAAGGGAAGAAGCTGTTCGCGGAGATGGGCGAGTTCCTGAAGTGCGAACTGATCGAGGAAAAGGCCGACCCCGTATTCTCCGCCTATCGCACCGGCAAGTTCCTGGACTTCTGCCGCGGGCCGCACATTCCCTCCACCGGCCGCATCAAGGCGCTCAAGCTGCTGAGCGTGGCCGGGGCGCACTGGAAAGGCGATGAGAAGTCGCACCCCATGCAGCGCATCTACGGGACCGCCTTCTTCAGCCAGAAGGACCTGGACGCTTATCTCCACCAGATCGAAGAGGCCAAGAAGCGCGACCACCGCCGCCTGGGCAAGGACCTGGACCTCTTCAGCATTCAGGATGAGGCGGGTCCCGGGCTTATCTTTTGGCATCCCAAGGGTGGCATCATCCGCCGGGAAATCGAGGACTGGCTGCGCGACGAGCTGACCGCGCGGGGTTACGATCTGGTCTTCACCCCCCATGCCATGCGCTTGCACTTGTGGGAGACCAGCGGCCACGCCAATTTTTATCGCGAGAACATGTTTGGGGTGATGGACGTTGAGAACGAGGAGTATCAGCTCAAGCCCATGAATTGCCCCGGGCACATCCTGATTTACAAGTCACGCACACGCAGCTATCGCGAGCTGCCCATGCGGCTAGCGGAACTCGGCACGGTCTACCGCTACGAACGCTCGGGCGTGATGCACGGCTTGCTGCGCGTGCGCGGGTTCACTCAGGATGATGCGCACATCTTTTGCATGTCCGACCAACTGGAAGCCGAGGTGCAGTCCTGCGTTGATTTTGCGTTCCTGGTCCTCAAGACCTTCGGCTTCGACCAATATCAAGTGGAGCTTTCCGCCCGCGACCCGGCGAATCCGGAGCACTATGCGGGCACGGTGGAAGAATGGAATATGGCGGAAGGCGCGCTGATGAGCACGCTCAAACGCATGGATATTCCCTTCAAGTACATGCCCGGCGAAGCGGTGTTTTACGGGCCCAAGATCGACATCAAGCTGGTGGACGCCATCGGCCGGCCCTGGCAGCTCACCACCGTGCAGTTTGATTTCAACCTGCCGCGGCGTTTCGGTCTCGAGTACGTCGGCTCCGATGGGCATTTGCACACTCCGGTCATGGTGCATCGGGCGCTACTCGGATCCGTCGAGCGGTTCTTCGGGGTTTTCATCGAACACTACACAGGCGCCTTCCCGGTGTGGCTTGCGCCGGTGCAGGCCATGGTGCTCCCCATCAGCGACAAGCACCTGGCCTACGCTCGCGAGGTTCACGAGGAATTGCGACGCGCCAACCTGCGCGCCAGCCTGGACGACCGCAATGAGAAGCTGAACGCACGCATCCGGGACGCGCAACTCCAGAAGGTGCCCTTCATGCTGGTGGTGGGCGACCGCGAAGCGCAGAGCCGCAGCGTCGCCGTCCGGCGCCGGGACACCGGAGATGCGGGTTCACAACCGGTTGCCGAATTTATTGGTTGGGTTCGACAGCTTATCGACACCAGGGCTACGAAATGGTAAGCTTTCATCCCGCCGTTGGACCTGGAAAGGTCCGTTGTCCGGCCAGAAGGATATGAGGGAAGCAGAAGGCCCCGTGGGGCCAGGAGGGAATGCCTATCGCCGACCGATTTGTTCGCATCAATGAGAGGATTCGGGCCCGGGAAATCCGGGTGATCAACGAAGAAGGCGGACAGCTCGGCATCATGCCGCCTTATGAGGCTCTGAAGCTTGCGCGCAGTCAGGGTCTCGACCTCGTGGAAGTTGCCCCGACCGCGAACCCGCCGGTTTGCCGCATCATCAATTACGGCAAGTACCTTTACCAGCTTAGTAAGCGGCAGCACGAGGCTCGCAAGAATCAGAAGTCGATTGAGCTTAAAGAAGTCAAGATGCGCCCCAGGACTTCCACGCACGATTTCGAAACCAAACGGAACAAGGTTATCGATTTCCTGCGGGAAGGCGCTAAAGTCAAGGTCACCATCATGTTTCGCGGCCGCGAAATGGCCCACCGCGACCTGGGATTCAGAATGATGGAGAGATTGGCGCAAGAGGTGAGCGAGGTGGGCGTGGTGGAGGCCAGGCCGAAGATCGAGGGGCCGAACCTCTCGACCATTATTGGCGCCAAGAAAGTGGCGGGCAAGGGTGCCGCGCCACAGGCTCCAAGACCGGCAGCGGGGACTTCGCCGACCCCGTCCAGGCCGCCGCAGCCCAAACCGGCTCCGCCGCCCGTTGCAGCAGCGCCTGCACCCGCGCCGTCGGCCCCTGGGCCGCCAACAACAGAATCCGGAGGATAGAGTTGCCAAAGCCGAAGAAGATCAAGCTGAAGTTGAAGACCCACAAAGGCGCACAGAAGCGCTTCAAGGTGACGGCCAGCGGTAAGGTGGAACGCCACCACGCCTTTGCGCGCCACATCCTGACTTCTAAGGCGAGAAAGCGCAAGCGGAAGCTGGCCAAGGGAGTCATTGTCTCTCCTGCCAACGCTCCCGCGATTCGCGCTATGCTGCCCTATGCTTAGGGATTAGGGACAACAGACCTGGAAGAGGGCAAGGGGAGAAGTGAAGGGGAATCGGCTCTGTACGGGAGCCTCTAATCCCTAATCCCTAACCCCTGGTTTCACAGGTGCGGGAAGGCCAACGGCTGGGTGCCTTCATCCCTTCAAGTGGGACATTGCCGCCCTGAATAACATCGAAAGGAGTAAAGCCCATGCCTCGAGTCAAGCGCGGCGTAGTGCGTCGCGCGAATCGGAAGAAGCTCGCCAAGCTCACCAAGGGCTATTTTCTTAACAAGAGCAAGCTTTACAAATTCATGAAGGAGGCTGCCGACAAGGCAGGCCGCCACGCTTACCGTGGACGCCGGCAGCGCAAGCGCGATTTCCGCCGCCTTTGGATCATCCGCATAGGTGCAGCGGCGCGCACTCACGAGCTTACTTACAGCCAGTTCATTCATGGATTGAAGAAGCTGGGCATCGAGCTCGATCGCAAGATGCTGGCGGAAGTCGCTGTGAACGACCAGGCCGGATTTGCCGAACTGGCGGGTCGGGTGAAGCAGGCCGTTACCGCTCAAGCGTAGAAGCGAAGGAGTCGGAAGCCTTGGCGCCTCAACCCCGTTGCGTGGCGATGGGAAGTTAGCTCGCCTTTGAGGACTCAGCTTCTAAGTGTCCCTGAGCGGCGACGGAGGTCAGATTCCCTCAAAATGGATATCTACGAAAAAGCTCGGAAGAAGCTTGTCAACTTGGGCGCGAGAGACACGCACGATGTCGAGGCGCTTTTTGCCGAACTGCGCAAGGCTGCAGAACGTGAACGCACGGAACTGGTCTCGCGCGGGGCGACTGACGCGTCCCAGCGCGAGAAAGTATGCAAGGCGCTGCGTGACAAGTGGCTGGCGCGCAAGGGCGGCATCCTCTCGCAAGTGGACGAGAACTGGCTGAAGCCCGCGGCGAAAGAATTGAAACCCGCCGTGGGTAGGCAATTCAATGAATTGCGTCGCGCCTCGGGCGATCTGGAGATTGAAAAGCTGATCGAGGCAATCCCCCTTGCGCCGCAGGCCGCGAAGCAAGCGGACCTCCCTGTCGCATCTGTTTCCGCTCGGCCAGTGCCGCGTGATCTTACGCTTCCCGGGTTGCGCCGCCCGCTCGGTTCCATCCACCCCGTAATCCGGATGCAGCGCGAAATCGAGGACATCTTTCTGCGTCTGGGCTTCCGCATTGAGAGCGGGCCGGAGATCGAGAGCACCTACTATAACTTCGACGCTCTCAACATTCCGGAAAGCCACCCGTCGCGGGACGATTGGGACACGCTCTATATCGATTCGAAAACGGTGCTGAGGACGCACACCTCGCCCGTGCAAATCCGCGCCATGGAGAAGTACGGAGCGCCTCTTTACATCATCATCCCCGGCAAGTGCTATCGGCACGATAACCCCGATTCCACCCACTCACCCATGTTTCATCAGATCGAGGGGCTGGCCATTGACGAGGATATTACTTTCGCCGACCTGAAGGGCACGCTCGACTACTTCGCCAAGATGCTTTTCGGCGAGAAGGTCCGCACCCGCTTCCAGCCGAGCTTTTTCCCCTTCACCGAGCCGAGCGGCGAAGTGGCCGTCAGTTGCTTTGTTTGCGATGGGCAAGGCTGCCGGGTGTGCAAAGAGAGCGGATGGATCGAGCTGATGGGTTGCGGCATGGTTCACCCCCAGGTGCTACGCAACGGCGGCATCGATCCCGAAAAGTATTCCGGTTGGGCTTTCGGACTCGGCGTGGATCGCTTCGCCATGGTGCGGCACGACATCAACGATATTCAGCTCTTCTTCCAGGGAGACGTGCGGTTCCTGGAACAGTTTTGAAGAAGGATTCAGGAGTCGGGATTCACGGTTCAGGTCGCCACGCTTGGCGGCCGGGTGAGGGGGTTGGCTGTATCACGATACGCGCGTGATGAGGGCGTGGATAGCGGATGCGTGCTTCTGGCTGTCGAGTTTCAACTGTTGACTGTTGACTTACCCCAATGAAGGTCTCATACAACTGGCTTAAAGAATTCGTAGAGATTCCGGCGGCGCCGCGCCAGGTCAAGACTGACCTGACGATGGCAGGCCTGAACGTCGAGTCGGTGACGGCGGTGGGTAACGATTGGGTGCTGGACGTGGAAGTCACCACCAATCGCCCCGATTGTCTCAGCCACTACGGCGTGGCGCGGGAAGTGGCGACCATTTATCGGAAGACGCTCAAGCGGCTGGAGGTTTTCGTCAAGGAGTCCGGCGCGCGAAGCGCCGACGAGATATCCATTCAGATCGCCGATCCGGATCTCTGCGCGCGTTATTGCGGCCGGGTGATTCTGAATGTGCAAGTGAAGCCCTCGCCGGAATGGCTGGCCCGGCGGCTCGAGGCGGTGGGGCAGCGGCCGATCAACAACATCGCGGACATCACCAACTACGTGCTCATGGAGCTGGGACATCCCCTGCACGCCTTTGACCTGGCGCGCCTGAAAGAGCGCAAGATCGTCGTGCGCCGGGCTCAACCCGGCGAGGTGTTGCGGACGCTTGAGGGTACGATCCGCACGCTCACTCCCGAAAACCTCGTCATTGCCGACGCGCAGCGTCCTGTGGCGCTGGCGGGCGTTATGGGCGGCGACGACTCGCAGATATTTTCCACCACGCGTTCGGTGCTGCTCGAGGGTGCCTGGTTTGACCCAGTCTCGATCCGGCGCACCGCCAAAGCTCACGGAATGCACACTGAGGCTTCGCACCGCTTCGAGCGCGGCGCAGATATTGAGATGGCTCCTCTGGCTATCGACCGCGCCGCGGTGCTAATCGCCGACCTTGCCGGCGGCGAGATTCTTCGCGACTTGGTGGACGTTTACCCCCGGCCTAAGCTGCGTGAAGACCTGGTGCTGCGACGCAGCGAAATACGGCGCTTGCTGGGTGCGGAGATCCCATGGGAAGAAGTTGAGCGCACCCTTCGCTCCTTGGGTTTCATGACCGAGCGGAAAGGAGCGGACGGCTGGCGGGTCACCACACCTTCTTTTCGCCTGGATGTCACCCGTGAAGTGGACCTGATCGAAGAAGTGGCGCGCCATTTCGGCTACGACCGGCTTCCAGCCAGGGTGCGTTCCGCACCGCCGCGGCTTGAGCGCGACACCACGCGGGAAAAAGAGCTGGCAGTGACGAGTCTCCTCTGCAGCCTTGGGTACTCTGAGACCATCCAGTCTTCGATGGTCGATCCAAAGGAAAATTCCCGTTTCACTGACGAGCCCCCTGTGGTCCTCGCGAATCCTCTGAGCCAGGATGCTTCTGTTCTGCGCTCATCGTCGGGTCCGAGCATGGTTCACGCCTTGCGTTGGAATCTCGACCGTGACCAGAACGACGTGCGGTTGTTCGAGCTGGGGAAAATATATACGATGGGGTCCAATGCAATCCCCCAGGAACGGCGCGTTCTGACCTTGGGCCTGACTGGGCACCGGCGTCCGCCCTCGGTTCATGATGGCGAACGAGCACTCGACTTCTTTGACCTCAAGGGCGATCTTGAAGCATTGCTGGAATTGTTCGAAGTCCCGGACGTGGAATTTGAAGTCACGGGATGCGCCCACTTTGAACCGGGCCATAGCGGCCGCTTCACAACGCAAGATGAGACGTTAGTCTGTTTCGGACGGCTGAGCCGAGAAATCGAGCGCGACTACAAATTGCGACCAGCCGGCCTGGGTTGCTGAAGCCGATTTCGAGCGCCTTTTGACTTTTCCTCAGCGCTCACGCCTCTTCCGCTCGTTTTCGAAGTTTCCAGCAGTGGAGCGAGATTTCTCTCTGGTCGTTCCTGAGGCGGTAACATTTGCGCGGCTTGAGTCCGCTCTGCGAAGTTTGCGGCTGGCGGAGATCCAAGGTCTTCGTCCAGTAGACCTTTTCCTTGGCGGTTCCATACCGGCGGGCAGTTACAGCCTTCTTTTGCGGGTGACTTTCCAAAGCAATGACCACACGCTGACCAGTGAGGAAATCTCAGCTGCCAGCCAACAAGTGGTGGCCGTGCTCGATCCGCTGGGAGTAAGCCTGCGAGGCTGAAGATAGGAGGGTCAGGGCTTGCCTTACCCTTCCTGATTACGGTGAAACGACGAGGGACGGCAACCCGTCCCCCCTGCGAGGAAACTTCTTGAGCGAAACTGACGATCCGTTGCGACAACTTGAAGAGAAATTCCAGAAGGCCTTCGATCTGTTCGAACAGTCCCGGAAGGAAAAGCTCGCCTTGCGACAGGACCTTGAAAAACTTCGGGCGCAGTCTAAGGACAGCGCCAAGGTGATTGACGCACAGGAACGAGAACTCATCGCGCTGCGCCGAGAGCGGGAAGAAGTGCGGACTCGCGTCGAGAAGCTTCTCCAGCGGATTGATGCCTTGGCCTCCCCTGAAGCCGGCGGTTAGGGACTCACAACGCCGAGCCCTCCTCAGAGCGGAGGGAAGGAACGGTTTGATTCCCTTCCCTGCAAGGAGGGGAAGGCGTGGTAGCGATTGCTGAGAAGGAGCAAGTCGCGCAACACGCGAAGGAAGGAGGCCGGTCGCCAACATGGCTGGAGATGCTGAAGGGATCAAAGTGATGATCTACGATCAGGAATACCGTGTCCGCGGCGCCATGGATGAGGAATACATTCAAAAGCTGGGCAGTTTTGTGGACGCCAAGATGCGCGCCATCGCCGGCCGCACTCGCACGGTGGATTCATTGCGTGTGGCGGTGCTGGCAGCGCTGAACATCGCTGACGAGTACCACCAGGCCAAGGCGAAGTACGAGGAAGGCTCAAAACGCTTGGATGAGAAGGTCGAGGAGTGCTCACGCATGCTGGATCGCTTCCTCGAAGAAGCGGTTTGAACCAGGGAATGAAGATACTCTTCATTGGCGATATTTTCGGCCAGCCCGGCCGGCGCATTGTGAAGGAGTTGCTCCCTGCGCTGGTTGGCGAGTACGACCCTGACCTGGTTTTGGCCAATGCTGAAAACGCCGCCGCCGGTTTTGGCATCACGCCTCCCTTGGTGGAAGAGTTGCTTGACCTGGGAATTGCGGTTTTGACTTCCGGTAATCACATCTGGGATAAGAAAGAAATCTATGCGTATCTGAATGACCATGTGGACGGGCGATTGTTGCGCCCCGCCAACTACCCCGAGACCGTCCCTGGCCGCGGCGTGTACGTGGGTAAGACTCGGTCCGGGTTCGATTACGCGGTGCTGAACCTGCAAGGGCGGGTCTACATGACTCCCATCGACTGCCCGTTTCGCAAGGCTGACGAACTGCTCGCGCAGATCCCTGCGGGAGTTAAGCTGCGCCTCGTGGATTTCCATGCTGAGGCAACATCTGAAAAGGTAGCCATGGGTTGGTACCTTGATGGCCGCGCAACGGCCCTATTGGGTACGCACACACATATTCCCACGGCGGATGAGACCATCCTTCCGGGCGGCGCCGCTTACGTTACGGACATGGGCATGACTGGACCCTACGATTCGGTTATCGGAATGGACAAGCAAATAGTGATTCAAAAGTTCCTCAACCAACTCCCCGCCCGATTCGAAGTCGCTAAAGGTGACGTCCGACTGCATGCCGTGCTGATTGAAGCCGACCCCCAGACCGGCCACGCCCTGTCCATCCAAAGGATCGTGCGGAGGTAGGGCTATTACGAATCGGGTGATCGGGTGACCCAGCGATCGGGCGAGTAAAGAAGGTTCGCATTTATAGCTGGCATCCTCCCGATCGACCGATTGGCCGTTCGCCTGATCTCCCGATCACCAGTTCACCCGATTGCATTCGACTGATTTCTTGCCGCCCTGGCCCTGAATATGCCAGAATGAAAAACGAGTCGTAACGCGCCGCCGCGCGAATGCCGGGCAGGAGGAGTTCCGTCAGGGTCGCCCGCTCCGAACGAGGAGAGTAAGTGATTCCGGATCTCAAAAACGTCATCGAGCTTCAGCAGGTCGATCTGAAGATTGGCGAGCTGACCAAGCAGATTGAGTCCCTGCCTGCACAGATTCAAACCCTCACCTCCCGCTTGGATGAATTTATACACGCTCAGGAGGAGCGCAAGAAGCGCCTGGCGGCAAATCTGCACGAGCGCAAGGAGTTGGACGGCGACATCAAGGAGATCCAGCAAAAAATCTCCAAACACAAGGACCAACTCTATCAGGTGAAAACCAACGACCAATTCCGCGCCATGACTAAAGAGATCGAGGGCGAAGAGGCCAAGGTACGGGGGATCGAAGATTCCATCCTGGAGAAGATGCTGGAGGCGGAGGAGATTCAAAAGCAGGTCCAAGAGGCCGCGGGGCGCCTGGAGCGTGAGAAAGCGAGCGTGGCGGCCGAAGTGGCCCGGCTTGAAGCGGAGCAGCAGGCCGACGAAAACGAGCGTCGCACCCTGCAGGTCCAGCGCAGCCAAATCCAGGACGGCTTGAGTGAATCCACACGCAATATCTATCAGCGAGGTCGCCAGACAAGGCGCGGCATTGCGGTGGCGGAAGTCCGCGAGGGGCTCTGTACGGCTTGCAACGTCCTCTTGCGCCCCCAAATCTATAACGAAGTGCGGACCAACGAGATGCTTCTGACCTGCGAAAACTGCGGGCGTATTATTTATTACGTCGAGCCTGCCCCGGATGAGTCACGCGAAACTGAGGGTTCGGGCGCTGCGGCCACCGCCTGAAGAAACGCGAAAATCGAAACTCGGAGATCCCATCGTATCTTGAGATTCGTTTATCGTGAACCGGTCTTTTAGAAAAGAACTCAAATTCGAATATCGTAAATCGGGATCGGGTCTGGAATTTCGAATTTCGAGTTTCGAGCTTTCACCATGGCTCAATCCCCCGAAGTTGTAGTGCATATCGACGGCGCTTCGCGTGGCAACCCCGGACCGGCGGCTTACGCCGTGGTGATGGAATCTCGAGACGGTTCCAGGCTGACCGGCTTTTCCGAATATTTCGGTGAAGCCACGAACAACGTCGCAGAATATAAGGGACTTCTCGCTGCCCTCGAATATGCCCTCCGTAACCATTACCTGCGGGTTCACGTATTAACCGATTCCGAGTTGTTGTCGCGCCAACTCGAAGGGGTTTACAAGGTGAAGAATCCAACCTTGAAAATCCTGCACGAGCAGGCTGAGCGTATGATCGCGCGCCTGGAATCGTTCTCGATCGAGCATGTACGGCGGGAAAGAAATCAGGAAGCAGATCGGCTCGCTAACCAGGCCCTGGACGCGGCGAGGTCAGGAAAAAGGGTGAAGGTTGTAGCTGCTCCGTCCCTCGCTCCCCTCCCGAATCGGGTAGGAGACTCAGGGATGGGGGAGTCTTCAAGAGCCCTCGAACCCTTGCGCGCTTCCGCGACTTTTCATAATGGGCTCCTCGAGCCCCACGCGCAGCTTCCCCTTTTCGAAGGCGAGGTTGTGGATTTGGAAATCTTCCGCAAGAGGTGATCGAATGTCACAGCGAATGGTGAAATGCGTGGTGCTCGGCAAAGAACTTCCGGGGCTCGATGAACCCCCCTGGAGCGGCGAACTCGGCCAGCGGATCTACGAGCACGTTTCGGAAGAGGCTTGGAATCGGTGGCTGGACCGTTTGAGGATGCTCATTAACGAGTATCGCCTGGCCCCCGCCACCAAGGAGGCCCAGGAGTTTATCGCCCAGCAAATGGAACAGTTCTTCTTTGGCGCAGGCTCGGCTCCTCCGCCGGATTACATTCCTCCTCAGCATTAAATGCGACTGCCCTGAATATCACCCCTGCTTGTGTTTGTACGGGCGCGCCATGGCGTGCCCCTACGTGGGGATGTCGAGGGGCCTTTCATCCGCTCGGTTGGCCGCAGACCCATGGTAACTCCCCCCCGAAAAGCGACTGGAGCTAGCCAGGAATACGCAGTATTATTTCTTCCGCAGTTCATCTCACTCCGACACGGATTGGGACAAGACCGGCGCGGATTGCAAATCCGCACTGGAAGTCCAAGTCCGGGTAGGCAGGAGGATTTCTGAGCCAGTCAAGCGTGAACCCCCCAAGCAGTACTAATCAGACCCAACCCCATTTTAAGCGCGTATTGACACTGTGGGATCTGATCCTCTACGGGATCGTTCTCATCATGCCCATCGCGCCCGTTCCACTTTTTGGAGTGGTACAGAAACTTTCCGACGGGCATGCGGTCACCACCATTATGCTGTCCATGCTGGCCATGCTGCTGACCGCCTTTAGTTACGGGCGCATGGCTGCGGTCTACCCCTCTGCCGGCTCCGCTTACACCTTTGTGGGTTATGGTCTGAACCCGCACCTGGGATTTCTGGCAGGTTGGGCGATGTTTCTCGACTACCTTATTGTTCCGCTCATCTGCACCGTGTACGGCGCGCTGACCGTGCAGCGCCTGGTCCCGGGAGTTCCTTACGTTATCCTGGCTGCTGCTTTCGCTGGTTCGATGACCATCATCAATTTGCGCGGCATTCGCACCACGGCTCGAACCAACCTTGTGCTGTGCACCATCATGACCGCTGTGATCATGATCTTCATCGTCCTGGCTATTCGCCTGCTCTATCACTTGCAAGGCTGGCACGGCGTTTTCGCGACTCAGCCTTTCTATTCTCCGGCGACGTTCCACGTCTCTTCGATTGCGGTGGGAACGTCGGTGGCGGCGCTGACCTATATCGGCTTTGACGGCATTACGACTCTTGCGGAAGATGCCGTGAACCCTCGCCGAAACGTCCTGCTCGCGACCGTCAGCGTCTGTTTGTTCACGGGAATTTTCGGAGGCCTTCAGATCTACCTCGCCCAGCGCGTTTGGCCGGACTACCACACGTTTCCCAACCTCGAAACAGCCTTCATGGACGTCACCCGGGTGGTGGGCGGGAACTTTCTGTTCCAGGCCCTGGCTTTCATCCTGATCCTTGCTAATCTCGGTTCCGGACTGAGCGGGCAGGCGGGCCTTTCTCGTCTCCTGTTCGGCATGGGCCGCGACAACGTCATCCCGCGGCGCTTCTTTGCCTATCTGAGCCCCAAGCGAAATACTCCCAGCCTGAATATCATTATGATTGGCGTGATTGCCTTCCTGGGAGCCATCGTGCTGAATTATGAGCGCGCGGCGGAACTGATCAACTTTGGAGCCTTCCTCGCTTTCATGGGAGTCAACGGAGCGGCCCTGCGGCAATTCTATCTGACGCCTTCGGCCCGCGCCTCGAGACGCTTCTGGGGAGACGCAGTTGCGCCCGTCCTGGGGATTGTTTTTTGCTTCGCCATCTGGGTGAGCCTGGCTACGCCGGCCAAGATTGTCGGCGCCTGTTGGTTTGTTGTGGGCACGATCTACGACGCATTCAAGACACGCGGCTTCAAGGAGCGCCCCGCCCAAATTGACTTTCGCGAGGCTTGATGTGTACGATTGCCGATCAGGCCGCGCCGCATATGCGTTTACGTAAAGGTTTCGCCATTGTCCGAAGCTGCGTTAGCAGCGCCATAATGTGGCCCACGGCGAGCCAGCCGTGGGACCCGAGGTGCGCCGTCACCCTTGAGCCACGTTAGTGGCGACAGAAGAATCTTCCCTGATCCCTCGGGATTATGTCGCCCCCGCCGGGGCTTAAAGATATTCTCAATTTCCCCTGTCCCCACGGCTTTCGCCGTGGGCCACACTATATCGCCCGCCAAGGCGGGCTTTGGGGCATGTCTGGCAGTCCAAACGCAGGCCAGGGAACATAGGGAGGTGAAGACGTGCGTCGAGTAGAGCGGGTCGGCTTTCTCGGTTTGTTGGTGTTTGGCGCGGTAACATCCCTGTCAGGAGCGACGCTCCGGGCCGGCGTGGCGAAGGTGGACATCACCCCGCCCGTGGGCGTGCCGATGTGGGGCTACACGCTGCGGGACAGCACCGGAACGCTCGACCCGCTGTACGCGCGCGTTCTGGTCCTGGAAGTGGGCGAGAAGCGGATGGCAATCGTAGCGCTCGACCTGGGCCGCTGCTTTGGCCACGACTCGCTCGAGCGTGTGCGCGCTGCGGTGCGCCAATCGAGCGGGATTACGTACGTGCTCGCAGCCGCTTCCCACACCCACTCCGGACCTGTGGTTCAGGACGCTTACCCGAACGGCGTCCCAGCGTGGGTAGCCGCCGTCCTGGACAGGATCGCCAAAGCCATCGATGACGCGCACCAGCACGCCGTCGCGGTTCGAATCGGTACCGGCTACGGCGTGGCTTACATCGGTTCCAATCGTCACCGCGCGAACCCGGATGGCACCGTCACCTGGTTCGAGCACAACCCTACCCAGATTCCCACCGCACCCGTCGATCCCACCGTGGCGGTGTTGCGCGTGGACACGGCGGACGGACGGCCGCTCGCGGTGTTGGTAAACTATGCTTGCCACCCTGTCGTGTTCGGGCCGGACAATACCCAATATTCTGCCGACTACCCCGCTGTGATGACCAAGACCGTCGAGCAGACGATGGGCGGTCAGCCGCTCTGCTTCTTTCTGCAAGGCGCGCCAGGCGACATCAATCCCTACTACGCTGTCGTTCCGCTCAAGGAAAACGCCGTCGAAAGGCGCAACTGGACGGGAACAAGGTTGGGCGAAGAGGCGGCGCGCGTGGCGAAAGCCATCCATACTGAGGCGGCGGCTGAGCCGAGCCTGAATTTTGCCGAGGACCTTCTCAACCTGCACTTCCGGTGGAACTCCGAGAAATACCGCCAGGCGGCGATGGCCAGCACCGAGGCCGCCGACAAGCGCGCCTTCGATGCCTACTTTCCCTCGACCGCGCCTGAACAGCAGTTGCCTGTTGCCACGGTGTTGATCAACCGCCGCATCGCGCTCATGAGCATGCCGGGCGAACCCTTCGTGGATTTTCAGATGAACTGGCGCGCCCGCTGCCCGGTCAGCGATTGTTTCCTGCTCGGATATGCGAACGCTTATTTCGGTTACTTCCCCACCATTCGCGCCGCCTCGGAGGGTGGCTACGGCGCGTCCGGCGCGAGCACCTGGATCGAGCCCGGCGCCGGGGAGCGCATGGTCGATCATGCGGTGATCAAGGTGTACGACATGCTGGGCCTGTTTTCCGACATGCCCGAGAGCCCTGAAGAGGACTACAGCGCCACGCGTCCCAGGCCACAACCTGGCAGCAGAAGATAAAGCTTGTAGGGTAGAACACTGTTCGGCGCTCAGAATGACAGGAGATGGCGGGAGGAGGTTTAATCCATGAAGCAACTTGCGATAGCGTGCGCCGTGGCATTCCTTTTAATGCCGGCAACATCACCCGCGCAGGAGCCCGGCCTCGATTCGATGACTGGCAAGACGGTGCTCATCTTCACGCCGCACCCGGACGACGATGTGTTCGGCGCCGGGGGAACGATTGCCCTGCTCAATCAGCACCATAACAGAGTTTATATTGTTATCTACACCAATGATGACAAGGGCTCTTATGACACGGAAATGAGCTCGCAGAGGCTGGCGCCCATACGCAAGGCGGAAGAAGAAGCCTCGGAAGCGGTGCTCGGGACCCCGGCGGAGAACATCGAGTGGATGGGTTATGACGACGGGATGCTCGAATACGCGCCCCAGCCGAAGCTCGTCGAAGAGGCCACGGCGATCATTCGCCGCATCCGTCCTGATGCGCTTTTGACCATCGATCCGGGAGAGTGGGTGGCGCGCTGGCATAAGACCGACCATCGCATGGCGGCGCTCAATACGCTCGATGCGATTCGCGCCGCGGAGTTCTGGCTTTACTTCCCCAACCAGCGCCTCCAGCGGCACCTCGAACCTTACGCCGTGCCCGTGACGTACTTCTATTACACCCTGCCGCAGGACGCGAACTACTGGGTCAATATCGATTCCGTGGCCGACCTGAAAATTGATGCATTAAGCAAACACGTGAGTCAGTTTGAGCCATCCATCCACAAGTATCGCCCTGACTGGGACCCTGCCGACCTCGCCAGGCTCAAGGGAATGATGAGTCACCAGCCGAAGAAGGACGGCCATTACGTGGAAGCGTTCCGAAGGGCCAAAAGCTTCAATGAAATGTAGGAGGAAGAATGGTTTTACGGCTGCATAATTTGAAACAGATGCGATTTGTGCGATCAATTTGTGTAGTAGCGCTTATGTGCTGCTTTGACGCATCGCTCGCAGCCCAAGAAGCGGTCAACTACAGTAAGGCCGTCATTCACAACCAGGAGGGCTTACGGCAGTTTGTGGATCCGGAAAACACTCAGCCTACGCTTCGCATAGTCTTACCCGGTCATCCGAAGGCAGATGGGGCCATCGAGGTGGTTTTTCCAGAACACGTTACCGTCAGAAAGCACGACACTGCAGAGGCAGAGCACATCTACATGTGGAAGCCCGGACATCAGGGAGAGCCGCGGCTTGGAGACAGGACGGTCAATCTCTTGAGTATGAAAGAGATTTTGAAAGCGGCATCCACTTGCTTGCGCGGTCTACACTAGAAGATGACGGTGTTCTCTTTCTCTATGAATTTACAAATCGGTCGAGTACAGCGTACGACCTGATCTGGGCGCCCACCGATCCGAGGCTGACCTCAATCTTCCACGATGTTCGCCTGGAGCGGACATATGTCCATCACCAGGACGGCTTCGATCTTCTGGCCTCAGAAACGCCTGGGCGACTTTCCATGCCGCTGAAGCAATGGCTTCCAGCACGCTACATGGATTCGTTTACATGGCCCGTGCCCGCGCAACGTATCGAGCACAGAGATGACGGCATAACGTATTACAACAACTCGCGTGCAGTCAACCAGCCATTGATCGCTACGTTCTCAGAAGATCGCAAGTGGGTGGTCGCGAGTTTCTCACATTCGACCGGAAACGTGTGGAGTAACCCGGCACTGACCTGCCAACACGTGGACGAAGAGTCTTCACTTGCGCCGGGCGGACAAGCGGTATTGGAAGTGAAGATACTGATCTTCCGAGGTTCTCTCGAACAAGTGTTGCAAAAAGTCATCACACAGCGCGGTGCGTTGAAATAGACGCGGAGTCGGAATGACAGGCTGCACCGGCATGTTTCATTTGGAGGTTTAAATATGGGAAAGCTCGCCATCACAGGTGGGAAACCGGTTCGCACCAAGCCCTTTGCTTCCTGGCCGCTTTACGACCGCAAGGAAGAACGGGTGATTCAACAGGTTCTCAAGAGCCGCAACTGGGGTGGTTATCCCTTCCCCAATGCGCACGCCAGCGCATTCGCGCACCGCTTTGCGGAATTCCACCGCGCCAAGTACGGTGTGGCGGTAGCCAACGGAACGGTCGCCATCGAGGTCGCCCTAAAGGCTGTGGGACTCCAAGCAGGTGACGAAGTCATCGTTCCTGCGTACACCTGGGAAGGAACCGTGGGCCCGGTGCTGCAACTCAATGCCGTTCCCGTGTTCGTGGATATCGACCCTGCGACGTATTGCCTCGACGCCGGTTTGATCGAGAAGGCGATTACCAACAAGACTCGAGTCATTCTACCTGTCCACTTGGCAATGAATTTTGCGGACCTCGACGCCATCGGGCGTCTCGCCCGGCAGCACCATCTGCTGGTGATCGAAGATTGCGCCCATGCGCACGGAGGAATGTGGAAAAAGAAGGGCGCCGGGGCGACAGGAGACATGGGCTGCTTTAGTTTCCAATCGAGCAAGTTGATGACCGGGGGCGAGGGCGGCGCGGTGATTACCAGCAAGCTGGAGTTTTTGGAGCGGGCGCAGTCTTACGTCAACTGCGGGCGCGCCAGTGAAACGGATAAATTTGCCAACCGCCTGATCGGATTCAACTACCGCATGACGGAATTCCAGGCTGCCATCCTCGAAGTGCAGCTCGGTCGTTTGGCGGGGCAGGCCTCCGTTCGGCAGCGAAACATGGAATACTTTGAGAAGCGCATCACGGGGGCGCCCGGGCTGGCCTTGCTGAAACGTGACCGGCGCATCACTCGTGTGGCGGCTTATCAATACGTCTTTAAGTTTCTTCCGGAACATTTCGAGGGGATCGG
Source organism: uncultured Acidobacteriota bacterium (assembly GCA_963770415.1). Taxonomy (GTDB): domain Bacteria; phylum Acidobacteriota; class Terriglobia; order UBA7540; family UBA7540; genus CAVROP01. Next base: position 40,363 of record CAVYPU010000017.1, read on the forward strand.
GCGCGCGGCTTTCCTGGGCGCCCTCGAGAAGGAAGGCATTCCCTGCGACGGGCTGTTTTACGAGCCGGTGTACAAGAGCGCCCTGTTCCCGGTTAAGGCGGCGGAGTATCCGGCGCTCTCTTGGGGCAGAGAGAATCCCATTGACTTGCGCAGCCTCTACAATTGTCCCGTCTCCGAACGCGCCGCATATCAGGAATCCGTCTGGCTGCCCCATCATATTTTCCTCGGCAGCCGCAAGGATGTTGACGACATCGCGGACGGCGTGCTGAAGGTCTCGGAGAATTTCCAGGAGCTTCGCGGCCTCAAACACCCTGCCATCGAGACCAAGCAGATGAGCCGGGCGGAACGGCCCCGCGTAGAGAAGCGGCAGTACTGATGTATGGGGACGGCTCGCCGTCCTCTGTTCTGTGTGCTGTCCGCGACGGGGGCAGGGCAGGCCCTACCCCTACAAACTATTTCGACGCCACGGTAGCGTCCAGCCGCCCGCCGCGAATCCATTCGAGGATCGTCCGGTATTGCCAGCTTGATTCGTTCCCGGGCCAGCGCTGCCCGCCGTTATGAGTGGCGAGGTAATCGCCCACGTTCCCGGCGCTGTCTGTAGGGCGCGTGGGCTTGAGCAGCACGAGGCTGTGGGAGGGATCGTTGATGTCCACGACGCGCATCGCGTATTTGTAGTTCTCTTCGCTATCCTGAGGCGAGAAGACGCCCTGCTCGTTGGGCGGCTGCAGTTTGAAGATCACGTGGCTCGCGTGGCAGAAGACGCAGGCCTTGCCGTCGGCTCCCGGGGTGGCCAGGATGGGTTCGACCTTCTTGACAAAGTAATTGAAGTCGAGCACTGAGCCGGGCTGCACGTCCCTCAGCGCCTCGTTGAGCTTCTTACCTTCCAGCACGCTCGAAGCGATCAGTTTCAGGCGTGGGTTCGAGTCTTTATCCAACTGGATCAGCGCGGCGCGGAAGTCCTGCCGCTGCTCGATGCCTTTCACCTTCCGAAGGACATCGAGCGCCCCGGCGCGCACGTTGGCGTCAGTGGCGCGTAAGCAAGCCATCACAGTGTCAAGAACGATGGGGCTATCGAGTAAGTCAGGGACCTTCATATAGGAGAGGTTTTCGCCCAGGAAGTATTGCTGGTCCTGCGACACGGCCCCGCCCGAAATTCCCAGGTGCCGGCGCATGAACCTCGGGTCGCCGACTTCTTCCACAAGAATGGTGCGCGCGGAGTCGTTCAGGTTTCCGAAAGCCGTCTTCACCAGGGGCGCGGTTTCAGGATCGTTTAGGAAATGCTCCAAAGCGACTCGCAACGCCGCGCGTTGAATCTCGGGGTCATGGTCATCGAGGCCCGTGAGGACTCGCCGGCGAAGCGCGGGATCCTTCATCAGAGCTTCGAACGAAGAGGCTGCGTTAAGAACCTGGGCATAGTTCGCGGGGCGTGGTTGTGCTTCGAGCAAGGAACCGAGTGATTCGAGTATTCCCGGCTGCCGCCCCCAAGGCGAGTCGCTGGGCAGCGCCGCGAGCAGGGGAAGGACCACGGCCTGGCTATCAGGATTGCCGTGCTTCAGGATCTCGACGACTTTGCCTACCAACTGGGGATTCGGCGCGGCCGGAGCGTCGAGATTGAGGATACCGCGCTGGCCGTCCTCGTAGACGTAGCGAACTGCCTTGCGAACTTCATCGCTTGGGTCTTCGGAGAGGCTGAGCGCGGCCAGCGTGAAGCGCTCGTCGCCGGCGCCGCTCAGCGTGCTCCCGGCCTTCAGCACTTCGATCTTCATTGGGTCGTCGGCCCCTTTGAGGCAAGCTAGAAGCGCGTTTTCGAGCTCGGGTCCCGAGCTCTTGAAGAAATGGATCAGGTCGCTGTCGTTGCCGATGCGCGTTTGGAAGAAGCCGTTGTGGACATCGTACTTGAAGTTTACGGTCTCACGATACGGCGGGTACTCGTAGCCGGGGACGTGAAGGTCCGGAACGCCTCGCACGTACTGGGTGAGAACCGCAGGCAAGCCGATCGAGACGGTGTTCGCCTTCACTGGCGGCAGAGCGTAATGCCGAATGTGAAAATCCCACAAGGCATTCAGAATACCCTCACGGCCTAGAGGCGTTCCCTCGCGCAATACCTTGGAGAGCACCTGGGCCTGGTCCCGCACCACGGCTTCGTAACCCTCGCCAATGCGCTTGCGGTCTTCGTCCTGGGAACTCGCCCTCACCCAGGCGGTGAGGTATCCGGTGTTCTCGTCGAGTAGATCGTAGACGCTCTCTTCCAGGCCGCGTCGAACCATAGGGTCGGTTTCGGTGTTGAGGCGAGTGGCCAGCGCCTCGAGCGTGCCGCGGCGGACTGCCGATTGGTCCACTTGCCAGTAGTACCAGCGCCACAGGCCGGAAGCGGCTTCAAAGCGCACGAAGGGAACCGGGTCGTTGAGGTCGTGCTCGAGAGCCGCTAGCAACTCGGTATCCCCGGTCAGATTCTTGAAGTGTTGATTGAAGAGTCGCGCCGCCCCCCAGCGTGTGCGCGCATCGGGCGATGCGAGCGCGGCGGCCAGTAGCTTGCGTCCTTCGGGGGCAGCATTCTCGCGCCGGGACAGCACCATGCGCAACGCGTAGGCAGCGCTCGTCTGTACCATCTTGCTCTGGTCACCCAGCGCCTTGATCAATACAGGCATTGAGCCGGGGTCGGCCATGTGGCCAAGCGCCCGGGCCGCGGCTTCGCGTGCGAGCGGCTGGTCACTCCCTGCAAGCACTTGGCGGATTTCGCGCAACACCGGCTCCGGCTCGAGGTCCCAGTATTGGTCAAGCTGTGCGAGCAGCAAAGGCAGGCTGTTCGTGGCGAGGTGTGTGGGCGGCGGGGGATATGCTGCGTTCCAGTTCTTGGCTTTGGTGGTTCCCGGGTAGAGGGTCGAAAGCGCCATCACCGCGAACTGCGTGGCGCGGAACGGCGTGTTGAAGCCTTGATAAACAGGGTCGCCTTCCCAGCTCCCTTCCTGACGCTCGGCCGCGAGCAACGCCTTGACCGCGCGTCCCAAATGCTCGTCGGTTTCGGGACGGCGACCGGCCAGGGCCAGTGCATACACGGCGTTGTAGGAGATGAAATCCGCCGGCTTGGCCTTCTTGTCAAACGGATAAGGCCACGCGCCTTCGGGGGTTTCGTAGCTATAAAGTTGGTCGATCAGCTTGTCGATTTCGGGGGCGTACTTGGCGCGGTCCACAGTGGCCAGAAGAATAATCTTCCAGTTCAAATCGATCATGTTCCGGGGTTCGTAGCTGACTGCTAGGCGCTCGACCTTGTCCCTCTCATCAAGCCACTGCGGGTTGTGCGTCTGGTTGTAAACCAGGTCGAAGGTCTGCCAGCTTTGCGTGCCGATCTCGAAGGGGCTAACTTCGGGCTCGCAGCCATCGGTTTCATCACCCGGCATCTTGGTCAAGCCCCTGTAATGTACCTTCAGGAATTCGGCGTAGGGCAGGGCGAAGTGCTCGCGCGGCGGGTCGTGCGTGACGTTCTCCTCGAACGAGTGCTCGATCAACGGCAGGCGGCTTGCCACGGTGCGGGCCGAGTAGATGACGCGCACCCAATTGGTGTTCGCCTCGCCATACAAGGGGCGGGCGTTGTTATAGATGCGGTCGGTCAGAAACTCGAGTGAGGTGCGTTGCGTAGGCGGGTAACCGTTCTGGATCGCTTTGAGGTAGCCGCGCGTGGTGAATTGCGTGGGGTGGCAAGCGATGCAAAGCTGAGTTTCGGAATGCTGCATGGTGGTGCGCAACGCGACCGCGCCGCGCCGCGGCGTGTTCGAAAGCCAGGTATCTCCCATATTGACGAGGAAGTCCATGCCGGCGCGCACGGCCAGGTGGGGATCGGAATAGGGCGGAACTGGGTAGTCATAAGTGCGGAGCTGATAAGCGGGATGATTGGCAGCCAGGCGCACGTAATACTCCTGGCCCGGATCGAGGATGCGCGTGCGGAATTTGTACAGCCCGGGGTAGTTCTGCGTGGCTTCAACTTGATATACAAACTCGCCTTTGTCGTAGGGGGCTACATCGGGCTTTCCCGCGGCGTCCTTGCCCTTTTGAAAAATGTCAACATCCAGGGGTACATCACGATCGGTGACACTCAGCACAAAATATACGAGCCGGGGCTGCTCGCCGTGAAAGGTGAACTTGAACCATTGAAAACCCTTGAGCATCGCTCGGTAGGCATCTTCGACTCTGGAAGGCGCGTAGGGTCTTTCGTCGTTGCTTCCAAAAATCGTCTGCCCCAATTCGAACTCCTGGGCGGTTTGCCAACTACCGTTGGGGGAAGCGGCGATGAGGCCGGGTCGGACACCACCGGCCAGGCTGGCCTGATGGGCTGAGGCCGTCGGGATATCATGTAAGCTCGCGCCGATTTCCGGGATGTGTCCAGCCGAAGGAGCGGACAGGCTCACCGAAATCGGCCCCGCAACGCGAGGCCGAAGGGTAAGATAGAAATCCAGGTCGGAGCTATGCAGCCACTTGGATTCAACTTCTCCCTTTCCGTCTTTCACCGTGGCCAGAACCGCGCCGTCCGCCTGAAGTTGGGAGGGATCTTTCATCCACACCGTGACCGCGTAAAGCGTGTCGGGGCGAGCCTGGCCCAACGCGATGCTACGGCCACTGGGCGATTGGGGTTGATCGGCGCGCCCGAATCGGCCGACGTGAAATACCACGCCTGTTAATATCACGCCGCCTAACAGCAGGGTTATTCCCCATTGCAGGTTCCCCCATCTTTTCAATAATACCCCCATGGTTTGAACCTCCCGGAGATGTGCCTAGGTTTTCTTTTTTGGCGCCCTGAGAAACTCCAGTATACTTTTCTGCCAGCCCATTCGCAACCGGAGAAGAGTTCACCCGAGGAGATCTCACCACTCCGAGAGTTCCTGTGCCGAAGGCGCCTTGGAGTGCGGGAGTGTCAGCTTCCGCCATTTCGCGGGGATTCCAAGGCGGTAGCTTCGCCTCCGCACTCCAAGGCGCTTCGCGCAAATTCACCGTTTCCGGCTGTCGCTAGCGGCATGGCCGGCTGTGGTGGGTCTTTTTTTGACCGTCCAGGTCATTGGCTATGCACTTTTCCTGATGTCCTGGTAAGATGAAAGGGCGCAACAAACTTGAATAAGGCGGGGCCGGTCAGGGCTGAAATACTGGAGTTGGCCTTTGCCTAATACGAATCTCACCACCCAGGAGACATATGAGGATCACCACTCGTTTTGGCCATGCATGTTTACTGATTGCGGCGGGCTTGATTCTTCCGCCTTTGGCGTTTCACGCTGCCGTCCCGGCACCGGATGGGGGTGCAATTTTCAAGACCAACTGCATGATGTGCCACGGTGCGGATGGGAAAGGGTTCCCGGGACTTAAGACGCCCGACTTCACGGATCCCAAATGGCAGGCCGCGACCAAAGACAAGGAGATTAAGGACGCCATCAAGAACGGCAAGAAAGGGACGGCAATGGTGGCTTTCGGCGGCAAGCTGAGTGAGGAGGAAATTTCCGCCGTCATGGCTTACATCCGGTCTTTGAATAGCAGTAAGAAGAAGTAGGGAACGCCAGGATTCAGAATTCGGGATTCAGGATTAAGGGACGGGAAGCGACTACCTTCGTTATGTCCTTTGCGTCGTCGGACTCGTGCAGGTCCGTTGCCCCGAGCCCTGAATGCTGTATCCTGAATCCTGATTCCCGAATCCTGCCTCTCAGTGCCCGCCTCCCGCCAGTTCGCGGACGATGTCGCCGACGAAAGCCTTGGCATCGCCAAACAGCATCAGGGTTTTATCGAGGTAGTAGAGAGGGTTGTCGATGCCCGCGAAGCCGGGGCTCATGCTGCTTTTGATCACCATGACGGTGCGGGCCTTGTCCACGTCGAGGATGGGCATGCCGTAGATGGGGCTGCTCTGGTCGGTGCTCGCGGCGGGATTGGTAACGTCGTTGGCGCCGATGATCAGGGCCACGTCGGTTTGCGGAAGCTCGGGATTGATGGCGTCCATGTCCAGCGAGTTTGTCGTAAGGAATGTCGGCCTCGGCGAGCAGCACGTTCATGTGGCCGGGCATGCGTCCGGCCACGGGATGGATGCCGAACTTCACATCCACGCCGCGTTTGGTCAGCGCGTCGTAAAGCTCCCGGACCTTGTGCTGCGCCTGCGCCACCGCCATGCCGTAGCCGGGGACGATCACCACCGAGTTCGCGGCGCCGAGAATCGCGGCGGCTTCTTCGGCGGTGGCGCTGCGCACGGTGCGCGCTTCCTTCGCCTGCCGCGGCCGCAGGCTGGACCTGCCCGAACGCCCCGAACAGGACATTGGTGAAGGACCGGTTCATCGCCTTGCGACATGATCACCGAGAGGATGAATCCGGAAGATCCGTCCAGCGCGCCGGCGATGATCAGCAACTTGCTGTCCAGGACGAAGCCCATCGCCGCCGCCGAGAGGCCCGCGTAGGAATTCAGCAATGAAATCACGGTGGGCATGTCGGCGCCGCCGATGGGCACGATCATCATGCACGCCGAAGACCAGCGGAATTCCGATGATGCAGCGGGAAGAGCTGCTTCTGCTCGGGGTGGAGCACCAGGATGACGGCGGCGACGATCGAGACGCCCAGCAACGCCAGGTTCACAAAGTTCTGCCCCTTGTAGGTGATCGGCCGTTGGGGCAGGATTTCCTGAAGCTTGCCCGTGGCCATCAGGCTGCCGGTGAAAGTGAGCGAGCCGAGGATGACTTCCATGGAGAGCACAGCCATCATGAAGGGCGGGACGTTCGGGGCGCGCAGGTAGTATTCCGCCGTGCCCACCAGCGATACGCACAAGCGCCCCGAAGGCGTGGCTGAGGGCCGTCCGTTGCGGCACCGCCGTCATGTGGACCATGCCGAGAGGGACGCCGATGATCGACCCCAGCAGCAGTGCGATCACGATCCATTTGTAATCGACAATCCCGCTGGTAGCAGCAGCGTGCCCGCTAATCGCCAGGACCATCCCCACTTCACCCGCCAGGACTCCGCGCCGCGCCGTGGCGGGCGCGCTCAGCCACTTGAGAGCCAGGATGAACAGGGCGGTGGCGACAAGGTAAGCGATCTGAATGAACGTTTCGTTGATGAGTGGCGTCATGGCTTTTTCGGTTTACTGGATTTGAACATCTTCAGCATGCGGTCGGTGATCAGGAAGCCGCCCACCACGTTGCTCATGGCGGCCACCACCGCCACGGTTCCCAGGACGGCCGCGAGCCTGCTCTTGTGCTCGCCTGCCAGCACGATGGCGCCCACCACGGCGATGGCGTCCAAGGCGTTGGTGAGGGACATGAGCGGCGTGTGAAGCAACGGCGAGACACGCCGGATCACCTCAAAACCGATAAAGCCCGCCAGCATGAACACGTAAAGGCTGGTAATCAGGTTTAACGTCACGTTTTTTCCTCCTGGTGTGTCGTTCGGAGCCCTTCGCTTTTCATTCTGAGCCCATTCGCTGCGCTCAGGGTGAACTCCGCGATGAATCCCGCCCTCTCATTTGCACGCCAACCCCCCGGCCCGCGATGGGCTCGAAGGGCCTGGCGCAGAGCAAGATTCCTCCCTGCACTCGGAACGGCCACCTTGCTAAGCAACCTTCGCGGGAAGGGAAAAGAACTCCCGCACCCGCGTGTTGACGATCTCTCCCCCCTGAGTCACGAGGGTTTCGCGCGTGATCTCGTCTTCGGTCTTGATCTCGATCTTCTTATCTTTTGCCAGGTGAAGTAGAAACGCCGCCACGTTCCGCGCGTACATATGGCTGGCATGATAGGGAACGGTACTTGCAAGATTGATATAACCAATAATGGTAACATCGTGCACGACCGTCATCTGGTTAGGCTGCGTCAGCTCGCAGTTCCCGCCCCGCTCGGCGGCCACGTCCACGATCACCGAGCCGGGGGCCATCTTCTCCACCATGTCGTGCGTTACCAGCACGGGCGCCTTCTTGCCGGGAATGACCGCCGCGGTGATCACCACATCGCTTTCCGCCACCACGCGGCCGAGCAATTCCCGCTGGCGGCTATAGAACGACTCGTCCTGCGCCCGCGCGTAGCCGCGAGCATCCTGCGCGTCCTGGGCCTCGACGGCGAGCTCGACGAAGCGGCCCCCCAGGCTTTGAACCTGCTCTTTGGCCGCGGGCCGCATGTCGTAGGCAGAGGTCACCGCCCCTAACCTGCGCGCCGTTGCAATGGCCTGAAGCCCTACCACGCCGGCCCGATGATGAAGACACGCGCCGGGGTGATCGTTCCCGCCGCCGTGGTGAGCATGGGGAAGAGCCTCGGGAGGCGGTCCGCGGCAAGCAGCACCGCTTTGTACCCGCAGATCGTCGCCATGGAGGAGAGAGCGTCCATGCTTTGGGCTCGCGTGGTGCGCGGCATAAGCTCTATCGAAAATGCGGTGACGCCCGTCGCAGCAGTTGCCTGAACGGTCTCAAGCGACCCCAGCGGGCGCAGAAATCCGATCAGGACCTGGCCGGGTCGCAGCAAGGGCAAGTCATCCTTGCCGGTCGCGTCGTTCGACCCGTGACAGAGCACTTGCAATACAACGTCGGCGGCTTTGAAAACCTCGGCACGCTCCCGCAGAATCTTGCCGCCCTTGCCGACGTAATCCGGGTCCGGGTAGCCCGCTCCTGCGCCGGCGCCCGACTCGACGACCACTTCGAAACCCGCTTTGGCCAGACTCGGAATGACCGAGGGTACCAGCGCTACACGCCGCTCCCCGGGAAAGCTCTCCTTAGGAACTCCAACGATCATGCCGCTTCCTCCCCGATGGGTCTTGGCCCTCGAAAATCAACGCGTCCCCGTCATGTCCGCGAGGGCATCCTCTGCGGAGACCGAGAAACGTGAATCTATTCCTTCGCCAAGCAATCCGGACTCCCGCTCACGCACTGTGACAAACCGCATCAGCGGCGCAAGAATGTGGCCCACGGCGCCAGAAGGCGTGAAAAAATCATCTGCCGCCGACAAACCATCAAAACGCGCCTGTGTCATTCCGAGCGCAGCGAGGAATCTCGCTCTGTTTCTCCTTCACTATCAGTGACTTCCATCGGCAGGGCCAGATTCCTCGCTGCGCTCGGAATGACAGGTTTTTACGTAGGAGCGATCTTTTCACAGCTTCTGTCGCCGTGGGCCACATTCTTGCGCCCGCTCCGGCGGGCTCCGAAACCCGAACAAGACCATTCTAGCGCCTATGCCCCCAAGGGGGAGAGGGCAGGGTTTTCACACAGACCCTATAGGCTCTTGGCCACTTCCGAATTATGCCTGCTTGCTTAAAAGCCGACCATCTCCTGAACTCTTCTCTTTGATTCTTAGACGATTAGGAGTGCCACTGCAAGGATTTTCCGCTACCTGGCACACAATGCGTAAGGGAAAGGTCAATGACTTATCATGGTCGCTCTGGCAACGGTGTCGGTTCCACCCGGGGCCGGAGTCGCAAGCCTCTATTTCCAAAGCCCGCAGCCATCGGCGATCTCGAGTCCCTTTTCCCGCGTAAACCACCGCCCGGGTTACAATCTAAAGACAACCGAAGAGGAGCTTTCACCGCAAGCGATGTTTGTGATAGGCTTCGCACTTAGAGAATGCAACTACCTTCCGAGGGGGATTCTATTTCCATGAACATTGCAGTCATCGGCGCCGGTTATGTGGGACTCATCACTGCCGCGGGCCTGGCGGAAACCGGCCAATGCGTCGTCTGTGTCGACGACGACTTGAGGAAAGTAGATCTTCTCAACTCCGGCGGTATGCCTTTCTACGAGCCGGGCCTGGAAGACCTGGTGCAGCGAAACCGGCAAGCCAAGCGCCTCGAGTTCGTTTCCCGGGTCGAAGACGCCGTGGCGAAATGCCAAGTCATCTTCATCTGCGTGGGGACTCCCCCACTGGACAATGGAGAAGCGGACCTCTCCTCGGTGGAGATTGTGGCGAGGAGGATTTCGGCATGCGCTCGCGGCTACCATCTGGTGATCGAAAAGAGCACGGTCCCGGTACAGACCGGGCGCCGGCTTCAGAAGCACTTCGCAATCTATGGAAGCAGCCCGCTCTTCAAGTGCGATGTGGCTTCTAACCCGGAGTTTCTACGGGAAGGATCGGGCGTCGAGGATTTCTTTCACCCCGACCGCATCGTTGTGGGGGTTGACTCGGAAAAAGCGGCGGCGCTCCTGGAGGAGATTTATCGGCCGATCCTCGAGCAGAGTTTTGCCTGTCCGGTGCACGAGAACTGCGCGAACCGCTCGCCAGTGCCTTTCGTGGTCACGGATATCAACAGCGCAGAGTTGATCAAGCACGCGTCGAACTCCTACCTCGCCATGAAAATTTCGTTCATCAACATGATCGCCGACCTGTGTGAAGCCGTGGGAGCGGACGTCGGCAAGGTGGCCCAGGCCGTGGGCATGGATAAGAGGATCGGCTCAAGCTTCCTCAAACCGGGCGTGGGGTTTGGGGGATCCTGCTTTCCCAAGGACCTGCAGGCTTTCGTCCGGGTAGGCCAAGATGCAGGCTGCGACTTCACGCTGTTGCGCGAAGTGGAGCGAATCAATCAGCGCCGCATCGATCTGCTGGTCAGCAAAATCAAGAATGAGCTTTGGGTGGTGCGCGGAAAACGGGTCGCAGTTTGGGGACTCGCATTTAAACCGCGTACGGATGATGTGCGTTCCGCCCCGGCTTTGGCGATTATTCACAGATTGCGTGCCGAAGGAGCAATGGTGCGGGCTTACGATCCCCAGGCAATGGAAAAGGCTAAAGCGGAGCTCCCCGAAATCGAGTATTGCCCAGACCCCTACGCGGCGGTCGAGGGGGCGGAAGCTGTTCTGGCTCTGACCGAGTGGGAGGAATTCCTCCACCTCGATTGGGCGAAGGTTCATCAGGTCATGGTGCGGCCGCTGATCTTTGACGGTCGCAACATGTATTCTCGCACCGCCATGACCGCAAAAGGATTTGAATACCTGGATATCGGCAGCGCAGGGTCGCTCCCCGGTCACCTCCTGGCTTCAAAGAAGATCTGATCGATAGCCTGCGGAGGGACCCTAAACCCAGTGGGACCGCGCAGAGCCAGCCGCGCTGAGAGCCGTTGTCTGCTCGCCTGTTAAATGGGCGATGCGACGGATGTCTTCGCTTTTTGAAGTCACAACGCTGACCATTCCTTTCCCCCCAGATAGATCTAGCGTCTTGTCCCTCATAATCCTTGACAGCGTCCCTTTCCCCCCCTTGGGAGTCTGTGTGGGAACTCGTTATTGCAGTCATTCCGAGGAGTTATCATGGGCCTGTGGCCCACCCGAGAGAACGAAAAGCAGCGTCGTCGTCCCCGCGAAAGCGGGGACCCATTGTCACTCTAATGGATTCCCGCTTTCGCGGGAATGACGTGATTTTCAGGAGAGCCGCAGGCGACGAGGAATCCCGCAGTGCGTTGAAAATACTCAGAGCGAGATTCCTCGGTTCGCTCGGAATGACAGTGCGAAGTTGGTTTTCACACAGACTTCCTTGGGGGAGGGGGTCTGGAGTTTATACATTTCACATGGAGGCCAACCGGTTGCTAACGCTCCCACGACTTTCGGCTTTGCCGCCCGCTCCGTGGAAGGGCTCGGCCTTTCCATCTGCCTCCCACCCTCTTCTCTTTCTCACCCGGCGAGGCTGTGCCTCGCCGGGCCCTCATCGTGGTCTGCACCACACGATCTTGCCCAGGTCCCACGGAGTGTCACGGGAAATCGTAACCATGAAAGGATGGGAGGCGCAGCCTCCTCGAAAGAAATAAGTACGGAGAACGCCGTGGAAAGGCCGAGCCTTTCCACGGAGCAGCGGGCGGAGCCCTTCCCGCGCCAGATTAACACTACAGATGCTCCACCCGGAACGTAGAAACTTCAGGCCCTCTCCCCCTTGGGGAGGGTGGCATGCCAGAGTCAGAGGCTAGGCACGCTCGGCATCAGTACGATCGAGCTATTGTTAACGTATATACATTGTGGTATAGGTCGTGGCGTAAGTCACCCGTTAACGCCGGAAGCCTTGAGCGCTTAGTGGTAGCACATCAGAAGGCTTCCTTCGAAGAAGCTGCGGCTCAGGCGGGCGGGACGGAGGTCCTTGAAGAAGGGAACGACCTTGTGAGTTTTATTAACTATCCGGCACGAGAAATCACCTGCAGGATTGTTTATTACGGCGCGGGCCAGGGCGGGAAGACGACCAACCTGCGTTGGATTTGCGACCAGGCCGTGGGCAAGGCGGGAGGAAGAATGATCTCCTACGCTACCGAGGTCGGGCGCACGCTCTACTTTGATTTTCTCCCCCTCGACGTGGGCACGATCAAGGGATTCAAAACCAGGTTTCATCTTTACACCGTTCCCGGCCAAGTGGTCTACGATGACAGCAGGAAATTGATCCTGCGCGGGGTGGATGGCGTGATTCTGGTTGCAGACTCGCAGGAAGAGCGCATGGACGCGAACCTGGAAGCGATCGACAACCTGGTGGGAAATCTCGAGGAACAAAAGCACGATTTCACGAACATTCCTTATGTGCTTCAACTCAACAAGCGCGACCTGGCCGGCGCGCTTCCCGTGGAAACACTGAGGAAAGAGTTGATGAGGAAGAATGAGCCGGTCTGTGAAGCCATTGCTCACCAGGGCCGAGGCGTATTCGAAGCCCTCAAGTGTTGCGGGCGCATGGTGCTCGGTGAGTTGAAGAAGTAGCCCGGCGTCCCGGCCAACGCTCCTTGCCAACCTACCCCCACCCGCCTCCCTATCAAGGAGGGAGCCAGCCGATCATCCCAGCGCTGCGCTGGTCTCACAATCTATTTTCTCCCCGGATGCAGTCAACTCGAAAAAGTGGTGGCCCATGATGGCAAGGGTGATGGCCTTGCTGAAGTGGTGGCGGCGCCGGCGGACGGTTTCGAGAAGAAATTTCCAATACTCTTTCCGGTAGTTGTGGACAACCCCCTGCCGCCACAGCGACCTCGCCAGCGCCATGCAATCGGAGAACAAGACGGGCGAGCGGGCTGTCACGCCCAACTGGGAGAGGAAGGCCGAAGCGCGCTCGAAATATTCCCGGGGGCTGTAGATCGTCTGTAGAATTCGCTGGTAACCCTCGAGCAGTTGCTGTTTGTCCATCTTGGGAATGAAGTTTAGATCGATCAGGGTATTGTTGCCGAGGCTCTGTTTTATGAGGCGCCCCTCGGTCTTCAGCCGCCGCCACAATTGGGTGTTGGGCAAGGCGGTGAGCAGGCCGACCATGGAGAGGGGAATGGCCGCTTCGCGAATGAATTGAATCTGCCTCTCGAAAACGTTGGGCGGATCGTTGTCGAAGCCCACGATGAACCCCGCCATGACTTCAATGCCATAGGACTGGATGAGCTTCACGCTCTCCCGCAGGTCCTTGCGCAGGTTCTGATATTTTGTGGTCTCCTTCAGGCTCTCCGCGACCGGCGTCTCGATGCCCAGGAAGACGCGCGTAAAATGGGCCTCGCGCATCTGCTTGACCAAATCCTCATCCTCCGCGAGGTTCACCGAGGCCTCGGTGTAGAGTGAGAACGGGAATTTATGGTCGCGCATCCACTTGACCAACTCCGGCATCAGTATCTTGACATTCTTCTTATTGCCGATGAAGTTGTCATCCACTATGAAAACCGGTCCGCGCCAGCCTCTGCGATGGAGTTGGGCAAGCTCGGCGCAGAGCTGCTCGGGCGTCTTGGTGCGAGGGCGGCGTCCGTAGATCTCGATAATGTCGCAAAACTCGCAGGTGAAGGGGCAACCGCGTGAATACTGCACAGCCATTGAGCTGTAAGGGCCCATTTGGGTGAGTCGCAAATCCGGTAGCGGGACGCGCGTCACGTCAGGGAGTTGCGGCTTGACGTAGTGGGGCCGCGCCTCGCCGCGTTCGAGTTCGGCGGCGAGCTCAGGGATGATTTCTTCCGCTTCTCCCTCTACCACATGGTCCGCCTCGGCAATGGCGTTATCTTTCGCGCTGGCGATGGGGCCGCCCACCACGGTGCGCAAGCCCCGGGCCTTGCAGCGCGCAATCTGCTCCTTCATCGAGGGCCCCTGGACGAGCATGCCGCTCAAGAAGACAACGTCAGCCCACTCGAGTTCAGAATCTTTGACTCGCCTGACGTTCAAGTCGACGAGACGCTTCTGCCAATGGGGCGGAAGAAGGGAGGAGACGGTCAACAGTCCCAGCGACGGATACGCCGAGCGCTTCCCTTGGAACGGGAGCGCGTGCTTGAAGCTCCAAAAAGTGTCCGGAAACTCGGGATAGATCATAAGTACGTTCATGCCACTGCCCTCTCTTTTTCGAATGAAAATGAATAAAGCAAGAAGGGAGGATTGGGGATCATCACGCTCGCTTCATTCGTCCAGATTCCTCGCGCCTGCGTCGCATCGCCGTGGCGCCATTAGTTCGCGGAGTTATTCCCGCCTGTGTCTTGCTTGTCGATATTTTCTTCGCCTTTTCCCTAGGCTGCCGGCAGAGGCGCATCCAGAAACGCCGTGACGACGGATGCCAGCACGGGCGAGGAACAAATCTTGTAGTGGGTAACGCCTGGCAAGATAGCAAGCCGGGAATCAGGCATTCCTGATCCGTCCCAGCCGGGGTCCTTCTTGCCGCCGCCCAGAAGCCCAAAGAACTCCACCATGTGTGAAGGAAGTATGGCGTCGGCGTCACCGAAAACAAGCAGCGTGGGCGTCTTGATGTGGGCCACCTCTTTCGACCAGTCATAATCTTTTCTAACCAGGTCGCCAAGCTTCTCGAGTAGCACCGGCCAATCTCCCGGATTAGGCGCGATACGCTCGTAGACCTTATAAATGGGGCTTTGTTTCAAGTCTTCAGCCATGCTCGCGCCCACTTTGGCCATGGCCGCAACGACCTCGGGGTACCATCCGTAGCGCCGGAAGGGTATTGAGACAACCACCAGCTTCTTTACGAGCTCGGGATGTTGAATGGCGGCGCGCAAAGCGACACCGGCGCCCAGAGAGAAACCCAAAATGTCTACCTTCTTAATTTCAAGGTAGGTGGCCAGCGTGGCGATGTCCCCGGCCATCGCTTCGTAAGTCATCGGCCGGCCGATATCGGTGGTCCGCCCGTGGGCCTGCAGATCTACCGCAATCACCTGGCGGCCGCTCGAGAGAGCCGGCATGATACCGCTGAACATCTCAGTTGAGCCCAGCCCGCCATGCAGCAGGAACAGCGGGTCTCCGTCGCCGTGGATCTCGTAATACATCTCAAGGCCATTTACGGGGGCGTAGCTGCTCTTGACGGTTGGTTCAGGGGTTGCGCGCGATTTGGCCGCGCGCGTCTTTTGGGCAGTCATGGTCCGACCCTTTCGTATCCAGCAGAAAACTTCAGATAAAGAAGACCGAGCCGAAAACATGACTTTTCGGAGCGCCGTGCCCCGGGCCGTCTTTTGTTTTGATCCAAAAGCACGTTGCCTCGGCGAAACCTGACCTGCACGCAGCAGCACGCGTTCGCCGACATGGGAACTTCCCGCTTGAGCCTCTACTTTCAGAACGCCCTGAGACGATTTCAAATCTATCATGGACAGCATCGGGAAGCCAGAAAGAAAGAGTTCACCGCATGCATCCGATGCCGGTGCGGCTGCGTGCTGCGGTTTGGCGGCCGGACTGGACTCCCTCACCCGTCCCGCGACGGGTGGCGAGAACGCCGTCGCGCGCCCCCCACTCCCCCTTGGGGACATACGCGCTGGAATAGCGGCTTTCGCGTCTTCGCGATCGGTTGACCCCGGCGCCCATGCCGTCCCTCCCTAAGTTGGTAGTAGCCCCTTGACAAGCTACGCTTACAAGTATAGGCTAGCAAAGAAAGATGAGCTTTCGTGCCAGCAGCGCCGGTACACCGCAAGAGAGCCTGCCAGTCGTCTGGCGGAACGCCAATATGTCGTTTCGCCGGCGAATCCGGCCGCTTCGAAAAATAAAATCACGGAACAAAGCGAGAATGTCTATGAAAACAAAGGAAGAGGTCAAGAAGCGGGGTAGCGCGGAGGTAGGCGCTGTTCAGCTTCCTCCGCGGTTCTTAACATAGGTGCATCAACCATATTAAAAACATTCAAACACGAGAGGTTACAGGCGCACCAAGAGCCGCAGAGGAGCGCCAACAACGCGCACCTCTACGCTACCCCGATCCTCGACTTCTCGACTCTTCGACACCGATATCGGTGGAACAAAGCGAGAATGTTTATGAAAACAAAGGAAGAGGTCAAGAAGTCGAGGAGTCAAGAAGTCGAGGGGTCAAGAAGTTGAGAAGTCAAGAAGTTGAGGAGTCGAGAGCCGACCGAGACCCGCAGAGCAGTCGGGGTTGTGGCGGTCCACTACTCAACTCCTCGACTTCTCGACTCTTCGACACCGTTATGGGCAGCGGGTACGGCCATATCTGATGGCCTCCAGGATTCCTTCCAGGCGGCTCACGATTATCTGCCCGCGCAATTCGAAATGTAGTATAAATCCTCGGTCTCATGAGGAATATTCATGTTCTCCGCGATGAGGTTCGCGGGTCTTAATTCTCTTCCCGCTAAGATGGGGAATCAGGGCGTGGAGGCGCGGGCGTCTCGCCGGCGCTACGTCTCGAAGGCGACAGGAGGATCACTCGCATGGCGCATGCTCGCCCAGTTTTCTTAATGATGTGTCTTGTCGTAGCCGTTCCGGCGCCACAGGCGCGGGCACAGGCCAAGGCGCGCGGCGACGCGCTGGCCCCGCAGACGATGCGCGTCAGCCTGGATGGTAAATGGAAGCTCTACTACATGCCGCAAGGCAAGAACCAGATTGCGAATCCCGACCAACTCCGAACTCAGAGGCTTACCCCGATCGAAGCCTCCGTGCCCGGGAACGTCGAGCTCGACCTCGCGGCGAAAGGCTTGCTGCCTGCTGACCTTTTCTTCGGTGACAACCTTGCCAGGCTGAAGCCCTACGAGCTTTACGAGTGGTGGTATCAGCGCGAATTTCCCACCCCGTTGGGGTTTGCCGGACGCCGCGTGGAGCTGCGTTTCCACGGCGTGGATTGCGTCGCGACCTACTGGTTGAACGGGCGGGAACTCGGTGAGACCTCCGATGCCCTCATCGAGCAGCGCTTCGACGTGACGGGGAAGTTGAATGCCACGGGGCCAAACGTCCTGACGGTCAGGTTGAAGTCGCCCATCGTCGAGGCCGCGTCGAAGCGCTACGAACCGGCTTACACCATCAGCGCCGGGCGCACCAATCAAGAGGCCGTCTGGATCAGGAAACCTGCGCATGCCTACGGCTGGGACATCATGCCGCGAGCCGTATCGGCGGGTCTGTGGCGGCCGGTGGAATTGATTGCCCACGCCAGGCACGAGATCACCGACATGTATTTCTCGACTCTCTCCGCAGAGCCGCGACAAGCGACGCTGACGGTCTCCTACGAACTCAGCACTGACCTGGCGCTCCTGCCTCAACTTCGCTTGCGAGTCCAGGGCCATTGCGGCGCATCCGCCTTCACGCACGTCCACAAAGTGGAGTTCAGCGCCGGGCGGTTTGAGATTCAGGTGCGCGATCCCCAGTTGTGGTGGCCGCGCGGATACGGCAATCCCAACCTCTATCAGGTGACCACCGAGCTTCTGCAGGGCGACAAGGTGATTGCCTCGCGCGAGGACTCCGTGGGCATCCGCAAGCTCGAGTTGATTCGCACGGAGACGACGAGCATCGAGAAGCCCGGCCAGTTTCTTTTTAAAGTGAACGGCGTGCCCATCTTGGTGAAGGGGTCGAATTGGGTGCCCGCGGATGCCTTTCACAGCCGCGACGCGGGCCGCTACGAGAAAATTCTGGCGCTCTTCATCGACCTCGGGTGCAACATGCTGCGCAGTTGGGGCGGGAACGTCTATGAAGACGACGCGTTCTTTGACATTTGCGACCGCAACGGCATCATGGTGTGGCAGGACTTCTCCATGGCCTGCGCCATCTACCCGCAGACGCCGGAGTTTCTCGAGGTCATGAGGCAGGAAGCGATTTCTGTGGTGAGAAAGCTGCGCAACCACGCCTCGCTCGCGCTCTGGTCGGGCGACAACGAGGCGGACGAATCCTACTTCTTCTCAGGCCTCGACCCCGCCCACAACAAGATCACGCGCGACGTCCTGCCGCAGGTGGTTTTCGAGTGTGATCCCTACCGGCCCTACCTTCCCAGCTCCCCGTATATGTCCCCGGAAGTTGTCACCAGCGGAAAAACCGAGCTCATGCCCGAGGACCATCTCTGGGGGCCGCGCGATTATTTCAAGAGCACGTATTACACCGAGCACAAGGCGCACTTCGTGAGCGAGATCGGCTACCACGGCTGCCCGGGCCTTTCTTCGATCAAGCGCTTCGTGGACGACCAACACGTGTGGCCCTGGCAGAACAATCCCCAGTGGATCTTTCACTCCACCGACATGTCAGGGAATCCCTACCGCATCAATCTGATGGCGAACCAAGTGAAGGAACTCTTCGGCGCCGTGCCGGACCAGATCGATGACTTCATCCTGGCTTCACAGGTCTCGCAGGCCGAAGCGAAGAAGTTCTTCGTCGAGATGACGCGCCTCAAAAAGTGGCGCAGCACGGGCCTCATCTGGTGGAACGTCATGGACGGCTGGCCGCAATTCTCGGACGCCATCGTGGACTATTACTTCAACAAGAAACTCGCCTACCACTACATTCGCCGCGTGCAGCAGGCCGTCTGTCTTATGGTGGACGAACCTCAAGCCTGGCGCGTTCGCGTGGTGGTCGGAAACGACTCGCGTGAAGACGCGAGCGGCCATTACCGCGTCTGGGACGCTGACTCAGGCGAGACATTGCTCGAAGGAGACTACACAGCCAAGGCGAACGAGAACTTGGAAGCCGGTACAATCCCAGTCTTCCATTCCGGCAAGCGGCTTTTCCTGATGGAATGGACCGCCAACGGCCAGCGCCACGTCAATCACTACCTGCAGGGTCTGCCGCCATTTTCGCTCGCTCAGTACAAATCATGGCTCACCAAGATTGCCGCTTTGCAGAATGATTTTGACCCGGCGGAGGTTGGCAGATAGATTTTCCCGCGAGTGTCCAAGTACCTGATGATTGTCACCCCGCAACCGAAGTTACGTCGCCCGTGAGCCCCTTGGATACGTATTGTCAAAGTCGTAGTATTATGTATGCGAATCTGTCGGAATCTTGCTCATGCCCGAGCCTGAAAATGGCAAAGTTTACAGTCAACACGCATCTGTTTAGGGAGCTCGGCGAACTGCTGGTTGGAAGGGACTCGACCGCTTTAATCGAGCTGATCAAGAACTCGTATGACGCTGACGCCAACGAGGTAAGCGTATATGGCGAGAGTCTGGACGACTCGAATGTTGGTTCGATCACGATTGTAGATGACGGGGTTGGCATGACGCCTGAGGAGTTTGAGAACGGTTTCTTGCGAGTGGCATCAAGATTGAAGGAGGTAGGAAACAGAAAGTCTCCACGTTACTTTCGCCGATACACTGGGGCTAAGGGCATAGGACGACTGGCGGCGCACAAGCTCGCCCGAGTGATCGAGATTAATTCAATACCGTGGCTGGCAGGCCGGGAAAACCACGCAGAGGGAGTCCGGGCGACGATTGATTGGGATGTGGTGGAAAGTCATGACACATTAGATAAGTTGGAAGGGACTAATGCGATACAGATGACATCCGTTGTAGCGCCCACAAAAAGTCGGGCGGGCACGACAGTTAAGCTAAGCCGACTCCGCCGCAAGTGGACAAGCGCGGAACGCGGACGCTTTATCGCCGAGGTTCAGAGCTTTCAGCCTCCCGTGTTGCTGACGGTATCCTCCTAGCAATATTTTTGCGACAGATCTGCTCATCCAACAACTGAAGATTCACGACGCCAAGAACTTGGTTCAGCCATTTCGCGTTTCCCTTGAAGGTGAATTCGCTCCAAGCGACGAGTATTGGGAAGCCTTTGGCCAAGCTGCCGATTGGCTTATCGAAGTCGATTCAACGAACGGGGACGGAGTTCGGTATCAAGTAACTCCTACGAAGAGGCTGGTTTCCGACTACCCCGACGCTCGGGATCGAAGGCTTACGATGGAACTCCCCTCGGGGAGTGCTATGCCCTCATTGCAGGCGCGGATCTTTCTTCGCGAAGGACCGACCATGGGTTCGAGAGACTTTAAATCGTGGGCTAACAATGTGGGCGGCATCCGAGTTTTTCTGGAAGGTTTCCGGGTGCTCCCGTACGGAGAGAGGAGCAACGACTGGCTCTCATTGGACGCGGTTTATACTGGGCGAACTCGAAAGTTAACCTGGATACAGGGGCAGGAGCCGTTACCTGAAGATGCAGACAAGGACGAGGGTCTTTTGGTTCTGCCAAACCGGCAATACTTTGGGGCTGTGTTTCTAACTCAAAGCGGCGCTCCCCAACTTCGGCTTCTGGTTAACCGCGAAGGATTTGTACCCGATGCGGCATTTGACAACCTTGTCACTCTAGTTCGAACGGGCATCGATCTCAGCACGCGCGTAAGAGCTGCGACTAAACACGACAGCCGAGTCGAAAGGAGAGAACAAAGGGCGGCGGCGCGTGGCATTGCAGGGATCAAAAAGCGGTTCTCCTCAAGCGCGGACTTCGAGAAGGCGATTCAAAGCGCAAAATCCGTAGTAGGCGAGGCCCGAGAATTTGCGGCAATGGGCGACATTGAGACCACTCGTAGGAAGATTTCTGATGCTGCGTCAAAGATCGAAGACGTGTCAGCCACAGCTGCGGGGCTCATCTCAGAATCGTCCCTGCTGCGAGTTCTTGCGTCTGTCGGCACCCAGATGGCCGCCTTTATTCACGAGATTAACAGTTTACTTGGAATGGTACAAAGCGTCGAAGCTGCCCTAGGTCGTATCAGCAACGATGATACTCTTCCGCGTAAATCGCGGCAGGATCTACTTAAGCTGCAGAGGTCGGTTGGAGATCTGAGACGTGGGTTGGAGCGGCAGGCTTCGTACCTGATCGATGTTGTGACGCCAGATGCACGAAGGCGCCGTTCACGGCAAAGACTGGCCGAAAGGTTCGAGGCGGGCGCTCGGCTGGTTCAGAGCATTGCCGACCGCCGCGGAATGGTAATTACAAACGAGATCCCGCCCGAAATGAAGTCTCCAGCCATGTTCACAGCAGAATTAACAACGGTTTTTTCGAACCTGCTAACAAATGCAGTCAAAGCCGCTGGTGAGAATGGGAAGATTCGCGCGACAGGCCAGTTGCTGGCTGACGGTTCGACAAAAATCATTATCGAGAACACAGGAGTCCAGGTAGATCTTAGCGAGGGCGAGCGCTGGTTCAAGCCCTTCGAGTCAACAACGACGGCACTTGACCCTGTATTAGGTCAAGGTATGGGTCTTGGCTTGCCCATCACGCGCAATATGCTTGAACAATATGGAGCCGAGATAAAATTCGTCCGGCCCAGCCGTGGGTTTTCAACGGCAGTGGAAATCGCTTTTCCGGGGTAGTGAGATGCCTAGCAGAGAACCTACTATTCTTTTTATTGACGACCGTCCCGACGAAATGAGTGAGTACAGGGACGAACTCCAGGGGATGGCCAAGGCAGAAGTGCTTCACCCCGCCGAAATCACCCAGGGGCAACTTGATTCGGCCGACCTTGTTCTGATCGACTATAGGTTGGAAAGCTGGCCAACAAGAGACAACACGACAGAAATCGGTTTGAAGCCCATGGACGGGCTTGCCTTAGCAGCGGTCTTCCGTGCACACACGTATGTGAACCACAAGGCGCCCTCTCCTGTAGCGTTCGGGATTCTGTCTGCTCACCTGCCCGAGCTCGCCTGCGGCCTCCCTCCGCGTCATCGCCAGCACATGATTGCGCGCGCGCACAACTTGGAATGGGTCTTTCAGAAAAGCACTCCCAGGCAGGACCTGATACGGCAGTTTGTATCCCTCGCTGGTGCAGTGAAAGATCTGCCGCCGGAGTGGCCTGTGGACCGGCCCGAGGACACCCGCGGTCATCTCAAGACGTTGCTGGATTTGCCTGATACTGCTTGGACGGAGCGAGCACTTGAAGAGATCGAGGAGTGCCACCCTCCAGTTCACGAACTTTCTGAATGGACCCACGGTCTCGAGTTACTTAGGTGGCTACTTCACCGCATCTTTCCACATCCTTGTTTTCTGTTGGATACGCATTATCTGGCCGCCCGCTTGCGCGTCACACATACGTCCTTTCTCGCAGCCTTGGAAGGCAAATTGGGCGCGGCCCTCAAACCAATTCAGTACTCAGGGGTTCTTTCTGAATTCCCAGGAATACGCTGGTGGCGGCCAGGGGTTGAATCCTGGTTATGGGAAATTACGGGCCAGCAATCCTTTGACGCAAGTACTGTTCGGGCGTCAATAAAAGAGCTTATCGGCAATGACCTGATGGCGGCAACACAGGATGAGCCCGTAATATGCATCGATCGCAATTACGAAATGATAGATGAATTCGCCGATGCTCGGGATGCCGTCCGACTGCAACCCGACGATTGGCCTCCGTACGCGGACCAAGCTTGGGCGACGATTAAGCTTGCTTCGGAAGAACCAACCTTGCGGACGTTGGTAGTCGAGCGCGACAGAGACCGTTTGGGTGCTGAGGAGAGATAAACTTGCCATTAGAATTCTCTTTCGCAGAGTTCATCGATGAGATCGAAGCTCTTCGTAAAATGACGACACACTTTATTGCGCCGGAATCTTATCGCGTTCTTTACGACCTCAAAGAGCAACTTCAGTCGATTCGGTCCAAACGCATGGAAACGGAAGTGGCATGGGGGATCCGCAGGGGATCACCCTTGAAGACTCGTATCAGCGAGGGGGAATATGAGCTGGGCGGGGGTGGAAAACACAATCGGCTATTCGCTGAGATAACAAGTGTGTGGGCGATTTCTAGCTTGCGGCAGGGAGTTAAGAAGAGCTGGCAGACATCGACCTTTGCCTTGACGGGAGCGGCATCGACTCACGTTCAGCTAAAAGAGTACATTAACGGTGAACACCAAGCTCTGGGCACGTGGAACGTGGACGTCGCATCCGATGACTCCCCAGGCTGCCATTTTCATGTGCAAATACTGGGTAAGACACCCGCCCCACCTTTCCCGAGCACCCTTTCTGTTCCCAGATTGCCGAGCTGCATCATTACGCCAATGGCGGTAGTGGAGTTCGTTTTGGCGGAACTGTTTCAAGACGAGTGGAGACACTACGCGGTTGGCGACAGAAAGGAAATCAAACGATGGCGAATCATCCAAAGCAGCCGACTTGAGAGGCTTTTCAAATGGCAGAGCGAAGTCGTTAAGGGCGTCGGATCTCCTTGGACACTAATCAAAATGGCGAAACCCGATAGAGGTCTTTTCGTTTGAACCATGACGAAGAACGGACTGCTCGCTCCCGAGTCTTGCAAAGTCTATACTCCACTTCCGTTAGCTGAGGCGATGGTCGCGGCATTGGGGACTGGCCCGACAGAAAAATGGCTCGAGCCCTGCTTCGGCAAAGGAGCCTTTCTCCGCGCGCTGGCGGCCGCGGGAGTGCCCCCCGACAGGATTTTCGCAATCGATCTCGAAGTCTGTTCCGTACCTGAGGATCACTTAGCGCAAGCAATCAGGGGAACGGATTTTCTCTCGTGGTCGCGAAGTACAGGGGAGAAATTCGACAGGATCATTGGCAATCCTCCTTACATGTCGCTGAAGGCCGTCGGGGCCGACCTCAAGGCCTCAGCGCTTGCGGTCCCGCCCATCGCAGATTCTCAATTGAGCCCAAAATCGAATTATTGGGCCGCCTTCCTTCAGGCTAGCCTTTCGGTCCTTAGTGCTGGCGGGGCAATGTGTTTTTTGCTTCCAGCATCGTGGGATTACGCGAATTATGCCCACGCACTCAAGGAGCAGATTTACCGCAGCTTTTCACATGTCGAAGTTCATCGAAGCAAACGGCCGATGTTTGAGGGAGTGCAAGAGGGTTGCATAGTGCTCTTAGCGAAAGACTACGGCAATGTGGGCGGCTCTCCCGTCCGTTATGAGCATTACACGTCCCAAGCCCTGATAGAATCACTGGCCAAAGCGAA
Source organism: uncultured Acidobacteriota bacterium (assembly GCA_963770415.1). Classification (GTDB taxonomy): domain Bacteria; phylum Acidobacteriota; class Terriglobia; order UBA7540; family UBA7540; genus CAVROP01. Next base: position 64,335 of record CAVYPU010000017.1, read on the forward strand.
CCGCGAGCCAGCCACGGTCCCGACTGCTTCGGGCAAGGTCGAGCACTGCGAAGATGGGGAGTTTGAGCTTCTGTCCAATGTGATGGACATCCACCTGGGTGGAGTCACGGGGGACAGTCAGTACTTCCTGCTGACGGAATCCGAACGGATTGCTCTGAAACTACCTAAAGATTGCTTTCGGCCCACGTTGTCAAGAGCTTGCCACTTACGGTGGGGCCAGATCACTTTTGATCGCTGGGTGAGTTTACGTGAAGCGAATCAAAGGATCTGGCTGTTCCGACCTCCGCCTGCACGAACAAGACACCCTGCCGTGGCAGCATATCTTGAACTCGACGGCCTCGGCGGGGGCTGCAATAAGCAAGCCTACAAAGTCAAGAACCGCGATCCTTGGCACAGGACACCACTGCCGAAGGGAATCGATGCTTTTGTTAGCGGGATGTCCCGTACTGGTCCGTGGCTTTGCTTGAAATCTATGCCCGAGCTGACCGCAACAAATACGCTCTATGTGGCGACGTTCCGTTCGCAGTTATCCGCCGACCAGAAGGCGGCTTGGGGGCTGTCGTTGCTTACATCCAAGGCACGGAGAAGCCTTCGCGGTCGGGTTTATGCCGATGGACTGGTAAAGCTAGAGCCGGGTGACCTAGGTAAGGCCCGCTTGCCGCGTCCACGCAGTATGGGGGGTACGCTTGCCTATTACTCGCGAGTAATCGAGACCCTTTTATGTAAAGGGTCTGCGGATGCAACGCGAATGTGCGATGAATGGTTTAACGCTAGAAGATAGTTCACTTGGACCGCTGTGGCGCACCTGTGATTCTTGTGGCCGACGCTCTCGGCTCTTCGTCCCCGCAAGGCACTATGCCGTTACTTTCTCCGAACCCACTTTGGCTTGGGTGAAGACCAGCAGATAGTCGTGGCCGCCGAAGGGGTGGCCGCCCTCCTTCACTGCAGTACACTTCCGGTTGAAGACCTGCAAACGCGAGAACGAAATTCGCCTCCCACGCGTTCATCGTACAGCCGACATTCACCCATAAGCCGCACGATGCACCAAGGGTAAGTTCTGCAACGCTGCGCGCGCCGACGTGCACGCAACGTGCCCCCCGAGAATCGCGATTGAGAGGAGCGAAAAACCAGAGAAAAGACGCTCACCCTCGCGGGATGTGTGGTATAGAGATTTTGCGAGAAATCGAATACCAGCACCCGGAGGGTGAACGATGGAAGCAAGCCTACCGCAGTTGATTCTGCCCATCAAGCTGGAAAGAAGTTCGGAGCGGCTGACCAGTCTGGGCGGGCTGGTGGTGTTGGAGGAACTGGCGCGAGCGGTGGGGTTATGGGAGGAGGTGGACGGGCGCGCTGGAGGGTCCGAAGTCGGGGCGAGGGTATGCGCCGCGCGAGTTTGTGCAGGCGTTGGTGTGGATGCTGCATGCGGGGGGGCGGCGGCTGGAGGACTTGCGGGAGTTGCGGGCCGAGCAGGAGGTGCTGGGGGCGTTGGGCTTGGAGGCGGTGCCGGATGCGGGGACGGTGGGGGACTGGCTGCGGCGGCAAGGGGAGAGCGGGGGCGGAAGCGATGCGAGCAGGTCAGCCGGAAGCTGGTGGCGCCCTGTTTCGAGCAGGGGAGGAAGTGATCGCTGGATGTGGACGCGACGGAGATCGAGGCGGAGAAGCAGGAAGCGCAGTGGACCTATCACCACGTGCAAGGGCTACATGCCGCTGGTGGGGTACGTGGACGGGGTGTGCGTGGGGCACGAGTTTCGGGAAGGCAACGCAGAGTCCGGGGGCGGGGATTTTGGCGTTTGCGCAGAACTGTGAGGCGGCGCTGCCGGCGGGGAAGCGGATCTATTTCCGCAGCGACAGTGCGGCCTATCAGGCCGACGGTGATCAACCACTACAGCCAGCCGGGGCGCAGCTTCACGCATCACGGCCGACCTGGACGTGGCGGTGAAGCGGGAAATTCGGAACCTGCCGGAGGCGGCTTGGCAACCCTACCGGACCGCCGAGGGCATCGCCACGGACCGGGAGATCGCCGAGACGGTGCACAGCATGAACGGGACCGAGCAGGCCTTCCGGCTGATCGTGCTGCGCTGGCCGAACCCGCAGCCGAGCTTGTTCGAGGCCGACCGGTACTGCTATCACGCGGTGGCCGCGAATCGGGAGGAAGCGCGCCAGCGAGGTGATCTGGAAACACAACCGGCGAGGGGAGAGCGAGAACTGGCATAAGGAACTGAAGGTCGGTTTGGGGATGGAGCAGATGCCGTGCGGGCAGTTCGAGGCCAATGCCGATGTATTTCGCCATCGGCGTGCTGGCCTATAACTTGGCGCAACTGCTGAAACGGCGGGTGCTGCCGGCAGCGTATCGCACGGCGACGGTGGCGACGCTGCGCTGGAAGGTGTATCGGCTGGCGGGCAAACTGGTGCGCCACGCGCGCGGCTGGATGCTGCAGATCAAGGCCGACCTGGAGAAATGGCGCTTATTGCAATCCGCTCGGGTCTGCTGCGCGACGCTGCGGACCTGAGGCAAGGGGGCAAAAGAAGCGTGGCGGTGGAACTACCGCGCGGCGGTGTGCGCGGGGGGTGGGGAAAAATCATCCGGAGGACGCATGGGGCCCTGAATCCTGACCCGAACTGAGTCGCGAGCTGCCACTCACTAACCACGGCTCGCGACTGTAGGCCTTTCCATAACGTCAGGAACGCCCTGTATCGATCAATCGCGATTCTTGGGTGCCCCGCAACGGTTGACAAGAACTTCCCGACTGTATAGCGTAGCGTCTCATGCCGATGAAGAACCCCAATCACCCTGGCGACCTTATCCGGGATTGCCTCTACGAGCTGGGCGTCAATGTAACGGATAGCGCTAAGGCGCTTGGCGTAACTCGTGCGGCGCTGTCGCGTCTTATCAACCGCAAGGCGGGGGTATCCCCAGAGATGGCAGTGCGCCTCGAAAAAGCCCTTGGCAGCACGGCGGGCTTTTGGCTTCGCTTGCAACTCAACTATGATTTGGCCCGGATACAGGCGAGAAGCGGAAAGATTCGCGCCCACCGTCTCGGCTCCCCGGCACAGCTTGCGCTGTGAACCTCGGTCGAGACAGCGAGCAGGGACTCCACGCCCGGCAGCGGTGGAACGTTTAAGGAAGAGCCGCGGACCTCAACGGCGGGTTCCGCGTTATCACTACACGGCTAGTTTTTCGGACACGACTTTGGCCTGGGTGAAGAGCAGCAGGTAGTCACGGCCGCCGGCTTTGGAATCGGTGCCGGACATATTGAAGCCGCCGAAGGGGTGCCCGCCTACCAGGGCTCCAGTGCATTTGCGGTTGAAGTAGAGGTTGCCCACGAAGAACTCTCCCGCTGCTTTATCCAGCTTCTGGCGATCCTTGGTGAACACGGCGCCGGTCAGGCCGTATTCGGTGCCGTTGGCGATCTCGAGGGCTTCGTCAAAGTTCCGGGCCTTGATGACGGCCAGCACGGGGCCGAAGATTTCTTCCTGCGCGATGCGGGCCTGGGGGGCGACATCGGCAATCACCGTGGGTTGGAGGTAATATCCCGGCCCGAGAGCTTCACCGCCGCCCGCCACAAGACGCCCCTCTCTCTTCCCGATCTCGATGTAATCCAGGATGGACTGCTTTGCCCGCGCATTGATCACCGGGCCCATGTAGCTGGCTGCGCTTGTGGCTGGGCCGACCTTGATCTCGGCCACGCGGCGCTCGAGCCTTTCGAGGAAGGCTTCATAAACCGGCTCGACTACGATGGCCCGCGAGCACGCCGAGCATTTCTGCCCCTGGAAGCCGAAGGCGGAAACGGCGACGCCCTCGACCGCAGCGGCCAGATCCGCATCGGCGTCCACGATGATGGAGTTCTTGCCGCCCATTTCCGCAATCACGCGCTTCACCCAAATCTGTCCCGGAGCCGTCTTCGCGGCTTCGAGGTTAACATGTAGGGCCACCTCTTTCGAGCCCGTGAAGGCCACAAAGCGCGTACGGGCATGCCCTACCAGCAGGTCGCCCACCGAACCGCCCGGTCCGGGGAGGTAATTCACTACCCCAGGGGGCATGCCCGGCTTCTTCGAGCGCCTCGAACAGCTTGTATCCTATTACCGGGGAATCGCTCGAGGGCTTGAGCACCACGGTGTTGCCGGCCACGACAGAGGCCAGCGTCATCCCGGTGAGGATGGCGAGAGGAAAATTCCAGGGCGGGATCACAACCCCCACGCCCAGCGGGATGTATCGCAGAACATTTCTCTCGCCGGGAACTGAGGTGAGGGGTTGCGGTCCGTCCAGCCGGAGCATTTCGCGCGCGTAGAACTCCGCGAAGTCGATCGCCTCCGCCACGTCAGCATCGGCCTCCGCCCATGTCTTGCCGACTTCGTAACACATCCACGCCATGAGTTGGAACTTGCTTTCCCGAATAATGCGAGCGGTTTCGAGAGCGACCTGCGCGCGCTTCTTTGCCGGAGTGCGACTCCAGGTCTTCGAAGCCTCGTCGGCGGCGCGAATGGCGCGCTCTGCGAGCCCCATGTCAGCTTTGGAGATTACCCCGACCACTTGATCTTTCTGCCCGGGGTTTAAGGAGTGGAACTTTTCCTGAGTCTTGATCCTCTCGTGGTTGATTACGAGGTCGTATTCCCGGCCCAGGTCACGTCCGACGGCGGCCAGCGCCTCTTCCATCCGCCTCGCGTGCTTCGGGTTGCTCTTGAAGTCGCACAGCGGCTCATTCCTGAACTCAGCGAGTTGCATCGGCATGCCTCCCCTCCTTTAGACGTGAAATCGGGATTATAATGTTTCCCAGGCTGGCGGAATAGACTTGATTGCAATCGACTTGGTCGCAATCGGCCCATTTTGAATGGCATCACTTTCGATCCGTTCCCGGCGTTCCTGAAGTGCGGGAGCCCCCGTGCCTCCCAACAGACCTCGCCACTTTTGCTGCCTTTTACTTGACTCGAATGTCCCCGGGGGGGTAAACTCTTTGATGATGGGCACATTACGGGCTTGGTCGGCAGAGGGCTTTTGACGTTATGACCCAAGTCCAACGCTTGCTCGCCTTTATAAAGCCGTATACCTTCCGCTTCCTGGTTTCCTTCATCCTGATGGCCTTGGTGGGGGCATGCGAGGCGCTGACGGCGTTGCTGATTAAACCGGTTTTTGACCGCGTGCTAGCTCCCGGCAGCGATGCGGGCAAAATCATCCTGTTCGCATGGCCTTTCGGCGGGCAGCCAATCTACCTGCAGTCCTTCTTCCCGCCTCGGATTCACAATGCCTGGACCATCGTAGCCCTTTCGATTATCTCCGTGACGCTCATCAAGGGCGTGGCGGAGTACCTGGCGACTTACTTCGTTAACTTCATTGGTCATTCGGTTGTGAGGGACCTGCGGAACCTTCTCTATACGAGAATCCTTCAGCAGTCGATGGCCTTTTTTACCAGGAATTCCACCGGCCGCCTGATGTCCGCAGTCACCAGCGACATCGAGAAGATCCAGTATGCGGTTTCGCAGACCGCCGCTGATTTCCTGAAGCAGAGTTTTACTTTGTTCGCGCTGCTGGGGGTTCTGTTCTATGTTGACTGGCATCTGGCCTTGGTGTCGCTGATTCTGGTTCCCTTGGTCGTTCTTCCCTCCCACAATATCGGGCGCTACATACGTATCTCCAGCCGCTCCAGCCAGGACAAGATGGCGGACCTGAACAACGTCCTCCAGGAAACATTCTCGGGCATCCGGATCGTCAAGGCGTTTGGCATGGAGACGTCGGAAGTGGAGAAATTCAAGGCTGCCACGCGGCGGCTGCTGCGCGTCAGCCTGCGCTGGGTGCGGGCCCAGGCGGCCACATCACCCATCATGGAGGTCCTCGGCGCCATCACCGTGGCGGGCATTCTGCTTTACGCGCGCAACGAGATCGCGCATCACGTGCAGACCACGGGCGGCTTCGTGGCCTTTCTCTACGCTCTGATCAAGACCTATGAACCCATTAAGCGGCTTACCGGGGTTCATAACGCCTACGCGCAGGCTCTGGGCGCTTCGGAGCAGGTCTTCCACTATCTCGACCTCCATCCGGACATTCACGACGAGCCGGGGGCCATCTCTCTGCCGCGTTTCCATCGCCAGATCGAGTTCGACGACGTCGATTTCGATTACGAAGCGGGGATACCGCTCTTGCGCGGCATCAACCTTGGGATCGGGAGCGGCGAGGTGGTGGCCATTGTGGGCTCGAGCGGGGCCGGGAAGAGCACGCTCGCCAGCCTCATCCCCAGGTTTTTCGACGTGACGCGGGGCCGTGTCCTGATTGACGGCCACGACGTCCGCGCCTTAAAGCTCAACTCACTTCGAGCCCAGATAGGTATCGTTACGCAAGAAACTATTTTGTTCAATGATACCGTTTTGAATAATATTTGCTATGGAAGCCAGCCGGCCAGCGAAAAGGCTGCACGGGAGGCGTCGCGCGCCGCCCTGGCGGAAGACTTCATCATGGAGATGCCCCAGGGCTACCAGACTGTGATCGGGGAGCGCGGACAGCGGCTCTCCGGAGGTCAGCGGCAGCGCATCGCTATCGCCCGTGCGCTGCTCAAGAATCCGCCCATCCTCATCCTGGACGAAGCGACTTCCGAGCTCGACACGGAATCGGAACTCCTGGTGCAGAAGGCGCTCGCCAACCTGATGCGGGGCCGCACCGTGCTGGTGATTGCCCATCGCCTCTCTACCGTCCGCCGTGCGGAACGTATCATCGTCCTTGACCGTGGCGCCATCACGGAGGCGGGCAGCCATGACGACCTGATCAACCGGGGTGGGATCTATCAGAAGCTGCACGACCTGCAATTCGTGGACGCGGTGGAGACGTAGCGTCTGCTTTTTTCGTTCCGAGGTCCGCTACGGGCTGAGCCCCAAACGGGCGATCCAACGAAGCCCAGGCCGGCGGCCTGGGTCAGCGATTGCGGCCTGTTTGGATTGGGTCAGCCCTGAAAGGGCGGAATAGGGGTAGTGGCGGAGTTTGTCGCCCGCGAGAAAACGCACGATCGGGTGGTTAGTTTTCAAGATGAGGGTGTAGCGCAGAGTCCCTGTCCTTGGGACTCTGCGGCCCTTCAACGGTTTGCACCGTACGTTGTGCCGAGGTATTAACAAGCAGTGGACTTTCATCAAACAAAGAACCGCAGAGTTTGAATGGCACGAACTCCTCGCTAGCTGCTAGGAGATTGACCAAGTTCTAGCGCTCGGAAATGTCTACGCAAATTCAAAAGAGGTTCGCTGTCGGAGCGCTGCAATTAGCAGTTACCGTAATTCTGACTTCCCTCGGGATTTACTTGCTACTTGCAGGCAAAATGAGCGCGAACATTCTGGGTCTACTCTTAATGACCTGCATCATCTTTGGCTTGGCAATCTGGGAAACACGAGATAAATGGCGGCGCTGGCTTTACTGGTTAACGACCCTCGGATGCCTGACTATTCACGCCGCGCTAGTGGCCCTTTTGTGGGGCTACGTAGCACGGCTTCCAACGGCAATCCTCGGTGTCCTTGGGACATTGGAGTGCGCGGGGATATTTTGGATACTCCTGTTAGTTGGCGAGTAAGGTGGCTGGCGCAGACCTCTGCCGTGTGAGGTCTGCGAATTCGCGAAGCGACGCTCTTGGCGGCGATGGCCGCTGCACATTTACGGTTCGCTGGCGCGAACCTCGCAGACATCAAGAATCGGATGTCTGCGCCAGCCAGCCTCTCCCGTACCACCTTGAAAGAGATATTATGATTCGAAGCATGACAGGTTATAGCAAGGCACAGGCTGAGGAAGGAGGTTACACGATCTCGGTCAGTATCCGAGGCACGAACCACCGCTTTCTGGACGTTCAGATGCGTTACCCCGCGGCGCTCGAATCGATGGACCCCGTGTTGCGGCGACTTGTCAAGGATCACATCCAGCGCGGGCATATGGAAGTGACCGTGGGCTTCGAGCAGCCCGGAAGCACCGGACTTTTGCTTGACCGTAAACTGCTGGCCGCCTATGTTGCCGCCTACCGCACCTTGCGTGACGAGTTCGGTATCCTCCTCTGAGCCGGATTTGGTAGCGCTGCTGCGCGTTCCCGGCTTGGCCACCGCCGGCAACGGAGATCTCTTGCCGCAGGATCTGGAGCGGGTCCGTCCCCTCCTGGAACGCGTGACCACGGAAGCTCTTGCGAGCCTGAACCAGATGCGCGCCCGCGAGGGGGAAGATTTGGGGCGCGATCTTAAGACCCGCCTGGCCCGGCTGGAATCGCTGGCGGAAGGCGCGGCGGCTCTGGCGGAAAGGCTCCCCAGGCTATACCAGCATCGCCTCGAGGGGCGCCTCCGGGAGTTGATGGGCAGCACCGAACTTGATGGCGCGCGCCTCGCGACCGAGGTTGCCTACCTGGCTTCGCGTTCTGACGTTACGGAGGAGTTGACGCGATTCCGAAGCCACGTCGGCCAGGTGAAACAACTGCTCGCCGAGAGTTCGGAGGTTGGAAAGAAACTCGATTTCCTGCTGCAAGAGATGAACCGGGAAGCAAACACGCTTCTGTCCAAGACCACGGACCTGCCTGAAGTGGGGATGGAAGTCGCGCGCCTCGCCATCGAGATGAAGAGCGAAATCGAAAAGCTGCGCGAGCAGGCGCAGAATATCGAGTAATGGAGAAAAATCCTTCTAAACCACCCCGGGGACGTGGTAGCATCTTGGTCATTTCCGCGCCCTCGGGTGCCGGGAAAACGACCCTGGTGAAGCGGCTGATAGCGTCTCTGCCGGATCTGGCTTTCTCTGTTTCTCACACCACGCGGCCGCCGCGCAAGGGCGAGCGAGAAGGACGCGACTACTTTTTCGTGACCCGGCAGCAGTTCGAACGTATGATAGCTGCGGGCGATTTCGTCGAGTGGGCGGAAGTCTACGGCCGCTTGTACGGTACTTCGAAAGCGCAGATCGACAAGGCCCTGGCGGCCGGCCGGGACGTTTTGCTGGATATCGACGTTCAGGGGTATCAACAAGTCAGGCGGAGATTGCCCGAGGCTACGAGCGTGTTCGTACTGCCGCCCTCATTTCGCGAGCTGGAACGCCGGCTGACGAAGCGGCACTCGGATTCGCCCCAGGCGGTGGAAAGACGGCTGGCGGCCGCGCGGAAGGAAATCTTGCGTTGGCCCGAGTATGATTACCTGGTGGTGAACGACCGCCTCACCGCCGCCACGCAAGCGCTGCGAGATATCGTTCGCGCCGGCCGATCCCGCCGCCAGTGCCAGACGGAGCGCGCTCAGGAAATCTGCACAACATTTGGAGGATAGATCGGATGGATTTGCCTCAGAAGATGGACAGCAAGTTTCGCTACATCCTGGTCGCTGCCAAACGGGCTCGGCAACTTCAGGCCGGGGCCCGCCCGCTCATTCAGACCAATGAGAAAAGGCTGACCAAAGTAGCGCAAGCTGAAGTGGGGGCAGGTTTGGTGCCTTTCGAGTTACTGGCCCCCTCGCCAGAGGAAATCGAAAGGAACAAGAAGCCGAAGAAGTAGGCTTGGATTCTGGATTTTGGATTCGGGATTCAGTCTCATTCTGTTTGAATCTCGAATTTTGAGTCTTGAATCTCGAGTGGGGCCCTGAATCCAGGGTCCTGGCTCCTGAATTCTGATTTTCACCATGCGAGTCGCACTGGGAATCTCCGGCGGCATTGCCGCTTACAAAGCTGCGGAGCTATTGCGCCTGCTGCAGGAGCAGGGCGTGGAAGTCCAGGTCGTGATGACCCGGAACGCGTGCGAATTCGTCGCTCCGCTCACCTTCGCAGCTCTCTCCGGCCGCAAGGTCATCACGGAAATGTTCGGAGGGCCGCAGGGCGGCGCGAACGTCGAGAGCGCCATCGAGCACATCGCCGTGGCGCAGGCGATTGACGCCCTGGTGATTGTTCCCGCTACGGCCAACGTGCTAGCGAAGATGGCCCACGGCATTGCCGACGACTTCCTCACCACGCTGTGCCTCGCCACCAAAGCTCCGCTCATCGTTGCGCCGGCCATGAATGTGAATATGTGGGAGCACCCCGCCACGCAGCAGAACGTGGAGACCCTGCGTGAGCGAGGCGTCCGGGTGCTGCTGCCTGACGAGGGCTACCTGGCTTGCGGAATGACCGGCGCGGGCCGCCTTACGTCAATCAAAAGCATCGTACAAGCGGTCCTTGCGATTCTGGGCGTGCGCGACGATTTGAAAGGCGAACTCGTGCTGGTAACCGCGGGGCCGACGCAAGAACCCCTGGACGACGTGCGCTACCTCAGCAACAGGTCTTCAGGAAAGATGGGCTATGCGCTTGCGGAAGCGAGCCGCCGCCGCGGGGCTCGAGTCGTCCTGGTGAGCGGCCCGACTCATCTCGAGCCTCCCGCGGGTGTAAAAGTCGAGCGGGTCCGCACCGCCGAAGAGATGGCGCAGGCCGTCTTGCAGGAATTCGACCAGGCCACCGTGACCTTGATGGCAGCGGCGGTGGCTGATTTCCGTGCGGCCGAGGTATCGACGCGAAAGCTCAAGAAGCATGACGGCGTGCCGGACCTGAAGCTCGAACCCGCGCCCGATATCCTGGCCATGCTTGCTCCCCGAAGGCGGCCCGGACAAGTGGTGGTAGGGTTCGCGGCGGAAACCGAGGACTTGCTCGCCAATGCCTCTGCCAAGCTGCGAGCCAAGCACCTCGACTTCATCGTGGCCAATGACCTCTTGCAGGAGGGCGCGGGTTTCGATGCGGACACCAACATCGTGACCCTGCTTTTCCCCGACGGCCGCAGCATACCCCTCGAGAAGATGACCAAGTTGGACGTGGCCCAACGCATTCTCGATGAGGTCGTTGCCCTTCGCCAAGATTCAGGAGTCAGAAGTCAGGAGTCAGGAGTCGGAAGAGAGTAGGCAGAAAGCAGCAAGCAGAAGGCAGAAGGCGGAAGGCGGAAAGCAAAGGGCAGGCTAAGACGAAGATTGCCCTCTGCGGGTCATTCCCGCGAAAGCGGGAATCCACTTGGTACGCGGCGCGCAGCCCGCGCGCTTGCTTCCTCGATGGCACGCAGGTTTGTGATTGATCTGTTAACATCCCCCCGCGCGGGACGGGCGAGGGGTCTGGAACTGAGAACTGACGACTGAAAACTGATTACTTGCTATGGACGACCGCATCCGCCAGGAACTTTCCAACTGGCTAGAATTTTATCGCGAATTAGGCATTGAAGAGTTCTACCGGCGTGCGCCGGGTTCCGTTGCGCCATTGCCCGCGGCACTTGATAGTGGAGTTGCACAGCAAGCGAGCGATTCAGCAGCCCCTGTTGTCGCCACACACCCACTCAGGTCTGAACCCAAACCGGTCGCTAGCGCTGTTCCAGTTGCTCCGCCACCTCGCCCGGCATCTTCCCAACTTGTAGTCGCCGCAGCGCCCATCAGGCCACCCGCGCCATCCTTGAGCCTTTTCGAAGCGCCCTCACCAAAGGCGACCGGGCCGGAAACGCTCGATCAAATCCGCGCGGACTTGGGTGATTGCAGGCGATGCAAGCTGGCGGGCGGCCGCAAGACCATAGTTTTCGGGCAAGGAAATCCACACGCCGAGTTGGTGTTTGTGGGCGAAGGTCCGGGGGCCGATGAAGACGAACAGGGCTTGCCGTTCGTGGGGCGCGCCGGACAGCTTCTGAACCGCATGATCCAGGCGATCGGCATGAAGCGCGAAGAGGTTTACATCTGCAACGTGGTCAAGTGCCGCCCCCCCGGAAATCGCACTCCCGAGAAGGATGAGATCGAAACCTGCTCACCCTACCTTTTCCGTCAGATTGAGACGATCAAACCGCGCTTGATCTGTTGCCTCGGAGCGCCTGCGGTCAGGACCGTCTTGGGGGTCAAGGAAGGCATCACCCGAATCCACGGCCGATTCTATGATTTCGCAGGCACCAAAGCACTCGCCACGGTTCACCCCGCCTACGTTCTTCGCAGTCCCCGTGAGGAGAAGATCCTGCGTGAAGATTTCGAAAAGATCCGGGAATTTCTGAAAGGGAAGTAATCTTGCCGAGGAGAGACTTGAGAGGCCGTATCGCGGCGAGCAATGGTGACAGCAAGCCGTCCCCTTACGAGCTGTAAGGGTAGGGCTTGCTCTACTCGACTCGATTAAGGCGTGCGACGGAGAGGGCATACGCAATGCGGAAACACAACACGAGCAGACGGCTTCTTGTTCTGGAAGCGGTGCTGGCCACATTGATGATCGGAACGTGCGCAGCATTCGGCGCGGATGGCTCCCCCTTGCCCCAGGGTGCCCAGCCGTCTGAAATGGACAGGACGGCTTGGTACAGGGAAGCGAAGTTCGGCATGTTCATTCACTGGGGCGCATATTCCGTGGCCAGCGTCGAGGCCTCATGGCCCATCATGGCGCCTGAGGCGCACTGGAACATCTCCGAGCCGGAGTATGTATTGTTGTACAAGAAATTCAACCCCACCCAGTACGATCCTGCGGCCTGGGTTGCGCTCGCCCAACAAGCCGGACAACGTTACATGGTTATTACCACCAAGCACCATGACGGCTTTTGTATGTTCGACTCGGGGCTTACCGACTACAAGATTACCAATTCGCCTTATGGCAAGGATGTTATAGCGATGCTGTCCAAGGCAGCCCGGGAAGCCGGGATGCCTCTCGGGTTTTATTACTCCCCACCCGACATGCACCACCCTGGCTACCGGGACACAACTCAGCTCGTCAAGGAGACTTGGCACGGCGATCCGGCCCGCCCCGAGTGGTCGAGCTACCTTGATTATATGGAGGGTCAACTGCGCGAGTTGCTCACCAAGTACGGTCCTGTGGCGCTCATCTGGTTCGACGGTCTTGACCACGAGGAGAAGTATCAGGGCCAGCGATTCATCGACTTGATCCATGAATTGCAGCCCGCCACGCTGGTGAACAACCGCATCGGGGTGCCGGGCGACTTCGCCACGCCCGAGCAGTTCGTCCCGGACCGAATCCCCACCCGGAACGTGGCGGACACCTTGCGCGGCGTCACGAAGACCCCGGACGCAACCCCAGCATCGACGCCCGGCTCAAGAGGATTTTCAGCTTTGGGAAACTTGCATGACCATCAACGACACCTGGGCGTACAACAAGAACGATCTGCACTACAAGTCCGTTCAAACGCTCATCCAGGACCTGGCCAACGTGGCGAGCAAGGGTGGAAATTTCCTTTTGGATGTCGGCCCGACTCCCGAAGGCACCATCCAACTCGAATTCGTCGAGCGCCTCCAGGAGATGGGAAAGTGGATGAAGGTCAATGGTGATTCCATTTACGGCACCACTTACGGCCCGTGGCAGAACCTCTCATTTGGGAAGACGACTGCGAAGGGCAAAACCATTTACTTGCACGTTTTCGACTGGCCATCGAAGCCCGAGCTGGAAGTGCCAGGCGTCGAGCAGCGTGTCTCCAGAATTACCGTCCTAGCCTCCGGCCGCAAAGCGAAGTTCAAGCAGACGGGCGATCGCCTGCTCATTACCGTCCCCCCCACTGCGCCCGACCCGAACGACAGCGTCTTGAAGATCGACACGCGATAGGAGTGGGCGCTACCTGCCCAAGCTTGCATAGGGCGTTTCGACGATGGCTTTTTGCAAGGCCCAGAAGTTCTCGAGCGGCGTGTCCAACTGAACGTGATGGGTCGGCGCAAGAATCAAGCCGCCGTTCTTTCCAATGGTGTTGAGCCGTTCGAGGACTTCCCGTTGGACATCGGCGGGCGTTCCGAAAGGCAGCGTGCGCTGCTCATCGATGGATCCCCAAAAACATAGCTTGTCCCCAAACTCTCGCTTGATCGCGGCAGGGTCCATGCAAGCGGGCTGAATGGGATTAAGAATATCTATACCTATATCGATCAATTCAGGAATGATTGCAATAATATTACCATCAGAGTGGTAGGCGACTTTGAGCTGCGCGTTCAGGGCTTTGATCTCGGAAATGAAAGCGGCCATGCGGGGTTTCAGAAACCTGCGCCAGCACTGGGGCGAGATCAGCATGGCGTTCTGCGCGCCCACGTCGTCGCCCACCCAGATCATGTCCACGCCCATTTGGACGAGCTTCTTGGCAGCGGCGAGATGGTATCGATAAGGGATGTCCAGTATCTTCTCCGCGATTTCGGGATTCGAAACGAAGTCGGTCAGCAGCCGTTCCAAACCGCGCAACGCCCATGCGGTTTCAAAGATCGTGGTGACGGTGACGCCCACGATCCAGTACTCGTCCTTGAAGTCGCGCAGGGTGCGCTCGGCGTCCTGATAGAGTTCCGGGCGGTTAGGGTCCGGGGGGCGGTAGGTGTCGATCGCCTCGTCGTTCGCGAGAGGGAAGCGGGACATCTCCGTATAATGGCCCTTGCCGTATCGCGTGGTGTACTCGCACTGCTTCCACCCGATGCCCCATTCGTCGGTGTAATCGCCGGCCTCCTGGTAGTACGAGTTGGCCCAGCCGACCGAGGTCAACAGCATGTCTTCACCTAGCGCCTGCTCGAGTTCATACGTGTTGCCGCCGCCGTGCGGATTGTGCGAGGGGCCGGCTTTGTGGAGCAAGTCCTCACGAAGCCGCGCCGCGAATTCGGGAGTGAAGCTGATTTGCATTGGACAGCGGTCAGGCCTTTCGTGGCTGAGCGCCGCGAGAACTCGGTCCCTGTGTTTCATGATAGTAATTGTCCGTCCTTTCTCGGTAATCCATTATTCCAGCCACAAAACCTGGAACGGCTCGAGGGGCGTCCGGCCGCTGAACTTGGTATCCGTGAGCCGGTCTGTGGCAGACTTCGAGAGATCGATCGTCATTTCCTTGCCCGACGTATTAACAATAAACATGCTATTATCCGTGTGTGGTACTGCCAGAACGCCGGGCGGCACGGGGGCGTTGAGGATGTCTCCGTGGTTCGGAATGAGTTGGCCAATCAGCCGCAGGAAGTTTTCATCTCCCGGCCAGAAACCCAGCTTGACTGCCATGCCCCGCCCCAGTTTATTCAAGGTTGCGGCGGGCTTGCCGTCCAGAATCGCCTGTTGGCTCTTGAAGCTCGCGATCGGCTCGGCCTTCGCTTCGACCTCCAGAAATTCGCAATAGCCTTCCAAACCCACCGGAGAAGTTCCCGTCATTCCTTGGCCATTCCATTCGACTTCGGGACCGCTTCTCCCGCGGCCCCTGCCGATCCCATCCAACGCACGGTGCGAACTAAACCGCCTGCCAGTTCTTTGAGGTTCGAAGCAAATCCGTCACCGCGGAATATCCCGTCTTCATCCATGTAGGCCGTAAAAGGCGTGATGACGACCACTCCGCCGCCCTGCGCAAATTCTTTGAGCGCTGCCGCGAGGCGCGGGCTATCGAGGGCCGTTGCCGCGGGGATCAGCGCCAGAGAGTACTTCTGAAGGTTCGCCGGAATCGCTGCCGCAGCCAGATTCATGCTGTCCACACCGAGTCCGAGGCGGTGCAACGCGTCGAAGCACTCCGGCAGCAGGGAGAGGCTCGGTTTGACGTGGGGATACACCTCGAGCGCTGCGCGCTGGTCGAAGTCCGTGAGAACTACCGCCGAGGCTTTCACAGGGTTCGCGATGAGGTGTCGTCCCCATTTTTGGAATATCGCACCTAACTCAACGGCCCATTCGAAGTCCACCTCGGGATGCCCGGACCAGTCGAACAGCCCGCCCCAATGCGGCCAATGCCCGCCTCTCCAGCGATTACCTGTCCAGTAAAACAGGCCTAAGCTCCCGAACGCCGCCGCTTCGAGCCCCCACATGTGGAATTGCTCCCGGGTCGGAAACGGGTCCCACATAGAAGTGCCGCCTGCCACGCCGAAGCGTGTTTCCGTGGTAATGAAGTGCGCGCTCCCATGTGCCGAGCGGTGCATGTCCTGGTGCCAAGCGAGGTCCGTCCAATACTCGCGACTCTCTGCCGAGGGCTGATAATAGTTGAGGCCCGCGACGTCCAGGATTTGGCCTGCTCGCGGATCGTCCGCCACCGCATCCCACCCGGTGTTCCAATCGGTCGAGATCCATTGTTTCACCCCCGCTTCCCGCAACGCTTCCGCCTGCATGGCGAAAAAATCGAGAAGCACGTCGCGTCGAAAGCGCCGGTGTGCCAAGGTGAGCGCAGCGATCTCCTTGCCGCTCTCCTCGACCCCCTCCCCAGGCTGGGGCACCTCGTCGAGGGAGCGAATCTTCATTCCCCAACTGACAAGATTTAGGCGGCGATTGAACTCCTCGGGAGTACGGTACGTCCTCTTCAACCACTCCGTCCAGGCCGTCTCGCAGGCGGGGTTGTAACAGAGTCGGGTCACGCTGCCTTCCATCTCGTTTCCCAGTTGCCACGCAATCGCCGTGGGATGGTCGTGGAACTCTCTCCCGATGGCGAGGACGTACTCGCGCAGCGCCCGGCGGTACAGTGGATGGCTCAAACACGGCGCATGGCGGGCCATGGGATGCGCCTTCACGCCAGGGTGAAGTTGCACCAGAATCTCCGGGCTGCCGGCGGCAAGCCACTGCGGGGGAATGTAGGAACCTGTGCCCAGAATGGCTTTCATTCCCCGCTTCTGCAAGTCGTCCAGGAAGCTGTGCAGCCACGCGAAATCGTATCGCCCCGCGGCGGGTTCGAGATTTCCCCAGGAAGACTCGGCGACGCGCACAGCGTTCATATGAGCGCGCTGGAAGTGATCCAGCATCCGGTTCCATTCGTCCCGGGTTTGTAGTTCCGGATAGACGCTCGCGCCGAAGAAGAACTCTGCGTTTTTCTGTTGCGACTTGGCGATGGGCCGGCGCGCGCTCGATTGCGGCTCTTGTGCCATGGCGTTTCCGGATGCCGGGGTGAGAGATAGCAGTGCTTCTCCCACTACGAGCTTTCCACTGCTGCTGAGGAAATCTCTACGCGACGCCCCTTGATTCTTTGTCATGGCACTGAACCTCCATTCCACTTCGAGGTGTTACACTAACATTTCTCGGTGAGAGGCGGGAGTCGCAAATCATAGTTTGACCCCGGGAGATGAATCGCACTCGCGCGCCAGCTAAGATATGCTAATCTGCGCGGGATTGGTAGCGCGAGTTGAAGCGACGCACAGTCTTAGCACAGCATCTAAACGAACGAAGGCGGGCCATGAAATCCATAATTCGATGGCTGGGGGCGGTAGCGGTGATGGCATGCCTGGTGTACGCATCCCAGGCGTTCCCGGCCAGCCAGAAACTTTTCCTGAAGGATGGGACCTATCAACTCGTGTCCAGCTACGAGGTGCATGGCGACAGGGTGCGCTACTACAGCGTGGAGCGCTCGGCGTGGGAGGAAATCCCTTTGGATATGGTGGACCTGGACGCCACGAAGCGGGCCCAGGAGCAAGAAAAAGGCGTCCTGAAGAAGCAGCTCGAAGAAGGCCGCGCCATCGAGCAAGAACGTTTCGAGAAGTCGCCGGAGACGGGATACGAGATCGCACCTGGCGTCCGCCTGCCTAAAGACGAGGGGGTCTTCGCGTATGACGGCCAGCGCGTGATTCGGATGATCCAATCGACGGCTGAACTCGTGACCGACGTGCGGCGGGCGGCGCTTGCCCTGGCCGTGCCCGCTCACCTCGTGAAAGGCCGTTCGGTCGCTGTCCTGCCCGGTGAAAAGGCTGCGGTGCGGCTCCAGCAAGCCCAGCCCACCTTCTACGTTCAGTCTGCGGAGGGAATGGGCGCCAAGCTCGAGTTGATTTCAGTGAAGGTGGTGAAAGAGACGCGGGTGGTGGAAAAGGTCGAGACAAGCCGGGCGGGGCTCGGAAAGGCGTCCGGTTGGCACGTCGTCGCGCAGTTGGACCGCAAACAACTCGCTCCGGGCCTTTACAGTCTCAAGCCTCAACATCCCCTCGACCCCGGAGAGTACGCTCTGGGCGACCTTAGCCAGGAGGGTCTCAACTTGCAGTTTTGGGATTTCGGGATGTTTGAAACGCCGAGTAAGCACAAGGCGAAAGAGCAACCCGCTCCCAATTCTGATCAGCAGTAGCCGAGCCAGGGTTTGCACATGTCATTCTGAGGCCGATGTCCTCAGGGGCCGGAACTGCGAAGAGGCTTCGCCGCTCTGAAAAGGTGTAGGGATAAGGCTTGCCTGAGCGTATCCAAATTAGCCCAAGTTCGTCACGAAGAGGGCCAAGAGCCAGTTAAGTGCTTTTGAATCAGTTCAGGCTATGGCCGAGTCTACACTACATTCGAAGTTCAAATTGAAGCGGTCGGGTAACGAGATGCCAAGTTCCGTCAGGAGTTTTTGTTGTTCAGCGGTGAGGGCCGCAACACGCCGCAGGCGAATCTCCCGTCCGTCGGTGGTCGGGAGCACGATATCCGCACTCTGAATGGTGGCCAGCAGCGCGAGGGCTTGGCTCGGTGAACAATCGGAATTTTTCCGTCGCAGCAGATGCTTCAGCGTGACCCATAGCGAGTAGCCCAGAAAGGCCACCAGGATGTGGGCCTTCACGCGAGGCTCCAGTTGATGAAACAAGGGTCGGATCGACAACTCGCTCTTCAGCGCCCGGAAAGCCGCCTCGGCTTCGGTGAGCTGGATATACTTGGTCCAGAGTTCTTCCACCGCGGCTCCCTCCAGGTTGGTGCGCAGCAAGTAGGCGCCTTCTCGCGCCTCACGCCAGGCTCGACGCTCCTCGATCAGGTTCCAACGCAAGACCCAGCGTCCCTCCGTTTGGCTGAGGTACGCTTCATACAGGTCGGCCACTTGCCCATAGCGTTCCTGAATCTTCCCCAACCGCCGCTCAATTTTCGACCGGTCCTTCAATTGGCCTTTCTCCACCCGCTGAGCCAGATTCGTCAGCGCTCGTTCCATGCGGCCCGAGAAGCGGCGGCGGATGGCCCGTTCTTTTTCCCGCCGTGCCGTGGAGCGGCACAGCACGTAGGTTTCGCTGCCGCCCGGCATCACCACCAACTGGGCTTCCACTTCCTCGCGCACTTGCGTCCAGGTGCCCTCCAGAAGCTGGCGTTCCATCCCCTTCAGCTTCGAACGCGGCGTGCCCACCAGGTACTGCCCGCCCCGGTTGCGCAGCGCCGTCAGATTCGCTTCGCTCACAATGCCCCGGTCAAATACCCAGATCCGCCGCGCCCGCCCGTACTTGCGTTCCACCATGCGCATGACCGTTTCCAAGGTGGTGACATCCGTACGGTTGCCATCGAAGGTTTCATAGCTCAAGGGAAAACCTTCGGCGTTGACGATCAGCGCGATCACCACCTGCTTGCAGTCGGGCCGATGATCGCGCGAGTAACCGCGCTGCAGCATCGGGTCTTTCTCGGCCTGGCCTTCCACGTAGGTACTGGTCAGATCGTAAAGCAACACGTCGAATTCGGCGCCAAACAATTCGCCGTAGCGTTCCTTCAGGTGTCGCTCCAGTTTCGTCTTGTGAGGCAGCAGACGATCCAGGCAGCGATACAAGCGGCTGTCGTTGATCTTGCCTTCCCCAATCCCCAGCAGATCATCCAGCGCCGTGCTGGGATACCAGCGCTCCTCGATGCCCAACTCGCTCGAGGGAGCAGCACAAGCGGTTAATCGCCAGCAGCGCCGCCACGCGCGACCAGGGCACGTCAGCAACTTCGCCGTCCAGCAGGTTTTCCCAGAATCGATCCAGCTCCAAACGCTTCCACAGTTCCAGACCCAAACAAGAAGTTCCGAACTGCCGCACCCGCTCGAAGCGAACTTGGCTCACCCGCACTCGCGCCACGTCGGGATCGTTCTCCGGCAGTTCGACATCGGAAGGAAACAGTTTCAACTGCCGGCGCTCGCCCTGCTCGTTGAAAACCTCGATCACCTTCAGCCAGCGCGCCTGCGCCGAGTCGTTCAGTTCGCCCAGGTAACACAAGGTCCGCTGGCGCGGACCGTCGGGTGTGCGGACGGTTTCGACCAACGACCAGTAGCTGTGGTCCTTGCCATCCTTGTCCCGATGATTCGGTCGCAAAAACATCGGGGCGATGGTGTCACGTTGAGTACCCCAGCCGCAAGAGGGTTGGTCTACACTACATCGACTTTTCAGAAAGGTCGGGCTGAAAACAAAAACCTTAACCAATCACCGGGGCCAAAAATAATCAAAAAACGCCTCTCGGTGACGAACTTGGGTTAGCGCTAAGGCTCTTATTGTATGCGGCTCTGCCGCCCCGCTGTGCGGAAAGGCTCGCCTTTCCGGCCGATTACCCTATATCTATGCTCCACCGCACCGGCTGGAAGGCTGAGCCTTCCAGCCGGTGCGGTGGAGGTTTCTCACCGAAGCCGTACTTCGGAAGGGCGCAGCCCTTCCGCACAGCAAGCGGCGGAGCCGCAGGTCACAACTGACACAGTCGATCGCAATTTGGACAAGCTTGGGGCTTGCCCTGCCCTGTGTACCGGGGACGGCAAGCCCTTCCCCTACGACGCGTGCCGCGCCGACGTCAACGCCCCTTCTTTCGCACCTCGACGAACGTGCCGTAGATGACGTTCTTGGAATCGCGGTCGGAATACGGGATTTCGTGCCAGCCATACGGCACGCTGTCGTATACAACGAGGAGTTTGCCGGGTTCGACTTCGATGAAGTCTGTGTAACGCGTGCTCTTCCCTTCGAAGATGGGAGTAACATGCGACCAGTTGGCAGCGCTGCCATCGACGTTGAACATCACCACCACCGGTCCTGGCCGCCCCGTGGTGCACGCGAGGACCCCGTTGCTCAGCCGGCGCACTCGCAGCGCCACTCCTTTGTAAGGTGTGGATGCGGGCTTCGTCCACGTTTTGCCGTCGTCGGATGACCAGGCTTGCCCGATGAATCCGCTGCCACCGGTGCGGAAGATCGCGTAGAGGCGGCGGTCGGCCAAACGCACCATGCCGGTTTCACACGGACCTTCTTCCCCCATTCCTGGCCAGGGCTTCTCGCCTGGCTCGACAGCGGCAATGGTGGAATATTCACTCCAACTCTTGCCGCCGTCACCCGAGCGGATCAGCGCAAGGCGATAATAGCGTTTGTCCTGCTCTGCCGTGTAGTACACCGGCGCGAGCAAAGCGCCGTCCAGGGCCTCGATGATCGGGCCCCAGGGCACGACCGAGGGTTGGCGGGCCAGGCTCCCATCCTGTACTCGGCGATCAAACGTGTCCGTATGGCCGACGTTGACGGAGTGCGACATCCGGAGCGTGACATCCCGCCACTGCTGAAATTCCATACCGCCTCGAGAGAACTTGGTTAGAGTCAAGCGCAGAGCCTCGGCCGGCCCGTCGGGTTGAGCTCCGTCCATCCGTAGAGTTGCCAGAGGGTCCCGTCGGGACGAGGGCTTTCAGTGAATGCGCCGTCAACGTTCGCGCCCGCACCCATCGTGTAGCGCCGGCTCCAGGTGAGTCCCGCGTCTTTGGAAACGCAGTAGGCGGAGAAGTCTCCTTCAGGGTTGACTTCGTCCGGGCTCATGCGCATGGTCACCATCAGTTCGCCGGAGGTGAAGCGCTGCACCGTCGGGTACCAGCAGTAGCGATGGGAGCTCGATATTTCAACAGTCTTGCCAACCTGTACATCGAGCCCCTCTGCCCCGCTCGCGGGTGAGGGAAGCGCCGCCCATAAGGAGCGGCTGAAAAGCAGCATAATCAACGCGCTGATGATCTTCATAGGCATTACACACTCGAGTATTTCTTGTTGAGCGCCTTAATTCTGGCAAGGAGCTTGGGCACTCCCGTTTTTGCTTCTTCCTCGCCCTCGTATTCGGCGGAAGTAAAACCCTTGTATCCCGCCTTCGCGAACAATTTCCAAACCCGCTCGAGGTCGAGAGCCTTTCGCGGCTCGCCATAGAAATCACGGATATGCGTGTGCGTGGCATAGGGAAGACAGGCTTCGATCTGGGTGTACGGATCTTCCTTGAAATTGCTGATGTCCAGGTTGCATCCTGCGAAAGGGGAATCGACGCGGCGGAGAATTTCGACGATGTTCGCGGCCTTGGATGTAATCCCGCCGTGGCTTTCGATTCCCAGCGTGATGCCTTTTGCGGCCGCGTATTCGCAGGCGGGCTTCATGGTCTCGACGACCCACCCGACGCCCTGCTCGTCGGTCGCGTCCTTGGGAAGCTCGCCGCCGAATACACGCAGGTGAGAAGCCCCCAGCAGTTCGGTGGCGTCGAGCCATTTCTTGATCTTCTCGAGTTCCCCGGCGCGTTTACCAGGATCAGGCTGGCACATGTCCGTGCCGATCGCCGCGCCTGAAAACGGCACGCCGTTGCGGAAGGCCAGTCGCCGCAGGCTGAGAAGGTAGGAAGGTTCGGTGGATTTCAGGTAGTAGGTTGTCATATCCACACCGTCGATCCCCTGCTCGACGGCCATCAGGATAAAATCCTCCATCGTCATGGGACCGTGCTCGAGGTATTTTCGGTAGGAGTATGCGCAGCAACCAGAGAGCAGCCGCGGATGGCCGGGGGAGTTCTTGATGATCTCCGGGGGGTGTGCCTCAAGCGGGTTTGCGCCAATGGAAAGCGACGCCGCGGTAAGGCCCGCGGTCTTCAGAAAATCGCGACGACGAATTGCATTGTTCATAGTTCCTCCAGTCGGGACGGCCTGGGCTCCAGCGTGGGGATTGCGACCATGCAGTTTCGAGAAGCTAGGAGTATACGCCAAGCCCTTTCGCATTGCACGTTTCGGCCGCATTCCTGGAGTTTCTACATTTTCATAGCACTCGTTGACGGTATGGCCGTTCTCGGCCACGTGGAGGGACAAAGCTCTCATCTTTGTCCGTCTTAAGCCCCAAAGGGGCGATCCATCACAGCCCAGGCCTGGGTCAACTGCGCGCCTTCAAATGCCTAGCCCTGTAGGGGCGAAATAGCGGGGTAGCGCGGATCGCCGACTTTGCGGTCCGCGTCTTTTCGGCCACCACCCTTTCAGGACTCGCGCCATGTCACGGAAAGCCGCAGACCGCAAACCCGGCGGTCTGCGCTACCAACCCATCTGCGCCCGCAAGGTTGCCCGCAGAACAGGTTCGTTATGTTTGGTGTTGAAGGCGAGAGGGGTGTACAGTTCCGACAAAGATTGCGGCATGCGAACTACCTATTCCGCCCTTTTAGGGCTGATCCAATCCAAACGGGCCGCCCTCGCTGACCCAGGCCGTTGGCCTGGGCTTTGATAGATCGCCCCTTTGGGGCTCAGCAGCCGACCTACGCACAACTGTCTCGGCGCCGAGGCGACACGAAAAGGACCCAAGTCGAAAAAGCCTATCCAGAAATGTAGAAACTCCGAGAACGCGTACGTTACGAACTTGTTCGACACATTGACTTGAAGTAGAGACTCGCAGTATCGTCAACAGCCACCGAGGAGTATTGACCTGGCACTACAAATTCATAATCCGGAAAAGCAATTGCTGACGACGCGACTTGCGGATGAGGACATCCTACAGGGCATTTCGAACCTGCGTCGCTGGTCTTTAGTCGTGCTCATGACGCTTTCGGCGGTCATCAATTATTTGGACAGGGCCACAATCTCCGTGGCTTTGCCCAGGATCGCGCACGATTTCGCCCTCAGCCCGATGGCCAAAGGGCTGGTTCTCTCCTCCTTTTTCTGGTGCTACACGCTGATTCAGATTCCCGTGGGCGTGCTTGCGGACCGCTGGAACATGCGCTGGCTCTATGCGGGCGCATTTGCGATGTGGTCCATGGCCTGCGGGTTGACGGGCTTCGTGGGCGGCGTGGTGACGCTCGTGACCATGCGAGTCCTGCTGGGCATTGGTGAATCCGTGCTTCTCCCGGGGAACCTTAAGCTGGTCAACATCCTGTTCGAACCGCGGGATCGCGGGCTGCCGACGGGCATGTGCACTTCGGGAACTCGTTTGGGGTTGGCATTAGGCGCGCCTTTGGTCGCCTGGTTGACGGTGCGGTATGGGTGGCGGCTGATGTTTGCCATTGTGGGATTCTCGGCTTTCGTCTGGCTGCTGCCTTGGATTCTAGTCTATCCCGGGCGAAGCTCTTTGCCGGTAGGAGGGAGCGGTCGGCCCGCGAGGAAAGTGCGGCGCGGCTGGGGCTTCACCGTAGACCGAAATCTGGTGGGATGTTGTCTCGGGTATTTCAGCTTTGGATATTACCAATACATGTTGATGTCCTGGCTCCCGGACTACTTCGTGCACGTGCGGCACTTTCAATTGCTCAAGGCGGGTTTCTATTCCTCGCTGAGTTTTCTGATCTGGGGGTTAGGCGCCGCGGCGGGAGGCTGGTTTGGCGACAGCCTGATCCGGCGCGGATGGGATGAGTCGCGGGTGCGCAAATGGGTGGTGACCGCTTCGTTCGCTACGGGGCTGCTGCTGATCCCGGCCATTCTCGCGCCCCGCGCCACTACTGCTATGGTGTTCCTTGCCGGGGCCTCTCTTGTCGGGCTCTCCTCGGCAAACGCCCTGGTAATACTCCAGAACTGCGCTCCTGTTGGCGAAGTGGGAGCCTGGGCCGGCGCGGCCAACTTCATCGGAAACCTGGGCGGGGTGCTTTCGCCGCTCGTGGCGGGCGTCTTAATCAGCCGCACGGGCGGCTATTTCCCTGGATTCGCAGTTGCGACCGTCGTGCTTATTGCCGGAGTGCTGCCGTATTGGCTGCTGGTGGGTGATCTGAAGCCGCGAGGAGAGCCAGTCCGCAGCTCGGCTTAGTCGTTTGTCATCCTGAGTGCCGATTTGTCGGGGCGAAGGATCTCAGTAGTTGCTTTATCGGTTCTGCAGCTTCTTGAAAGCTGCCGAGATTTTTCGCTGCCATGAAAAATAGGCCGAGACATCATCAATGGATCCCCGCTTTCGCGGGGATGACGCCTAGTCCGTCATTCCCGCGAAAGCGGGAATCCAGCCTTTTTTCATGCACAGTGGTGAGCCGAAGGATCATGTGGTCTGCGCGCAGAATGACACGCGAATCGATTCGGCATTACAGGGTTCACGCAAAGGCGCAAAGGCCGCAAAGGGTGCTAAGAAAGGGGAGGAGATGAACACTTTATTTCCTTTGATCGAGGTGAAGGGGACTGCCTACGAAATGGGCCGGCAGCACGGAGAACAGGCGGGAGACCTCGTCAAGAAGTATCTCATCTGGATCGAACGCCTGGCGGGGAAGCCAAAGGATCTTCTATGCCGCAACGCTCAGGGTTTTCTAGGCGCGATTGAGCGATTGAGCCCGAAGTACGTGGAAGAAGTCCGGGGCCTTGCTGACGGCGCCGGCATTTCATTCGCCGAGGCGCTCCTCTGCCAGGCGCGGGCCCAGGCGCTCTACGGTGGCGAGGCGGGGTGCACGGCCTTTGCACTGCGCGGTGAAGCGACTCTTGACGGCAAGGTCCTGGTTGGCCAGAACCAGGAATTCGAACCCGAGTTTGCCGACCTCGCGATTGTCTTGAGGGTCTCGCCCACGGACGGCCGCCCGCGGGCGTTGATGCTCACCTTTGCGGGCCAGTTGGGTTATTCAGGAATGAACGACTTCGGTGTAGCCCACTTTGCGAACTCACTCTTCGGCTATGACCTTCGCGCCGGTGTTCCTCACTACCCGATGAAACGCGTCCTCTTGGAACAGAAGACCGTCGGTGACGCGATTGCGCTACTCCGGCAGCATAACCAGTGTGCCGCAGGGAACCTGATGCTTGCGGACGGCCAGGGCGAAATTGCCGACGTGGAGATCCGCCCAGAAGGAGTGGCCGTCTACAATGACG
The DNA here is from genome assembly GCA_963770415.1 of uncultured Acidobacteriota bacterium. Taxonomy (GTDB): domain Bacteria; phylum Acidobacteriota; class Terriglobia; order UBA7540; family UBA7540; genus CAVROP01. Next base: position 89,885 of record CAVYPU010000017.1, read on the forward strand.
AACACCCTGACATGCGCCTGCACAGCAACCACTATGTCGCCCCAGAGTTTGCTGCGTTTGAGGATAACACCGTTGCTGATTCTCCGGCACGGCTTTGCCGGATGCGCGCCCTGGTGAAAAGCTCCTGGGGGAAGATCACCGTCGATGTCCTGAAGAAAATCCTGGCGGACCACGAGGGCGATCCGGCAGGCCTATGCCGGCATGGGGCAACGAATTGGCACACGATATTTGGTTACATCGCGGAGCCGGCAAAAGGGGTGATCCACCTTCGCAGAGGGCACGGCTGCATCGGGACCTGGGCCACGTACAAGGTTTGAGGCGCGTCAGATCGTGCGCCGATCAGGAGCGGAGTAGAATGCATGAGCTGATGCTTAGCTGTGTTAATAAGCGTAACTATGCTCAGTCCTGGAAGGGCGGGGCTTCAGCCCCGCCGGTAAGCAAAGCCCGGTTGAAGGGGCCTTTGGGCCCTGAAGCAACGCGGCTTCAGGGGCTAAAGCCCCGAGGGGTGGCCTGTTCTCTGCGGCGGGGCTAAAGCCCCGCCCTTCCGACGCCAAACGGATAAGAACGCTTACTTCTGCAAGTAAGCACTAGGATCTGGCGAATTTCCAGGAAATGGACCCGTTCGGAAGCCACCAGTGACAGGGCGAGGCACCAATAATCCTAGTACTAACGTGCCCTTGGCAGGTGCGCGGCGGAGTTGCTTTCGGTTGTTTCGTCTAGTAAAATCTCGGCGAGACAGAGAACGGCTGTGATCTTCGCCTTCTCTCCATCCTTAATCCGTGGCAGTGGTCAAGGAGACCATGGCACCTGCAATTAGGAACGATCCTACAGACGCGGCACTACGCTCACTCCTGCGCCTTCTCCTTTTCCTTCTGGCCCTTTTTTTGACGGGCAACGTGTCTCGCGGCAAGGAGGAGAGGGGTGAAGCTCCACAGGCCTTGCCGGTTCTGAGAACCATTCGTGAAATCAGGGAACTTCCGTCCGAGAAGGCGAAGCTTGGGTATCCGATCCATTTGCGAGCTGTTGTGACTTATGCCGATAGAGCGCAGGGGGATTTCTTTGTCCAGGATTCCACCGCGGGCATTTTTGTCAACATCGGACAAGCGCCGATTGAATTGCATTCCGGCCAATCCGTGCAGATTGACGGAATTAGCGGCCCCGGTGATTTCGCGTCGGAGATTGAGCATCCCCAGGTTCAAGTCCTGGGCCAGGTCCCTTTGCCCGTTCCCAAGAAGGTCTCAGGCGTGGATTTCGTTACCGGGGTTGATGACAGCCAGTTCGTGGAAATTGAGGGAGTCGTGAGGTCAGCGGCAGAAACCCGCGGCCGTCTGCTTGTGAACGTCGCCTCGGGGGCCGCCGCCCTCCCAGCGTTTGTGTTGGATCATACGCCCATCCCGCAGGACCTGGTGGGTGCCAAGGTGCGGTTGCAGGGTGTCTCGGGGGGGTATTACAACGCCCGATTCCAATTCATTGGTGCGACGCTTTTGGTGCCCTCCCTTAAGAACCTTGTCATCGAGACACCCGCCCCAGCCGATCTGTCCTCGATCCCCGTGCGTCCCATACACATCATCCTGAGATTGGGCCCCGTGGGAGCCTTCAACCAGCGCGTGCACGTGCAAGGCATTGTGACTCTGCAGCGACCGGGGAAGACCCTCTTCATACGAGATGCGCAGGAAGGCTTGGAAGTCGAAACACGGCAAACAATCCCGCTGGAAATAGGCGACCGAGTCGATGTTGTGGGATTCCCCGCGGTGGGTGATTTCAGCCCCGTCCTCCAGGACGCCGTTTACCGCAAGATCGGCGCCGGGGCTGCTCCTCCTGCGCCGCTCGTGACCGCCGCCCAAGCGCTCCTGGGAGGTTATGATAGCGAGCTCATCAGGATGCAGGGGCGATTGGTGGGCTTCTCGCTGGCAGCGGTCCGGAAATCGCTCACCATTGATGCCGACGGGCTGATGGTCGAAGCGGAGCTTGAGGGACGCTCTGGCGAGGAAATGCCTGGCCATGTCCGGGTTGGAAGCTTAGTCCAATTGACGGGCATCTGCGACATCAGGGCTGGAGAGAACCGAACCCCGGTGGGGGTTAGTATGCTTCTGCGCACCCCCAAGGACATTGTGGTGCTCCAGCCGGCCTCGTGGTGGAACCTGGAGCGTGCCCTTACCGTCCTGGCTTTCACAGGCTTGATCGTCGTGGGGGTTGTGTTTTGGGGTGGAATGTTGAGGTTGCGCGTGGGGCAGCAGACCGAAACCATCCGGGCCACGCTTGAATCCACCGCAGACGGTATCTTGGTGTTGGACGCCGCGGGAAGAATTGTGGCCCACAACACTAAGTTCGCCGAACTCTGGGACATCCCATCGTCGGTTCTCGCTACGGACAACAGACGCGCGTGGTTAGACCATGTCCTGCCGCAACTTAAGGACCCTCAGGCCTTCCTCGGGAAAATGCGCAGCCTTTATGAGGATTCCGAAGCACATTGCGACGATCTGATAGAGTTCAAAGATGGACGTATCTTCGAGCGGCACTCCGAGCCTCAACGGGCTTGGGGAAGGAATATTGGACGGGTGTGGGGTTTTCGCGATATCACCGCAAGGCGGCGCGCCGAGAAAGCGGTAGAGGAGAGCGAAGAACGTTACCGCATGCTGTTTAAGCGCAACCTTGCGGGTGTCTATCGCGCCCGCCTTACCGGAGAAATCCTGGATTGCAACGAGGCCTGCGCGCATATTTTCGGTTTCTCGAGCCCTAGTGAACTAGTGGGGCGAAACGCCGAGGAGCTTTACCCTACCCCTGACGCCCGGGGGGCTTTTACATCCACCCTCCAGGAGCGTGGTTCGCTGGCGGATTTTGAACACTGCCTGACTCGAAAGGATGGCACGCCGGTCTGGATACTGGAAACCGCGACTTTGATCAAAGACGGTGATAACCAGATCGAAGGCACCATGATCGACATCACGGCGCGCAAGCATGGGGAAGCGGAATTGCAGAAAGCGAAAGAGGCGGCCGAGTCTGCCAGCCGTGCCAAGAGCGAATTCCTGGCCAACATGAGCCACGAGATCCGCACTCCCATGAACGGCATACTGGGGATGACTGAACTTGCGTTGAGTACCGATCTGACGGCAGAGCAGCGGGAATTCCTCATCATGGTCAAGTCGTCGGCAGACTCGCTGCTCACCGTGATCAATGAGGTTCTGGATTTCTCCAAAATCGAAGCCGGGAAGCTGGATCTCGATCGATCGAATTCAACCTGCGCGACAGCCTTGAGGAGACCACCCGGATGTTCGCGTTTCCGGCTGACCGGAAGGGCCTCGAGCTGATCTGTGACGTGGCCTCGGAAGTGCCGGACGTGGTGGTGGGCGATCCTACCCGCCTGCGGCAGATTATCGTAAACCTTCTCTCTAACGCACTTAAGTTCACGGAGCGCGGCGAAATCCTGTTGCGGGTTGATAGGGAAGCTGTTACATCTGAGGACTCCGTCCTTCACTTCATCGTCCGGGACACGGGAATCGGCATTCCCCGCGAAAAACAGCAAGTCATTTTCGAAGCCTTCGCGCAGGCCGATAGTTCCACCACCCGGCGTTTCGGTGGAACCGGGCTAGGCTTGACGATCTCGTCGCGTCTGGTGGCCATGATGAACGGGCGCTTTTGGGTGGAGAGCGAACCCGGCAAGGGAAGCACTTTCCACTTCACCGCACGCTTTGGACGGGCCAAGACGGGCGTGGAGCCGAAAAAGACTTCTCCAGTAACCATGCATGGTGTGCCGGTTCTGATCGTGGATGACAATGCGACCAATCGGCGAGTGTTGGATGAGACGCTATCGTACTGGGGGATGAAGACTTGCGTGGCCGCGGATGGCTTCCAGGCGATTGCGGCGCTCCAGCATGCGCGGGAAAGCGGACAACCTATTCAATTTGTCCTGACTGACGCCCACATGCCGACCATGGATGGCTTTCGTCTGGCGGAGCAAATCAAGAATGACCCGCAGTTGGCAGGCATACAAGTTGCCATGGTAACCTCAGGCGGTCAGGTGGGTGACGCGGCGCGCTGCCGCGAACTCGGGATCTCCGCCTATCTCACTAAGCCAGTGCGGCAGGCGGATTTGATGGAAGCCATCGTCAACGTTCTCCGCTCGAAGGTGCAGAAAGCAGAGAAGGTATCGCTGGTGACGCGCCACTCCCTGCGCGAGAAACGCAGAGGCATGCGGATCCTGGTAGCCGAGGACAATGTGGTGAATCAACGGCTGGCCGAGCATCTCCTGCGGGGCAGGGGCCACCACGTGACCATCGCCAACAACGGGCGCGAAGGATTGGAACTTCTTGAAAAACAAAGCTTTGACATCGCATTGGTGGATGTTCAGATGCCCGAGATGGACGGTCTTCAGCTAGCCGCAGCCATCCGCGAAAAAGAGAAAAGTTCAGGCGCGCACCTGCCGATTATAGCTATGACGGCATATGCCATGAAGGGTGATCGCGAGCGCTGCCTGGAGGCGGGGATGGATGATTATGTAGCTAAGCCTATCAATTCCAACCAGTTGTTTGAAACGATGGATAGCGTACAGCAGCCTGAGCTCCGAGCTACCCCCGCCGTCGAACCCGCTGGCATCCCGGAAGTCCTTGACGAAGCGACACTTCGGGCCCGATTTGAGGGAGAGTTGGATTTGCTGAAAGAGGTCGTAAGTCTCTACCTCGAGGACTGCCCCAAGCTGTTGGACGGGATCCGAGGGGCTGTCGAACGCGCCGATGCGCAGGGAGTCGAGCGGTCTGCCCATAAGCTCAAAGGGACAGTGGCGAATTTCTCGGCCCGCGCCGCTTACGACGCCGCTCTGCATTTGGAGGTCATGGGGCGCGAAGGCCGCCTAGAACAGGCTCGTGAAGGTCTGGGCCGGCTCGAATCAGCCCTTCTGGAGTTGAAGCCGGTATTGCTTGAATTATGTAGCCGGGCGAAGTTATGAAGATTCTGGTGGCGGAAGACGATCTCGTAACCAGACGGATGCTACAGGCCTACCTTGAAAAGTGGGGTTATGAGGTAGTGACGGTGGCAGACGGTGAGCAAGCCTGGCATATCCTCCAGCAGCCCGACACCCCTCGCCTCGCCATCTTGGACTGGATGATGCCGGAAAAGGATGGGATGACGATATGCGGCGAGGTGAGGCGGCTTAACATCCAGCCTTACATCTACTTGATCCTGCTGACTTCGAAGAAGTTTCAGGAGGATGTCATTGCGGGGCTCGAGGCGGGGGCGGACGAGTATCTCACCAAACCTTTCGATCCCTATGAGCTGAGGGCGCGGCTTCGTACCGGGGCCAGAATCATGGAATTGCAGGATAGCCTGATTGAAGCGCGGGAAGCCCTTCGCGAGCAGGCCATGCACGACTCTCTTACGCAATTGTTGAACCGGCGCGCCACGATGGACCTCCTGCAGTCTGAATTGAGCCGCGCCACGCGCGAGAAGAAACCCCTCACCGTGATGATGGTGGATATCGACCACTTCAAGACAGTCAACGATCGGTTTGGGCATCTGGTTGGCGATGGGGCCCTGTGCGAAGTTTCCCGGCGGCTGAAGCTTTCCAGTCGTAGTTATGACACGGTAGGGCGCTATGGCGGTGAGGAATTTCTAGTCGTGGCGCCCGGATGCGACACGTCACCCGGCTTGGTGCAAGCGGAGCGGCTCCGCAAGGTGGTCTGCTCGCAGCCCATTATGTTTAAAGACCTTTCTTTCGATGTCACCATCAGCGTAGGGGTGGCTACATTGCACGATCCCAAGACTCAATGCATAGAAGCGTTGCTATCGGCGGCGGATCAAGCCCTTTATCGAGCCAAGTCAGCGGGCCGCAATCGCGTCGAGGGCGAATGCGCCGTCACATCTATCCCAGCCACGACCGGCTTGCCTGATGGCTCGGTTCCCAAATAATAGGTCAAAAAATCCACCGGCGCCACGCAGGGCGTTACTTATCCAACTCGCATCGGGTGGCAGCCATGACATCGACGTGGGCTTTGAATGCCATGTACCCGGCGTCGATGGGAAATATTCCGCCCGTGACCACGGCCGATTCATCGCTCGCCAGGTAAACCACAAAGGGCGCAATTTGCTCGGGCCTCGCTACCGGCAGAAGATGCAGGCACTGCATCAAGGTCAGTGCTTTAGGATTCCCGAGCCATTCCATTTGCGATTCCGTACTCACCGTGCCTGGGCAAATCGTATTGACTCGCACTCCATCTTTAGCCATGCCTGCCGCGAAGGACCGCGTCATGGCGATGACTCCGCCTTTCGCTGCGGTGTAGCTGTCCAAGCCGGCGCAACCAATCAGGGCGTCCACCGATGAGCTGAGGATGATCGAGCCGGAGCGCTGGGCCAGCATCTGGCGGCCAACATATTTGCAACAAAGGAACGTACCCGTCAGGACCAAGCCAATCATGCGGTCCCAGGTTTCTTCCGGCAGCTCCGTCAAACGGCGGTCTTCGTTGTTCACGAAGTGAGCATCGACCGCATTATGATAAAGCACGTCAATCCGCCCGTATTTTGCGACCGTCTTCTCGACCAGTTCCTTCACGCTCTCGGGCGCGCGGACGTCAGCGCGAATGAAGGTCGCCTCAAGCCCTTCTCTCTTTATCGATTCGCAAACCTTCGCGCCTTTCTCTTCGCTGATATCGGTGATGGCGACCTCCGCCCCTTCCCTGGCCAAAAGCGTTGCGCCTGCCCTGCCCATGCCGGAGCCGCCTCCGGTTACGATCGCCACCTTGCCCTCGACTCTTCTCGCCATTGTTCAACCTCCCAGTTTTCAATCCGCATACGAGTGAGTGTCAAGGAACTTGTGATTCGCCCCGCTATACGGATGTCGTGCCGAGCATTCGGAATGGTGGGGCTTCAGAGGCTGCGGAAAAAAGCTTCCGCGCTGTCATTCTGAGCGAAGCGAAGAATCTCTGCAGTGGCAGTTTCAACGAACTACGGAGACCCTTCCTTCGTTTCACTCAGGACCGCCTGCGGCTCCTCAGGATGACAGCAAAGAGGGTTTTCCCGCAGCCTCTGAAGCCCCGCCCTTCCTCGACGGCCAGAGCGTGAGAGAAATCCAAGCTAGACGTATTTCCCATCTCGCAACGCCTGAAGGTCCAACTCAACTCCCAGGCCGTTTCCCTCCGGAAGTTCTGCAAATCCATTTTCGATCCGTATCGGTGGCTTCCCGATCCGGTGGTCGTAGTAAAGCGGCCCAATAATGTCATGGCCCACCGACAGCGAGAGATTGGGAATGGAAACTGCGAGGTGCAGCATGGCTGCTGTGCCCAGCTCAAACTCCAGGTTGCTGCCGATGATGCAATCGATCCCCGCCGCTGCCGCCATATGCGCCACTTGCATGGAACGCCACAGCCCCCCGTTCTTGCCGGGGTAGATGCTGATCAGGTCGCAGGCCTCGCAATGGATGGCCTCGAGCGCGTCTTCGGCCGTGAAAATCCCATCGTCCAGCATAATTGGAATCGAGCTGCGCTCGCGCAGGCGCGCGCAGCCTCGGAAGTTCCTCCGGCTGATCGGTTGCTCGATGAAGTTGATGTGGAGAGCTTCGAGGTGCGGGAGCGCGGCGAGTGCTTCGGTTTCGCTCCAGCCCGCGTTGGCATCAACCCCGATTGGGAAGTGATCCCCCAAAGCCGAACGGACGGCTTTGACCCGGGCGAGATCGCCCTCCAGCCCCAACCCCACCTTCACCTTGACCGCCCGAAACCCCCGGCCCGCCATCTCCACCGCGATCTCTGCAGCCATTTTGGGAAGGAACCCTCCGATCGAAAACTTGAGCGAAATTTTCGGCCCACGCCTTAGCCCGCCTAACAATCGAAAGGCCGGAGTCTTAAGAACTTTCCCCAAGAGGTCGATCATGGCCATCTCGAGCGCCGCCTTGGCAAAGGGGTTTCCGATCACGGCTCTATCCATCGCGTCCGTGAGCGCCCCTATGTCGCGGGGATCTTTTCCGATGCATAACGGCGCGAGGTTTCGCCCAATCAGCGCCGTGGCCCCTTCCTGGGTCTCGCCACTCCAGGTGGGTGCGACGTTGGCTTCCCCAAAGCCTGCCATTCCTTCATCGGTTTGCACCGCGACCAGAACGAACTCCGAAATGGGATGCGCGCCGAGCGCATCGATGATCGATTGTTTTCCCCGGACTGGGACGGAAACAGGAAAAGCTTCAATGCTGGAAATTCTCATGGATGGACCTTTCTTCTCGACTATGAGGTTCGTTGTCCAAGATTAAGATCGTCTGCAAGCGCGCGATAGTAACACCCAAGCTATCCAACCCGCAATCCAAAATGAGAACATGGTTATGCCCTTGGCGCACCGGAAGAGGCTGGACCTACGAGTCTGCGTGGGAACCTCTTTTGGATTGTCATTCCGAGCGAAGCGAGGAATCTCGCTCTGAGTATTTTCAACGCACTGCGAGATTCCTCGTCGCCTGCGGCTCCTCGGAATGACAGCAAAAAAGAGTTATCACACAGACTCCTGCGCCCTATGTCTCGTGGAGTGAAAAAAACGCCCATGCCGCCGCGCCAGCGTGTATACTTTTCTAAAGCTAGGGTTACAAACTTCAACTTTGGGACGAGTATATCGCGGAGACGAACATGAAAACTTCTGTGGGATTTCTCGTGGCGTTCTTGGTACTTTCGGTTTCGGCGTTTGCGCAAGAGAAAGGTGGGGAGCGCGGCCATGGGGTTAACGCCGGGCACATTCCGGCTCACGGTCCGGCGCCTGCTCGAGCTCCACAAAAGGCTCCGCAGGAGCACCAAAAGGCCCCGGAGGAGCACCGGAATTTGAGCGACAAGTCAGGACACCCGAACGCCCCGCACGTTCATCCTAACGGCCAATGGGTAGGTCACGACACCGGGCGCAATGATGCTCACTACCATGTCGATCATCCCTGGGAGCATGGGCACTTTTCAGGCGGGTTCGGTCCGCATCATGTCTTCCACCTCGCGGGCGGCAACCGGGAGCGTTTTTGGTTTGGTGGGTTTTACTTCAGCGTTGCCCCATATGACTACGATTATTGTGATGGCTGGCTATGGGACTCTGACCAGATTGTAATCTATGAGGACCCCGATCACGTGGGTTGGTACCTCGCCTATAACGTAAGACTGGGGACCTACGTCCATGTTACGTTTCTAGGTAACAGTTAGTACTCCGATCCGGCGTCTTTGTTGGCAGTCCCCCACGTGCATTTGCCCCACTCCACCATGGGGCATAGGCGCTAGAATTAGTCTCGATCGGGTTCCGGAGCCCGCCGGAGCGGGCGCAAGAATGTGGCCCACGGCCATAGCCGTGTGGAAAGGTAGGGCCGATGGTCCTGAAGAAGCCCCGGGAGGGGCGACAGAGCAGTGTGCTGACAACAGTAGATCTTCTGTCGCCACTACGTGGCTCAGCGTGCTCTCTTTGTGCCGTCATCCCACGGCTGGGAAGGTGTGAAAAAATCGATCCTACGTAAAAACCTGTCATTCCGAGCGCAGCGAGGAATCTGGCCCTGCCGATGGAAGTCACTGATAGTGGAGGAGGAACAGAGCGAGATTCCTCGCTGCGCTCGGAATGACACACGCGCGCTTTGATGGTTTGTCGGCGGCAGATGATTTGTTCACAGCTTCTGTCGCCGTGGGCCACGTTCTTGCGCCGCTGATGCGGCTTGGCGTGGGGTGGCAACGATTCGATGGTATGTCGCGAGCCCCGCTAACGTGCGGACAATATTCTTAAGCCCCAAAGGGGCAGGTCTAACAAAACCCAGACCTGGGCTTTGTTAAACCGCCCCTTTGGGGCTCGATTTTTCAAAGCTTCACGGCACGACCGGCAGCACGACGTGCGAAGCTGCGCGCGCCGAGCGGAAGACCTTTTGTGTGGCCTTCTGATAATCGGAGGCCCGCGCCGTTGAAGATGTTGTCGACAAACGTCTGCGGGTTCGCGTCGTAGAGCGGAAACCAGGTGCTCTGGATCTGGACCATGATCCGGTGCCCTTTGAGAAACGCGTGGTCGTTGGTGTGCAGGTCGATCGGGTAGGGCGTCACGGCTCCGGGCGTGATGGCGCTACGGGATGCTCGAAGCTCTCGCGGAAACGGCCGCGCAGGATTTCATCGGCGATCATCAACTCATAGCCCGCCAATCGCGGCGCTTCCGGATAGGCTTCCGGATAGACGTCGATCAGCTTGACCACCCAATCGGAATCGCTGCCGGTGGTGGAGGCGAAGATCCGCGCCACGATATCGCCGGCGATGTTGAGGTCGTTCTTCAGCGGCTCGGTCTGCCACGTCAGCACGTCGGGCCGGTTATCCACGAAGCGCTGGTCTTCCACCAGCCAGGTGGGCCAGCCGCCGCCGGGATAGGTCGGGCTGATGGGCCGATGGCGGTACGGCACCGGGTGCGCGGGGTCGGAGATATAGCTATCGGAGCCTCGCCGTCGTCCGCCGGGCGGCGTCGAAGGACAGCTTGCCGTCCGGCGCGCAAGTAGAGGTTCGTGGGCCGGGCGGACGCGGGCGGCCACGAATCGTATTTCTCCCAGCGGTTGCTGCCGGTCTGGAAGACCGTGGCTTCGGCGAAGTCGCGCGAGCCTTTGTCGTGCAGCCAGTAGGCGAACCAGGGCGCTTCGATGTGCTGGCGGAAATACTTGCTGGTGTTGCTGTCGAACGGGAATTTCGCCCAGCTTGCTGCCGTCCGTGCCGCGCCCAGCCGCCATGGTTCCACGGGCCGGCCACCAGGTAGTTCAGGTGCTGCGGATCGGACTTCTCGAACAGCTCGTAGATCTTGAGCGGGCCGTAGAAATCTTCCTGGTCCCACCAGCCGCGCCACGTTGAGATTGGGCACCTTGGGCGAGCCGTTGATGTAGCGCGCGAAACGCCTGCTTCTGCCAGAACTCGTCGTAATTGGGGTGCTCCACGAAATCGTTCCAGGTGGGCATCTTGCCGTGGAAATATTTCTCGTTGACGTTGGAAAGCGCGCCCAGGTCGCAGATACCACTGGTACGTGTCGGCGCGGTCGAAAGCGAAATCGCGTGTTGGCCTCCTTGGCGGTTTCCATCATCGCCGCGTATTCGAAGCCGTAGCTCAGGCGGAAAGCGCCGTTGTGGTGGAAGTCGTCGCCCAGAAACATGTCGGCCGGGCGACGCCTGCTCGGAGGCGGCCTTGAGCGCCGGGTGCGGATCGAGCAGCGCCATCGACATCAGCCAGCCGCCGTAGGAGATCCCCAGCATGCCCACGCGCCCGTTGTTGCCCGCGACGTTCTTGAGCATCCACTCGATGGTGTCGTAGGCGTCGGTGCTCTCGTCGATGGCGCTCGGGTCCGCGTGGTCGCGCGGCGGCCGCTGCATGACGAATTCGCCTTCCGATTTGAAGCGGCCGCGGATGTCCTGGAACGCGAAGATGTAGCCATCCTCGATCAGGAACTCGAAGCTCGGGCGAAGCCGCGCTCTTCCGAGGGCGCGCCGTAGGGCGTGCGCTCAAATAGGATGGGTAGCGGGCCGCTTCGGCCTTTCGGCGTGAAAATGACGGTATGAAGCTTCACCCCATCGCGCACCGGGATCATCACTTCCGATTTTTCAAACAGGTCGGCCGCGATCCCCTGCGCGCAGGCGAGCAAGATACACAGAGCCAACTTGACGGCCCGGGTAAGCCCTGCATTGTTGGATTTCATCATCCACCTCCTTATGGCGGCGCCGCTCTCCTTCGCAGCCTCACTAGTTCCCATCGGGCGATGAAGCCACGGACAGCGACTTGAAAATGCCTCGCTTCACCCAGCGTCGCACAAAAAGCCAGAAAGCGATCATGGCAACAACCAGCCAACCGATGCTGGGAGTCCAGTGGCGGCCGAACAGGTTGGCGGTGGCGGCGACGCTCGAGGTGCAGAAGGCAATGCCCAGCGCGCACTCCCAGACGTCGGAGCGCAATTCCCGCTTGATACGCTGTCGGTCGGCGGCGGGAAGCGCCCGGGTGATTTTCCCCCAGAACCCCGGCGGCCGGCAAATCCGGTAAAACTCCTTGAGCGTTTCGGTTTTCTCCGCCGGCGTGAGGAGTGTGACGGCTAAGATGACGGCCCATCCCGCGCCGAAAAGCAGGAGAAATCCCTGCCAGAAAGGTTTATGAGCGAAGCCGAGCGGGAACCAGATGAGATAACCCAGCGGCAGGCCGCCGGCAAGCGCCGCGATTTCCCCCCAGATATTCAGCCGCCACCAGAAGAACCGAAGCCATGCGAGCGGCAGGATGAACGCGATCATGACGTTGTTGATGAAGAGGAACCAGGCCATCATGCCCTTCACCAGGTAGTGGGCCGCGAGCAATGCCAGCGCTAATAATACGCAAGTTGCAACGCGTCCTGCCCAGACGTAGTGCCGCTCGCTCGCCTGCGGCTTCATCAGCCGTTTGTAGAGATCACTGACCACATAGGAAGCTCCCCAGTTCATGAGCGTGCTGATCGCGGATTGATAGGCGGCGAATTCCCCTGCCACCAGGATCCCGGTGAGTCCCGCAAATCCGAAGCGCCGCACGAGTTCGCCCCAGACGTTCTCCTCGGGCAGCGAATGGCGCGGAAAAATGCTGGCCGCGATGATGCCCAGAAAGAAAAACGGAATAATCCGCACCACCAGCGCCAGAAGGGCGTTGAAGAGCTGCCCCACCTGAGCGTGAAACTCATTCTTGGCGGCCATGAACTTCTGCGCGGTAAACCCCTCGCCCCCGGAAGGCGAGGCGGCGAAGAAAAGCCCCTGCAAAACGAGGGCCGAGATGGTCAGGAAAGTAAACGCCCCACCGGGCGGCGTTGCCTGGAAAAATCCTGGACCGCAGTTGCGCTCTACATTCGCATAAATCCGGCTCAGCCCCCCCAGGCGGTGGATGATGACGGGAATAAAGATGACGTTGGCGACCACGAAGAAACCGAACTGGAATATTTCTGAATAAACGGCTCCCAGCAAACCGCCCAGCATCGTATAGGCGAGGGTAATCGAGGCGGCAACCAGAATAATCGAGGTGTCGCGCCAGCCGAGAATCGGGCCAAGGGCTTTCGTCAGCCACCCCGTTACGTAGGCCATCAACACTACGGCCCAGCCAAAGCTAAAATAAACCGCCGCGGCAGACCGGAAAATGCCCGCCGCCTTGCCTCCATAACGCACCTGGACGAACTCGGCGGTTGATACGATCTTCAGCCGCCGCCAGAACTTCGACCAGATCACCGCCACCAGCGGCATCCAGATCATCCAGGGGATCCACCACCACCAGTTGCCCAGCAAGCCGCCGGAAAAAACGAGCATGCTGAAAGCCGAGGCTGATCCGGCCGAAGTGAATGTGGCTACGGTTGAAAATCCGATGGCCCACCAGGGAAGGGAGCGCCCACCCACGAAGTAGTTTTCGATTCCTCCACTCGCGCGGCGTGTGAAGTACACCCCGATGCTAAGCGCCATGAGCGCATAGAGGACCATCACACCCCAGTCAGCAGGTTGCATAGACGGTTTCCATTTTTGAGTTTGTCCGGCGTAGTGCGACTTCCGATCCGTTAAGGGGCTTTCCCCATCTTCGACGATACCCAAGCGAGGAGACGCTCAACCTGTTTTGCGAGAGTCACAGCCTCCGCCTGCGAGAACATGCGCTCCTCATACTCCACCACATTCTTCTTGGCTAGGATGATTCCCAGGCGGTTCGCCTGTTGCCGAGCTTCCTCGTCAGCGAAAAGCTCCGCCAGCAACCGTACGACATCACCGTGGTCCTTGCTGGAACTTCGTTTTCCATGAAACCGCACGCAGAGGCTGTCGGTGGCTGAGATCGCGCAATGGATTCCATTCAAGGCGGCGGCATTGGCATGGCGGTCGGCCAGAGCCTGGTTCATCGAATCGCGGTACTCTCGCGCCTTGTTGAAAACATTCTCCGCCGCTGAGGGATGAACGGACGAGGTTCTTGATCTGGCCGTCATTTCACCAGTTCTCCAATCGGGTCTCCGTGAAGCAGGAACCCCTCGGCGGCGATTTTGCGAATCAAGGGACGCCTGTTGCGATAACGCGACGCAAAACTGAGCGCGGAGATCACGTAGGGAGAGAACCGGTTGCCGGTGCGGAGATAGAATTCAGCTTGCACCTGGTCGAGCAGCCGCGAAATCGCGCCGCGACGGGAGGAATCTCGAATCACAAAGCAGATGTCGACGTCGCTTGAATCTCCTTCCTCACCTCTGGCCACGCTTCCATAACAGATGACGCTCCGTAGGTTAGGGGGCCATCGGGGAAAGAGCCTGCCCAGCATGTGATTGAGACAGTCCGCCTCCCGGTTAAACAAGTCGCCGAGCAATCTCTCATACAGGACGTGCCGGGTATTCAGACGGTACAGCATGGAGCGGCCTTTGCTTTCTGACCGCACGACGCCTATCTTTTCCAGGCTGGAAAGAGCCAGGCTGACATTGCTGCTCGCCACTCCAATTTGGCGCGCAATCTCCCGGCCAGTGAAAATCACTTCGGGAGTTCGGGCGAGAAGACGCAGGATCTTAACCCTGGTGGCGGTTCGAAAGACATCATCCAGTGGTTGGCGGAAGCGCATGTGCTGATTATAGAGCATATGATCTGAAATCGAAACATATGATTCGACATTCTACGTGTCAGAACCTCAAAGCAAAACCCGAGAATCCAAGGTGCGGCTAGAGCGCAAATTGAGTCGGCCGCAGGTCCCGGTCCTAGGCGGCGAGGCATTGTGACAACATTCTGATGGTAAGAACGTTAGCCAAGATCGGATTGTACAAGAACCGGGCGCTTGATATACTGGCTGGCCGTTTATGGCTGCTAATAACTACATCGCTGTGCTCGAAAAAACCATGCGCGTTCTGGAAGCCTTTCGTGGAGAGCGCGAAGTGGCCCTGGGCGAACTCGCGGCCCGCACCCGCCAGGTCAAGAGCAGTGTTTTCCGGATTCTCTTCACGCTCGAGCGTCTCGGTTACGTCGAGAAGGCGAACGGCGGCCGGTATTCCGTCAACTCGCGGTTGTCGCGTCTGGCGGGCGTCCCGCCGCCGGCATTCGACCTGGTTAGCCTGGCGGCGCCTTTCATGGCGGAGCTGGTTCAACGATTTCAGGAAACCGTCAACCTCGGCATCCTGGATGCCGGCGAGGTTCTTTACATTCACGTGATCGAATGTTCCCACGCTTTTCGTCTGGCGGCGCATGCGGGGATGCGCGGTCCCGTACATTCTGCTGCGCTCGGCAAGTGTTTGCTCTGCCGGATGCCTCGCGCAGAAGTCGAATCGATTCTGAGAACTCATCCACTGGAGGTTTTGACCCCTCACACGTTTCATGAACCCACGGCTTTCTATCGCGAACTCGATAAGGTCCGGAAGCGAGGATACGCTATCGATAATGAGGAGGACTCGCGAGGGGCGCGTTGCATTGGCGCGCCGATTCTCGATCCCGATGGGAACGTGCGCGCCGCGATCAGCCTTTCAGGCCCCGCGGCGCGAGTCAGGCCGGCCCGCGACGCGGAGATCGCCAAGGCACTGACGGAAGCTTGCAGGCGGATTTCGACTCTTCTCGGCTACTCTGCCGGCCTTGCGGGAAGAGTGGGACAAGGAGTGCGTTAGGATGGAATTAGCGCTTTTAGGAGGGTCGCCGGTTCGGCAGAAAGCTCTGCCCGTGTGGCCGGTCTTCAACCAGGACGAGGAACAGTTGCTTCAGGAAGTCTTGCGCAGCCGGACCTGGGGCGGCTACAGTGAGCAGGTAAAGGAATTCGAAGCCGCCTTCGCGCGAATGCACGGCGTCCAGCATGCCATCTCGTGCTCGAACGGCACGGTGGCGCTCGATGCGGCGTTGCGCGCGCTCGATCTCAAGTGTGGCGAAGAAGTCATCGTTCCTCCAATCACTTTTGTATCCACCGCGGCAGCCATCGTGATCTGCCACGGTGTGCCGGTGTTCGCGGACATCGATCCCGCGACGCTCAATCTTTCGCCGGCCGCTGTGGAGGCTTCGATTACGCCGCGGACCCGGGCCATCATGGCGGTCCATTTCGGAGGGCACCCGGCGGATATGGACGCGCTCACGGCCATCGCCCAACACCACGGCTTGGCCTTGATCGAAGACTCCGCTCACGCCCACGGTGCTGCTTGGCGAGGCACGCCGGTGGGCAACTTCGGCATCGCCGCCACTTTCAGCTTTCAGGCCTTCAAGCTCATGACAGCGGGCGAAGGCGGAATGGTTCTCACCAACTCTTCCGCCTTTGCCGAGAAAGTTTGGAGCTACTGCAACCTCGGCAGGCACAAGGGAAAAGGCTGGTACGAGCACTTTAGCGTGGGCAGCAATTATCGTTTGACGGGATTTCAAGCGGCCGTGCTTTCCGCACAACTCAAGAGGCTTCCCGACCAGAACGCCAAGCGCGGCGAGAATGTGCGCTATTTTCGCGAGCAACTGCGGTCTATACGAGGCCTTGCTTTCGCGGAATACGACGCGCGCGTTACCTGCCATCCCCAATACCTCATTACTTTGCGATACGACCCGCAGGCGTTCGCGGGGGTGCCGCGTGACTTGTTCTTGCAGGCCCTGCGCGCGGAGGGCATTTCAGTTCAGCCAACCTATCCTCATCCGTTATATCGCAATCCATTATTTCGCAAGGAGTCGCTCCCGCCCTGCGGGTGCGGAAAGTGGGTCTCGCGGCAGGATTACGAGACGCTCTACCTGCCCGAGAGCGAGCGGATTTGCAAAGATGGCCTGTGGCTCGAGCACTCCATCTTCCTCGGGACTCGTCAAGACATCGACGACGTTGTTGCCGCCTTCTCGAAGATTCAGAAGGGGGCCGGTTCGCTTTTGGGATTGTGTGAGAAATCGAGTTAATTGAAACTCTGTACTCTTAGTGTTCTCTGTGGTAAAAGCTCTTAACCACAGAAGAAACAAAGAACACGGAGAAAAGAGGCGCGTAGAATGAGCCGGAGACTCAGACCCCAAGTTGAGCGATGTGACCTGGTTTTCTCTGTACCCTCTGGGGTGAAATCTTTGCGGTTTTTGGGGCGCGCTGCGCTGGCGACGGTGATTCTATGTTCCATGGCAGTCGCCGCTGGTCCAAGCCCCTCGAGTTTTGCCCGCTGGACTTTCCACGAAGATTTCACCCATGGCATCCCAGGTTGGCTTGGTTACCCGCTTTTCCAGGATGTGGGCTACGATCCCACGGTTTATACGAAGAAAGTGAACGGCAGAGATGTATTAGTGCGCGATCTAATATCTTACGGAGAACGGATGCTTCGCGCGGGGTTGCGTGCAGCCGTTAAAGTTTCATGCGGTCCCGGCTTCCTCGTTTCGGTTCGACTATGGGTTTGAGACGTGCGGGAAAATCACCGGCCTTCGTCTTATGCTGGGAGCCACAGACGGGCGGCGATACACCCATCCGCTTACGTTCGAACCTGGGATGCACGAGGTCGAGGTCGATGGCCGCGAACTAGGAATCCCCGCCGCGGGTGCGGACGTGGAGGCAGTCGTTCTCGAATCCGAAGTTGCGGCGCCGCCGCTCGGGTGCCACAGCGTACTGACTCTGCGAGCATTTGAAATCCAAGCTGAGCGCCCGGAGAGCGTTGCTTTGCGGGAGCCGGAACTCGACCGCTCGATTATCGATGACGATGCTGTGGCGCGGGAAGTGGCAACAACGGGCGGTTCGTTCAAGGTCGAACTGGGGTCCGGTTCCGCGGCGCGAATGGTGATTCGCGATAGGGCGGGGGATGAGGTGCGTTCCGCGAGCCTTCCGGCAGGAGGCGCGCAAGTTGCTGCTCCCGACAAACCCGGCCTTTATCGCGCTGAAGTGGCGAGCGGCCGGGCAAAGTCGGAATTCAGCTTTCTCGTGCTCGGCAAAGTCCCCGACCATCCCCGCGTTCTGCTGACTGCCGAACGCTTGGAACAACTGCGTTCCGAATCCTATTCGTCTAGTTTACGGGCCGTCGTGCATAAGCGGGCGAGCGAACTGCGGAATTCGATCACTTACAATCCTAAGGCGGGTCAGAACATCGCGCTGTTGCCCACTGTTTCAGTACATCCCGGTTTAACTGATTATTTCGCGCTGCTGGACAACTACGGCAGCGCCATCGCCTGGAACGCACTCGATTTTCGCTTGAACGGTAATGGGGACGCGCTGGAGTCTGCACGCCGCGCCCTGGTTACAGTTGCTGAGTGGCCTACCTGGACGCCGGCATGGTTCATCGCCAACGGGCTTCACAACTACTACGCTGTGGGAGTGTTCACGCAGAAAGCGGCGTTTGGTTACGACCTGATTGCAGACAAGCTCTCGCAAGAAGATAAGTCCCAAATTGCCGAGGGATTCTGGAAAAACTCGATCCGTCCCGCCTTGGACGGCTACTTCACCTACGACCGCTTGCCGATCGCGCCAAGCAATCATGAGTGTCAGACGGTGGGCGGGGCGATTGAAGCTTGCGTGGCGCTCTACGGCGACGTCCCTGAGTGGCCGGGCAAGTTCGGACCGGCGCTCGCGGAACTCACCGTGACCTATGAGCGCATGCTGGACGGCCTCTTTCCGGGGGACGGCAGCGAGGCCGAGCCGGCGAGTTATGAACACTTCGCCATGGAAGGTTTGTCGTGGGGCATGGGCGCGCTGCACGCGCTGGACATCCGTCCGCGAGGCTTCGAGAAGATGATGCAAGCCTTCTGGTGGCTTCGCTATGCCGAGGTCCGCCCGGACCTCGTGCTCGATACCGGAGACTCTGGACATGGACTGCCGGGGCTTTCGGGGTTCGCTTGGGGAGCGGAGTTCGGCGGCGATCCGGCGCAGCGAGCTTTTTACGATACAGCGACTGATGCCCGCCTGGAGGCGCTTTTCGGGGAGGGGCATCCTGAGGAAACAACCCAACAAACTCCAGGCCTTATGGACCTTGTTTGCTGCACAAGCCCCGCGGCGCCGCCGCCCCATCCGCCCGACTCGCGAATCTTCCCCTTGCGCGGCAGCGCTGTTCTGCGTAGCGGCTGGCAGCCTGAGGATACGGTGATTTCCCTGCGTGCCGGCCCCTGGTTCAATCACGAGCACCACGACCAGGGGAGTTTTCAGGTCGCTGCCTTTGGAGAGGATTTGGTGGCCGAGGCGGGATACGCGGATTACTACCGCGATCCGCATTACCCCGATTACTTTACGCAGGCGCCGGGGCACAATACAGTCCTCATCGACAGCGATGCTTTCAGCCAGGAAGATTACGATGGCCGCTACTGGGCGGCGTTTAAGAATTACGCGAAGATCGAGCGCCACGTTTTCTCGCCTGGGATCGATTACGTTGCCGCCAACCTCGCTCCGGCGTATGCGGACGCAAGCCAGATTAATCGCCTGGGGCGCGAGTTCATATTTCTGAAGCCCGCCATTCTGGTTGTCCGCGACAGTATTGAGGCCGCCTCGCCTCACAGTTACTCATGGTTGCTGCACGTTCCGCCCGGCGCGGAGGCGAGCTTCGATGCCAATCGCGCCATGATTCATGGCAAAACCTCATTTGCCACACTGACCGCGGCCGGAGAGAATACCCATTGGGCTCTCGAGCCGCAACCCATACCCACCATTGCCTATGGTAACTTTGATCGAATTCAGGTCGAACCGCGTGAAGCCTTTCGGTTGAATTCGGCCAGGAAGGAGGAGGGTGGTTTCCTCGTCGGAATGCACTTCCAAAAAGCCGGCGAAGAATCTGCGCCTCTCGAGCCTGCTTCGTCAGCGTCGGGTCAAGGCTTCCGTTCTTCGGATGGAGCGACGGAAGTTATGTTTCGCTCGAAGCCGGGGCCGTTGACGACGGGGAATCTGGCGGCAGAGGCTGATGTGCTCGCAATCAACCACGAAAACGATGCGGAAGAGATTTTCGGTAGGAATCTCAAGTCTTTGAAGAGTGGTGAACAAGTGCTCGTCATCTCCAACCCTGCAGCCGACGTCACCCTGCGTGGGATTCCGGCTCCAACGGAAGCCCGTATATTCTGCTCCTCTATAACGAGTCTGAAGATTTGGGTGGAGAAGCTGCCGCGCGAGGTGAGATTGGACCAAACACTGGTCACTCCTTCCGGCGCGGGCGGACTCATATCGTTCGAGCGTTTGGCCAAAGGAGAGCACGTTGTCAGCATCAGCTATTGAAGATGGAATCAGCGTGAGATTCCCGGCGGAATCCAGCCTGGGTAACCTGCTTGGATCCTTCGCCGCTCTGAAATTGCCTGTCATTCCGAGCGAAGCGAGGAATCTCGCCCTGGTTCTTGTTCAGTGAACACTCGACGCAGAGCGGGATTCATCGCTCCGCTCGGAATGACATTTCATGGTTTTTGGGTACCCGTCCGAAGACGGGCATGAGTGACTGTCATGAAAAATAAGCCGAGACATCCTCAATGGATCCCCGCTTTCGCGGGGATGACGCCTAGTCTGTCATTCCCGCAAAACTTGTCCGCTGCGAATCCGGGGGAGCGGGGATTCAGCCTTTTTTCATGCACGGTGGTGAACCGAGGCATCATGCAATCTTCGCTCAGGATGACAGAGAGAGGTTCAGTATGACAGTGGATCCGGCTTTCCGCGAAGTGGCCGCCTGGAATGTGTTTGACGCCAACGTGCGTGTGGGGCATTCCGGCGTGCACGGCGAATTGGCTATGGAGACCGGCGACCTGCTGAGCGAAATGGACCGCTTGGGTATTCAGCGGGCGCTCGTCGGCGCGTTCGCCGGCGAGGAATACGATGCTGAAGAGGGGAATAACTTCCTGGCCGGTGAGTCCCACGAACGGCTTACGCCGGCTTGGGCGGCTTTGCCCGACCCGCTTTTCATATCAAAGCTGGCGACGCGAGACCCATTAGCCGTACGGCTGTCGTTCGGGGCGAAGAAGCACAATTTCTCCTGGGCGCCGTGGTGCTCAGGGGAGCTTTACGAATTTCTCGAAAAGAATTCAGTACTGGCCCTTGTGGCTCGGGAAGACATCGAATGGGAATCGCTTGCGCGGTTGCTGGGCAATTACCCGCGCATGCAGGTGCTGCTGCTTGAGACGGGTTACCGCGCGGAACGTTACCTCTACCCGCTGCTCAAGCAGCATCCCAACTTGCACCTCGACACCTCGACGTGCCTGGCGCATCGCCAACTCGAATGCCTGGTCGAGAAGTTCGGCCCCATGCGCCTGGTGTTCGGAAGCCGCATGCCGCTTTACACGGCCGGGGCGGCGCTGGCAGTGCTTGCAACGGCTCGCATCTCAGACGACGCCAAGCTGGCCATCGCGGGCGGAAACTTGCGCCGGTTGCTGGGGAGGAAAAGCCAATGAGGTCGCCGATCCCCATCTTCGATTGCCACGCACATCTCGGCGTCCATCCCGACTTCCCGGCCTGGAAGCACAGCGCCGAAGAAATGCTGCAGGTGATGGACCTGCTGAATACGGAAGTTCTGGCCATCACTTCGACTCGAGCTTGTTATAACGACTGTCCAACCGGCAATGCGGAGGTCGCCGAGGTTTTGAAGAAATATCCGCAGCGTTTCCGGGGATACATCACGGTGAGTCCGCGCCCTGAAGGCGAAGCCCTTCGGGAACTCGAGCGCTGGAGCTACTTCCACCGCCCGCCGCTTATTAAGATGCACCCGGAAACCCACCAGTATCCGGTCACTGGGGAACGTTACCGGCCCGTTTGGGATTACGCCAACCAGACGCATGCCATCGTGCTCGTCCACACCTGGGATTCCGACCCCAACTGCGGCCCGCTGCTGTTTGGTCCCATTGCTCGTGAGTTTCCACAGGCACGAATCATCCTGGGCCACTCCGGGGTAACCTGGCGCGGTTATGAGCAGTCGATGGCGGTTGCTGCCGAGGCCCCTAATACTTTTCTTGATATTACGGGATCGCAAAGCCACCGAACCATTATTGAGCGGCTAGTGGCCAGGCTGGGGGCGCACCGGGTGCTCTTTGGATCGGATATGCCTTTTCTTGAAGCTGCCATGCTGCTAGGGCGCGTTCTGGCGGCGCGGGTTTCGGATGAGGACAAGGAGAAGATTCTGCGCACCAATTTCGCGCGCTTGCTCGAGGAGGGCGGCGTATAGCCTGCGACCCCTTCACCCGACCCGCGCCGGCTGAAGACAGCGCCGTCTCGGGCCACCCTCTTCCCCAAGGGGGAGAGGGGCGGTAGGTACGAGAGTTCTATAGGAGGAAGGAACGATGGAACGGGTTCGAATCGGAGTCATTGGTTTGGGGACCATGGGTAGCCAGTACGTCAAGATTTATTCGGCGCACCCATTGGCGGAGGTGGTCGCGGTCAGCTCGCTTGAGCACGAGCAGATCGACAAGATGCGCTCGCTTTACGGCGTCGCCCACGGGTACCTCGATTACCGGAAGATGCTGGAGCGCCCCGATCTCGACGCCGTAGTGGTGGCTACCCCGGACCCGCACCATTTCGAACCCACTCGCGCCGTGCTCGAATCCGGCAGGCACGCTCTGGTTGAGAAGCCTTTTACGACCAAAACGGCGGAAGCGGACGAGCTGATTCGGATTTCGAAGCAGGCTGGAAAGATCATCCAGGTGGCCTTCAATCATCGCTGGCTTTCGGCTTATCACCAGGCGAAGACAGCGATTGCGGGCGGCGAAATCGGCAAGCCGCTGACAGGCTACGCGCGCAAGAACGACACGATCTTTGTCTCGACCTAACACCTATCGGTGGGCCGGCGACGACAACCTCGGCATGGTTTCTCTCCTCGCACGATATCGACCTGATGCGCTGGTGGCTGGCCAGGAGCCGGTTGAAGCGCGCGCCTGGGGACGGAAGGAAGTCCTGGTCGGCATGGGTATTCCCACCTACGATGTGATTCAGGCGCAGGTGAGGTTTGCCTCGGGCGCTTTCGTGACTTTTGAATCCGCGTGGGTCTACCCCAACACCTTCCCGGCCATTGTCGAATCATTCATGGAAGTCATCGGGACCTCCGGTCACATCCACATGGATCGCAAGTGCGAGTCTATGGAGATGAGTACCAAAGAGAAATTCTCCTTCCCCAAAGGATTCTTGAATCTCTGAGATCTTCGGGCGCATGCGCGGGGCGTTTCCTTCTTGCTTAGAGGATTTCCTTTTCGCTATTCGGGAGGGAAAGGCGCCCGGCGTAACGGCGTTCGATGGCCGGCAGGTGACGGCCACGCTCGAGGCGATTCACAAGTCACTGGAGACGGGTGGCACCGAGAAGGTGTTCTAAAATCAGTTAATCGCTGCATTTGTGTCATTCCGAGCGCAGATCTCATGATCCTTCGGGTCACCACTGTGCATGAAAATGGCCTGGATTCCCGCTTTCGCGGGAATGACAACAACTGCGTCATCCCCGCGAAAGCGGGGATCCACTGGAGCCGCGTCGGCCTATTTTCATAGCAGCTAGGAATCTCGCTCGGGCGAGGGGCCGGAGTCCCTACAGACACGAACGACCGACGGTGAAGAAAGCTCAGATCGAGATTCCTCGCTGCGCTCGGAATGACAGTTGGTTATTCGACGACGACGGCGAGATAGACTTACTGCTACTAACGCGGGAGACTTGATCCTCACATGCACGGACCCGACCTCGTTGTCCTGGCCGCCTTCTTCGCCACCATGATCGGAGTGGGCTTTGCCTACTCGCGCCAGATGAAGTCGCTCGACATGTATTTCGGCGGCGGCAAGGAGCTTTCATGGTGGCTGGGCGGAATCTCCTTCTTGATGGCGTACGTCAGCGCCCTTTCCATTGTAGTCTACGCCGGGCTTGGCTACCGCTATGGCCTCGTTTCGCTCACGCTCTATTGGACTACCGTTCCGTGCACGTTTCTGACCACGATCCTTTTCGCCCGACGATGGCGGCGCGCCGGAATTCTGACCCCCATGGAATTCCTGGAAACCCGTTTTTCCTCCTTCATGCGCCAGCTTTTTGTGTGGTCGGGGATTCCACTGCGGGTGATTGACGAGGGCCTGAAGATCGTGGCGATCGGCATCTTCGTTTCCGCCGGCATGAAGATTTCGCCGGCCGCAGCGATGCTCGCCGTGGGGTTGATTACACTGCTCTACACTGTGGCCGGGGGGCTGTGGGGAGTCGTCATCACGGTGTTCGTGCAATTCGTTTTGGTCTGCACGGCGATCTTGATGCTTGTGCCGCTGGCCTGGCACGCGGCGGGAGGCTGGAGCCATTTTCTTTCCGTCGTCCCTCCGGATTTTCTCCGTCCCGCGCACGCCCCTTACACCTGGGAGTACATCGGCGCCTTCCTTATTTTCAGCGGATTGTCACTCGCCGGAAACTGGTCTCTGATCCAACGGTTCTATTGCGCGCGCAACGACCGGGAATCCTACGGCGTAGGCTTGTTCGCAACTTTGCTCTTCCTCCTGCTGCCTCCCTTGTGGATCTTCACGGGGATTTTCGCACGGGCGTTCATTCCCTCTGAAGGACTCGATCCGCAGGCGATTTATGCGCGCGTGAGTGTGGCTTTGCTTCCCCCTGGAATGCTGGGGCTGCTGATTGCCGCCCTGTTCGCCGCCACCATGTCGGTGTTGTCGTCAGGGTACAACGTCATCGCGGCGGTGCTCACCGTGGACGTCCATCAGCGGCTGATTCACCCCAAGGCTACGCAGCAGGAACTGGTGGTGGTGGGGCGAGTCTTGACGGCGTTTGTGGCGCTCATCCCCTTGGCCATCGCGCTGGTGATTACCTATTTCCATTGGACCATCTTTGACACTATGGTGGCTGCTTTCGCATTTTTCTTGCCGCCCACCGTCCTGCCTGTGCTGGCCGGCCTGATCAGCCGGCGGCTCTCGGCGCGCGGGGCGCTCGCGGGATTCATAGCGGGAATAGGGGCCGGCGTCGCCTTTCTCATTTATAAATGGATTTTCAAGCCTGCCAACCTGGGTACGTATCAAGCGGCGAGTCTCGCCGTCCCTACTGGCATCACACTTCTGGTGCTGGTTGCGGCTGCCTACGCGTTCCCGGCCCGCGGGGAGGCGGCGGCGCGGGCCTCGGCGTTTTTTGACCGGCTTCATCGCCCCGTGACCTCAACCGCTGCATCCGACGTGAGCCCTGGGCCTGTGGCAGGACTCGTGATCGGCCTGATGGGGCTGGTCCTGCTCGCCATCGGGTGTGGCGTGCTTACACCTCGTGCTTACACGCTCACGCTTATTACCGGCGGTGTGCTGGTCGCGATCGGCCTCATCATGATGAGATCCAAATTCTTTCCGCGCCGCCGCGCTACGTAGGGCGCCCGGCGCTCACCTACGGGCCGAGTGCCCTTCGCCCCTGTATTGGGTGCTTAGAGAACGACTCCCACAAGGAAGGACTAATATGAGAAGGAACTTGTGCACGACGCTTCTCGTTTCGTTGGCCGTTTGCGCAACGGCATTGGCGCAGGCGCCGACCACCCGTTCACAGCCGGAGCTATACGGCCTGTGGCTCGCTCCGGGCGATGCCGGCCACAATCAAGCCGAGGTTGCGGCCTTCATGGAGAGGGCGCGCGACGCACACATCAACACCATCGTGCTGCTGATCAAGAACGAGGGCAAACTTTTTTATGCAAGCAAGCTCTTCCCCGAGGACGTGGATTCGGAGTACCGCAACTTCGACGTTCTCCGCGCCGTGGTCGGCGAGGCTCACAAGCGAAGCATGAAGGTGCATGCGTGGCTCGTGGATTTTGTGGTTAGTCAAGACGGCTACGCCATGAAGCATCATCCCGAGTGGGCGGCGCTCAGTCCTGAGGGCGAGACGACCGCCACCGAAATGCTCGGGCCGGACCGGCCTTACTCGGACGTCTGGATGTGCCCCGCGCGGCGGCCGGGTTACACGGATCAGTACCTGCTTCCGGTGATTCGGGAAATCGTCACGAACTACGACGTGGACGGCATTCACCACGACTACGTTCGCTATCCCGGCGATGTGAACCCGGACGGATATTGCTTCTGCGACTATTGCCTGGAGCATATATTCACGCATAGTCACCTTGCTTATGAAGTGGAGCCGCATAACGCTCCCCAGGAACGCTTGTTGCCCCGCGTCGATGCCGACCTGAGCCGCGACTACACGCCCAAACCTCCGCATTGGGACGAGTGGAACAGGCGCGAAAAGGCGAATTTCATTTTGTCGGGGCGATACGAATACGACTCGGCCCCGGATATGTCGTATTACTTCTACACCTATCGCACCGACGCCATCAAAGAATTTGCCCGCGCGGCCTATGAGCTGGTAAAAAGCATAAAACCCAACGCCGTGATTTCCGCCGCCGTCTTCAAGAACCCCGAAACCAGCGGGAGGTTCATCGGCCAGCGCTGGACCGACTGGACCGAGTACGTCAACCAGTTCATGCCCATGACCTACCGCAGCCACTTCAGCGCCGATTGGGATACGTTCATGAAGGAGTTCGAAGAGTACACGCGCTACCAAAAGAAGTGGGTGGGCAAGAGCGAGTTCGATCAGGGAATCGCCACGTGGTATCTGTACCGGGAAATGTACGACCCCATTAACAAGATGAACGCAGCCCTCGACCATTGGCTGGCGCGCCAGGGCGAGGGTGGCGCCGATCGCGCGGAAGTTCTTCGCCTTTCGCGAACCACGCTTTCGCAGCTCCCTGACAGTCCGCGTAAGAACGAGTTTGCGCAGGCGCTCGCGAGCCTTCCCCAGACGGTCCATTCCGATGCCGACCGCCAGACGGTGTTGAGTCTGCGACACACCAACGAAAAGCTCGTCGGCGACCCGCCGCCGGGCTTCTTCCCGCCTGAACGTCTGCGCGAATCCATCCGAGCCGCGCGGCAGAATGGCGCCGACGGAATCGTGTTTTTCGGCGGTGGCAGCATTGAGCATGAGCACCTGTGGGACGTGGTGAAAGAGGGATTTGGACAGTGATCGCCCGATCTCCCGATGACCCGATTGACACGCACAAGATGCGAAGGTAATGTTTACGCGCGGAGGACGGAGATGGTGATTGAATCGGCGGGTGCAGCTCTCAAGGCTGGCGTGGCCAAGGTGGATATCACACCGCCTGCGGGCCAGCGGATGTGGGGCTATGCGGCGCGAAAGGGGCCTGCCGAGGGAGTTCTGGATCCGCTATGGGCGCGCGTGCTGGTGCTGGAAGCCGGCGAGAAGCGCCTGGCGCTGGTGGCTCTCGATTTGGGGCGGCCGTTCGGCCCAGCTTCTCTCGCGCGTCTGCGGGAGAGCGTGAACAAATCGAGCGGGATTTCGTACGTGCTGGTCGCTGCCTCGCACACTCATTCCGGGCCGGTCATCAAGGATGAGTATCCGCCGGGGAGCACGCCGCTCTGGGAGTCGATTGCGGTTGAGAAGATCGCGCAGGCCATCGACACCGCGCACGAGCGCGCGGAACCGGCTCGATTAGGCACGGGGTACGGAACAGCCTACGTTGCGCACAACCGTCGCCGCGTTAATCCGGATGGAACCATCACCTGGTTCGACCGAAATCTGACCCGGGTTCCAACCTCTCCGGTTGATCCGACTGTCTCCGTGCTGCGCGTGGACGCGAGCGAAGGCCGGCCTCTGGCGATCCTCGTCAACTACGCGTGCCATCCGGTGATCTTCGGGCCCGACAATCTGAACTTCTCCGCGGATTATCCCGCGGTGATGACGCGCCGTGTCGAGCAGACGATGGGCGGGCAAGCGGTGTGTTTCTTCCTTCAGGGCGCTCCGGCGGACCTCAATCCCTATTACGCCGCCACTCCACTCGAGGAGGATGCGGGCCGATGGCGTGAATGGACAGGAGAGCGGCTGGGGCACGAAGCCGCGCGCGTGGCCCAGGGCATCGAGACGCAATCCGAACCCGAGCCGACCCTCGATTTTGCCGAAGAGCTTCTGGACTTCCGCCTGCGCTGGCGGCCGGATGATTTCCGCGAGGCGCTCTTGCGCTACGGCAGGGAATTCTACGAGGACTTTGGTTCGACGACGCGAGAGGATCTGCAATTGCCGGTGGCCACCGTGCTGCTCAACAAGCGCATCGCTCTCATGACCGTGCCCGGCGAAGCGTTCGTGGAGTTCCAAATCAACTGGCGCGACCGCTGCCCGGTGCGGGACGCTTTTTTCCTCGGCTACGCCAACGGCTATTACGGCTACTTCCCCACGATCCAAGCTGCGAGCCGAGGCGGCTACGGCGGCGCCGACGCCACTGCCTGGGTGGAAGTGGGCGCCGGAGAACGCATGGTGGACCACGCCGTGATCAGTATTTACCGGATGCTGGGCCGCCTATCGGATGTTCCAATGGTGACGGAGTATTGATGGGCGCCACCATAAGCGTTTACTTAACTGCCAGACGTGTCCAACAGCCCGCCTTGGCGGGCGATAGAGTGTGGCCCACGGCGAGCCAGCCGTGGTGACAGGGGAAAGTGAGAATATCTTTTAAGCCCCGACGGGGGCGACATAATCCGGATGGATCGGGAAAGGTTCTTCTGTCGCCACTGCCGTGGCTCAAGGGTGACCGCGCACCTCGGGTGCCACGGCTGGCTCGCCGTGGGCCAGATTATGGCGCTGCTAGCGCAGCTTCGGACAATGGCGAAACCTTTATGTAAACGCTTATGGGACACCACCCCCTGCCCCCTCCTCAGCGAGGAGGGGAGTTGGAGGCGAGGTTCCCCTCCTTGGTAAGGAGGGGCGGGGGTGGTTGTTGAATGCGTCAGGACCTTGACAGGAGGATCTCGTGAGTCAATTAGCGATTTTTGGAGGCACGCCGGAGCGGAGTAAACCGTTTCCTTCGTGGCCGGCATTTGATGAAAACGAAGAGAAGGCTCTGCTCGAAGTACTGCGCAGCGGCAACTGGTGGCGGTATTCGCACGGTGAGGCGGTGGAACCGCAGGCGGCGGAGGCGGGCCAACCGCGCTCGATGGTGGTGGAGTTTCAACGAGCCTTCGCGAAATCGCAGGGCGCGAAGTATGGCATCGCGTGTGCCAATGGGACGGCGGCGCTCGAAGTGACGCTGAAGGCGCTGGGCGTAGGTCCGGGCGACGAAGTGATCGTGCCGCCGTACACGTTCATCGCCACGGCCACGGCGCCGCTCGCCGTGAATTCCGTCCCCATCTTCGCGGACATCGATTATGAAACTTTCAACATCGATCCTCGGCGAGTGGAAGAGGCTATCACGCCGCGAACCAAAGCCATCATTCCCGTGCATTTTGCGGGGCAGGCTGCGGACATGGATTCGCTCCTCGACATCGCGCATCGGCACAAGCTGGCAATCGTTGAAGACGCGGCTCACGGCCACGGCGGCACTTGGAAGGGCAAGGGCCTCGGCTCGATCGGGCGCGCCGGCACGTTCAGCTTCCAGGCATCGAAGAACATGACCGCCGGGGAAGGCGGATTGATCATCACGAGCGATCGCGACCTGGCCGAGATTTGCGAGTCCTACATCTGGGGCGGGCGAAAAATTGGCCGCCCCTGGTACGAGCACACGCGCCTGGGCTGGAACTACCGTATGACGGAATTCCAGGGCGCCATCCTGCTTCAACAACTGAAGCGGCTCGAGGCCCAAACCGCCAAACGCAGAGAGAATGCCTCTTATCTGAACGCGCGCTTGGCAAAATTGCCGGGAATTCGCCCCTTGCGAGTCCCCGAATATGTCACCGGGCACGCTCATCACCTCTACATCTTCCGTTTCGACGAGCGCGAGTTTGGAGTCTCGCGGACGGATTTCCTGGCCGCTCTTTTGGCGGAAGGAGTCGCATGCCTTGCCGGGTACGCGCATCCGCTTTACAAGAATCCCATGTTCCTCCGGCAGGACTTTTACCCGCGCGGCTGCCCGCTTACCTGCGGCCACTACGACCGCTTGATTGACTACGCCGCGTTTGAAGCCCTGTGTCCCAATGCGGAGCGCGCTTGTCGCGAGGCCATCTGGCTCGAGCACCGGCAACTGCTGGCGGAGCGCGAGGACATGGATGACATCGTGCGCGCCATCGAGAAGATTCACGAATACCGGTTGGAGTTCAAACCAGCCGTAGTGACCAAGGGGGAATAACACATGATCAAACTGGGAATTGCAGGAATGGGATACATCGGGCAGGTCCATCTGGGCGCGGCGCGAAAAGTTCCTGAGGTTCAAGTGCTGGCGGTGGCCTCGCTCGAGCCCGAGAAGGCTCGCGAACTCGTCCCGGGCGTGGACATTCACACGCGTTACGAGGATCTTTTTTGTGACCAGCGCCTGGACGCCGTCATCGTCGGCTTGCCGACGGACCTTCACGAGCAGGCCGTAATCACGGCGGCCGAGTGCGGCCGCGACATCCTTTGCGAAAAGCCATGGCGCTCGACGCCGCCTCGGCGAAGCGCATGCTTCAGGCGGCAGCCCGCGACAATGATCGCATTCTGATGGTCGCGCACATCCTGCGCTTCTGGCCGCAGTACGCGCGCATTAAGGAGTTGATCGACGCAGGCGAAATCGGCACTATCCGCTCCGTCACTGTTCGCCGGCTCGCAGAAGTACCCGCCCTGGGGCGACTGGTTCCGCGACCCGGCGAAAAGCGGCGGCTGCCTGCTGGACCTGCAGATCCACGACGTGGACTTTGTCCACTGGATTCTCGGGCATCCGCAAAGCGTCTACACGGTGGGACTCCAGTCGCCGACCGGGGCCTGGGACCACGTCCACACCACTCTGAATTATCCCGGCGCTCACGCCACCATCGAGGCAAGCCTGATGATGCCCGAGGCCTGGCCCTTCACGACGCGCATTCTTGTTTACGGCAGCGAAGGGGCGCTCGAATATAATTTCCGGGTGGGCACTAACATCCAGGAGCGCGATAGCGCCGAGCACTTTTTCCGCTTGTACAAGAACGACGGGAAAGTGAGCGAGCCTGCCTGCTCGACCGAGGATGCGTTCGTCGCCCAACTTACCTACTTTGTGAAATGCGTTACCGAACACCAGCAGCCTCTCCGCTGCCCGCCGGAAGAGACCTGCCAGGTCATGGAGGTGATGACCGCCTTGCGGCAGTCGGCAGATAGCGGAAGCATCATCACGCTTGGCAAAGACTAACGCTTGCAGGTGAACCATCCTATCGGGTCTCCGCCTTCTCCACTGGGGAGAGGGTCTGGAGCTTCTGCATTTTGTTCGACTCGCACGTGCGGCTGCGCCGCCCTGACTTGCGGAAAGGCTTGCCTTTCCGCAGTCTCGAGCCATCACACCTCAGTCGAGGCTGTGCCTCGACTGAGTCTTCGCAATGCTCATCAATAAAGAAAACCCTTGCCGGTTCATCACTGGACAAGATAGGGCGAAGGCAGGGGAAGGCGCAGCCTTCCCCAATAAGAAAGTAGGGTGCTGGTTTACGGAAAGGCAAGCCTTTCCGTAAGTCAGGGCGGCAGAGCCGCAGAGCCACACGATACCAAAGCAGTCTACCAATGTGCGCGAACTGGAATGGGGGAACTAGGGTGAGGGGTCACTCGCAACCGAAGCTGAGAGGAGTTGAGGGGGTTTGGTAAGTCAGCTCGACTACCGTGCTCAGCGGCCTCGCCCGAAGGCGATACTCAGGCTGAAACACGACTGGCCAAAATCGACCATCGAAGTGGTGGATTACAGCCAGGTTTCAGGCACCCTGAAAAAGTACAAAGTACAATGTAAGTCTTTTATTGTCAGCATATTGTATGATGATTGAGGTTTGGAAAGGAAAATGCCTTCAAAAGCAGCGAGGGATTGAGGAGGTTGCTTATGAGGAGCATGCTAAACAAGCCATTCAAGGTTGTGGCTTCCGCGACCGCGTTGAGTTTCTTGCTCGCGTCGGCCGTCGCACTCGCGCAGGATACGGCCAGTCCGCCGCCGAGTTCCGCGCCTAGCCCCGGCTGGCACAGTTTTTTGAACCCACCCCAGCCGCAGGGGAACGATCCACAGGGGAATTATCCCCCGCCGAGCGAACAGCAAGGAAACTACCCGCCGGGCAATTATCCGCCTGCGAATTATCCACCGCCCAACAACTCCCAGGGCAACTACCCCCAGGGCAACTACAACCCCCAGGGCAACTACAGCTACCAGCCTAGCCAGCCGGTCCCGCCGAAATTGAGGCTTCAGGCGGGTACCTTCGTTACGGTGCGCGTGGACCAGATGCTGTCTTCTGACAAGAATCAGGCCGGCGATGGCTTCGCCGCCACACTGACGCGGCCTCTGATCGCAGACGGCGTCGTGATAGCGCAACCCGGACAGATGGTCGGCGGCCGTGTGTCCGAAGTGCAGAAGGCAGGGCGCGTCAAGGGCGTTTCTCATCTGGGTGTCCAGTTGACCGACCTGACGCTAGTGGACGGCCAGCAGTTGCCGATCGAAACCGAATTGACGAATATGACCGGTCCGACCTCGAACGGCCGTGATGCCGGCGCCATTGCAGGAACCACGATTATGGGCGCAGCGATTGGAGGCGCCGCGGATTTGGGTCCGGGCGCTGCCATTGGCGCGGGGGCGGGCTTGATTGCGGGAACCGTAGGCGTGTTGCTAACGCGCGGCCGTTCGACGGTAATTTATCCTGAGTCGATGTTGACATTCCGGCTTTCGGAGCCCATCACTATTTCCACTGTCCGAGCTCCGCAGGCCTTCCATTACATGAGCGCTGGGGCCTACAACGGCCCCGCCTCAGCTCAAAATGCTCCTCCTCCCAAGGCTGGATGGAACTGCCTCGGATACGGCTGGCCTCCTCCTTATCCACCTGCATACCCACCTCCTGCCTATTCCTATTATCCTTACTACCCTTACCCATGGGGAGTAGGCGTGGGGGTCATGATCGGGCCGGGCTTCTATGGCCGCGGGTATTATGGTCGCGGATATTACGGCCGCGGGTATGGGTATCGCCGCTAACTTCTCATCGGAGTGCTTGGTATTGCGTAGGGGGGCGGCTTGCCGTCCCCCTTTTCGTGTTATGCACGGTTCCCGTTCCGAGGCCTTTGTTGAACAGGATACTTCTTCCAAACATGCTACTTCCTGCTTGAATTATCACAACCCCAGGTGAAGCGCCAAACCCAGCGCCAGCCCGCCTGCAACGCTCGTTCCCGCAAAGTTCACAATGGCATTTGTAACCAGGCCTCGCCGTTCGATTGTGGCTCCCAAAAGGCTATCGAACAGATTCCCTGCCCAGGCCGCGCCCAGCGCAATGCAGGGTCCTGCGAACCGGTAGGGCCCGCACACGCGCAATGCCAGAGCCAATCCCACGATGCAGGCTGAGGCTGCGAATCCCGCAGCAGTCCCAGCCGGGGAAATGCCTCCGTTTTCGCCGGCCGGAACCCGCTTGAGGGTCGTAATCAGGTAGGCTCGGTCCGAAATCCATTGGCCAATTTCGCTCGAAACGGTGTCTCCCGAGGCCTCCGCAAGCGCTGCCACGAGCGCAATCAGGAAGGCGGCCTCGTGGCGGGTAGTAATCACCAGAATCGCAAGAAACGCCGGCGCCAATAAGTTGGCTAGTCCCTCCCGCCAGCCTCGCGCCCCGCCTCGAGGCTCGGCCACGCCTCGTGCCGCTTTCCTCCGAAATCCGAATCGGGTGGCGGCGGAGCCGAACAAGACAAACACAAAAAGGAGAATAAAGCTCTTGTAGCCGTAGCCTAGGTAAATGGCGGTTCCGAGCACGAAACCACAAATCGCGCCGGAGCGAGACGCCGCCCCAAGCGCGCGCGCGAGGAGTGCGAACACAAGATTCGCGGCAATCGCGAGGACAATGCGGCGGCCGAGATAGGGCAGGTTGCTATCGAGCGCCGAGCGCTCCACCAATAATGCGCAAAACATAAATGCGCCTACAACCATCGGCACCGTGAGATTGTCATCGAGGGCAATGGGAAGGCTCTCGACGACGGCTCCGATGAGTGCGGCGGCGATGCAGACCGCGAGCGCCTTATCGGGAGGAACTGCCGGAGCGACCCACAGCATAAGCAAGTATGCTCCCACCGTCCCCGCGAGCGCGAAGCTGATGGAGCCGGCCCAAGTCTTCTGCCGGTTCCATGGCAGCGTAGCGGCGAGTTTACCTCGCCATTGCCCTGGTGCTGAAACACCGCCGCTGCACCGCAGGCCAATCACACCGGCCATGCCGTCGCCCAGCGCCATAATGGCCCAGGCTTCCGCCGCAATGTGCAGGTGGTTTCGATAAAGGATAATGAGCGCCAGCACAATTATCGGATACAAGATAATACCCGTCCATCTGCCGCCCGTTGATGCAGGGAACGTCTGGACTTCCCCTCCTTGACCAAGAAGGGGGCCGGGGGGCGGTACGACCGCATCCAACCAGGGTAGGATCAGCATATTGAAAAGCAGAAGCAGTAGAGCGCAGCCGGCGGCCTGCTTCCAGGTGAGATAGGGGAACAAGAAGGCGAAAAGCAGTGAGGCCATGAAAAGCCGTCTCCGCGCGGAGAACAACGGCGGCCGTCTCGTCGAATTCTCGAGTGTTCGCGTCGTCAAATCAGTGCTTCGGCTCAAAGACTTGTCCACCACTTGTGTCAATCCTAGCGCCGCGAGGAATCTCGCTCCGGTATTGTACAGTTCCCACCTGATCTTTGTTGATCTTAAATCCAAATTGGCAGGGCGAGATCCCTCGCACCGCTCGGATTCACTTAGAAGCACCGCGTCGAGGGGAGTTGCGGTTGCCATAAACTTCTTCGCTGAGCGGACGAAACGGCTTGCGCGAAAAGACAGCTTCGATCGGAAGGCCGAAATATTCACTAATGCGGAATGCAAGCTCCAGGCTGGGATTGAAATCACCGCGTTCGATGTAGCCCACAGTTTGATAATTGATGTCCAGAGCTTCTGCCAAGGCGTTGCGAGTGAGGCCGCGCTCGGCACGAAGGACGGCAATGCGGTTGAAGAGCGCGGGTCCGTTCCTGGCATCGGGCTGCGGGTTGTAGGCCATATACATGGTATTGTACTACTGCAACGCGTTGTCAAGCACTCGGGTAATGCAACTCCAGGCGAACGAGCTATCCCGAAAAACCCCGCCTGGTACCTCACACCCCAAGCCTGCAGTTCCGGCTGGACACCACACCCGCTCTCACAAACAGTCCGCGACGACAAACCCTTGCCACGCGCGAACGTGGGCATTAAGATGGGGGCATCGGATCACGCGGCGGGAGCGTAGGCTGCCCGGAATGCACAGAACAAGATGAGCCGTCGGGGAAGTTGCAGACGTTGCGATCGACGCGATCGCATCGGCGAGCGGAAAGCACGGGTATTGGGGAGACTTTCGCGAGATGAGGAGGTAAGTTCATGGCTAGGTTCTGCACTAATTGTGGTACCGCGTTAGGAGACGATGTTCGCTTTTGCTTGCAGTGTGGGACGCCCGTTGGCTCGCCGCCCGCCGCCGCGCCTGCCGCGAGTCAGGCAGCGGCAGTCGGGCCCGTCGCTGCGCCCGCGAAGTCGGGGAATACCGCTCTCAAAATCATCGTGGCGCTGCTGGCCTTCTTTGCGCTGGTGACGCTCCTGGGAGTCGGAAGCTGCGTCTACTTGAGTTACCGGGTGCGCAAGAGGGCCAGGGAGTTTTCCCAAACGTATCGCTACGACATGACGCAAGGTGCAACTTCGGGGCGGGCGGCTGCGGTGCGCGAGGTGTGCACGCTGGCCACCAAAGAAGAAGTGGGCGAAGCGTTTGGAACCACCGTCTCCGAGGCCAGCGGCGGGACAACTCATTGTCGATATACGCTGTCCGGGGGCAGCAACCAGGCGTTAAGTGTGCAGGTAACGTGGCAAGGTGGTGCGGTGGCCATGAAGATTGCGGGGATGGCCATGAAAAGCGTCGCGGGAGGTGTGGGCGGGTTTCAGCCGGCCACGGGAATTGGCGATGAAGCTTACGCGGGGCCGATGGGTTCCATGTTGATGTTCCGCAAGGGCGACGTCATGGTGAACCTCGACCTGCGCCTGGCTGGCAACAACTTGGATGCAGCCAAGGCCATCGCCCAGAAGATCGCGGCGCGGCTCTAGAAAGAAGGAGCATGGGGCGGTCACCGCGCATAAATTTGCTCGACGAGGAGGACAAGAATGAACCTGCTGATTCGTTGGGTGGTGAGCAGCCTGGCTCTGTTCGTGGCCGCGTGGTTAGTCCCGGGCATCCATGCGGAAAAGAATAGCTGGACACTGTTCGCGGTTATGGCGATCATCCTGGGCCTGGTGAACGCCATCGTGCGGCCGCTCCTGAAACTTCTGTCCTGCCCGCTGGTCATCCTCACGTTGGGCCTGTTCCTTCTGGTGATCAACGGAATAACGCTGTGGCTCGCGTCCTACGTCGCGGTCAATTTCTTTCATGTGGGTTTCTACGTGCGCGATTTCTGGGCGGCGTTCTGGGGCGCCCTGGTGGTGAGCATTGTCTCCATGATCCTCACGGCCGTAATCAGGGAAGAGCGGGAAAAACCGTGACGAGCGAGTGTCTTGATTCCTAAGTTTCGTAGGAAGAAAGGCGACGATATTCCATGAATGCACCTACGAAGCGGTTACTATTCTGGACCCCAAGAGTTCTGTGCATCGCATTCGCAGTCTTTATAAGCCTCTTTGCGATGGACGTATTCAACGAACGCCTGGGGGCGGCGAAAACTATTTTGGCGCTCGCCATCCATCTGGTTCCTAGCGCTATCGTGGTGGTAGTACTCCTCGTTTCCTGGCGTTGGGAGTGGGTTGGGGGAGTCCTCTTCGCGGGCTTGGGGATGCTTTATCTCGTCTGGGCGCGGCATCATCCCTCCTGGATTGTCATTATAGCGGGCCCGTTGTTTCTGGTGGGCGGGCTCTTTTTGCTGGGCTGGACGAAGCGGGCGGAGATTCGGGCCAGACCCTAGATTAATTCCAAGTTCGGAGGCTCTTGTGAGACCCTGGTCACGCGGATTTTGCGCTATTCTATTCTGTTTGGGGACAATTCCAATCTTGGCATTACCTTCTTCAGGAGCGGGACCGCAACCGATGTCGCAAAATCAAGTCGAAGAAGCAAAGAAGTTCATCGCAGCGGCAGAAGCGAAGCTGCTCGATGTCGGCGTCG
The DNA here is from genome assembly GCA_963770415.1 of uncultured Acidobacteriota bacterium. GTDB lineage: Bacteria > Acidobacteriota > Terriglobia > UBA7540 > UBA7540 > CAVROP01. The sequence goes on from CAVYPU010000017.1 coordinate 126,688, forward strand.
AGGCGAGCCGCGCCGACTGGGTTAAGGACACGTACATTACGGAAGACACTGAGCTGCTTGCGGCCAAGGCGGACGAGCGCGCCATAAACGCCGCGGTGGAACTGGCCAAACAGGCGACGCGCTTCGACCATGTGAAGCTGCCCGAGGACGTGGCGCGCAAGTTGAAACTGCTGAAGCTTTCATTGACACTCGCCACGCCTTCGGACCCCAAGGAAAGCGCCGAGCTGACCGAGATCGTTTCCTCCATGGAAGGCACCTATGGCAAGGGCAAGTGGTGCCCGCCCGGCAAAGACAAGTGCCTGGACATCGAAGACATCACGCGTGTGATGGCCAACAGCCGCGACGCGAATGAATTGCGCGACGCCTGGGTGGGCTGGCACGGCATTTCCCGCCCCATGCGCAAGGACTTCGTGCGTTACGTGGAGCTTGCCAACAAAGGCGCGCGCGAACTCGGCTTCCAGGATAACGGCGCCATGTGGCGCTCGAAGTACGATATGACCCCGGACGAGTTCGCGCGGGAACTGGACCGGCTTTGGGAGCAGGTTCGGCCGCTCTACGTTGCCCTGCACGCTTACGTCAGGAACAGGCTGCGGGAGAAATACGGCGACGCGGTGGTTCCGGCGAGCGGCCCCATTCCCGCTCATCTGCTGGGCAACCTCTGGGCGCAGGAGTGGGGAAACATCTACCCGCTGGTGGCTCCGCAGAACGCCGACCCGGGCTACGACCTCACCAAAATATTGAAAGGCCGCAACACCGGACGCCAAGCAAATGGTGCGCTACGGCGAACACTTCTTCACATCTTTGGGCTTTGCACCCCTGCCGGACACTTTCTGGCAGCGATCGCTTTTCGTGAAGCCCCAGGACCGCGACGTGGTCTGCCACGCCAGCGCCTGGGACGTGGACTTCGTGAACGACTTGCGCGTCAAGATGTGCATCGATATCACGGGCGAATACTTCTCGACCATCCACCACGAGCTCGGCCACAACTTTTACCAGCGAGCTTATAACACGCAGCCCTTGCTCTTCCGCGACAGCGCCAACGACGGCTTCCATGAGGCGGTGGGCGATACCATCGCGCTTTCCGTAACGCCCGAATACCTGGTCGAGATCGGCCTGCTCGACAAGGCCCCGGACGCCTCGAAGGACATCGGCTTCCTGCTTAACAAGGCGCTTGAGAAAATTGCTTTCCTTCCTTTTGGCTTGTTTATCGACCAGTGGCGCTGGAAGGTTTTTTCCGGCCAGATACCGCCGGAGAAGTACAACCAGACCTGGTGGGACCTGAAGCTGAAGTATCAGGGAGTGGCGCCCCCGGTGGATCGAAGTGAAGAGGATTTCGATCCCGGCGCCAAGTATCATGTGGCCGCCAACGTTCCTTACATGCGCTATTTCCTCGCTGACATTCTGCAATTCCAATTTCACCGCGCGCTGGCCCAGGCAGCAGGCTGCAAGGAGCCGCTGCATCGCTGCTCAATTTACGGAAACAAGGAAGCCGGCAAGCGCCTGAACGCCATGCTCGAGATGGGAATGAGCCGCCCATGGCCGGACGCGCTCGAGGCTATCACCGGCCAGCGGCAAATGGATGCCACCGCCATTCGCGACTACTTCGCACCGCTCGAGCGTTGGCTTAACGAACAGAACCGGGGAAAACCGGTGGGTTGGTAGAGGCCCTTTGAGTTTCTCTCCTCTCGCCAAAGAGCCATTGTCCGAAGCTGCGTTAGCAGCGGCATAGTGTGGCCCACGGCGAGCCAGCCGTGGGACCCGAGTTGCGCGGTCACTCCTGAGCCACGGTAGTGGCGACAGAAGAATCTTCCCCGCTCCCTCGGGATTATGTCGCCCCCGCCGGGGCTTAAACGATATTCTTACTTTCCCCTGTCCCCACGGCTGGCTCGCCGTGGGCCACACTATATCGCTCGCCAAGGCGGGCTTTTGGGCACGTCTGGCAGTTGAGCAAACGCTTAGGGGGCAGGGAGGAGCGTCCAGCCTAAATAAACTTCTTGATGCGCGGCCACACTTGCTGCAACGTTGCCTTTGGCCGGCGGCAAAGATACACAGGCAGGTTCGTTTCGTAAGGCATGGCGTATTCGCAGACGACCGTCGCCGCCTGCTGCACGTCGTCGTACATATCGCGATACGCTTTCGGGTTGCCGCCTACCACGATTAACACTTCACCCGGTTTCTCGCCCGGGCCCCAAATCCAATAATTATTGTGGCTACTGATGGCGCGGGGAAGCCCGTACTTCTTGCCGAAAAAGTCGATGGCCCCGGCTTCGCCGTAGTTGCTGGCCCCTATCACGCACTTTTCTTTCTCCTCCGGCGAAAGGCTGTTATACACTTTGGCAACAGTGGCCACCATGTTTTCCCAACCGAACATGTCTGCATAATGTTGCGGAAGTTTGCCTGCCTTGCCATTCTCTTCCTTCGGGGCCTTGAGGCCGATGAAGGACTCGTATTTCATGTAGGTTTCGATGGGGAGGATAGGGAGAACATAGGGGGCTGTAACCGCCCCGCCGGTAAACAGGACAGCCAAACTCGCGGGCCTGAGCCAGTTCCACTTTCGCCGCTCGAGGAATGCCTCTATGGCCACGCCTCCACCTGCAAGAAGAAAAGGATAGGCCGGAGCAAGGTAGTAAGTTTTGGCCCGGGTCAGCAGGAAGAGGGTGAGAATCGAAACGAAAACCCAGCCGAATAGGCGAAAGGGCTTTCCTGCTTTAGCAAAAAAGAAGAAGACAAGCCCTGCTACCGAGATCGGCAGAGTGAATGGGTGCATATCCAATATGGTGCCCGCCATAAACTGCAGAGGCGTCTGCGGCATATTCTTCATCGTGGTCGCATTGTGGATGAACTCGAGGGTGGGGAAGCCGTAGTGGATTTCCCAGAGCATATGCGGCAAAAAAATGACCAAGGCAAGGGCGCCGCCCACCCATAGCCACTTATTGAGAAGATGCCTGCGGGCGGGCGTCAGCACCAGCCCTACGACAACTCCCAGCCCTAGAAAACCCATCGAATACTTGTTCAAAAGGCCAATGCCGGCAACCAGGCCAAACAACATCCACAACTTGGTGTTGCCGCCTTTCAGAATTCGGATGACGGTATAGCCCGCCAGCGCCCAGAAGACTTGGTCAAAGGAATTCATGGAAAAAGAATTGTCGATGGCGAGATACACCGGAGCGATCACGACGGCTGCGGCTGTAAGTGCCTGCCCGTAGCGTCCGCCGCCCAGTTCGCGCGCCATGAGGCCGGCCAGCAGAACAATAAGCCCTCCGCAAATCGCCGGAAGGAAGTGCAGGGCGAAGAGCGAGTCACCCAGCAGATGACGCGTGAGGAATGCCATGAGGGCGACGAATGGCGGATGGTCAACGTAACCCCACGCCAGGTGCTCGCCGCACGCCATGTAATACAGCTCGTCGCGGAAATAGCCGTAGCCTCCGTTGAACATGAGGTGGATGAGAACGGTAAGCGCCGCAAGATAACCGAGAACCGCGACGTCACTTAGAAGATACCGGCGTGAGATGGAAATTTGCATACGAATGACGCCGCTTTCGAGGGGCAAGTCGGCGCGACAAAATTGAACGGTGGATTCTACCACACTGGCTTCCTGACGCTGCCTGCCATCCCCAGCGCGGAACCGTGCCTGATGGAATCGACGAGCGAGCGGTTGGCAGACGGGGCGGGTTGGCAGGCGTTGCATTCGAGCGCGGTCAGTTGTATGTTGTCGGTCTGGCAGAATCAATGCTCAAATCACGGTAGCCGTCCGTAAAGGTGAGGTGTGCATGTGCATTTTTCGAGTCCGAGTGGTGGTCGTGACCTCGTTGCTGGCCTTATCCTCTGCCCGGTCACTCCAGGCCCAGACACGCCCAGAGGGCTTGCCCGCACTCGAGCACTTCGGCGCCGGCATTGTCGATCCCAATGTGAATCCCTGCGATGATTTCTTCGCCTACGCCGACAGAAAGTGGCTCGCGGCGCATCCCATCCCGGCGGACCAGGCCGGATGGGGAGTCGAATATCCCTTGCAGCTTTGGAACGAGACGCTGCTGCGCTCGACCCTGGAAAAAAGCTCGGTAGCCGAGGGAAGCCGCACGCCCAACGAGCAGAAGGTAGGTGATTTCTACTACGCCTGCATGGATGAAAAGGACATCGACGCTCGCACGCCGGAGTGGCTGAAGCCGGAACTGGACCGCATTGATGCTATCCGCACGAAGCGGGACATCGCGCTCGAGGTCGCACACCTGCACCAGACGATTCCCGGCGCCTGGCAGCAAGGGGACGACCAGACGGATGCGCCGCTGCTGGGCTTCTCCGGTCTACCCGATTACGACGACGCCTCGCGGGACGTCGCCCAGTTTGACCAGGGGGGCATGGGGCTGCCGGGGCGCAGCTTTTATCTCGAGCAGACGGACAAGGCCAAAGAAATCCGGAGAAAGTACCTGGAGCACATCGCGAACATCCTGGTGCTCGCGGGAGAGAAGCGGGAAGCGGCCAAGGCGGACGCCGCGGTGGTCCTCGAGATGGAAACCGCGTTGGCCAAGGCTGCCATGGACCCCGTGGCGCGCCGCGATCCCAAGAACCTGAATAACAAGATGACGTTCGCCCAAGTCAAGGCGCTTGCCCCCTCCTTCGATTGGGATCGCTACCTCGAAGCCGTGCATGCGCCCTCGACGCCGCACTACATTGTCACCACCCCCGACTTTTTCAAGGGGCTTGAAACACTACTGCAACAGCAGCCGGTCGAACACTGGAAGACCTATTTGCGCTGGCAGTTCCTGCACGGCTCCGCGCCCGCTTTGAGCACGGCTTTCGTTGACGAGAACTTTGCCTTTTTCGGACGCACGCTGTTCGGTATTGAAGAGTTGCAGCCGCGCTGGCGGCGCTGCGTTCGAAGCGTGGACCAGAACCTCGGCGAGGCGCTAGGCCAGGTTTATGTGGCCCGTGCGTTCCCTCCGGAGAGCAAGCAGCGCGCGCTACGATTGGTCGAGGACATCGAAGCGGCGCTTGCTAAAGACATCACGGCACAAGATTGGATGGCGCAAACGACCCAGAAGCAGGCGCTCGGAAAACTGCACGCCACCATGAATAAGATCGGCTATCCCGATAAGTGGCGCGACTACTCGAGGGTCGCGATCGGCCGCGCGAGCCACCTCGAGAACCGGCAGAACGCCACGCGGTTTGAATTCGAGCGCTGGGTCAACAAGATTGGAAAGCCGGCGGACCGGACGGAGTGGGGAATGACGCCGCCCACAATCAACGCTTATGAAGACCCCCAGACCAACACCATCAACTTTCCCGCCGGTATTCTGCAGCCGCCTTACTTCGATTCGAGTCAGGATGACGCCTCGAACTACGGCTCCATCGGCGCGGTCATCGGACACGAGACTATTCACGGCTTCGACGATCAGGGACGCAAGTACGACGCCGCCGGAAACCTGCGCGACTGGTGGACTGCCCAGGACGGCAAGGATTACGAAGCGCGCGGAAAGTGCATTGCCGATGAGTATACGCAGATGGTCCCCGAGGCAGGACCGGGTGTGAAGCAGGATGGCCGCATGACCCAAGGTGAGGACACCGCGGACAACGGTGGGATTCATCTGGCTTTCCTGGCTCTTCAGACAGCGCTGGCTCGTCAAGGCAAGGAACTGGATACGAAGGGCAGGGACGGACTCACCGCCCGCCAGCGCTTCTTCCTTTCCTACGCTTTTTCCTGGTGCGAGCAATACCGGCCGGAGACAATTCGCACCTGGGTGCTCTCAGACCCGCACTCCTATCCCAAATACCGGGTGAACAACGTGGTCTCAAATATGCCGGAGTTCTGGCAGGCATTCGGCTGCAAGGCGGGGCAGAAGATGGTGCGCGAGAAGGCGTGTCATGTTTGGTGAGAGAGTTCCGAGGTTGGCGCAGGCCATTCCACGAGCTGGGTTGTTGCAGAGTTAGATATAACCCTTCGGACATCAGGAGCGCAGCTCGCGCAGGCTGCGGAGGCGCCTGGTTTTGCCGAGGGTGATATCTTTTTCAGAACGTGCGATGCTGTGGAGAAAGCCCGGACTAGGCAAGCCCAAACTTGCTGCCAGACGCTCCAGTTTGTCGGCATCAATTTCAACAATGATGCGCTTCGACTTCGGTTTCCTCTCGACAGTGATCGTAGCCATTAGCTTCATGCTAGTGTCCTGTCTCGGAAGTGCATTGAATATGTCAGCCCGCGGAGCGGGCGCAAGAATGTAGCCCACGGCGTAAGTCGGGTGGACCTTCCTCTCCCCCCACCCCTCTCCCGCCCGCGCGGGAGAGGGGTGCCGAAGGCGGGGTGAGGGCCGACCCAACCCAGGGCTTGGCCCTGGCCTACTCTATTCCGCCCCTAACTGGGGCTGCTGACGCGCTGACGAGCTGTATCGACTTATATCGTGAATTTTCTACCAGGTCGCACGAGAATTTCAATTTGTACCAGCTCGCAAGGGAGTGTGTGGAATGAAAAAGATTGCCGTGGCGATTGTGATGGGGCTTTGCTGGATGGTGGTACAGCCGAGTGGCGTTTTTCCGGCCACACCCGCGGAGACCGCCGAAGCCGGCCGCTGGGTTAGCGCGAAGTTTCTGGGGAAGTCCGAAAGCGTGCCCCAAGGTGCATATCTTCTTGTTTATACAAAAAACGGCATCATCGAAAAGAATACTACGGGCGGCAAGCCTTTGCGAATTGTGGGAAGGCAGTTTCAGCGCGGGGTGCATTTTGGGGCGGGCAAGATCGAAGTTCGGCTCACCCAGCCTGCCACGAGCTTCGAAGCGGTGGTGGGTCCCGATAGCAATAACGATGATGCGGGCTACGGTGGGCGCGGCAGCTTCGTGCTGGCGGTCAAAGCGAAGGGGACTGAGCTCTACCGCTCGAGTCAGATGCGCGAAGGTGTGGCAGGCGTTCCGATCAACGTGAACCTGGGCGGCGCTAAGGAGGTCACGCTCGAGCTGACTCCTGTGGGCGAGAGGAATCCGTGGGACGATCCGGCATGGGACCAGGCGGACTGGGCCGAGGCGCGAGTCACGCTGGCGGACGGAAGCGCGGTCTGGCTGGGCGACCTGCCGATTGGATTGTCACGCGCGCCTTACACCGTGGCACCGCCATTTTCATTTCGCTACGGCGACCGGCCATCCAGTGAGTTGCTGAAGACTTGGGAATTCGAGCGCCAAGAGCGGGCTCTCGATGAGAACCGTACCGAGTACGTCTTGAGCTATCGCGATCCCAAGTCGGGATTGCGGGTGCGCTGCGTAGCCGTTGCTTACCGCGATTTCCCAACTGTCGAGTGGACCGTTTACTTCAAGAATGAAGGCACTGAAGACACGCCCATTTTGGAGCAAATCCAGGCGCTCGACACACGTTTCGAGCGAAGTGAAGAAGGGGAGTTCTTCCTTCGCCACAGCAGGGGAGCGCCTGCTTCACCGACTGATTTCGAGCCGCTCGAGACGGCGCTCGGGCGCAAGGCGGACGTGCGAATCACAGCCATGGGCGGCCGGCCCACCAATAGCGACCTCTGTTATTTCAATGTCGAGCAACATGGGGAAGGAGTGATCATCGCGCTCGGTTGGCCGGGGCAATGGGCGGCAGAGTTCAAGCGCGATGAGGGAAGGGAACTTGAGGTTCGCGCCGGGCAGGAGCTGACTCACTTCAAATTGCTGCCGGGTGAAGAGGTGCGGACGCCGCTTGTGGCGCTGCAGTTATGGAAGGGGGATTGGATTGGAGCGCAGAATGTGTGGCGAAGGTGGATGATCGCCCACAACCTGCCGCGTCCGGGCGGCAAGCTTCCGGCGCCGCAGCTCGAGGCAGAGCCGGGCATCGTCACCAACATCATGCAGGACGGCAACGAGTCAAACCAGAAAGCCCTGCTGGATCGTTACCTCGAGGAGCGCATCCCGCTCGACTACTGGTGGATGGATGCCGGCTGGTATCCCTTCCGCGAGGGCTGGTGGCGGGTGGGCACCTGGGAGCCCGATGCGAAGCGCTTCCCGCAGGGGTTGCGCGCCGTGACCGATTACGTTCACAGCAAAGGCCTCAAGTCGATCGTGTGGTTCGAGCCGGAGCGCGTGATGCCCGGCACGTGGCTCTACGAGAAGCACCCGGAGTGGCTGCTGGGAGCGGAGGGAGAGAACAAGCTGCTTTATCTCGGCAACCCGGAAGCCTGGAGCTGGCTGGTCGAGCACATCGGCGGCATGCTCAAGGATCAGGGCATCGATTTGTACCGGCAGGATTTCAATTTCGATCCGCTGCCCATGTGGCGCGCCAATGACAAAGCGGACCGCCAAGGGATCACCGAGATTCGGCACGTTACAGGGTACCTGGCGTATTGGGATGAACTGCGGCGGCGCTTCCCGAACATGCTGATCGATACTTGCGCCTCGGGCGGGCGGCGAGATGACCTTGAGACGCTGCGCCGCGCCGTACCGTTGTGGCGCAGCGATTACGTCTATGAGCCCGCCGCGATGCAGAACATTACCTACGGCATGGCTCTGTGGATACCCTATTTCGGAACGGGGATCAACCGGGTTGACGCGTACTCGTTTCGCAGCGATATGTGCCCGGCGGCGGTGCTCCAGGTTGACGTGCGCAATAAGGACCTGGACTACGACGGGCTGCGCCGCCTATGTTCTCAATGGCGATCGAGCGCGGAGTATTACTACGGCGACTATTATCCGCTTGTCGATTACAATACAAGAAATGACGCTTGGTTAGCCTGGCAGTTCGATCGGCCCGAGTTGGGCAACGGCCAGGTGCAGGTCTTCCGCCGGCCCGGGAGTCCGTTTGAGTCAGCCTGCTTCAGACTGCACAGCCTCAACGCGACCTCTCAGTACGAAGTCACCAATCTGGATAACCCCGGAACAAAAACGATGTTGGGGCAAGAGTTGATGGAGAAAGGGCTGCCGGTGGAGATCAGGGAGCAGCCCGGCTCTGCGATCGTCAGGTATAAGCGGCGGAAGAACTGAATCTGCCGCTGGCGGGAAGTTGGGGCAGGGCTTGCCTTGCCCCCCATCGATGAACGAAGTTACTTAAAGAGGGGGACGGCAAGCCGTCCCCCTACACGCCTAGAATTTGGGTTTTCTACTTGTTCTGGTAAAGCGCAATAAACTGTTTGAGGGCGGAAGCGTTCAGTTTTAATTCTCCCGTTTGCACGAGTTGGAGTTTCAGATTCTGGCGATAGAGTTCGAAGGCCAAGCTTCGCTTGCGGTCCAGCAACTCTTCAGTGATTCGATCCCGCTGTTGTCCGAAATCTGCTTCGTTCGCCTGAGTGTGTGAAACAACCCGGAAAACCACGCTGTTCCCCCCGACCGGGACGACATCGCTCGACTGGTTTGGCTGCAACGTAAAGGCCGCTGAAAGCTGCGAACCCGAACCTACACCCTCGACGAAATCCTGTTGCGTGAAATCCTTGCTTTCCTTCGGCGTCAAACCATCGGCCTTGGCGATCTTGGCGAAGTCGCCGGTTTTGATCTGCGCCGCAAATTGCTTGGCTTTCTCGGCCGCCAGAACCTTCGACTGGTCGGCGCGGTAGTCTTCTTCCACGCTCGCCCGCACTTCCTCCAAAGCCGGAACGTGCTCGGGGACGATGTCCGCGAGCTGCATGATGGCCTGGCCCTTCGGAACACTCAGGGGTGGGCCGACTTCGCCTTTGCGAAGTTGGAAGGCGAGGTTCTCGACCGCCTCGCCATTTCCCAGATCGGCAATCGGCTGGCCATATTTGAACAGGGGAGAGAGTTTAGGATCGAGACCGGCATTATGCACGACATCGTCAAAGGAGTCCGGCTTCAGTCGCAGTTGCTTCGAAAGGTCGTTTGCCAGCTTTCTCCTGGGCGTCGGCCACTCGCTCTTTTTCGAAGTCCGCCACAATCGCGCCCTTCACCTCGTCGAAGGACTGGAGGTGCGCGGTTTGCTTGTCCTCGAGCTTCAGGATATGAATTCCGTAAACCGTCTTAACGAGGTCACTGACCTGTCCCGGCTTCATTGAAAAGGCAGTGTCCTCAAATTCCTTTACTGTCTGTCCCCGCACCACCCAACCCAGCTCGCCCCCATTCTGAGCCGTGGTGTCTTCGGAGTTCTTCTTGGCCAACTCCGCAAAATCCGCGCCGCCTTGGATTTGATTGAGAACGTCGCGAGCTTTCTTTTCGATGGACGCAATCTCGGCGGGACTCTTACCCGTCGTCTTGAAAAGAATATGCGCCACTTTCACCCGGTCCGGAATCCGGTACTCGGAAAGGTGCTGGGTATAGTACTGACGAGCCTCCTCGTCGGAAACCTTCACCATTTCTTTGACGTGGTCCGGGTCAATCACTGCGTAGCGAACTCTCCGTTGCTCGGGAACCTTATAGCGCGTCGGGTCCTTCTTGAAGAAAGCCTCCAGGGCCTCTGGTGCGACCTTAACAGACTTGATGAACTGGCTGGGATCAAACAGGACGTACGCAATCTTGGTTTTGGTATTGCGTCGCAGAAACTCTTCGCGTACTTCACGAGGAGGGACTTCGACACCGTCCGTCACTACATCCCGGATCTTTTCCAGCATGAGTTCGTTGCGGAGCCTTTCTTCAAACTCCCCCACAGACATCCCTGTCTGCTGGTAAATCATGTCCTGGTAATGATCCATCCCGATGAACGACCCATTCTGCGTAAGCCACGGAATGGACTGCAGGGCCTGTCCAAGCTCCTGGTCGGAGATTTCAAGCCCCATCTTCTTGGCCTGGCTGATCAGCGCTCGTTGGAGGATCATCTCGTCGAGCACGTTGCCGGCGACCGCAGGAATAATCTTTGCTTGGTTTGCCTGGGGGGAATTCCGAAGCCGCTCCTGGATATTCCGCTGCAAGTCCGACGTGGTGATGTTCCCACCCCCAATTGAAGCCAGGACGTTTGTTTCCGCGCGGCTCGTATCGCCCTGTGGGATCGGCGCCAATGTGATCACCATGCCGATGGACACGATGCTAAGAAAAAAAATCAGGAGGTACTTCTTTACTGCTTCTCGATTTCTCTTCAAGAATCTATACATGAAAGCTCCTCGGCCTATTCCGAAAACAACTCATTATAGAGGACTGTGTGCAATCTCGGCAACCGCTAAGCAGCAGACAGGGTGTCAGTTTGATGAAAAAGCTGCCTTGGGCGGCTATGTGGGTGGGCGCGAGCGGGAGGTTGTGGGGTCGTGGTTGCCCAAATTAGGTCATTCAGTTCCACTGCGGACGGGAGGGCTGGAAGGTGTACATTTCCACAGGCTACCACCCACCGCGAGCCGCTAACTTCTGAATCCTCTTGACCCCGCAACGAGATTGGTCAAGAATAAACGTGACCTTTGACGGTCCAGTGCCGATGGAGAGCATTCTGTCAGCACGGGAGGCCCACTAATTATAGTACTAGCCCGGAATAGGGCGATTGTCCTGTCTGAACTCTCGCCGCCGGTCAACGTACCAATGAGGGTGGCGAAACATCCGCATTGCCGAACGCTGAATGATTCAGTGCACTCCTTCCGGCGGTTTCATACTCCATCCAAGTGGGAGTTGTCCACGCCATGAATGTCCGCTCGTTATTTAGTGTCTTCTCATCTGACCTTGCTATTGATCTTGGAACCGCCAACACCCTGGTCTTTGCGCGCGGCAAAGGCATTGTCGTTAACGAACCCTCTATTGTGGCACTCAACAAAGTCAATGGAGATATTGAGGCAGTTGGGCGAGAAGCCAAGGACATGCTGGGGCGCACGCCAGGCAATATCGTCGCCATTCGCCCCTTGAAAGACGGCGTCATCGCGGACTTCAAAGTCACCGAGAAGATGCTCAACTATTTCATCCAGAAGGCGCACAACCGCAAGATGTTCGTGCATCCACGGATTGTCATCGGTGTGCCTTCGGAAATCACGCAGGTGGAAAAGCGCGCCGTGCAGGATTCCGCTATGCGTGCCCGCGCCAGCGAAGTCTTTCTCGTCGAGCAAGCAATGATGGCGGCCATCGGCGCAGGCCTCCCCATTACCGAGCCTTCCGGCAGCATGATCGTGGATATCGGCGGCGGCACCACGGATATTGCCGTGATATCGCTTTCCGGTATCGTCTACGCGCGCTCCGTTCGCGTTGCGGGAAACGAAATGGACGAGGCTGTTACCGCTTTCCTCAAACGCAAGTATAACTTGCTGATTGGCGAACGGACCGCCGAGCAGATCAAGATTGAGGTCGGCTCGGCGTACCCGCTCGAAAAACCCCTCAGCATGGAGATCAAGGGGCGCCATCTGTTGGAGGGAATCCCCAAGACGATTACTATTGACGACTCAGAGATTCGCGATTCGCTTTCAGAGTGCGTGGCGACCATCCTGAACGCCATCCGGGTGGCCCTCGAACGCACGCCGCCTGAGCTCTCTGCCGATATTTCCGACCGGGGCATTGTTTTGACCGGCGGCGGGGCGTTACTGAAGAATTTGGACAAGAGAATTCGCGAGGAGACCGGCTTGCCCGTCTCGATTGCCGAGGACCCCCTGGCTTCGGTTGTGCTGGGAACCGGCAGAATGTTAACGGACTTTAATCTCCTGCGTCGAGTGGCGATCGAATGACGCCAAAATCGGCAAAGTTGGAGATCGGATGATCCGGTGATCGGTTGATCAGGTGAGCGAATCACCATAGAACGAGGCGATCTCGCTGGGGAGGATCAGACGGGCAGGAAAATGCAAGCTTTTGTCACTTGATCACCGAATCTTTTGAACCATCGCTTGCTTGATCACTTAATTGGCTCATTTTTGGTATGGAACGTGCTTACGACAGATAAGCGGCCGGTGACGTTTCCTGGTTGAAAACGGCGGACGACTGACAAATTGGCGTGGACGGTCTTATGTTTGATCCCAACTCTCCCGAACCCGGAGCGACCGCACAACCCGTCACACGGGACGGCCCCAATATGCAGGCGTTTTTCTCCCGTCACCGGGCTTCTCTGGTCCTCGCTTCGGTCTTGGTTGGGCAGCTTTTGCTCCTGTCGTTTCAAATTACCCGCAACCATGATGTTCGTCTCATTCGGGTCTGGGCGGTTGCCTTGGTGGACCCGTTCCAGCGCTCCCTGCACGGGATAACAGACGTCTCCGAGGGGTCTTGGCGTACTTATCGCAGCCTCTTGCACGCACAGCAAGAGAATCAACAACTGCGCGCCCAGCTCGCCTCTGCCGAGTCCCAGTTGCAGCAGCTTTCGGAGCAAAGCGCGGAATCTTCACGGCTGCGCGCCTTGCTCGATTTCAAGAACCAGCTCCCTTTCCAGACTGTTGCTGCGGAGGTTATCGCTTCAAGTCCGGGTGAGAATTCGAACGCTATCTACATCGGCAAGGGTGTGGATGAGGGGCTGACGACGGACCTGGCGGTAATCATGCCGGAAGGCGTAGTCGGAAAGATCATTGCCGTTTTTCCCCACTCTTCTCAGGTTCTCCTGCTTACGGATCCCTCGAGCGGCGTCGGCGTCCTGCTTGAGAAGACCCGTGTCCAGGGCGTCCTTAAGGGCGACAGCCAGAACCTGTGCCTGGTTCGCTATATTATGAACGACGAACCCGTCTCCTCCGGCGAGGGTGTGCTGACTTCGGGCCTCGATCAGATTTTCCCCAAAGGCCTGCGTGTGGGAACGGTTGTAGGGGCCAGCGCCGGCAATATCTACAAGAGCGTTGAGGTCAAGCCGGCCGCGGACTTAAGCCGGCTTGAAACCGTGCTGGTGGTATTGAAGCCGAATTCGACGCAGCAACAAGCCTCAAACCTCAATCCTCACCCTTAGTTTAGAATCACCATGCCTGTTGCACCCAAGGGAGAAGTCGAAGTTTTCCGAGTCCACCAAGTTACCCTGTGGGTGGCGATCCTGGTGGCGCTCCTTCTGCAGACCATCTTACCACTCAAGATTCCGGTGGCGGGTTTGATGGACTTTCCGCTGCTCGTTACCGTGTATTTCACCCTGATTCGCCAGAACAAGATCTTTGGAATCGCCTTGGGCACGGGCCTGGGCCTCGTCGAGGACGCGCTCTCGCACGGTTATCTCGGTATGTTCGGCATGGCCAAGGCGCTGGTCGGCTATCTGGCTGCCTCCGCCGCTGCCCAGTTCAACGTCGAGTCGCTTTTTGCTCGATCTGCAGTTGCCGCCGGCCTTGTCCTGATCCACAACCTCGCGATGGCAGGGCTTCACCGCGCCTTGCTGGACCCGCCACCCCCCTTCCTTCCCCTCGATTTGGTCACCTCGGTCCTTGTAAACGTGGCCCTCAGCCTGGTCCTCTTCCCGCTGCTCGACCGGTTCAGGTAGTGACGAGCTGACTGTTCACTATTCCCCGTTAATGATTTCTACCCGTGTTAAAATTCCGGTTTGGTCTAAGTATGGGGAATGACGTTAAGGAGGCTCTCACATGCCAACGACATTCGGCGTGATCATCGGCAACCGAGGTTTCTTTCCTGCGGTCCTGGCCCGCGACGGGCGGGAAGAGGTTTTGCGCGTGCTCGAGCAGCAAGGCTACAAGAGCATTTGTCTTGCTCCCGAAGACACCAAGTACGGCGCGGTTGAAACGCTTCAGGACGCGCGCAAATGCGCGGAGCTTTTCAAGCAGCGCGCTGACGAGATTGACGGCATTCTGGTAAGCCTTCCCAACTTCGGCGATGAGCGCGGCGTCGCCAACACCATCCGCATGTCAGGGCTGGACGTGCCCGTGCTGATTCATGCCTTCCCGGATGAACCCGGACAAAATGCTGGTGAGCACGCGCCGCGACAGCTTTTGCGGGAAGATGTCGGTATGCAACAACCTCTGGCAATACGGCATCCGCTACACGCTGACTTCGTTGCATACGGAAGCGCCTTCTTCTCCCGTCTTTGCGGACGACTTGAGAGCCTTTGCCGCCACCTGCCGCATTGTGAAGGGACTCAAGAACGTTCGCGTGGGTGTGATCGGCGCGCGCCCCGCGGCCTTCAACACCGTGCGTTTCAGCGAGAAGCTGATGGAGAACCATGGCATCAGCGTCGAAACGCTCGACCTTTCGGAAGTGCTGGGGCGCATTCAGCGATTGAAGGACGACGACGCAAACGTGCAAGCGAAAATCGCGTCCATTCAAGGCTATGTCCCAACTCAGGACGGTCCCCTCGGCTTCGCTCGTGAAGATGGCGAAGTTCGGCCTGGTGGTGGACGAGTGGCTGAAGGCTGAACGAACTGGTCGGCTCCTCCGTTCAGTGCTGGACGGCCATGGAGGAGTTCTTCGGCGTCGTGCCCTGCACGCTGATGAGCATGATGTCCAACAACCTCATGCCCAGCGCTTGCGAGACGGACATGATCGGAATGATCTCGATGTATATTCTGCAGCTTGCCGCCGGCGAGCCTAGCGCCATCGTCGACTGGAACAACAACTACGGCGAGGACCCCGACAAGGCTGTGATCTTCCACTGCTCGAACCTTCCCAAGCACTTCTTCGAAGACTTCAAGATGGACTTCCAGGAAATCATCGCCGGCTCGGTGGGCAAGGACAATACCTTCGGAACCGTGGTCGGCAAACTGAAGAGCGGCCCGCTCACCTACTGCCGCGTCTCGACCGACGATCTGGGGGGCAAGCTGCGCGCCTACCTCGGCGAAGGCGAAATCACCGACGACCGCCCAAAGAGCTTCGGCGGCTACGGCGTGATCAGGGTCCCGCACTTGCAGAAGCTGCTGAAACACATCTGCAACCACGGCTACGAGCACCACGTGGCCGTCAACCGCAGCCACTACGGCCGCGCCGTCGCCGAAGCCCTGAGCAATTACAAAGGCTGGGACACCTACCATCACCAGGCCGAGGGGTGCTGAAATGGCGAGGCCTACGCAGCGGGACGTATGATAGATTAGTGGCTGTGGGCAGGTTTGACGAACTCCGGCTTCGCATCCTCCAAGCGAGGTCCGATGCGAACATCGACTTCGATGAGTTGAGGCAATTGCTCGGGTGGTTGGGCTTCGAGGAACGGAATCGCGGTAGCCACTACATTTTCAGGCGCTCCGGGGTGAGAGAATTGATCAATCTGCAGCGTGAGGGAAATAAGGCCAGGGTTTACCAGGTGCGTCAGGTGCGGCAAGTCATTTTGCGTTACGGGCTTGGGGATGCTGAGGATTAGACATGTATAAATATGAGGTCATAATTTACTGGAGTACCGAGGATCAAACCTACATCGCCGAAGTTCCTGAGCTGCCTGGATGCATTGCCCACGGCAGTACCCAACAAGCGGCCCTTACGAACGCGAATGAAGCCGTCCAATTGTGGATTGATACCGCCAAGGAATTCGGCGACCCTGTCCCCGAGCCGAAAGGCGAGCGCCTTATGCTTGCCTAGAAGTAAGCTCAGAAGTGCTTAGCCACAAAAATGTTAACGCCATCATGAAGGGTTGCGCGGACGTCTGCGTGCGCCTGGCACAGTCGAAACATCAGTCCGCTGGATAGTTGAGGGCGCGGGTGCCACGACCAAGCCGATTACTCTGGAAGTTGCGGCCTTGGCCACCCAGTTCCCGGAAGACTTTCCCCATGATCCTGCCGATCGCCTTATCGCCGCCACGGCCCGCGCCGAGGGAATGACTTTGATAACCCGCGACGAACGGATTCGCCGGGGCCCCCTTCTCAAAACGCTCTGGTAGCCTAGCGGCAACGCGGAAAAGCGTAAATTTGCCAATTTCCTAACAGAGCAATTGCCTTGAATTGCAGCACTAAATGTGTTACATTCAACGGGTTTGATGGAGGGGGTAAGTCGCCAGGGTGCGTTAGGCAAGGCGCCCCGCCACCGATGTTCGGCAACAGGTGAGGATCGCCGCGCCTAAGTGCGTCTTCGTCCCCGTGGTTTATGTAGATGGAAGTTCGGTTTCCGGAACACGAGCGCCCCCCGGCCTGGAAGATTGCCTTCTTTCAATATGCCATTGCTTTAACTTTCCTGATCCTGCTGGTCGGATATTGGCGGATTCAAATCGGCCAGCATCGTTTATACCTCGAACAAGCCGAACGCAACCGGGTTCGCAACCTGCCCGTGATTGCTCCGCGGGGGAGGATTCTGGACCGGGAAGGGCGCGTTCTCGCCGACAATTTCCCTGCCTTCAGTGTGTTGTTGATGCGTGAAAACGCGGCGACTTTGGCTCCCGAGCGCCTGGATGGAATCACGCGCGGCCTGGGTCTCGACGCGGACGAACTGCACCGCCTGATCGAGCACACGGCACACCTGCCGCGCTTTCAACCCATCGTTCTGAAGGCGGCGGCGGCTCTCGATGACATCGCTTTTGTGGAATCGCACCGAGTCGAATACCCCGAGCTGGACCTCATCCAGGTGCAGCAGCGCCTCTACCCCCGGAACGAAGTCGGCGCCGCGACTCTAGGCTACGTTGGAGAGGTGTCGGAGGAAATGGTCGCCAAGGCCGGCTCGCCTTATCGTCCGGGCGACGTAGTGGGCAAGTTCGGGATTGAGCGGCAATACGACCAGATTCTTTCCGGGCGCGACGGCATGCGGCGCGTGATTGTGAACAGCCGGGGCGAGGAAGTGGGCTCCCTCACCACCATCAATGCCGTGCCGGGAAACGACTTGCGGCTGACGATTGACCTGGATTTGCAGATGGTGGCGGAGGCCGCGCTGGGCGACCAACCCGGCGCGGTTGTGGCGCTTGACCCGCGCACCGGCGAGGTGTTGGCCATGGCCAGCCACCCCTCCTTCGACCCCAACGATTTCGCCAAACGCATCGACCGGGACAAATGGGAGAAGCTGACCGGCGATCCCATGAAGCCCCTGATGAACAAAGCGATCCAGGCGCAACTTGCGCCCGGCTCGGTCTTCAAGATCGTCACCGCCGCCGCCGCTCTCGAAACCGGGACAATCGATCCCGACTTCACGTTGCATTGTGCGGGCGAGGTTGAAATCTACGGGCACACCTACCACGACTGGGTCTTTGAAAAGCATAAGTCACATGGAATTGTCGACTTGCATCGCGCCATCATCGTCTCCTGCGACGTGTACTTTTACACCCTGGGGAAGCTGCTTGGAATCGAGAAGATTGACTACTTCGCCAAGCGCCTGGGGCTCGGCGCGCGAACCGGAATCGATCTGCCGGGGGAGGCGCCAGGACTTATTCCATCCCCGGAATGGGTGCAGAGGGCATTCAAGCGAAAATGGTATGCCGGTGAAACGATGTCTGTGGCCATAGGCCAGGGAGCGGTGGTGGCGACGCCCCTACAGTTAGCCCGCATGATAGGCGCCGTCGCCTCGGGCGGGACCTTTTCCCGGCCCCACCTGGCCTTCCGGGATCAATTGCTGGCCCTGGGAGTGGATCCTCCCGAGGACGCGGCAGAGAACTTCCCGATGGGAGAGAGTACGCACGATGCCTTATTGCGCGGCATGTGGGGAGTAGTCAATGAAGGCGAAGGCACGGGCGCCGACGCCCGCTGCCCGGGGATTGACATTGCCGGCAAAACCGGAACCGCCCAAGTGGTCAGCGTGGACCTGATGAAATCATCGGGGAATGCCGGCTTCAAGAACAACGCCTGGTTTATCGGATTTGCTCCCAGTAACAAGCCTGAAATTGTAGTGGCAGCGCTGGTCATGCGCGGCGAACATTCGACCGTGGCAGTTCCGGTGGCGCGCGAAGTGATCAAAGCTTATTTCGACAAGAAGGCAGCGCAGCGGCCCCCCCAAATGCAAACTCAGAATCAAGGGCGAATGCTGAGTGATGCGGGCGCGGCGCACACGACGAGTCTCGCGACAGAGGTGGAAGTTCGTTGAGGAGGTTCCATGGGCCTATGGCCCACCCGAGGGAATGAAAATCGCCCACAAGGTCACCCCCGCAAAAGCGGGGGTCCATGTCGCCTAAATGGATTCCCGCTGGCACGGGAATGACGTATTCGAGCTCTAGCATGACCATGCGAATTCGATTTCGCGACATAGACTGGCTTTTACTAGGATTGGCCATTGCTATAGCCGTCATTGGGGTTGTTGAAATCTACAGCGCCACGCAGCACTCCGCTCTTGAAGGCCAGTACAGGAAACAGCTTTATTGGTTGATCCTGAGCGTCGTCCTGGCGCTCGCGATCAGCCATCTCGACTACCATTTCCTGCTCGAGCAAACTCCCTGGCTCTACATTTTGTCCATGCTTGCCTTGGGGGAGTTGCTGGTGGCGGGCCATGCCATCGCCAAGACTAAGCGATGGATGCAGTTCGGCGGAATTACATTCCAAGTGTCAGAGTGGGTGAAATTAGTTATAATACTCTGTGTAGCGGCCTATTTTGCGCGATGGAAAGGCAAATCCGCTACCTGGGGTGACTTGGTCAAGCTCGGTTTGCTCGGAGGAGTCCCGGCAATTCTGGTAGCCTTGGAGCCTGACCTCGGCACGGCTCTGACGTTCTTTGCGATTGTTGCTGCGGGTATTATGGTCGCAGGCATTCGCCTGAAGCAAATCGCCGTGCTTTTCTTGTTAGGGGTGCTGGCCTTGCCGCTGGGATATCACTTCCTTCGTCCCTATCAGCGCGAAAGGTTAATGACCTACGTACATCCATCACAGGATACGCAAGGAACCAGCTACCAGGTGACCCAAACAAAGATTGCCATCGGTGCGGGCGGCTTTTGGGGAAAAGGGTTTGGAAACGGCACCCAAAGCCGTCTGGGCTTTATCCCTGTCTCCCATGCGGATTCCATTTTTGCACCCTTTGCGGAGGAGCAGGGTTTCGTAGGTACGCTGGTCGTGCTGCTGCTTTACTTTGTGCTCCTGCTCCGCTTGTTGGATGGAGCACAGATGGCGCCGGATCGCGCCGGAGCTTTTTTGTTGGTGGGTCTTGCAGCCGTGTTCTTTTTTCAAGTCGCCATCAACACCGGGATGATGATCGGGCTTTTTCCGGTGACGGGCATTCCGTTGCCGCTCATGAGCCAGGGGGGATCGTCCCTTTTGTTTACTTTTTTGGGCTTGGGCGTGGCTATGAACGTCCGGGCCAAACGTTTTGTGAATTAGATTTGATCTGTCGTTGAAGTAGCCCCGGCTTTCAGGCCGGCAGTTGCCCACCACGCACCGCGGGGTCGGAGCAACAGGTGCAAGATTGATGTACGGAACTGGTTGAGTTGGTGCCAGTTGAATGCGGATGAGTTGGATTCGCAACGCTTCGCGCTCGAAAGCGCGGCATTGAAGTCGATAAAGATCTATAAGCCCGGTTTCGCTGGTGAAAACCTTCATGCGGTTAAGCGACCGGGCCAGGTAGGCAGAGGGTTGATCTCCGCGTAGCGCCCCTCGTCGATGGGGCAGGATTCATGCCAACCCCCGCATGTGCGGGGCCGGCGCTACAGAAAACGGATTGATCCCCCGCCAACCCCGAAAAGGAGTTTCCATGTCAAAGGAGATGTTCATCTCGTCGTCTTTTCACGAGACGAAGTTGGCCGTATTGGAAGACGACCAGTTGGTTGAAGTTTTTATTGAGCGTGACACGGACGTCGGATTGGTGGGCGGAATTTATAAAGGGCGTGTCAGCCGGGTGCTGCCCGGGATGCAATCCGCATTTGTGGACATTGGCCTCGACCGGGACGCTTTCCTCTACGTCTCGGATTTCTTTTTCGAGGACCAGGAGGATTACGACAAGATCCTCGAGGAGGCGGAGGCAAATGCGGTCGGATTCAACGCGGAATCCTCGCAGACAGCGCCCGTCGCCGCTACACCCGTCGAGGCAGCAAGCCTGCCGGTAGCTCCCCCGGCGCCCGCTTCGGCCCCCACGGCTTCACAAATGCCCAACGGCGCTCCGTCGGCTCAAGTGTCTGCCGAAGCCCCACCCGTGGGAACAAGCATTTCTCAAACAGCCGTCACCCCCGCCGAAGGATCGGCCGCTCCTCCTTCCCCCGGAATCCCGCGTGAAACGCCGGAGCCGGGCCGGTTTGACCCGCGTGGCCGCCGCTGGCGGCATCGGGGGAGAAAGTTTGGGGAGCATCGCCAAACTGAGCACCGGTTCGTGCCGCGGCAGGAGAGTTCCAGCCCCCACGAGTTTGAGATCTTGCCTGGAGAATCCCTGGCGAAGTATGGCCATGCCGCTTCTGAGTCGCAGGAGCCCGCTTCGGAGGAGAGCGTTCCTGCCGAGCCCGAGGCAGTAGGCGAAGCTCCCGCCAGGATGGAAGGCGGGGATGCTCCAGCGATTGCTTCCGCACCAGCGGAGATTCCTCCCGCAGAATCCGAAAGCCCGGACGCGCCGTTGGCCGACGCTTCCCCCGTCGTATCTGAGCAGACGGAGGTTGAAATCCCTCCTGTGCCGGAAGTGGCTGAGGAGGAACCGCAACCTGCCGGCCTCAAGGCCGAAGCTGCCCCAGCTTCTGTCTTCGCGACAGAGAGTGAGAACCATGAAAAACGTGTGGAAGTGGAGGTTGCGAACAAACGAGCGGCGACGATTCCTGCATCGGTTATCTCCGACTCGGAAGTTGCAATCGCCGATGACGACGTGGCCCCGGCACTCGAAACCGGCAGCGCGTTGGATGGGCCAGTGAATGGAGAGGCTACATTGCCTGCTTTTGTGGACAATCACACGGAAGAGACTTTACCCGCGCTCGATCTTGCCCAGGAAGCAGTTCAAATCGCCGAGCCGGTTGCTGAAGCTGTTTCTGAGCCTGACTCGCCAGCGCTCAGTGAAGAAATGCAGGAACCGCAGGAGTCGCAGCCCGATCAGGCCGGAGCCCCCGAGCGACAGGGCGCGCCCAATGACGGAACGTATACTTTGCGTGAACCGCACCAGCGCCCGCGTTTCGCGCCCCGGCGCGGCCGGCGTGGGCGGCGAGGGCCGAGCAATCAGGGCCAGGGCCGCGGCGAACCTCGCTGGGAGTCTCAGTCTCGGCCGGGCAACAATCAGCCGGTCCAAATCTCGAAGCTGCTCAAAGAGGGCCAGGAAATCCTGGTGCAGATTTCGAAAGAACCTCTCGGGACCAAGGGTGCGCGCATCACTTCTCACGTGGCGCTTCCAGGCAGATATCTCGTGTACATGCCCACCGTCGAGCACATCGGCGTGTCGCGGAAGATTGCGTCGGAAGAAGAGCGCCTGCGGTTGAGGAATATCATCTTCCAAAATAAAGGCGCCTTGCCCGGCGGATTCATCGTGCGCACTGCGGCCCAGGGCCGCGACGAGGAAGAACTGAAATCGGACCTGAAATTCCTCACCAGCCTCTGGAATGAAATACGCAGCAGGATGGAGCGAGTTAAAGCTCCGGCGCTGATCCATCGCGACCTCGATCTGGTGCTGCGCGTGCTGCGCGATACGCTTACTCCGGAATTCAAATGCGTGCGCGTGGACAACGAAATCCAATACGAGCAGGTGCTCGATTTTGTGAGTCGCAGCCAGCCCACCTTGGTGGGCAAGGTCAAGCTCCACACCCGCGAGACCCCGCTCTTCGAGGAGTTTGGTATTCAGGCGGAAATCGAAAAGGCGCTTAAGCCCAAAGTGTGGCTCAAGTCCGGAGGTTATATCGTTATCAACCAGACGGAGGCATTGGTTGCTGTTGACGTTAACACCGGCAAATATGTGGGCAAGACCAATCGCCTCGAAGACACCATCCTGAAAACCAACTTCGACGCGGTGAATGAGATCGTCCGCCAGATTCGGCTGCGGGACTTGGGCGGGATCATCGTGGTGGATTTCATCGACATGGACGAGCGCAAGAATCGCGCCAAGGTGACTCAAGTGCTCGAAGAGGCGCTGCGCAAAGACCGCGCCCCAACCAAGGTCATCGCCTTCCACGATTTTGGGCTGGTGGCCATCACCCGCAAGCGAGTCAAGCAATCTTTGGAACGGACGCTCTGCGAGCGGTGCGCGTATTGCTCCGGCTCGGGTTGGGTGAAATCTCCCACTACGGTTTGTTACGAGATCCTGGACGACGCGCGCAGAATGGCCCGCGAAGTCGAAGGCAAGTCGATGACGCTGCGCGTGAATCCCGAAGTGGCCAAGGCTCTCAAGGCGCACGAGGGCGCATTGCTCTCGGAACTCGAAGCCATCACTCAGAAGGACGTCATCGTCAAAAGCGATTCGGCTGTTGATCAGGAAAGATTCGAGATTTTCTGAGGTACCGCGGACCTCAAAATCGTGGGTGGCGCCGACATTGCTTTCTATGTCGGCGTCACAGGTCGCAGACATACAGAGCAATGTCTGCGCCACCCCAGTCGGAGGCCCGCGCTACGGCTCGTCACACGTCACTGTGCTTGAAGTAGGTGTCAGTTGACGGTGAAGACCGGTCGTCTGCTCCTTCTGACTCCTGACTCCTTTCCGCTTCGTCACTCGTCACTGCTTCTGAAGTATTCGCCACAGCGTTCCCGCGAAGATGTTCTCCTGTGATTTCTGCGGAACCCCGCAGGCGTCGAGCATTTTGTGGTAGCGCGCCTGCGCCAAGTCAAACTCCTCCAAGTCTCCACCGAACACATCGGACCCAAAGACCAGCTTCTCGAAGGCGCTGGTGGCGGACTTCGGCGTATGCGGGCTCTCGATGCCCGACCACCAGAAGATGGACTTGAAGAACGTGTAGTTGTCCTGGAGTTTAATCAAGGAGGAGCCTGACGCGTCCAGGAAGAGGTTGGGATGCCAGCGTGCCAACTCTCCCGCCCAGGCATAGTCAGGGTTGCCAAGGTGCGCGCCAATGATGGTGATTCCCGGAAAGTGCCGCGCAATGCCGTCGAGCGACGTCACCCGCATCCTGTCGACGCTGACGTCAACCGCCAGCTTGGGGTTCTCGCGGGCCACGATCCCCGTGTGGAAGACGACGATCATGCCGTATTTCTCAGCGCGCTCGTACACGGGCCAATAGCTCGGATCGTAGAAGTTCTTGAGAGGGAATTCCAGCTCACCCAGGCCGCGAAACCCTGCCGCGTGGAACTCGTCCACGCGTTCGACGGCGCGGGGATCATCAAGGTCCAGCAGGCCCAGCCCCACCAGCCGGTTCGGCGCGCGGTCGATCAAAGGCTTGGCCGAATCGAGATCGGCGGGAGTGACCATCAGAAAGGCCAGTCCGTCCACCGCCTCCAGTTTCGCGACCAGCTTCTGAACGAAATCCGGGTTCCCGTTATAGTGCACGTGGCAGTCGATGATCCGCGGCGGGCCGGATTGCGCGCTGGCTGAGATCGCAAACCCGGCGAGCAGTAGAATACCCATGATCCAAGATCGCTTGATCATTCTTCCTCCTCATTGCCAATCATTCCCGTTGTAGCGCGGCTTGCCCCATCTGCGTCGATCGACGATGTGCTGTCTTCGAAAGCATTAAATTGTACACTATCTGAGGAGAGGAATTTTCCATGCCCAACAAGAATCACCACATCGCACTGATCCCCGGCGACGGGATCGGAAAGGAAGTAGTGCCTGCCGCAATGAAAGTCTTGCAAGCGGCGACGCGAGGGCCTAACGGACGGCCCAGTCTTTCCTTCCAGGAATTCGACTGGGGATGCGAATACTATCTCCGCACCGGGCGCATGATGCCGGAAGATGGGCTCGAGCAGCTTCGGCCTTTCGACGCCATCCTGCTCGGAGCCATCGGGCATCCCACGGTCCCGGACCATATCTCCCTATGTCAACTCCTGCTGCGCATTCGTTTCGGATTTGATTTGTACGTCAACCTGCGTCCCGTAGAAATTCTGCCGGGCCTCGAGACGCCGCTGCGCGGGAAGGGAGCCGACGACATTCGCATGCTCTTCATCCGCGAGAATACGGAGGGCGAGTATTGCGGCGTGGGCGGCAGGTTCAAGCAGGGCGCACCCGATGAAATTGCCGTTCAGCAATCCGTCTTCACACGCAAGGGCGTGGAGCGTGTGATTCGCTACGCTTTCGAACGGGCGCGCCAGGCGCCCCCGCAAGCGCCTGGCCAGCGCCACCAAGTCTAACGCCATGGCCTACACCATGGTCTTGTGGGATGAAGTGCTGGGCGAGGTTTCGAGGGAATACCCCGACGTTCAGGTGGCGAACTATCACGTGGATGCGCTCGCCGCCCGCATGATCACCCATCCGGAAAGCCTGGACGTGGTGGTCGGATCGAACCTGTTTGCCGATATCCTCACCGACCTCGGCGGCGCCCTGCAAGGAAGCCTGGGCCTCGCGGCCAGCGCCAACCTGAATCCCGTCGAGCGGCTCGGGCCTCCCATGTTCGAGCCCGTGCACGGCAGCGCTCCGGACATCGCGGGCCGCGGCATCTCCAACCCCATCGCCGCCATCTGGGCATCTGCGTTGATGATGGAGCATCTGGAAGAACCAGAGACGGGCGCGCACATCTTCGAAGCGCTTAAGAAGGTAACGGGTGAGCGAGAGGTTCGCACCCGTGACTTGGGAGGGGAAAGCACAACCGAGGAATTCGCTGCGGCAGTCGTCGATAAACTATTCCTGTAGCGCCTGTCATTCTGCGCGAAGCGAAGAATCTCCGCAGTTGCCCGGTTTCGGAGCTACAGAGATTCTTCTCTGCTTTGAAACTGTCGATTATCCCAAACCACAAACGTCGTGGGTGGCGCCGACATTGCTTTCTATGTCGGCGACACAGGGCGCGGACATACAGGGCAATGTCTGCGCCACCCCAGCTTACTACTCGATTGGATTCCCCTTTTCCGTTCTGCCAGCCACCGCGAAGATGCGTTGCATGTAGTAAATGACGGTGGCAATAAAGGCCGCAAGGAAGATGAGGAGCACCCACCAAAAGGTGAGATGAGGATGAGGAGAGAAGGCAGCGCGGATAGTGCCTCGCAGTAGAAACGCAAAGAGGAGACTGAGCAGGAGGCTCATGTACCCCGTCATGTCGTCGAACAGGGGCATGATTCGCCGGCGCTGCTCCGGGGAAAAATCGCTCAGCTTCCGTGACCCGAGATTGACTGCGCCGGGAAAGCGCCGAGCTAGTAGCGGGACTAGCAGGAACAGGCCGCAAGTCACCACTTGAGACAGCAGGAGGAACCACAGCGTGCTGGGGCTTCCCCATCCGTCCGCGTCTCCCGCTCCATTGAAGTGAGTCGGGATTCGCGCCGGCAGATGAGGTAGATTCGACACGATAAGCGCGAACGAGTAAAAGGCCAGCCCGATGGCGATAAGCCGCTGCATATAAAGCCTCCCGGAAACCATGAAAGCGACACCCGTTGTAGGGGGACGGCTTGCCGTCCCCGGCACATGGGGAGGGCAAGCCCTCCCCCTACACCTCTTCAAAGAAGCGAGGAATGACGCGGGGAGAGCATCCCATCAAGCCAGCGCCTGATCGAGGTCCTCTATCAGGTCCTCGACCGTTTCCACGCCCGCCGACAGCCGCACCAGTCCATCTGTAATGCCGATGGCCAATCGCTGATCGCGCGGGACGGCGCGGTGGCTCGTGGATGCGGCATGAACGATCAACGAGCGGGTATCGCCGAGGCTGGCTGCGCGGGCGAAAATTTTAACGCCATCCATAACCTTCTTGCCGCCTTCATAGGCTCCCTTCACTTCAAAGCTCAGCATGGCCCCAAATGCTTTCATCTGCTTCTTGGCAATGTCGTGCCCAGGATGGTTTGGCAAGCCGGGGTAGTTCACTCGCGCGACTTTGGGATGGCGAGCGAGATACTCCGCAATCGTCTGCGCGTTCGAGCATTGCGCCGGCACGCGCAGGTGGAGCGTATGCGAGCCGCGCAGAATTAGCCAGGCGTTGAAGGGGCTGAGGCATCCGCCGAAATCGCGGATGATGTCTTGGTTGAGGTGGCGAATGTAATCCTTGGGGCCGATCACAGCACCCGCCATGGCGTCGCCGTGGCCGCACAGATATTTGGTGGCGGCGTGGAGGACCACCGTGACGCCCATCTTCAGCGGTTGTTGGAGAACCGGCGTAGCAAACGTATTGTCGATTATGGTAGGAATGCTGCGTGCGCGTCCGAGTTCGGCAAGGGCCGCAATATCGAGGATCTCAAGTATTGGATTACTGGGTGTTTCAAAGTAAATCAACTTGGTGTTAGGCCGAATCGCTTTCTCAAATTCCTCGACACGCGTAGATTGAACAAAGGTGGTCGCGACACCGAACGAGGGAAGCATCTTGGCAAGGAAATCGTACGCGGCTCCGTAAAGCGAGCGCGCCGCGACGATGTGATCTCCCGCCCCGGACGTATCCGAGGATGGCCGACGAGACTGCGGCCATACCTGAGGAAAACACCTGCGCCGCGTCACCGCACTCGAGCGCCGCCAGCTTTTCCTCGAGCGCGTGCAACGTGGGATTACCGTACCGCGTGTACATATAGCCGGGCTTCTCGCCGCCATATACGGCGGCCATCTCTTCGGCATCAGCGGCGGCAAATGTCGTCGCTTGATAGATTGGCGTGTCAACCGCTCCAGTCACCGGGCAGGGAGATTGCCCGGCATGGACCGCCAAGGTCGCAAACCCATAGTCTGTCTTCATTAAGCACCTCTCATCGATGCGAAGGAGTCAGAAGCCAGGAGACTCGAACCAGCATCACCGGTCGTTCCCACGAAGCGGGAACCCATGCTTGGCTCTTGCCCTCTAGCTTGTGAGACCCGCGCCGGCGCGAATTCGTTCGAGGACTCTGCTAGCGTAATCCTCACTTCGAGTAATGGGAAGAGCCTATTACACGATCCTTCCGAAAGTCGGTTCGCGAAGCGCTGGACATCGTTTTGGGAAATGTTCTAGACTTTTCTTGTGCTGACGAGATATGTCGGCAGGGGGTGAGCCATGGCCTTTTGTCCTGAATGCCGGACCGCAATTGACGCCGACGAGGAAATGGAAGAAGGGCAGACCGTAGACTGCCCCGAGTGCGGCGTTGAGCTGCAAGTCGTGAATACTGATCCGGTGGAGCTGGATGTTCTCTCGGATAAGGAAGAAGAAGAAGAGGAGGCCTGGTAATTTGAGCGCCGAAATCCCTTTGTGCTTTTCCATCGGGCGGTTGCCGATTCGATCGTCTCGCTTTTCGCCGCGGATGCTTTGTTTGGGACGTCACTTCGTGTGCGTTCTGCTCGCTGTCGCGTGGCTGCTAAACGCACCCGCTCTCGTGGCGAAGAAGCAGAAGGCGCCTACCACTAAGTCCGTGAGCGGCGTCGTAACGGACAAGAGTGAAAAAGCAATCAGCGGCGCCGAAGTGACGCTTAAGGACCTACAAACGGGAAAGGTCGTGGCCATCTACGCCGAGGCCGATGGGGGATACCAATTCTCCGATCTCGATCCGCACCACGATTACGAAATCAAGGCGAGTTTCAAGGGAGTGGCGTCGGAATCCCGGCAAGTCAGCTCGATTGACACCCGCTGGAAGGTCGTAATCAACCTGGTCATCTCGCCGCCGAGCTCTTAACAAGCTCTGGAACTTGACCTACAGTAGTGTGTGCGGCTGTGCTTCCGGGCACGATTATCGGCTGCGCCTTCGGAACAACCTCAACCGTGGCCGGAAGCTCCTGCACGAATTCGCCATCTCCGAAAAGTTCCAATCGAGATGTGGTTTTCAAGGAAACCTTGCGGGCTTGAAAGTAGATGATGCGAGGGTGTCTCAGGTGCTCCCCGCGGTAAGCGCGTGGGACCCAACGCAGAAGCTCGAATTTCCCCAGATAAGGGACGATACAAACATCCAGTAAGCCGTCGTCGAGAAGGGCCCGCGGCGTAAGGTGAATTCCTCCGCCGTAGGAAACGTTGTTGCCCACCCCGGCGAAAATGACTTCTCCGCTGAATTTCTGCGCCTCGGAAATAATTTCAAGCGGCTCCGGACGGTAGAACTGGAGGCACCGCAGAATCGACCATGTATACGCCCAGGAACCGCGCAGGCGGCGGACGCGCTCGTTGGCGTAGCGAGTCACTACGGAATCGAATCCTGCTCCGGCAATGCAGGCGTAAACCGTATTCCCAACACGCCCCAGGTCGATGCGTCGAGTCTTAGCCGCGCGTAATACTTCCGCCGCCGCTCGGGCATGGGTAGGGATCTGCAAGCCCTTCGCTAGATCGTTACCGCTTCCACAGGAAATAATTCCCAAAGGGATATCGCTTCCCACGATCCCATTCAGGACGTAGTGGTGCGTGCCGTCTCCGCCGACTGAAACGACAGCGTCAGGTTTTTCCGCAGCGGCTTGGCGTGCCAGTTCCTGCAAGTGCTGTGCGTTCCGGCTCTCCTGGACATCGGCGCTTATGCCCCTGCGCCGGATGACCTCGAGCGCCTCGCGCAAGACCAGACGCGCTTTGCCTCGGCCTGCATTAGGATTGACGAGAATGATGAAACGCATGAGACGTGGTGCAGACCTGCTTTCCAAGGTCTGCGGTTCTTAGAAAGGGACAAATGCCCCAGGCCTTGGAAAGCAGGTCTGCGCAATTTGCTTGCTAGGAATCCTCGTAGGCATCTAAAAACTGATCTCTTGCAATGCCGGCCTGTGTGCAGATCGTTCTGAGCGTGGAAGCCTTCAGCTTCGGGTGGTTCGGCAGAGTTAAGGGCGTGCGGCTCCCGTCAGGATTCTCCCTCAGCATTGATATGTGCTCGCGGTCACGCACGACTCGAAAGCCCAGGGCTTCGAGGGCCCGAATGACTTTCTGCTTTGGAGCGTCGACTGGAAATCTCGACATTAGATCTCGACGGCAGCTTCAGCAATGAAGGCTTCGAGCACGGGAGGCTGGATTTCCAGGACCTCCGGCCCAAAGCTTTCGACGTGAAACTTGATCGCCGACTTCACGTCTGCAACCGCCGCCTCATAAGTGTCGCCTTCCCCCACTACCACGCCCCGAACCCCCAGTGGATAGGCCACATATCCATCCGGGTGCTTCTCGACGATAATCTTGATTCGCTGTATGTGATGTCCGTCCATGTGGCCTAGTTTATCATGACGAGCCGCGTCGGATGCTACCCTATTCATGTCCTCTGGATTCATTCTCACTCGCCTTTCTCGAACGTGACCCGGAAGTGACGAAGGGGGCCGACCCGAAAGATCACAGTGGCGGGATACTGGAGCGGATCGAACTCGAAGTTAGGGTCGCTCAGTCGCTTCCAGTCAGGTAGCCGGCTGTCTTCGGTAGTCACGTACACTGCTCCCTCCCTGATCTTCCTTTGAGCCTCGGCGTTGGAGGGGAAAAGTCCTAATTCGGTCAATAGCCGGAATAACTTCTTGGGGGAAGTAAGAGGGAAGCGTCTGGACGGTAAAACCGTCGGGACCCCCTTGTTCTGGACCGTCGCTTCAAAGATGTCTTGCGCTTCGGCCGCTGCCTCTGTCCCGTGGAAATCCTCAACAATGCGGCGAGCCAGTGATTTCTTCGCCTCCATCGGGTGGACGGCCCCCCTGGTGACTTTGCTGAGCAGGTCCCCGATCTCTGGAGCCGTCATATCCGTAAGCAGCAGATAGTACCGCCACATCAGGTCATCGGAGATGGACATCAGCTTGCCAAACATTTCGGCGGGCGGCTCATTGATGCCAACGTAATTGCCCAGCGACTTCGACATTTTCTGGACGCCGTCGAGCCCCTCGAGTATCGGCGTGGTCATGATGACTTGCGATTCCTGCCCGTATTCCTGCTGGAGTGTGCGACCTACCAGCAGATTGAATTTCTGGTCGGTTCCCCCCAGTTCCGCATCCGCTTCGAGCGCCACCGAATCGTAGGCCTGGGCGAGTGGGTAGAGAAGTTCGTGGATGGCTATGGGCCGCTGCTCCTTGAACCGTTTTGAAAAGTCGTCGCGCTCCAGCATGCGTGCCACCGTGTACTTGGAGCAAAGCTTGACCCAGTCGCGGCTCGTCAAGGCGCCCAACCAGCGACTATTAAAATCCACGACCGTCTTTTCAGAATTGAGGATCTTGAAGGCCTGTTTCTTGTACGTCTCAGCGTTGGCTGCCACCTGCTCGATCGTCAGAGGCGGGCGCGTCGCGTTCTGCCCGGTCGGATCGCCAATCATGCCGGTAAAGTCGCCAATCAGAAAAACGACCGTGTGGCCGAGATCCTGGAAGTGTTTCATCTTTCGGATCAGCACGGTGTGCCCGAGATGAATGTCCGGGGCCGTGGGGTCAAATCCCACTTTCACGAGCAGCGGCTTTCCCGTGCGTTCCGACCGCTCGAGCTTGGCCTTGAGTTCTTCAATGCGGATAGTCTCATCCGCGCCTTTGGTGAGGTAAGCAAGTTGTTCGTCGATGTTCACGGCGTCAGTGAAATCCTTTGAGAGTAGTCGTCAAAAAAGAATCATACCCGGTGGCGGGACGATTTGGGGAGAAAACTTCTTTATGGAGCCGTCCCTCACTCTGCCACCGCGAACTCCAGTTTGTTTTCGGCCCGCTCGATGCGGACCAGGCACACGCGGATACGCTCCCCGAGGTGAAAGGCGCGCTTCGAATGCTCGCCAATGATGGCGCGCAGCCGCTCGCGGTAGACGTAATAATCGTCTTCGAGACTGGATAGCGGAACGAAACCTTCCACGAACAGGTCCGTCAATTCTACAAAGAAGCCGTGCTTGATCAGGCCGATGATGAGCGCCTCGAACTCGCCGCCAACATGCTGCGCCATGAACGTGACCTTCTTCCATTCAATCAACTCGCGCTCGGCATCGGCGGCGCGGCGCTCTGACTCGGAGGTCTCGAGCCCCAGCGCGTGCAGTTCTTCAGGATGTACGAACGCCGTTCCGGGCAGGGGCGTGCCATGGCGTGCCCCTGAGAGACTCCATCTTGCCGAACCGCCTTGGACCTTGGGGAATCGGGGCTCGCAGGGGGACGGACTCCTCGCCGTTCGGACGCGACCCGGGCACTGCCTCCCTCCTGTGCAAGCGCCGCCTTCAATATCCGATGCACGATCAAATCCGGATAGCGGCGGATGGGCGAAGTGAAATGCGTGTAGGTGGGAGCGGCCAGCGCAAAGTGGCCGACGTTTTCCTCGGAATAGCGCGCCTGCTTAAGCGAGCGCAGCATCAGGTAAGAAAGAATTCGCTCTTCCGGTTTGCCTTCGAGGCGCCGGGTAAGCCGCTGGTAATGAAAAGGGCTGATCTTGAGTTCACCCTCGACGGCTTCGTGGAAGCGCGGGTAACGGTCGCGCTCGTCGCGAAGACGCATGCGAGTTCGCCGCGCCGGAGGCAACTCGATACCGAGCGAGTAGCCGAAGCCGGCGGCAATCTCCTCGAATTCGATCACCTTCTTCGCGTCGGGCTTCTCGTGGATGCGATAGAGCGAGGGGATGCTTCGGCCCTCGAGATAGCATGCCACAGCCTGGTTCGCCGCCAGCATGAACTCCTCGATGATGCGGTGGGCGAAGTTGCGTTCGGATCGAGTAATGCCGGTCATGCGGCCTTGGTCGTCAAACTCAATGACGGGTTCGGGAAGATCGAAGTCAATCGAGCCACGCTCTTCGCGCTGCCGAGCGAGCAGGTGCGCCAACTCCTCCATGAGTTTGAAGTTTGGGATAAGGTCGGCGTAGCGCTGGCAGGCTGCGGGTTCGCCGGCCAGGATGTCGCGCACTGCCGTGTAGGTCATCCGCTCGGCGCTGCGGATGATTCCGGGCAGGAGTTCGCATTCCACCACGCGTCCATCGGGATCGAACTCGATCAGGGCAGACATCACTAGCCGGTCCACGCGGGGGTTGAGGCTACAGATGCCATTCGACAATTCAAGGGGTAGCATGGGCACGGCGCGGTCCGGGAAATAGACACTCGTGCCCCGCAGGCGCGCTTCACGGTCGAGCGCCGAACCCGGCTGCACGTAGTGACTCACGTCCGCAATGTGAACATGAAGAAGGTAATTGCCCCACGGCAGGCGCTCGACGTACACCGCGTCGTCGAAGTCCTTGGCCGTCTCACCGTCGATGGTGACGATGGGCAGGTTGCGAAAGTCGCGCCGGAATTCGCGGTCGCGCTCGGGGATAAATTGCGGCGCGGCGCTCGCCTCCACCAGCACATCCGCGGGGAAGCGATGCGGAAGGTGGAACTTGCGGATCATGATCTCCACGTCCACGCCGAAGTCTTCGCGGCGGCCCAGAATCTCGATCACTCGCCCGCGGGGCAGCGCTGCGGGACGAGGGTAAATCGTGATCTCGACTTCCACGATCAGCCCGTCGAGGTCGCGAGCGGTCCGGCGGTCACAGGCCGCAGCCACGGCAGAGCGGCCCTCGGACTCCCCGCCGAATTGGCGGTCGCGGCTGGGCGGGCTCGCGCCGCCTAAGCCCCCTCTCCCACTTGGTGGAAATGGGCCGGGGGTGACGGGATCCGGGGGGGTAGCCGGTTGGTTTTTTTGCTCCTCCTCCCCCTCAGGAAATTCCTGCCCGCGCGGAATGATAATCTCGAAGGGAATTCGTTGGTCGAACGGCATCACATAGTTGTAACGTGGCCCGCAGTGGAATTGGCCCACAACGGTTTTCTGAGCGCGTTCGATGACTTGAACGACGCGGCCCTCCATCCGGCTTTCACCGCGAAAGCTCCGGGTGGACCGTTGCGCGTGAACCTCGACGCGGTCGCCGTGCAAGGCTGATCCCATGCCATCTGGAGGAATGAAAATATCGAGGTCGGTACCTGCGAGCGGAACGTCTGGAACTACGAAGCCGTACCCATCGCGATGCCCGATCAAACGACCGCTTACCAGGCTGGATGATTTCGCGCTGGCAGCGCGGACCCCGGGTTTTGGAGCCGGCGGTTCCATGTGTCCGGGACGATTGCTGCCTTGAGACGTCTCCGAAGCAGCGAAGCGGCCCTTGTGCACCAACGCGTAATGATTCTTCTTGAGGTAGACCAGTTTCTTGCTGCGGGCGAGATTTTTCAGTAGGCTCTTCAACTCGCGTGCCTGGCTCGAGTGCAACCCCAACTCGACCACCAGTTCGCGCAAACGGAAAGTTCGTTGCGGGTCTTTCTCGAAAAGTTTGAGAACTTCTTGCGGCGAGGGCAATTCGTGCATCGCGTCTCCTCGCCTAGTTTAACACCCCACGCCCAAGGCTGCAGATAGGTGGACTTGCTGGGACCGAGACTCCTGCTTCCGCTATTTTACGGTGACCACCGGCCCAAGCAGGACTTGCGCCCAACTGCAACTCACAGTCGTTGCGCCGCGCAGCACCGCTGCCACGCAGAGCCATAGAGTGCAGTTACTACTTTCCGAGCTGCCGGTCACGAGCAGGTCGCCCTGCCGGCCGTTCTTTGGGAGGTTGGCTGGTGACTGGACAATGCTTGGGATGACACTGTTCAAGGGCGTCCCGGGAGTTATGGGGGTTTCTGTAGCCTGCATGTAGTGCGGAAACAGCCTGATCTGCGCGACCGGGGCTCCTTCCTGTTGGGGGGTTCCTGGCATGGCGTACGCGGAAGTGGCTGACATGAACAGGCCGCCTCGGTCCGTGTTGCTAACGCCAAGAATGCCCGGCCCCTTGACGCTCAGACCCGCGACGCCGGAAGTGGTGTTACTGCCTTGCTCCTCTGGGATGGTTCCGCCGAGGAAAGAAGGGATATCCAGCGCTGCTGTAAGGTCACCGGTGAATGCCAAGCCTACAACGCCATGGCCGCTCTTGCTTACCTCCTCGACGCCAACATCCAAGGCGCGAGCGTTGTCCAGATTTGTCAGGCCGCCGACTTTGTGCTTGTCCAAAGTCGCGAGATCAGCTTGCAGAATTCTGTTGTCGCCAAGGATGGCCGGGTTCTTGCCTTGCGTCACCCCAACCACTCCGATTGGAGCATGAGTTGGGGGAGACGTGGGAAGGTCATTTCCGAGATTCGGTTCTTGCGCCTGGGCGATGGACCCATCGATGCCATAAACGCCGTGAAAATCTCCCCTGCCGTGGACGCCTGTGCCCTGGACGTTCACGGCACGGGAGCCTTGCGGATGCGCCATGCCTTCACCATGAACGCCACACTGAGAACCATTCACTCCAGCGCCGAAGGCGCGCGGCCCGAGGTCTACACATTCGAACGCGACAACAGTCGGACCTTGCGCGTTGAACGAAGAGTCATAGCTCGCCATGGTGTTCCTCCTTTTTGCGCTGCGGACGCCCGTTGTGCTCAACAGGAGGCGTTCGGCGACGGCGTTGAGATCGGGAAAATCATTGGGTGTGAGGACCTTGCGCTGGACGATGGAGAAGTAGATTTCGATCTGGTTGAGCCAACTGGCATGGACGGGGGCATGCACGAGCGTCAGGCGGGGGTAGAGATGGCGGAGACGATCAACGGCTCGGGTGCCCCGATGGGCCGAGCAGTTATCCACGATCCAGAAGACGCGACGGGCGTGGTTATAAGGTGGTCGTGTCATCACCTGCGCGACGAGCCGGTCAAAGGGAGCGATGCCATTCTGGGTTTCACAGCGGCCATAAACTCGGGCGCGGTGGACGTCCAAGGCGGCGATATAGGTCCAGGCCCCGCAGCGGGAGTACTCGTGCTCAACGTGCATGGGAGTGCGGGGCCGGCAGTTCTGCGTGGCGTGCTTGCGGCGGCGGGCCTGAATACTGGTCTTTTCATCGGCGGAGATCACGAACTCGTCATCCTTCAGCGGCCGGTCTTGCCACTGGCGGGCGTAGAGATCCAGCACGCGTCCGGCCTTGGCGGCGAAGTTCGGGTCACGGGGAAAGATCCAACTGCGATGGTACCAGGGCCGAATCGCGTCTTCATGCAGCCAACGCCACAACGTGCTGCCGCTGACCGAGGCCACCAGACCGCTTTGCTGGACTTGCTGAACCAGGTCGCGGGTGCTCCAGCGGGACAGCGGCCGACCGTGCTGGGCGGGCAGTTCACAGGCCAAAGCTTTAACCTGCACGACGAGGTCTGGGGGAAAAAGTCCGGGGGCGACCCGGACGAGCACGTTCCTCCAGCCCCGCGAGGCGGTCAGCAAAAAAGCGCTTGCGCCAAAGGGAGACCACCTCGCGGCGGGTGTCCAAACAGGCGGCGATCTCGTCGTTGGGCATGCCTGCGGCAGCATGGAGAATCATTTTGGCCCGCTGGACCTGAAAATACGGCAACGTATATTTTGCCGCACGCCTGCGCAACTCCGCTTCCTCGACAGGCGAGAGTGTGATCGCGAATGGGCTCGACCTTGGCATGGCTGCGCACCTCAGCAACACAATGCCACTCCATGGAGTTCGATTTCAAGCCTTAATATACGTTAGTGTAGTTAAGAAATTGAGTACTAAGCCAGAGAACAGGAAATATGCCCCGACAGGACGGCCCGTCCTGCGACGGCAAGGCGCCTCACTCTGCCGCAGTGGAGACCGAGCTGATTTCCTCGCCCCTGTCGGTGATCACCTCCGAGCAGGCGCGACACGCTTCATCTCCGGACTGCAAGTGCCATCGGCAGAGCGGACGAATGGAACACTCAGGAAGCACGACCGGTTCATCAGAGCTGGCGGTGCGCTCCTGGTGCTCCTTCATAATAACGTCAACGATACCGCACTTGTCATCTGCCCATTGGACGCAAGCCGCCCGCTTGCACGTGCTGCTGAACCGAAATCTCTTCTCCGGCGAACGGCCATTGCGAGCCGCCTCAACGAAAGCAGCATCGATCACAATCCGATCCTTCGAAAACGCGACGGTGCCGTCCGCCAAGACGATCCCAATCAGGCTTGCGCCCGCTTCGCACTTCCAGCTCGGGCAGAGGATCGCAGATTCTGACATATCGGGACCTCGAACGACGCGGCGGCCGGAGCCACGGGTCGGCCGCCGTGTTCACTACAGCTAAGTCGCGGTCTTCGCAGTTACGGTAAACGTGCTGCCAGCAACCGTCTGGACATCTCCAGGTGCAATCATAATTCCGCCCGCCCATTTGATCGGCCGAAACATACAGTCGGCAGCCGGCTGTCCGCCCAAGTCGAGCTGTGCGAGTTCGGTCAACACAGATCCTTGGATCGCTGATGCTATCTTTTGCTCTTGTGCGGGTGTAAGCTTTACTGAGGATACTCTGAAGATAAAGTCTGACATTGCTCTTCTCCTTCCTCGGTGACCAGACAAGCAGCGTATCCCCCTCGACGATGGGGGGCCTTGTCGCAGAGGATCGCTCCCTGCTGAGCGGAGAGTACTTGATTTGTAATTCTGTCTCGACCCTGAGCGAGTACGATACACTAGACGTACACAGAAGTGCAAATGATTTTTCAGTGTAGTCAACGCCGCGAAATCATCGCTTCAGTCGTCCCGTCGGAGCCGTCTCAGAGGAGCCACAGGCGAGATAGGCGGCAACCCAGGTGACTCGTCTAAGGGTTACGCCTCCGAAACGCATTGGGCGCCGCCGGCATCCAAAACTGTGGGGGTATGAACATGTACACAATTACAGGTGCGACCGGAAATACAGGTAGTGTAATTGCCGCGAAACTGCTGGCACGTGGAGAGAAAGTGCGCGTGATAGGACGAGACGCGGCCCGCCTTTCGGGCTTGGCG
The DNA here is from genome assembly GCA_963770415.1 of uncultured Acidobacteriota bacterium. Classification (GTDB taxonomy): domain Bacteria; phylum Acidobacteriota; class Terriglobia; order UBA7540; family UBA7540; genus CAVROP01. Next base: position 163,869 of record CAVYPU010000017.1, read on the forward strand.
CAAAAGGGCGCAGAGGCTTTCGTGGCCGACGTGACCGACGCGAGTTCATTAACCAAAGCGTTTATGGGTTCAAAGGCTATATACGCAATGATACCACCCAACCCTGCAAGCCCGGACGTGAGCGGGTACCAGGGGCGGGTCAGTGATGCCCTAGTGACGGCAATCAAGGACGCAGGAATCGGGCATGCTGTAGTACTTAGCAGCATCGGGGCGGACAAACCGAGCAAGACCGGTCCCGTGGTGGGCTTGCACAACCTGGAAGAAAAACTGAGCAGCATCTCCGGGCTGAATGCACTCTACATCCGAGCCGGCTATTTTATGGAGAACCTCCTGGCTCAGATCGGGGTGATTAAGAGTTTTGGTTTATTGGGCGGTCCGTTGCGTGCTGACCTGCTCGTGGGAATGATTGCGACTCAGGACATTGGCGACAGGGCTGCGGAGGAATTGCTGCAGCTCGGCTTTAGCGGCAAGCAAACGCGGGAGCTTCTAGGGCAGCGCGACTTGACTTACCGGGAGACGGCTTCCGTAATCGGCAGAGCCATCGACAAGCCCAATCTGACCTACTCGCAGTTCCCGCCTCATCTCGTCAAGCCGGCCTTGCTTCAGTCCGGCATGTCGTCGAACATGGCGGACCTTCTCTTGGAAATGGCGGAAGCATTGAACTCCGGCTACATGGCGCCCTTGGAGCCGCGCTCGCCGCAAAACACGACCTCCACCTCGATCGAAACTTTCGCGGGCGAAACATTTGCGCCTCGATTCACAGGTAAGGCGGCAGCTTCGTAGCAGTAGCGACGGTTCCGTACTGTGAGCCTTCCCGCGGGGCGGCGATAGGCCGCCCCCCCTCTCCTGCCTTGAGCGGGTTAGTCGCGAATGGTTGGCGAACCCGAGTTAGCTCGCGCGCTTCAGCTTCGAAAATTGCCGGCTGTAACGAGGGCATCTCGCCCGCAGAGTTGAGGGCATCCCTTTGGTTGGGGCTGGTCTGCCCCTGCGCGGGAGCGAGACGCTCCCGCCACAGCAGACGCGACGCCCACCCTCCATCACCGCGCAACTCTCAGATCGTCAGGTCCTCCCAAGGATGCACGGCATGTCTGGTGTGACGCTAAATGGGACCCCGTAGTGTGGATTCGATTGGTGGCGGGCCCATCCATAATGCTACCAACGTTTCCCGGGGTTAATCGGTGGATATGGTGGGCCCAGAAGGACTCGAACCTTCGACCAACGGATTATGAGTCCGCCGCTCTAACCAACTGAGCTATGGGCCCTCGGGTGTAAGTATAGGCGAAAAGGAAATTCCTTGCACGTTCGCGGCGACGTCTGTGGTTAAGGCTCCCCTGAAGATCAAGTCATTCCCGCGCAAGCGGGAATCCACGTTTTGCTGAAGTGGACCCCCGCCTTCGCGGGGGTGACGACGGTGATTTTCATTTCCTCGGGTGGGCCACAGGCCCATGGAAAGTCCTACCTCAAACTCCAATGCTCTCATCGAAACCAGATCCGGCGCGACGCGAGAAGATGAGGCCGTACGAAGGTACCGGTACCACCGTGACCTTGTGATAGGGATGGGGACGAAGCTAGCATTACACACAGAAGCATTAAGACCTTGCTGCACGTCTTAAGGATGGAAAGTCTTTACTGGTCGGAACTGGTCGAAGGCAAGTATGTCCTCGAACATCCCCAAGGCTCGTATCCTTATTGTCAACGATGAGCCCGCAGTCTGCGCGCTCCTCACTGCGGGGCTTTCCCAAGAAGGGTTCGAATGCCGATCTGTCGGAGACGGCGAGGAGGCCCTCCGCATGCTGGAGTTCGAGCCCTTTGACGCGCTCATCTCCGATCTCCGAATGCCAGGTGTTTCCGGACTGGCGCTCCTCGAAAAAGCCCGCGCCAAATACCCCCGCATGAGCTTCCTGATCGCCACGGGCGTGGACAACGCTCGGGTAGGGGTTGAGGCGATGAAAAGAGGTGCGGACGACTACCTGGTGAAGCCCTTCCAGTTTGACTCGGTCCGGGCTGCCGTGGAGCGGGCGCTCGAAAAAAAGCGCCTCGAATCGGAGGTGGCGACCTACCGCGAGCGCCTCGAGGAGATCGTCGAACAACGGACAAACCAACTCCAGGTTGCGATCAAGCGCATCCAGCAGACTTATGACGAGACATTGCAGGCGCTGGGGGCGGCACTGGACTTGCGCCATACGGAGACTGAGGGCCATTCGCGCCGTGTTACCCTCTATTCCCTGGAGATTGCCAGAGCGTCGGGCTGCACGCTCGACCAGATTAGCCAGATTTTGCGCGGCTCCTACCTGCATGACATCGGCAAGATCGGAATACCGGATGCCATCTTGCTTAAACCCGCTAAGCTTACTCCTGAGGAAGTCGCGGTGATGCGTACCCATGCGCGCATCGGGTACGAACTGGTGCGACGCATCCCATTCCTCGCTCCTGCGGCTGAAATCGTGTTGACACACCAGGAAGCCTATGACGGGTCGGGCTACCCACTGGGGCTCAAAGGGGAGGAGATTCCCCTCGGAGCCCGCATATTTGCAGTGGCAGATACGCTGGACGCCATGACCTCCGACCGCCCCTATCGGCGCGCCCTGCCGAGGTCCGTGGCGCGGGACGAAATCAGGAGTAAGTCGGGACGGCAATTCGATCCCCAGGTTGTCAAAGCCTTCTTTTCTATTGCAGATGACGTTTGGGAAAATATTCGTGGGGAGGTCGAGCGCGACCAAGCCAGCCGGTCAGCAGCATTCTTGGCGGAAATGGAAAAGAAAGAAGGCCCTCTTCAAACAGTCCCATCCCCCAGGGGTTTCGAGCGAAAGGAAGTCAGTCATGCGGCGGGGGGAGCCGCAAGAACCGGCGAGTTCATGAAGAGCCCTCAAGGCTTCATGGAGCGTGTGATGGCCGGCAGCGCACTGTGGGGTCTTTTCCTGCCCCTGCTTCTTTCCTGGATATTATGTGCGGGATCAATGCATGCCAGGCAACTCCCCCCGCAAAAATCCGGGCTCCCTCTCTTGACCCGCGTGGAGCAAATTCGGAACCTTACTCTGGATGAAGCGAATCTCGGTTATCCTGTGAGCGTCCGTGGGGTTGTCACTTTTTATAATCCGTCCGAGTCCGACCTCTTCATCCAGGACTCCACGGCGGGCATATGGGTTGCCATCGGCAGCGTCAGGCCGCCGATTCAGCCCGGCCAACGGGTGGAGATCGAAGGTATCAGCGCCGCGCCGGACTTCGCACCCTCGATCGACAAACCTCAAATCCGGATTTTGGGTCAGGCTCCTATGCCGGCGGCGCGAGCCGTCACCTTCGATCGCATGGCCTCGACCCAGGAAGACAGCCAATGGGTGGAAGTGGAAGGCATCGTCCACAACGTGACCAAGCAGGAGGAGGCGCTGATCCTCGACGTGGCTTCGGGCGGCGGCCGGATGAGGGTTGAGTTCCCGTCCGTCCGCGACCCACTCCCCACATTCCTCGTCAACGCCAAGGTGCGAATCCGTGGCGTGTGCGGGGCGCTCTTCAATCACAAGAACCAGATGACGGGCGTGGTCCTCTACTCGCCCAGTCTCGACCAAGTCCACGTCGTCGAGCCGGCGCCGACTAATGCGTTTCTGGTCCCGCGCCGCCCCATCGCCAGCCTCCTGCGATTCACGCCGCAGGGAGCGTCCGGCCACCGCGTTCGAGTACGAGGGGTAGTGACCCTTCAAGAGCCGGGGAGTTCGTTGTTCATCAAGGAAGAAAACGACGGGCTGCAGGTTCGCACACTTGATACGACTCCTCTTCAGGTTGGCGGCCTGGTGGAGGCCGTGGGGTTCCCCGCTGTGGGCGAATATGCCGCGATTTTAGAAAATGCGGTTTATCGACGTATTGGGACCGGACCTGCTCCCGCTCCCATCCCCATCTCAGCGGCCCAGGCACTGGACGGCAGCCACGACGCCGACATCGTGCGTATTCAGGCGTCGCTGCTGGACGAAATTCCGGGCCCGCGCTCCCACACACTGAACATGGAGTCTGGCAACATCCTGTTTCTGACTCAAGTGCAGGATACAAGACCAAATGAAAAGTTCAAGGCTTTGGAGCCGGGAAGCCTCCTGCAGATAACCGGGGTCTGTGTGCTCGGGGCCGATGGAGGTCATAACCCTCAGGCCTTTCGCATTCTCGTCCGGTCGCTGGATGACGTTCAGCTCCTCAAGCCGCCGCCCTGGTGGACCATCGGGCGCATGCTCGAAATGATCGCCATCCTGTTGGCATTGGCTTTGGCTTCCACACTCTCGGCAGTCTTACTTAAGCGGCAAGTGGCGGAAAAAACCGAAAGCATCCGTGAGTGGCTGCTGCGCGAAGCGGCCGCCAGGGAACGCTATCAGGAACTGTTTGAAAATGCTAACGACATGGTTTTCACCTGCGACCTGGAAGGCAATTTCAGCTCCTTGAATGCGGCAGGCCGCCAAATGACCGGGTGTGACCTTATCGAAGTCCTGAAGATGAACCTTGGCCAAATCCTGGCGCCGGATCACTCCGTCCCGGCCCGCCAGATACTTCAGGAAGCCAGCCAGGAAGGACACCGTACCTACGAAGTCGAAATCGTCACCAAACAGAATGGCCGGCTGCGGGTGGACTTGGGAACGCGTCTGATTCAAAGAAATGGGAAGCCGCCTGAGGTTCAAGGCATAGGTCGGGACATTACCCGGCACCGGCGCCTCGAAGAGCAACTCCGCCACGCGCAGAAAATGGAAGCCGCCGGGCGGCTGGCGGGCGGCGTCGCCCACGACTTTAATAACCTGTTGACGGTAATTTCCGGTTTCGGCCAACTCATCGCAGGGCGTTCGGACCCCAAGGACCCGAAGTACCAGCAAATAACTGAGGTTTTGAAGGCGGCGGATCGCGGCGCCGCCCTTACACGCCAGCTTCTCGCCTTCAGCCGGCAGCAAGTGCTCCAGCCGCAAATTTTGGATCTGAATACGACTTTGGCAAACATCAACAGCATGCTGCGGCACCTGATTGGAGAGGACGTGGAACTGATAATTATTCCCGGGCCGGACCTCGGTCGGGTAAAAGCCGACCCGAGTGAGATCGACCAGGTGGTCCTGAACCTGGCGGTTAATGCCCGTGACGCCATGCTGCAGGGTGGCAAGCTCGTTATCCAAACTGAAAACGTCTATCTTGACGAAGTTCGTGCCAGCGGCCACTACCCCATCCGCGCCGGGGAGTACGTCCAGCTCACCGTGACCGATACCGGATGCGGCATGGATGCGGAAACCAAGAAGCATATCTTTGAGCCGTTCTTTACGACCAAGGAACAAGGGAAAGGGACGGGGTTGGGCTTGGCGACCGTGCATGGCATCGTCAATCAGAGTGGCGGGCATATCTACGTTTACAGCGAACTGGGGAATGGCACCTGCTTCAAGATCTATTTGCCGCGGGCCGAACAAGCGGCCGAACCCGCCAAGGGCCGTCCAGCGGACGAGCATCAAGCCAGGGGCACGGAAACCATATTGCTGGTCGAAGACGAACAGATGGTTCGCGACTTGACTCTCGAGGTCCTGAAGGAATATGGCTACACCGTGATCCCCGCTGAAAAGCCTGACGATGCACTTACGATCAGCAAGCAAAAGCCGGGACACATCGATTTGCTGCTCACCGACGTGATCATGCCCGGCATGAGCGGCCTCGAGTTGGCCGCGCGACTCAAGCCCGAGCGGCCAGGAATGAAGGTGCTCTATGTTTCGGGTTATACGGCAGACGCCGTCGCCCGGCGCGGGATGGGGGATTCCAAAACCGCATTTCTGCAAAAGCCATTTTCGCCGGGCGCCCTCGTGCGCAAGGTGCGCGAAGTGCTCGAAGTGGCCGGTGAACAGCTTCCAAACTGAACCGCATGGTTCTCGCCCTCCATTATCACTAAAGGAAAGCTATAATCATGCGATTGGCGCTGAGCGAGAGCGTGGGAGTGAAAAAGGACCTGGCTGGCCGCTTGAATTGCAGCCCTGGCGAATTATGGAGACACCCCGGATGCAAATTCGTGCCCGCTTATTGCGGAACGGGATCGCGTTTTTCAATAACCAGGGTTTGAAGTTTCTCCTTACGATACTGTTTGGCGGTAATGTCGTCCTGGCTGCACAAATCGCCGGCCCACTCAAAGCCTCTCGAAACGCCCACTATTTCGAGGATGCTAACGGTACGGTTCTTATTCTGAACGGCTCGCAGACCTGGAATACGCTTCAGGACTGGGGTAGCAACGGCAAGGTCGAGAAGTTGGATTTCGACACTTTCGTGAAGTTCCTCACCACGCACGGGCACAACTTCACCCTGCTTTGGACCACGGAATTGCCGAAGTTCTGCGGCCTTCCGCTCTATGAGGGGCTTGCGCCGGACATCACGGTGGCGCCGTTTCCCTGGCTGAGGACCGGGCCTGGGAAGGCGACAGACGGGGGTTTGAAATTCGATCTCAGGAAGTTCGACCAGGGCTTTTTCGATCGCCTGCGGGCACGGGCTCAGGCTCTGAACAATGCGGGTATCTACGCGGGCGTCTACCTGTTCACTGGCGAATGGCTCAACGTCTATCGCTGCTCGGGCGACGGCTACCCTTTCACCGGCGGCAATAACATCGACGGTATTGACGATGGCTATAAGAGCGGGCGCAAGGGAATCGGCTCGATCTCGATGAATGCGCCCAACGCGATTACTGCTTATCAGGACGCTTTCGTCGAGAAAGTGATCGACACGTTGAACGATCTGCCCAACGTCCTGTGGATCGTCTCCGAAGAGACTCCCGATGATTCCCTATGGTGGAACGATCACCAGATCGAGCACATCCGAGCCTATGAATCGACGAAGCCGCACCAGCACCCTATTGGGTATGGGGCGGCAGGTTCCTCGGACTCGATTCTCTACAACTCGGATGCGGACTGGGTGGCGCCCCAAGCCAGGGTCTCGCCGATCAAATCCTGTGGGACCGGAAAGCCGGCCTGCAAGATCAACGTCAATGATAGTGACCACTCCTATTGGGAAATATGGAACGACACTCCGCGCGAAGCTCGCAACTATGCTTGGGAAAATTTCATGACCGGCAATCAGGTCTTGTTCATGGACCCTTATGTAATTTATTACCCCCGCGAGAAACGAAATCTGTGCATATCGCAAACCAACGACGTGTGTATTGGACCGGACCCGCGCATGGATAACTTGAGGGACAATCTTGGCTACATCTTGAAATATTCGCGCCGGATCAATCTCGTCAATGGCACTCCTCGCAGCGAGCTCTCTACAACAGGATATTGTCTTGCCCAGACGCCTGCTGCGGGCGCCGAGTATCTCATCTACTCCCCTTCCGGTGGCTCGTTTTCGGTGGACCTCTCAGCGATGCCAGCCTCGCGAACGCTTGCCGTCGAATGGTTCAATCCCTCGACTGGGGCGACGATTGCAGGCAAGCCCATTTCTTCCGGATCATCCTCGCAGTTGTTCGCCCCGCCGTTTCCCCAAGGCGCCGTGCTCTATCTGGTGGATTCGGCGGGCCATGCGGCTTCAACCGAGCACTGAGGCGGCCTAAGCGAATCCGCAGGCCGGTTTGCGATCCGATTGACATCTTGCTTTGCATTGCAGCAGCCTGGCGCCGCTTTTCCTCCGCGTATTTGCTCTCGGCGGATTCGTTCACTTGACGGGCTTCAGGTGATTGCCTAAGCTAAATATGTTGGGCAACAGTTAGGGCAATCAGCATCAATTGATGATCGCGCTTGGAGGGCAGGAAAGACGCGCCTGCGAAGGGGCTAGCGGCTTGTGTCGTGACCTTACGATTTCATTCCCTGAAAGGAAAATCACCCCATGAAACTCCTCACCTATCTGAACTACGGCGGCAACTGCGAGCAGGCGTTCCGTTTCTACGAAAAGCACTTGGGGGGAAAAATCACGGCGATGATGACCTACGGCCAAATACCGGACCCGAAGAACGCTCCCCCCGGCCCGAAGGACGCCATCCTCCACGCCCGCATGAACATCGGAGGGACGGAGCTTCTCGCCTCCGACACTCCGCCGGAGCGTTTTCAACCCATGCGGAGCGCGTATCTTTCGCTCAGCCTGGACAGTACACCTGAGGCGGAGCGCGTCTACGCTCTGCTCTCGGAAGGCGGGGAAATCTTCATGCCCATTCAGGAGACTTTTTTTGCCTTCCGCTTTGCGATGCTCAGGGATAAGTTCGGCACGTCCTGGATGATCATCCACGAACGTCCCATGCCGTAAAGTCCCGCACCCACGTATTTGTGATCTGAACCCCTGTGGCAGGCTGCGCGAGCCTCCTCCGCCGTACTTCTCCTTGAGCACAGGCCATCTATGAGAATGTCTTCTTGCCCGCAGCATACTGTGATAAACTCTCGCCAAGTTGGAATTAGTGCTCTAGGTGCGATGACACAAACAGCGGAAGCTCGGCAAAAGCTGCGCGAAATCTGCAGGGTTGCGGCCCGGGTATTTTACGAAAAAGGTTACGACGGCGCCTCGATGCAGGATATCGCCGAGGCCGTCGGCCTGACCAAGGCGGGCCTTTACCATCACGTGAGCAGCAAGGATACGCTGCTTTTTGAAATCATGAACTACGGCATGGATATTCTTGATGAAAACGTGCTCGCGAAAGTGAAGGATATTGCGGACCCGCAGGAAAAGCTGCGCCGGACGATCCTCGGTCACATTGATTTGGTGGCGCGCTTCCGCGACATGGAGATTACCGTCATCCTGCACGAGAACCGCTCCCTGAAAGGCAGCTTGCGCCAGCAGATCAACGCCCGCAAGAGAGCCTACATCGAGTATCTCGAAGACATGATCAGACGCGTGCAGGAGCAGTCCGGCGAGCCCGCAAAACTCTCGCCCCACATCGCCGCCTTTGCCGTGCTGGGGATGATCAACTGGCTCTACCAGTGGTACCACCTGGAGGGTCCCGTCAAGCAAGAGGAAATCTCCTCCGCCTACGTGGACTTTTTCTTTCGTGGCCTGCTCGGCACGCTGCCCGAGGGGGAGCTGACTCGAGTAGTCCGTCGCCTGACGGATGATATTCAAGATAACGGTGCTTCCTATGGCTACCTCAACGATTGCGTTTCAAGGTGAGCGCGGCTCATTCAGCGAAGAAGCCGCGTACAAACTGCTGGGAAGGCGCATCACAGTAGTACCTTGCGAGACCTTCACGGCCATTTTCGAAAGCGTGGCGACCGGGAAGACCAAGTACTGCCTGGCGCCGATTGAAAACACCCTGGCCGGCTCCGTCCACGAGAATTACGACCTTCTGCTTTCCCACGACCTGCACATCGTGGGCGAAGTCAGCCTGCGCATTGTGCACAACCTCATTGCTCCTCCCGGTACGTCGCTCAAGGATGTAACCCAGGTTTACTCTCATCCCGTGGCGCTTGCCCAGTGCGAGGGAGTTCTTCAAGCGCCATCCCAAGATGAAGAGGGTTCCTTTTTACGACACCGCAGGGGCAGTGAAGATGCTGGCGGAGCGCCGCCTGCCCGGAGCTGCAGCCATCGCCAGCCGCATCGCCGCCGAGGTCTACCATGCCCGCATCCTGGCGACCCATCTCGAGGACCATCGCGAAAATTACACGCGCTTTCTTCTGCTGTCGAGGAAACCGCACGTCTCCGCGCAAGGCGAATAAGGTGTCAATTGTTTTTTCTACGCCTAACGCTCCCGGCGCTCTCTTCAAATGCCTCAGCGTGTTCGCACTGCGCGATATCAATTTGACTAAAGCTCGAATCCCGCCCCTTGCGTGGTCGCCCTTTCGAGTATTTCTTCTATCTCGATTTCGTGGGGCACCTGAAGGAAGAGCGTTGCCGGAACGCGCTTTCCCACCTGGGTGAGGTGACGAGCTTCTTGCGCGTGCTGGGTTGTTTCGAAAGTGCAAAATCGTAAGACGTCCGTGGTCAGAAGTCCGTCGTCCGTCGCAAGCGGCTCCTACTGCCCGCTTTGAAGAGATGTAGGGGTAGGGCGAGCCCTCATAAGCGCTAAGATAATGCTTGACGCTTGTCGGTTTTCCCTGTACCTTGCTGAGCATGAACGCACTGGACGAAGACTGGGACATCTTAGTGGGCCTGTTACCGCCGAGCTGGCAACGGGCGGCGCGGCTGAGCGGGGCGGTAGAGCGTTTGCGGGAATTGGACTCGGTGGAGGCGCTGCTGCGCAGGTTGCTGATGCACGTGGGGTGCGGCTACTCGTTGCGGGAGACCACGGTTCGCGCCCAGGCGGCGGGGCTTTCGAAGGTGAGCGATGTGACGCTATTGAATCGCTTGCGCCAGTCGGAGAATTGGTTGCAGCACCTCTGCCAGGCGTTGCTGGCGGAAAGTGGGGTGCGCTGGAAGGGGCCTCCGCCGCGGCGGCGTCTGCGGGCGCTGGATGGGACGGTGATCAAGGAACCGGGCCCGACCGGTTCGCATTGGCGGATTCATTACAGCCTGCGGCTGCCGGAGTTGGCCTGCGACCAGTTGCTGATCAGCGCGCGGAAAGGGGCGGGGACGGCGGAGAATCTGGAGCGATTCCGGGTCGCGGCGGGAGATCTGATTCTGGCCGATCGCGGTTATTGCCATCCGGCCGGGGTGGCGAGGGTGCGCGCGCAAGGAGGCGACATCATTGTGCGGTGGAACAGTGCGGTGCCGTTGTTCGCGGCCGATGACCAGCCGTTCCGGGTGTTGCCGGCACTGCGCCCGCTGGCGGCGGGACAAGCGGGGCAATGGGCAGCGGCGCTGCACGCCGGGGAGCAGCGCGTGGAGGGACGTCTGTGTGCGGTGCGCAAAAGTGCGCAGGCCATCGCCGCGGCGGAGCGCCAACTGGATCGGCGCGAGCAGAAGCAGCCGATTCGGGTGCGGCCGGAAACGCGCGAGTACGCCCATTATGTGATGGTGTTCACGACCCTGCGGGTGCCGGAAATGGGGGCCCCCCAAGTGCTCGAGTACTACCGCTTCCGCTGGCAAATTGAACGGGTGTTCAAGCGGCTGAAGTCGCTGCTGGCGATCGGCCACTTGCCCAAGCACGACGCGCGGAGCTCGCGCGCCTGGTGGCACGGAAAACTGCTGGTGGCGCTGCTCACCCAAAAGCTGGTCCGCCTGGGTTCGTCATTTTCCCCCTGGGGCTACGAACTGGGATCCGACGGTCCAGGGCAGTCGGTGGCGTGAGTTTCAATTCGCGCTGCACCAGGTGCAACAGGCCATCGCTCCGAAAGTGCCGCTGGAGTACGTCGTGCAGCACTGGGATGAAATCGCCGCGGAGCTCGCGGAAGGGAACCGCGAACGGGCTCCTCAACTTGAGCGATGTCATGTACTATCTTAGCGCTTATGAGGGCTTGCCCTACCCTGTGCGCAGGGGACGGCAAGCCGTCCCCCTACAACTGGCGTCGTTTTCATAGTTTCCGGGTGCCCGTCAGGCCACGGGCATGAGCGCCTGTCATCAAACCCACTTTTTCAAGGGGCGAGGGAAGAGTTCAAAAGGTGGGTGGGACCTATGAGTGGAAATCACAAGATAATTTGGGAACAAGCCTGGCAGTCACTAGCCGCCGTTCTGTTATTCTGCGGCCTCCTGGGGGCGACCGTTTTGGCCTTACCGTGCGTACGAGTCGCGGCTCAAGGCGCCGAAAATATTGACGACATCACCGCCAAGTACCATTTCCTTTCTCCCGATGACACTTTGGGAATCCTCGAGGAAGAGGGGAATCTGAAGGGATACCTTGAAGTTCTCCAGGGCGAGGAAGAGTCCGACGACGTGCTCAGTTACGAAATTGTTTCGGGCCTGCATAAGAAAGACCACGTGGAATTCAAGACCAATACCATCCACCGAAAGTATTATCGTTTTTCCGGAAAGGTCGAGCGGGGATCGGGCCGCGTTCCGGATGACCCTGATTACATGCGGCTAGTAGGGGACTTGGAAATTGTAACCGTCAAAGGAGACAGCGGTAAGGAGTCCGTTGACAAGAAACATTTGACCTTGAAGTGCTTTGGCAAGTCCGAGCGCAAAGAGGAGTGAAGGGAATCTCCCGATCGTCGATCACCCCGTCTCCCCATCATTGAGCCGGGATGATCGGCAATATCACGTGCGACGGGTGTTCGCGGTCGTGATAGATGGTGTTGGTGGCAACGGCGAGGCGACGGTTGGCATTGAGCGGTTCGCCGGTATTGGGATTGACGTCGAAGCGGGGAAAGTTGCTGCTCGAAATATCCAGCCGGATGTGATGACCTTTCACAAACAAATTTGACGTCGGATAGACATGGATGGTCAGGGCATAGACCTGGCCAGGCTTCATGAGTTCGGCGTGTTCGAGGGAGTCGCGGAAGCGAGCGCGCAGGATGCCATCCACGATGTTCATGTCCATTCCACCCGGCAAGTCGGCGCTGGCTGGATGCACGTCGATAAGCTTGGCGGTGAAATCGGTGTCAGGCGCGGAGGACGAGACCCAGAGTTTCACGTCGATGGGTCCCGTCACTTCCACGTCCTGTTCGAGAGGCGGCGACATGAACACCAATACATCACGCCGCGCGGAGAGCGGCAGCGAGTCGTGACAATTCCACACCGCCTCGCTGCAGCGCTGGTCCCAGGCGCCCTGAAGCAATACGCCTGTGCCGGAAGAGGTGTTCCCGCCAATGGTGGGCACGGGGTTGCGCGGATCGAAATCATAGGTTGACTTGCCTTCGGGCTCGATCGGCTTCTCGGTGGAGAGTGCGCCGTCGGCATGCAGATAGTACGGCGTCCAGCGAGTGCGAGCGAGCGGCCACTCTTGCTCATCGCGCCACACGCCGCCGTGCAGGTGGCTGCCCTCCGCGGTCTTCCGTTCGCTGCCGCCGCCCATGACGAAGATTCGCACCGGAGCGGCGCCCTCCACGCCGTTCTCTTCTCCTTTGAGCCAGCGGTCGTACCAGCGCAGGTGAAACGCCGCGCTGTCGATCGCCGCGTCGGCGCCGAAATCAACCTGCCCGTGACTGTGAAACATGTGCTGGCCGTGAATCCAAGGCCCCATGATCACCTTCACCGGTCCGCGTTTGGCGCGCGCGAGGGCCATGTAGCTCATGGTCGTTTGCAGGTCCCAGGAATCGTACCAGCCGCCGATCAAGTAAACGGGAACGTCCTTGTACCGGCTGGTCTGATCGACGACATCGAAGCCCGGCTGTTTCCAATAGCTGTCGTTCTCGCCGTGGCTCATGGCGAAAACCAGCCAGTCTTCATACTCGGGCGCAAACTTAAGCGGCGTGGCGCCTTTGCGAAGGGGAAGCGCAGTCATGTATTCCCGAACGTGCTTGCCGGAGTCTTCGAGAATCGCGCGCGTTGCCGGGTCGCGGGCTTCGCGACTTCCAAGCGGCGCGCCGATCGTGAATGTCCAATTCATGAAGCGCAGTTCGTAGGCGCCTCCGTTGCGCATGCCATAGTAGCCGGCATTCGCCACTGCATCGGTTGGGATCACGGCCTTGAGGCCGGGCGGGTTGCTTTCGGCCATGGCGTGCTGCGTGCCGCCCACGTACGAGGTGCCAATCATGCCGAACCCGCCGTCGCTCCAGGGTTGCTGCACAAGCCACTGGGCGGTGTCGTAACCGTCGTTCACGTCATCAACCATCATGTGCCAGACGCCTTCTGAAGCGTACCGCCCGCGCGTATCCTGGCAGACCACCACGTAGCCGTGCCTCACGAAAGGCAGAAGTGAGTTCGTGGCCGCGTCTTTGTTGTAGGGAGTGCGCTCGAGGATGGCAGGAAACTTGCCCTCGCGCCGGGCGCCGTCCTGGGCGGGGAAATAGATGTCGGTCGCAAGCTTCACGCCGTCGCGCATGGGCACCATCAGGTTCTTCGCCACGACGTAAGATGCGGCGCCAGGCGTCCGCTCGCCCTGTCCCGCCGCAAGAGTGATCGCCAGGCCGCCCAACAGCGCGACGACCGGCAGCCTCGAGCCGCGCAGTACCGAAAGTTTCATGCGGAGCCTCCGGATTCGTTGTTTACATGGTAGCACAGGCCCGTGTGACACTCCGGTCAAATGAACCACTCGATGTGCTATCTTGGTTGGCCTGAAGAGGCGCAAGTTTACTGCATGCGAGGTGTGAGATGCGTCTTACTTTGGTTTTTTTGATGCTTTCATGGACGGCGGCCTATGGCGCCGACTTCTATGTTTCCCCAAAGGGCAATGATCAGAACGCCGGTACCATGAGCAAGCCGTTTGCGACTTTAGAGCGTGCCCAGCAAGCCGCGCGCGCAAGCAAAGGCGGCGGGCCGGCCACGGTGTGGATCCGTGGTGGTACTTACGTTATGGCGCGAACCCTTCGGTTGGCGGAGGCAGACTCCGGCATAGTGTTCCAGGCGTATCGGGGCGAGACCGTGCGCCTGGTCGGCGGCAGATCGATCCACGGCTTCCGCCGGGTCACCGATCCCGATGTTTTGCGCAGGCTCGATCCTGCCGCGCGCGATCACGTGGTCGCACTCAATCTGCGCCAGCAAGGCATTACGGATTTCGGCGAGTTGACGCCGCGTGGTTTCAGCCTGCCACGCACGTTGCGGGTCTGGAATTGTTTTTCGAGGACAAGTCCATGCAACTCGCGCGCTGGCCAAACGGCGACTGGGCCAGGACCGCCGGCGCCGTGGAAGGTCAGGAGAACCGCTTCCTCTACGAAGACGACCGCCCCGCGCGCTGGACCGCCTTGGACGACGTGTGGGTGCATGGCTACTGGGGCTATGACTGGGCCGATTCCTACGAGAAGGTGAAGTCGATCGAGACTTCGAAGCGCGAAATAACGATCTACCCCCCGCACGGCATTTACGGTTACTCGAAAGGGAAGCGCTATTACGCTTTCAACATTCTCGAGGAACTGGATGAGCCTGGGGAGTGGTACCTCGACCGCAAGGCCGGCGTGCTCTACTTCTGGCCGCCCGCCCCCCTCAAAGGCGCAGATACCGTTATTTCGATGCTGGAAGAGCCGCTCGTCACACTGGACGGAGCTGCGAATGTTACCCTTCGCGGCCTCACCTTCGAATTCACGCGCGGAGATGCGGTGGACGTCCGCGGCGGAGTCGGCAACCAGGTTGTGGATTGCACAATTCGGAACATCGGCAATGTGGGCATCAAGATCGAGAGCGGCGAACGCCACAGCGTGTTGCGGTGCGACATTTCGCAAACCGGCGACAACGCCATTGTACTGGCGGGCGGCGACAGGCCAACGCTCGCTGCGGCGGGCAATTCCGTCGAGAGCTGCAACATTCACCAGTTCGGACGCTGGGTGAGGACCTACACGCCGGGTGTGCTGATCAGCGGCGTGGGCAACCAGATCCTGCATAATAGGATTCACGATGCGCCGCACTGCGCCATTCTGCTGAACGGCAACGAGCATCACATCGAGTTCAACGAGATCGATCACGTGGCGCTCGAGACGCACGACGTCGGGGCGTTTTATCTGGGCCGCAATTACACGGAGCGCGGCAACGTGGTTCGCTATAACTACTTTCACAACATTGGGCAACCGGGCGTCAAGGCGGACGATCTTGTGCAAGCGGTTTACCTGGACGACTGCGCGAGCGGCACCGTGGTTTACGGCAATGTGTTTTATCGCGCGGGCCGGGCGGCGATGATCGGCGGGGGCCGTGATAATACCATCGAGAATAATATCTTCGTCGAGTGTACGCCCTCCGTGCACGTCGATGCGCGCGGCCTCGGCTGGGCCAAGTTCTGGTTCAACGGCAAGGACACGACGCTGATCGACGGCCTCAAGGCAATGCATTACAAGGAGCCTCCTTATAGCACGCGCTATCCTGGGCTCATAACACTGTTCGAAGAGCCGGACACCGCGGTGCCCAAGGGCAACTCCATAGTTCGAAACATTTCTATCGGGGGGAAGTGGCTGGACCTCCTGGACGGTATGACGGATAAGATAGTCCACATTCAGGATAACTTCGTAGACGGCGACCCAGAATTTGTGGACGCTGCGCACGGCAATTTCCAGCTTCGCGACGATTCGCTGGTATACAAAACGGGGTTCCAACCGATTCCTGTGGATCAAATCGGCCCGCGCAATTAATGAGTGTTTCAAAATATCGTGACGGAACAACCTCCTCACCCGGCGCTCGGCGCCACGCATTATGAAAGGGCGCCCCTCTCCTCTATGGGGGGCGAGGGAGCGGCCCCATAGGCGTTAAACTAAGCGTTTCTGACGGGTCCCGAAGGGACCCAAGATCATTAGCCGTAGGTGAAACCTACGGAAAGTGTCGGCTACGAGATTCAGCCAACCCCGCAGGGGTTGAATTTGACCCCTCCGGGGTCGAGGCAAGCACAAGGAAAAGGTCATTCTTCCGTAGGTTTCACCTACGGCTAATAGTCTTAATGCCCTGCGGGCATTCAGCATCAACCGCTTCCACCTTATTTTAACGCCTATGGGGAGCGGACCCTTGACATACTAAGCTCACTAGTATAGGCTAGTACAGGAAGATGAGCTTTTGTGTCAGTGGCGCCGGTAAATCGCGGAAGAACCCTGCCAGTCGTCTGTTCGGGACGCCAATATGTCACCCCACTGGACTCACCGCCAACCGCTGCGAAGTCTAAATTCACGGAACAAAGCGAGAATGTCTATGAAAAGAAAGGAAGAGGTCAAGAAGTCGAGGGGTCAAGAAGTTGAGAAGTCGAGATGTCAAGAAGTTGAAGAGTCGAGGGCCGATCGAGGATCCAACCGCAGTTGGAGTTGCGGCGGTCCGCTTCTCAACTCCTCGACTTCTCAACTCTTCGACACCGATATCGGCGGAACAAAGCGAGAATGTCTATGAAAACAAAGGGTCGATGCTGGAAGAGATGCGACTGAACCGGGGGCCAGAGCTGCCGGCCCCACCTGTTTCCTTACCTGAGGGACTTGCCCGCCCCCGGCTGCTCGACGCTCAAGCGCTTGCCGGCATCTTCGTCGGCATAGGCCGCCACAATCTCACCGAAGTAGACACGGTGGAAATCTCCGCGGGGATAGAATTCCTCCCCCACCGCCTGCGCCAGCGCCTCGGGGATCAGATCGTTACGGTGCAGCGTCCGGCACTCGTAGTGGACAACACACTCTTTGATGATGGGCGAGCGCACCTCGCGGCTCGGCAGCGCGGTCAATTGCGCCTCGGCAAACTTGTCGTGATGTCTGCCGGAAACCGCGCCGCAATGACTTACGGCCGCCGGGAGCTCGCGCGGCGGCACATTCACTGTGAAATCGTTCACCTGCTCGAGCCGGGTATAGGTGTAGCGTGAGGGCCGCACCAGCACGATGAAGACAGGGCGCGACCAGATGCAGCCGATGGTTCCCCAGCCAATCGTCATGATGTTCGGTTTTCCGTCCGTGCCCGTACTTACCAGCAACAGTCCGTCTTCTCGCATTCGCAGGATTGTCTGCTCGAAGTAATCCGTAAATTTAACTTGTACCTTAGCCATGCTAGTTTCACCCCTGGGACATAAGTCGCGAGTCAAGAGTCGAGATCGCGTCCTGCCGGTGCTCACTCACAAAAATGAATAACCGGTTCTATGACCCTTGCGGACGATAGAATACCCGGTACAACACTATGCGCACTCAGCCAACTTAAGGAAATTCAAAACTCCGCAAATGATTGTAACACCCGACACGAAGCAGTGATAAAATTTGAGGTGCGCATAAGGCGTATGCTGAAGGACATGTGCTGGGATCCGCAAAGCCCGAGTCGTGAGGTAGAAACGCAAAGTCGTAATAGTCCCAGGCCGAACTCCTCCGTGAGCGGAGAGTGCAGGTCTGACACGACGTCTGGAACGATGACTTCGTGCAATACCGCTAGCTCACAAGGATGGACTGTGCTACTATGCTCTTCTATTTGGGTGCCGACGCGTATTCAAACCAAATTTGACTGGGAAAAAGCATGGCCCTCTTCGCGCTAGTATGCCCCAATGAAAATCCAAGTTTAGCGCAAACTCTCCAAGCGACATTTCCAAATGATCACCTAAAAATTGGGGGTGGACAGTGGCTTGTGGCATTGCACGGAACGGCGAGAGAACTCTCCGATGCTTTAGGCATCAGCAAGGGTACACTTGGAACTGTAATTGTGCTGACGATAAGTGCATATTGGGGGAACGCGCCTAACGATGTTTGGGAGTGGATGTCCTCCCGGCAGGGAAGGCCTTAATTATGGCGAAAGTGGATCAGAAGATCGGACCCCCCGCCCGTGCTCCGGAGACCACCCCACCTCCCTATCCATCTGGGGATTATAGTTACACTCTCGAAATAGTAATGAGAATGCAGGAATCCATCGGTAGACTCTCTGAGGCTGTCGAGAATCTCAAGAAGCAATCGGAAAGACAGGGCGACAAACTGGATTTAATTGGGAAGGATGTGCACGCGGCAAAAGTAGTTATTAGTGTCGTCGGTGGGCTTATTGTCCTTGCTGCAGGTGCACTTTGGGTTTTAGTGAAAACCGCTCTGAGCTTCTACATGTCGAATCATCCCCTCAAGTAATGTGCCGAAAATCACAACTCGCAATCAGAATTCTCGTACGCACCTCAAGCTTGACGAAGAACTGAGTCAAGTTGCAAGATATTGACGAGTTTATAAAACCCAAGCACCGGGGGTTCGGAAAAAGTTGTGCTAGCCCAAGAACGGCCAGCGTGCGGCGTAATGTCGGGATTCTTTCCCGAAGGAGGATTTCATGGCTGAATATTACATCGTCACAGATTTGGAAACGCTGCCCGGCGGCGCATCCAGCGACGCTTACGACATCAGCGACAGCGGCCAAGTGGTGGGCTCCTCGCAAGTCACCGAGGGGAACTCTCATGCTTTCCTTTGGACCCCGGGCGTGGGCCTGCGGGACCTGGGCACGCTTCCCGGAGGCACCGGCAGCGGAGCGTCTGGAATCAATGTCTGCGGCCTGGTCGCGGGCGCGTCGGATTTAACAGGCAGCGGCGGCCGCACACACGGGTTTGTATGGAGCGCTGCCGGGGGGTTGCAGGATCTCGGCACACTGCCCGGAGACAACGGAAGTGCGGCAGAAGCTGTTAATGCTTGCGGCCAGGTGATCGGGGATTCTACTCTCAGTGCCGGAGGCCATTTGCACGCCTTTGTATGGACCAAAGCGGGGGGAATGGTTGGACTGGGAACGCTTCCGGGCTTCACGGATTCCGGGGCGCACGATATCAACAACCTCGGCCAAGTGGTTGGCTATTGCAACTTGGCAGGTTCGCCGAATCGAGGTTTCCTCTGGAGCAGTGCAGCCGGCATGCAGCCTGTAGGCACCTTGCCGGGTGGCCTCGGCAGCGATGCTGTGGGGATCAACGATTTGGGGGAAATCGTAGGTACCTCCGACTCCGGCAATGTCAACAATTCGCATGCTGTCCTATGGAACAGGGCGGGTGTGGCGCGGGACCTTGGCGTTCTCCCGGGCGGGAACTGGAGCGCCGCATTCGACATCAATGTTCTTGGAACGGTTGTGGGGAACGGCAACTGCACAGGCGCTGGGGCGCACGCCTTTGTCTGGACCGCGAGTCGTGGGATGCGGGATTTGAACTCGCTGATTCCGGCCAATTCGGGTTGGGAGTTACTAGGCGCTGCCGCCATCAACGTCGCAGGGCAGATCGTGGGAGCGGGAACCGTGAAAGGGGCGCAACATGCGTTCCTCCTGACTCCACATTGTCTGGCGTGAGTCGCGAACGGAACGTTCACCCTCCGCTACGCTGAAAATGGCTCCCCTCCCTGCGTGGGTGGCGCCGACATTGCTTTCTATGTCGGCGACACAGGGCGCAGACATGCAGGGCAATGTCTGCGCCACCCCAGCGATTATCCCAAGCCACAAACCTCGTCGTCCCCGCGAAAGCGGAGACCCACATTCGTGGATTCCCGCTTTCGCGGGAATGACGAGAGTTTAGGGAGGCGGGGAATCACCTTTCATGGTTTCCGGGTGCCCGTCCGCCCACGGAAACCAGCGACTACTTTAGTTTTCCCGGAGTGCGGTCATGGGATTGATGCGTGAAGCGCGGCGCGCTGGAATATACCCGGCAAGGCATGCCACCGCACACAATAGAGCAGCCATGCCTACGAACGTCACCGGATCTGTGGCCGAGGTTCCAAAGAGCAGAGATGCGATGAGGCGCGCGGCGACCAGGGATGCGACCGTTCCCAAGGAGATGCCGGTTAGCGCCAGCAGCAGCGTCCTCGAAATCACGTCGCGCAGCACGCGCCCTTGAGTCGCGCCCAGGGCCATGCGGATGCCGATCTCTTGCGTCTGCCGCGTCACTGAATAGGAGATGACGCCGTAGATGCCGAGCGCGGCGAGAAGCAAACCCAGCGAGGCGAAGGCAGAAACGAGCAGCACAAAGAAGCGCCGGGGCGATACGGCATGGTCCACGATCTGGAATGGGTTTGAAACTCCGTCGCCGGCTGGCCGGGATTCAGGGCGCGCAAGGTCCGCATCACGCTCGAAGCCAGCGCTTCCGGCGGCAGCTTCGTGCGTACCACCAGTTGCGCACCCTCTGGCCCGGACTGGGTTGCAGGCAGGTACATCTGATCAGCCGGCCTTGCCTTCCGCGCTGGTTTCACGCACATCGGCAATCACGCCGATCACGCGCGCGTCCGCGCCACCCGCTTCTGCAATGCGTCCAATGGGATCTTGCCCCGGCCAGAGCTTCCGCGCGACGGTTTCGTTGATGATGACCACTTTTTCGTTCTTAGGCCCGTCCTGCCCAGCTGATGTCGCGCCCTTCGATCAAGCGCATGCCCATAGCATTGAGATAGCCCGGCGAAACGATATAAACAAAGACGCCCTGAAATTTCCCGCCGTCGGGATAGTCTCCGCCTTTCGCTTTGATTCCCCAACGAGCGGTTCCGGCTCATAGGTAGGTTGTCGGATATGCCCGCTGCCTCAACGCCGGGAATCATCTTGAACGCGGCGCATCGACTTCCTGCCAGATCGCGCCCGCTTTTCTCGCGCTACCGCCATCGTCATAGTCTACGCTGATGGCGGCGGCGTGGCTTGGCTCAAAGCCCAGATCGACATCCAGCACGCGTAGAAAACTGCGCAGCAACAGGCCTGCACCAATGACCAGCACGCAGGCCAGAGCAACCTCTGTGATAACCAGCGCCGAGCGCATGCGGTCATGTTTCCTGCCTGCCCTTGCTCCGTCTCGGCTGTCTTTCAGCGCCTCCTGCAGGTTGCCGCTCGATATGCGCAAACCCGGCGCCAGGCCAAAAAGAACGGCCGCCGCCACGGCGATCAATAGCGTCCACGCAAGCACCGCGCCGTCCACGCGCACGCTGCTCAGCAGCGGCAACGCAATAGATCCCTGATGCGCAAGATAAGACGTCATGGCAGAAGCCAAGTCCCAGTCCAAGGATGGCGCCCGCTCCCGACAGCACCAGGCTTTCCGTGAGCAATTGGCGCACCAGCCGTCCTCGGCCTGCCCCCAGCGCGCTGCGCATGGCAAATTCCTTGCTGCGCGCCGCCGCCCGCGCCAGCAGCAGGTTCGAGAGGTTTACGCACACGATCAGCAGAATCAGCCCCACCGCGCACCACAGTACCACAAGCGACCGCCGCAATTTGCCGCTCACATATTCCTTCAACTCCGTAAGCTGGCCGGTGTAACCTCTTCCGTACTCAGGGTGTTTATGCTCGAAATAAGATGCGGAAAGAGCTGATCCGCCTCGCCTGTGCCTGCGCCAGAGTCACTCCCGGCTTCAGACGCCCAATCAACGCCAGGTCGTTCCCGTCATCGCGGAAGTCATCCATGATGTAAGGCGTGAAAAGATCGACCTTGGCTCCCGGCGAAAACACCGAGCCGAAATCGAACGTATCCGGCAATACTCCCACAACGGTCACCGGCGTATTGTTCAGCTCAATCGTCTGTCCGACGATGCTGCGATCGCCGCCAAATTGCCGCTTCCAAAACGCATAACTCAACAACGCCACAGGGCGGCTGTTCGTTGCACGAATTCCTCAGGGAGGAATGAACGTCCCAGCGTTGGGTCCGACGCCAAGCGTTTGAAAAAAGCCTTCGGCTACTAGAATGCCTGTAACGGGCGCCGGCACGTCGCGGCCTATCAGTTTGAAATTGTCCGGCCCGGTAAAGGCGAAGTATCCGCTTACGGACTGAAAAGAGCGGTTCTGTTGCTGGAAGTCCTCGGTGGCATCCGCGGTGTAGGTCATGCTGGATTCGCCGGATTTTGGGTTTTTCTCCACAATCCGCACCAGTTGCTGCGGATCGCGGAAAAGGCAACGGCCGCAGCAGGATCGTGTTCACCACGCTGAAGACGGCGACATTCGCGCCAATGCCCAGCGCCAGAATCAGAACGGCGAACAATCGTGAACGCACGGTCGCGCCGCAAGCGTGCGAAAGGTGTACCGCAAGTCCTGCGTCAGGATATCAAGCGCCGGCAGCCCGCGCGCCTCGCGATGCCGCTCCTTGCGCCTGCGCCACTCCGCCGAATTGGACCAGCGCTTGGCGGCGCGCTTCTTCCGCGGCAGGCCGCGCCGCACATTTTCTTCGATAGCCAATTCGAGGTGCGAGGCCATCTCCGCCTCCACTTCCCGGTCCAGAGGCTCCTTGCGGAAGAAAGAGCGTAAGCGGTTGAGCGCCTGGCGAATTGAATCATCATTGCTCACCACCTTCACTCTGCAAACCCAGCACCCGGCCCATGACGGCCGCAAGCCGCTGCCAGTGCGCGGCGTCCTTGGCCAATTGCTTTGCCCGGCCCTGTTGTGATGGAATAGAACTTGGCTTTGCGGTTGTTGTCCGATGTGCCCCACTTGGCCGAGATCCATCCGCGCTGCTGAAGCCGCACCAGCGAAGCGTAAATGGTTCCCTGGTTCAGCAGGACTTCATTTCCGCTCACCTGCTCGATCCGCCGCGCAATGCCGTAGCCATGCAGCGGTCCCATGGCCTCCAGGGTGTGCAGGACCATCAGGTCCAAAGTTCCTTGAAGAAGGTCGAGCTTATCTTCAGCCATGCTTCCTCCTGCGGCGAGACCACATTCCCCACCATGTTCAGGATGGGCAGTCGTGGTTGGCCGGTAGGTTGGTTTTTGTCCGCCGTCCTTAACCCATCCTCAATTGAGGAGAGGCGTCATGTGTCATCACCACATGTCCTATTCGACGGGCGTGGGAGAATTTGGTTAGCGTCCAAGGGGGGCGGGAACTTTTCTTGCTCGGAGCAGTCGGCTCTTGACCTGCAAGCCAGAATATAGTTGTCTATTTCCGCTGCCTCGAAAGAGCGCCTGCAAACAGGAGTGGCAAGCCTTAGGAGAGCGTCATGAAATCTAACGAAACTCGGCGGCATTTTCTCGGAGCCTGGCTTACGGGCGGAGCGCTGGCTTGCTCCACATCCCCCTACGCAGCCGCACAGGTCGCCAAGAGCCCACAGGGAATTTTTGACGTGCGTGCCTTCGGGGCGGTTGGCGACGGCCAGGCTTTGGACACCAAGGCGTTGCAAGCCGCCATCAATGCCGCCGCTTCCTTGGGCGGCATCGGTCTACTTCCCGCCGGGAACTTATCGTTCGGGAACCCTGTTTCTCAAAAGCCACATTTCGCTCTACCTCGAGGAGGGTGCCGTGCTGCTAGGTAGCTCGAACCTGTCGGATTTTCCCTCGACGCGCCCGTCGCTTCGCAGTTACACCGAGGTTTACGTGAGCCAGAGTCTGATTTACGCGGAGAATCTCGAGGATGTCTCCCTGTTGGGGAAAGGGGTCATCGATGGGCAGGGCGCGGCGTTCAAGGGCGGTTACGGCGTCCGGCCTTATCTCATTCGCATGGTGACCTGCCGCAACATTCACGTCGCCGATCTAACGCTCAAGGACTCGCCCATGTGGGTGCAACACTACCTGGCCTGCGAAGATGTTTCCATCCGGGGAATCTCAGTTCATAGCCGCGTGAACGCCAATAACGACGGCATCGATATCGACGCCTGCCAGAAGGTGCGCATCTCCGATTGCGAGATCTTCTCGGGAGACGATGCCATCGTGCTGAAGAGCACCCTCGACCGTCCTTGCCGCGACGTGACTGTGACCAATTGTGTGATGAGCACTCCCGCGAGCGGCTTCAAGATCGGCACGGAGAGTGTGGGAGGGTTTGACAACATCGTGGTCTCGAACTGCAGTATTTACGACACGCAGTGCGCGGGCGTTGCGCTCGAAACCGTGGATGGCGCTACTCTTGAGAATATTGTTATTGGCAATATTGCGATGCGTAACGTCTGCTCGCCCATCTTTCTCCGCTTGGGGAACCGCGCGCGTCCGATTTACGAGAGCGCACCGCGGCCAGGACTTGGCAGCCTGCGCAACGTGGTGATCCACGATATCCAGGCAAGCGGCGCTGCGAAGATGGGTTGCGCCATCTGCGGCCTGCCGGAGCGGTCTGTCGAGAACCTTACCCTGGCCAACATCGGCATTCGCTTCGAAGGCGGAGGGGCAAGGGAAGATGCCGCCCGGGATATACCCGAAAAAGCGAGCGCCTATCCTGAACACAATATGTTTGGAGTGCTGCCGGTGTACGCGTTCTACTTTCGCCACGTAAGAGACGCGCGGATCCTCAACTGCCAGGTGGCCTTCGAACGTGAAGACCTGCGCCCGGCGCTTGTGGCGGAGGATGTGGAGGGTCTGAGGTTAACTGATTTCGAAATGTCCAACAGCAACCCCGGTTTGCTTCTGCGCAATACCCGTAACTCCTGGATCGAATCGAATCGCGCGCCCAAGGATAACGATACTTACCTTCGCGTGGAAGGGAAGCAAACGGAGGGCCTCTGCCTTGTCAATAATGACCTGCACCGCTCGAAGAGACCGGTGGACCTCGCCCCCGAGGCCGCTGCCGGGGCCGTGATGTCAACCCCTCCATTGAAACCCCTAATCCGTCGATAACCTCGCTGCTGTAGGGGGACGGCTTCCCGTCCCCGCATTTCTGCCTGCCTCTCACAAGGGTAGGGCAAGCCCTACCCCTACACCGCCCGGATTGGGGTGAAGCCTTATTGAACAACGGGAGACGGGGCGTATACATTCAAGGCGATGCACGGACCAGCGGGCGTTCGATCCCAGAGTCCGCATCATTCCTTACCCGCGCGCCGGTGAGCTTCGAGGGCCGCGGCGTTGGCTTTTTTCACGGCCTCGACGAACTCATGGTAAGGTTGGTCCTTGATATTCACCAACCCGTAGTTGGAATTCTCCCCGTCAAACCTGCCTTGCTTAGGCTCATCGACCCACTCAAACCAGTGGTAACCGACAGCCTGGGGAAGACTTTCGAGGCGCGTCACGTAATCGGTGTAGGCTTTGGCTCGTGCCGCCTGGTTTGGGACCTTCGGCCCGGCGCCCTGAGTATTGGGCAGGCCAGAGTCTTCGGCGCGAAACGCGAACTCGGTGACCATGATCGGCCTGCCCGTCGCCTTGAAGACAGTCTCGATCGCCGGACGAGGGTCGAACGCATAAACATTGATTGAAACCACGTCGGCGTGGCGCGCCCCGCGCAGGGCGGGATCGGGAGGCAGGCCGGCAAACCGCGCGCCCAGGTAGAGGTGATTGGGATCGGCGGCGTGGATGGCTTGTGCGCAGACCGCGAAGTACCGGTCCGAGAGGAGTTCCAGGAACTTCGTTGCGTCTGCCTTGTAAGCCTCGGTTGCCTGTGGCGCCGGCAGCGTGTCAAATCCCGTCGCGCTCGCTCCCCAAGCCTGATTTAGTTTGCCGATATCGTTTCCATAGCGTTCGCGCAGAAACGCGCTCGCCTTCAGCCGTCCTGCTGCGCCGGCGGGCAGTTTCAAGTACAACTCGAGCAGCATCTCCTTGCTGCCCCAGTCCGGTCCCCAACGAAGCTCGTTATCGCTGAAGTAGCCGAGGAGCGTGTGATCGGAGCGGCGCGGCCGGCACATCTTCTGCGCGATCTCGGTCGCTGTTTTCTCGAAGCGGGCGCTATAGTAGTCCGCAGGTATGCGCTTCTGCCAATTTGCTCCGGCGTGCTCCGCGATGTTAAGGATTACGGTGTATTCAGTGCCGTGGGCCCAAAGCGTGGGGTCCGACCACGCGCCGATAGTGTTGAAACCCCACTCGCGAATTCGGGCCAGCGCCGCGAGTCCCCAGGCGCTGCGGTCGGAGTAGATCTTGGCCAGCGTCTCGCAGTACGGGCAGACGCCGGTGCTCCGCACTCGGTCGGATTCATAGGATATGTTGTCGACCCCCGCGGAGAGCGTGGGCGCACCCTCGGGGTTGATGAGCCACCAAACTCCGTCACGATTTTCGGCGCGGTAAAAACCCTCCTGCGTGAACGCTGGTGTTGTGCAGCCAAACAAAATCAGAGCACACAAGAACCTCACTACAGGTGTCGCTACGATCGATCCCTTCATGGCCTTTCCTTTCTCCCGCAATGCGCTTTTGAGGAAGGCGCTAAGCGTGGTGAAACAGGGCTGGACGGACCCCTCAACCTCCGCGTTCATAGGGGGTCGCCATGCAAAGGGGGCACGGCAAGGCGCATGGATGCTCGACAAATGGTTCCCCCCTCTATCCAATGAGCATAAGGCCGCCTGTCAAATAAGGCTATTGACAAATCTCATAATAGTTGTACGCTTATCCCGCATTTCCCACGACAGAAAAACTCCGCATTCCAGGCGGTGTCATCATGCGCAGAATCTCAGCGTGCCTGGGTTGGCTAGTGATGCTGGGCGGAGTGGCGCTTTATGCCGGACAAGCCCAGCGGCTGGTCAGAGAGATTTCGCCCGCCAGCGTCCGGGGAAGGGCGACTGTGTTCGAAACCATCAACCGCACCCCGACCACCAATCCAGTGCGCAACTTGCAGGTCTTCCTTTTTGGGCGGGAGACTGTCAAACCTCTAGAAGATCTCCAACAAAAATGCCGTCGCGCGATGGCGAAGCCGAACGCCGATCCCGTCCAAGCGTACCAACTCTGTGAGACGGCCCTGGCCGAGGCGTTCGAGTTGATCCCCAGGCTTCCGGCCATCGCCACAGCCAAGACCGGAGCAGACGGTACTTTCCACTTTGATAACGTCGCGCCGGGCCGGGAATACCAGGTGGTCGGAATCAAACCCGGTGAAGATGGCAGCCCCGTCGTGATTGCAGTTAAGACGAAACGTCTTCGCGCCGGGCAGGATCTTGCACTCGATCTTTCGGAGAACGAGCCGTGGACGGGGCCGTTGATGTAGGGCGCATGCCCCATCGCCGCGGATGGCCGGGGTAGCATGGCTGGCACAAACGTGCTATGCGTTGTGACGCTTCGGATCCAGCGTCGCGCATGCAGAGCATGGTGAGTTGTGCCCGCACTCCAGCTTAGCGAATTACGATGCTGCCGGTCCCGAGCCTTCTGATATTCACGGCGTAATCGCCATGCCCGAGGTCCCTCAGGGTGTACCCCTGCGAATTCAAATCGGGGCGCAAGGGAAGCGGGGAGTCGTTTAGCTTGACGTTGGTAACGTGGAAGGCCAGACGGAGATACTCCGTCCCTGGTCCCTGTGTTGCCGTGTAGTGTATCTGACTGGGAGCGTAGGATACGTCCTTGAGCACGGCGTCGGAATAGAGGATATGGTTTTCCCGGGGGGGAGCCCATTCAGGAACTCCCGCGAAGGCAGGGTAGAACATGCGCGGGCATTCACCATAGAGATCCGACCACCAGTCGGAGATATGTTTGCTGACCGGACTCTCTTTGCCTTCTCCATCCGGCGTATTGCAGTAGGTTACCCAGTTCAGTGAACGGTAGGCCTTTTCTTTGTAGGATCCATCGCCGGAAACCGCATACCACCGGGCGCATTCCGCGGCGTATCTCGCGGTTTGATAGTCCATCTTGGGGAGGAAGCCGTCCTGCTCACCCACAATGTTGGCCCCCCATTGGGTTGCCGGCTCGCCGGGGGCGCAACGAAACACGAAGTTGTCCTCCGTCCACTTGATAAGTTTGGGTACATCAGTCCGCCACTCGGGATCGAGATCGGGATAATCGAAAAGGGCCAAGGTGTAGTTGCTTTCGGGGGTATTGCTCTTATAAGTGTTGCCGTATTCAACGACGTCCGTGTGTCCGTCGGCCCAGTACCCTGTCTTTAGCGGATAATGTAAGAGGAAATCCCGGGTCTTGGTGCGTGCGTCTTCGTAGGCCTTCACGTCGCCGACCTTGGCCTTAATCAATTGGTCAAATAGCATATAGCAGCCGACCCAATGGGCGCCGTATTCTCTTGTGACCTTCCCGTTATCCATCACCACGCGATCGGGCCACACGGATTCGGTGGCCGTGCCCGTGCGAACTTTCCTGACCAGCGTATCTGCCACGTTTAAGGCGGCGGTCAGATACGTCTTGTCACCGCTGTAGATGTACATGCGGTAGTACACGAGCCCCATATCGGCGGCGTAGCCGACCTGAATTTCGTGCAAGGCGAACCCTTTGTTGTTGGTGAAACCGCGAAATTCCATGTCTCCGGCGTTGGTGGTCGTATAAGGGAAGTTCGGCCACGCAAAGCCTGCCGGGCTGGTGCCGTGGGCGATCGTGTAGTCCATCAGTTTCTTCACGATGGCCATCACCGAAGGGTCGCCCGTGTAGGCGTAATACAATCGCGCAGATTCAAACCAATTCGGAATCTTTTCGCCCACGTCATTCATCCAGGTGTCCGGTTCCAAAACTCCATTCTTGTCCCAGAACGCGCAATAGAAGAAATACTGCGGGTAGGTTGATCGCGGCGGTGGGCCGGGGCAGTTGGGAACTTTGGTCTTTATGAAGTCCCAGCGCAGGCGAAGAAAATGGTCGTAAGCTTTATCAACCGGAGTCGACCAGGGAATGATTTTGTGCTGGTCATCCAGAATCACCTTGTGGCCATTAAACGTATCTTGCGCGAAGGCGGGAAGCAATTCGAGCGAAGAGACCGTTATGAACACCATCCCGGCGATCAGAAGTTCCCGAATCAGAACTTGCTTGAACCGCGTTGCATCGGACATAACTGACCGCCTTCCTGCCGAGATATTTTCCGTCAACCTGAGCGAGGCTGAGGATCTCTGGAGATTTTCGTGGTCAACTGAAAGAGGAGCAACTGCGCAGATCATTCGCTGCTCTGAAAATGACTCTCCCCCTCACGTTGGTGGCGCCGACATTGCTTTTTATGTCGGCGCCATGGAGTTTCCACATTTCGGGTGAAGCATCTGTAGTGTTAATCTGGCGCGGGAAGGGCTTCGCCCGCTGCTCCGTGGAAAGGCTCGGCCTTTCCATGGCGTTCTCCGCACTTATTTCCTTCGAGGAGGCTGCGCCTCACATCCTTTCATGCTTACGATTTCCCGGGACACTCCGTGGTAGCTCGACGAGATCGTGTGGCGCAGACCACGATGAGGGCGCGGCGAGGCACAGCCTCGCCGGGTGAGAAAGAGAAGAGGGTGGGAGGCAGATGGAAAGGCCGAGCCTTTCCGCGGAGCAGGCGGCGAAGCCGAAAGAGGTGAGAGCGTTAGCAACCGGCGAAGTCGAAAGTAGTGGGAGAGTTAGCAACCGGTTGACCTCCGTGTGAAATGTATAAACTCCAGGGCGCAGACATACAGGGTACTGTCTGCGCCACCCCAGCGGTCCACCTCAATGGCTATTCTGTTGTTCCGCTTCGGCCGCTCGTTGGAGGAAAATCGTCCGCGCTTCCTTATACCGCTTCTGTGCAGCTTCTCGGTCCTTGGTGAAGAAGTTGCTCCACTGGCCGCCAGGCGAAGATCGCTTGAGGAGATTATCGATCCAACTGACGAAGAAACGGGCGTCCGCAGCGCTGGCGCGGATGGGAGCGCCACTTACGATTACATAGACTGCGCCGGTATGGCTTCGGTGCCCGTTTTGCCAGTCCGTTCGCCGAGCAGCGAGCCAGCCGCTATGCCGGAAGTTGACCATGGTTTCAAAAACGGCAGGCGTGCCAGGAGCGACCTCTGCAGTCTCGGACGCCACGACTGATCCGTTCTGAACGACCTCGATTCTGCCCAGGTCGTTCTGCGTCGCCTTCCACTCAACGCGCACCTTGACCGGGCCTGCACTCTCGAGGCGAATCTCATCGCCAGGTTGCGAAGCGCCGTTTGCCTTAAGGTCCAGGAATTCGTTGTGAGCGTTACGCGAGACCACGGTTCGCCCTTGCGCCAGGCCTTCGATCCACTTGTCGTAGGTTAGGTGGCCATCCGGAATGCGGACGTAAGTCAGCAGGGTCCCGAGCGGCTCGTTGTAGTTGCACGAATAATCCGTACTCGCGACGAGGCCGGGACGGAAACCCGTGTTGAGGATTTTATAATAAGCCTCAAGCGCCGCATCGCCGCCGTGGACGTCTTCCATCAGGAACGCCGCCGATCCCAGCGCCGTCTCCACGGGGTATTCCAGGGGCGCGCAGCAGTCGAGCGACAGCGGGATGCCGTCCGGCGGCGGGTAAAAAGCGAACGGCAAGTATTGCATGTGCGCGAAGCCGGCAATGCCGCCTTGTTCTTTAGCCCAGGCGAAGATCGGATAGGTGTATTGCGCATAAGGCTGTCCGCCCTGCTTCAGTCCCAGGAGTATAAGGTGCCCGCCGATCATCTTCCTCTCAAACGTAACTCCCTGCGGATCGTAATGCCATTCTGCATCCCAATGGACGATGCGCTCGGGAGTAGAAACCTCGTTGTCTTGCCCGGTAATCATCTTGAGATCTTGATCGGCATACTTGATTTCGCCGTTGCCTGCGTCCGCCAGCACGGAAACCACCGCGAGGTTATTCACTTTCATCATTTCCAAAACCTCTTGCGGGGTCAGCATTTCTTTCTCGTTGGCTCGGCCGCAGCCAATGCCACGATGCACGTGAGCATCCCCGGCAAACCAATCGGCAGGTTCGGGCCGCGCCGAGGCTTGAGCGTGGGCAGGGTCAGACTTCAAGAAGACAACGCCGACAAGAATCGGAAGGACGAGCCACCCTCGGTGCTTAACGCGCATGATATTTCTCCTAAGTGTTCTGCACAACCACGGTAATTATACGATTTTCGCGGAACAGTGAGGGCAGTCAAGCAGATTTTGAAGGGGAACAAGCGGGTTGTTCATTGGGTTGAACACAAAAGCCGGCTGAAAAGGGTCGATCGTCGCGGGTTCCGACTGGCTCCTTGAAGCTCATCGAAGCGCCGAGCGGCCCCCCATGGCTGTCGAAAAAAGTCATGGCTACCCGCCGGCTTCGGCCGCCCGTTTTTCCGCTTCTGAGGCTCTCTCGGTGAAGATCGCTCGCGGCTCCCGATAGCGTTCTTGAGCCGCCGCGCGGGAAGTATTTTCGTTCCTTATCCGAACGGCATGCGAAGCGACAAGATATATCGATGATTGTAGGTGTGAAACTGGGTGACCGCGATCTGCTCTCCTGCGCCCACGGCAATGCGCAGTCGTGAAGTCAGGGCAAACGAACCGAAGACAATACCCGGCGTGAGAAACACTTGTTTCTTGCCCGCATTATGCCCGCCTGACCAGAAGGTGGAATTTGACTCGAGCATAGGCCAAATGAAACGCTTGATCCGGTACTGGGCCACATCATTCAGCACGATCGTCCTTCCCAGGACACTCGCGCCGGTCTGGGGCAGCGTCCCGCCAAACGTATTCTGGACGTTGAAATTTCCCCAGCCCTTCCCGAAGGCAACGGCGGGACTCCACACCGTGTGACCGGCGCTATTCGCCGGGCTACCCGTAGGAAATGCAGCGTTCAGGACAAAGCCGACGAAGTACGCACCCTTGCCCTCCGGGGCAGAGAAGGCGCGGAACTTCACGAGGGCCGACCAGTCTCCAAACCCCTGTGGAACGTTTGATCGGTGGGTCAGATAGGGGGGCATGGCGAATGCCACTTCCAGGCGTGTGGTGGGGATGATCTCCAGGCCTCTTCCTGCGCCGGCGTTCGCAGTATAGGCGCCGCTCGGATCCTGTTGTTCATAGCCATCATACCGGAATTGCTGCACAAGGGCATTATGGGTGGTCACGAGCGGCGCTGCTGTGTGTGGCTGACCGGCACGTGCCTCGGTGACACGGCGCAGCCAGGAGTCCAGCCATCCCTCGCCGGGCGCCGGGTTAGAGGCGGACGCCGCTGGCGCGCCCTCATTCACGGCCGAGGCAAGATCTATAGCAGAGAAAAGTGGGGTTGCAGGTTGAAGATTGAGCTCAGGAGCCACCGTTTGGGCGCGAAGGGCGGGCGCGCTGCCCGCAGAGCATGTAAGCGCGCCAACCAGGGCAACCATCGCAAGGAATCTATCCACGCCTCAATCCCAATCAGAAGAAAAACTTCAACGCCAACTGCCCGATGCGAGGCGCGTTTGCGCCGGTCACCAGGCCAAATTCGCTGCTGTTGATGTTGCCATTCGGAGTAGCGAATTGGGCGTGATTGAAGATATTGAACCATTCGGCTCGAAATTCAAAGCTCTTTGATTCCGTCAGGCGAACATCTTTGACCAGCGCCATGTCAAAATTGTTCAGGCCCGGGCCATGAAAGAAACGGCGATTGGCGTTGCCATACTGTCCAAGCGCTTCCGTCGAGAAGAGCGAAGTGTTGAAGTAGGGAAGTCCCGAACGAGGGTCAGTCCGGTTGAGACTCCCAGAAGTCGCGAATTCGGCACGTCCACGTCGCCGCCAATGCCGGAAACGCCGGTCCCCAGCAGAGAGTTATCGTCTTGCTCGCTCAAGGTGACAGGAAATCCTGTTGCAAAGCGCGTGATCCCCGACAGCTTCCATCCGCTGGCCGCCTGTTCTGCCCGAACAGCTTGTCGAAAGGCATGGTATAGGAGTAGCTGACCACGAAATTGTTGGTCAGGTCGAAGGCGGAAAGCGCCTTGGTGAGCTTGTAATTAAATGGGTAGACCTGGTCGCCGAGTCCCGAGGCGTTGTCCATGGCCTTGCTGTAAGTGTAGCCGGCGAGGAATTCCCCGCGCCCGGAAGTGAGGCGCACCGTGCTTGCAAGGCATTGTAGTTGGAATTTCCCATCGTGTCGTACCAAGCGTTGCTGGCGAAGAGCGGACCGAAGGGCTGGCGGGTGCCGTTAATCGACGCCCCAGCGCGGCGGATAAAAGACGCCATTCTCAAGGCCGGGTCCGCAGGGTGTTGTTCCCGGCAGTACTTCGCTCGGCTGGCTCACGCTCAAGGCACAGGGCCGGATTACCGGGGTTAGCTTCAAGTCCAGTGATCAACCTGTGGCCTTGCGCCCCGACATAGCCTATCGAAACCACAGTATTGGACCCGAACTGGCGCTGCACCATGATCGAGTAGTCCTCCGTGTAAGGAAGGCGGTCGCCCCCGTATACGACAGGGTTACTCGCGACTGGTTCGAACTGGGCCCAGTTAACGTCGTTGTTGGGATGGGACCGTGAAGGGGGAGGAGGAAAGTTCACCGGAAAACGTTGGCCTTCACTATGGCCCGTGCTGCGATCCACGTAGGGCGTGGCGAATTCAGGGGGGACCGGACTGACATAGTACAGGCCGAAGGGATAGTCGGTTTCAATCTGAACGCTCAGGTCTTCGACCGCAGTATAGAAAAGGCCGAAGCCCACTCGGATGCTGCTCTTGCCCGGCCCGCCCGTCAACTTGGAGAGGAATCCGCTGCTCGTGGAGGGTGAATAAGCGAGGCCGATCCGCGGGCCAAAGTTGTGGTAGCCGGTGGGGGCCACCGTGCTTGGAACCCCGGGGTCGCCTGGAAACACCAAGCCTGTGGGAGCTCCAGGAAAAGTGACTGATTGCTCACCGGGAATCATCGCGTCTTCCTCGTTGCGGGGACTATACCAGAACTGACTTATGTCCCACCGCAATCCATAGTTGAAGGTAAGATCCCTCTTCGCGCGCCAGCTATCCTGAATGTACGAACCGAAGTAGTGCGAGCGATTGGGAAAGCCATTTGGAGCGCCCTGAGCAAAGAAGACCGGGGCGCCGATCAGGAAGTCGGCCCAGTCGCTGCCCGTCTCGCTGCCGTTAAAGTAGAAGTTGCCGTCGCTGGTCAGGTCGGGCCAAATGAGGCCCGTCTGGTCGTAGTGGAAGTTCGCGCCAAACTTCAAGCTGTGTGTGCCGATAACCTTGCTGAAATTATCTTGGAATTGGAAAACGTTGTCGAACTGCAGAGTGGTGTTGGCGCTGATGCCAAATCCGAATTCGTTGAGGCCTATGGGAAGAACGCCTTCATATTGGGGGGCAATCACGCCGATGCCCAGGGTGTTGAATCCTTCCGTATAGCCCTGGGAGCTGAACGATGGGCCCAGTCCCTGCCCGGCAATGGGCTTGTTCTCAAAGATGGCATTGCGCATGAAGCTGGCGCGAAACTCGTTCAACGCCGTTGCGCCAAAGGACTTGGTATCGCCCAGGGTGATTAGTTGGGCACGGCCCGAATTCTGATCAGCAAATCCCGGTAGACTGGATGTGGCATATGGATTCACTAACGAGTAATCATCCAGCATGTAATATCCGGAAATCATTCCCCAGCGGGTGTTCGCGTCAATTCGGGCCGCCCCCTTGTCATCCCGGAGTGTCTCGTTGTAGGCGGAGGAGGAAAAGAACGCACCGTCATTCGGCGGCGGAACGTATTTCAGGAGCGCCTGGGCAGGAGCGGAAAATGCAGACGTGGGTACCGTCGCATTGGGAAACACACACTGGGCGGAGCTCGTGCAACCAGGCATGTAATACGCTTCATTTGCGGTCACGGGATAACCCAACTCCTGTGAGAGGACCTGCGCCCAGTTGGATCCTTTCACCGTGAACGGGGTTATTTGGCCGCTAGTCGGATCGACGGTGTAAAACGAGCCCGCCTTGTCAGATAAGTCTCCCCCGCGGTCTGCCACCGAAGGTACCGCAATCAGACCTGTGTTCTGGCCAATAGTATTCCGGGTCCCCTGATAGTCTGCGAAGAAGAACACCTTATCGCGCATGATCGGCCCGCCCACCGTGCCTCCAAACTGGTTTTGATGGAAGGCGCCAATGGCGGATCCGGGAATTTGCGCGCCAGTAACGGGACTGACCTGGTTGTAGGAGTAGAAGTTCCGGGCGTCGAAGGAAGTGTTTCGGAGGAACTCGAACCCATCTCCGTGAATCTGGTTGGTTCCGGACTTGGTCGCAACCATGATCTGGCCGCCGCTGTAGTTGCCGTACTCGGCGTTGAAATTGCTAGTTAAGATGCGAAACTCCGCAATCGAGTCGAGGTTGGGGATGATGCTGGTCTGCTGATAGATGGATTCGTTCACATCCGCCCCGTTCACCGTGAACCCATTGGCAGTTTCCCTCTGCCCGTTAATGGAGAGCCCCCCTGCATTGAGTTCGCCGGAAACCGAAGTGGAGGAATTGGTGTAAGTAACGTACTCTCCGGAAGCCTGGGGGGCGACGCCGGGTTGCAGCGCGAGCAGATCGGTGTAACTGCGGCCGTTGAGTGGAAGAGTCGTCATGTGAGTTCCACCGATGACCTCCCCTTGCTGAGTACTCGTCGTCTCAACATGCAAGGCGGTACTTGAGACGGTGACCTCTGCGGAGACAGCCCCCACTTTCAGTGTGGCGTCAACGCGCAACGAACTATTAACGTCGATGACCAGACCGGTTTGCTGGTAGCCCGTAAACCCTGCTTTCTCGATGTGAATTACGTACTCACCGATGTCGAGTGCCGGAAACGAATAGAACCCGCGCGAGTCGGTCGAAGTCGTTTCCTTCACTCCGGTGTTCTGGTTCGTCGCCGTCACGGTGGCTTCGGGGACCACGCCTCCGCTTGGGTCAGTGACGATGCCCGAGATGGTCCCGGTGTTACTCGCCGCGCCGGGTTTGGCGAATACCAGTAAGATGGTGAGAACCAATAACGACATCTGGAAGGGTCTTACGCAGGCGACAAAAGCCGAAGGTCCGGTGCGCGTTCTGCCCGTCATGTTTAACTCCTGTGCCCTGAATTTGCCCCGTGCAAAGCCGGGTTAGTATCTTCCCCTCTGCTTGTGCAAATTAACTATGTATACCAATTGTAATGGATCGGGCTGACAGTCAAGTAAGTTTTTGAACGCGAGGGGTCGTGTTGTTCATTGGGTTGAACAAAAACCTGCCTGACTAGGCTGAGGAGTTTCCATGGGCCTGTGGCCCAGCGAGGGAATGAAGATCGACAAGGTCGCCCCCGCGAAAGCGGGGTCCATGTCGCATAAGTGGATTCCCGCTTGCGCGGCAATGACGTATTTGAGGGTGATTTTCAGGGGAGTCGGAAATATAAGGTCCACGAATTACTGTATACTTAAGCCGCAAATATGGTTTCCAATAAAATGCGAATTATCCGAGTAGTCTGCTTTTTACTCGTGGCTGTCGCAGGGCTGTCACGGATCCTTCTCGCTCGGGATAGGCTGGCCGGCCTGGTCACTATTTACCGCGATGAATATGGCGTGCCTCATATCATTGGCGAAACCGAGGAGGCCACGTTCTTCGGTTACGGCTATGCACAAGCTCAGGATCACCTCGAGAAAATGTTTCTCGAGTACCGAGATGCCCAGGGCCGCCGGACGGAAGTGCAGGGCTTTGAGGCGCTCGGCGATGGCTACTTGCGGTTCATCCCTTACGAGTATCGCTGGGACGGCGATTACCTGCAACGATTGCTGCGGACGAAGAAGGGGGTTGACGAAAATCGCGATAAGATCGACCCCCAGGTCTACAGGATTCTCTCGGGCTTTGCGCGCGGCGTGAATTCCTATATTGAGGAGCACCGCGCCGAGGTGCCGGCGTGGATCGACAGCATTACCCCGGAAGACGTCGAAGCTCTCGAGCGCAGCCACTACTTTCGCTTCTACAGCATCCACGAGGCGCTTAGCAAGCTTACTGACCTGCCAAGTTCCTTCCCGAACCTGGGCTCCAATCAATTTGCCATCGCGCCCTCGAAATCAGCGGACGCGCGCATTATTCATGTCGAGCACACCCACATGCCTTGGGCCAACCGCTTCCAGAATTACGAGGCGCACCTTATCACCCCCGGGAAACTGGACGCTGCGGGCATCAGTTGGTTTGGCAGCCCCTTCTTCCTCGATGGATTGAACGACCGGATCACCTGGTCCGCAACCTGGAACATGCCCAACATCTCGGATGTGTATGAGGAGAAGCTCAACCCCGCGAATTCACTTCAATATTTCTATGAAGGTGAGTGGCGTGACATCAAGGTCGAATATGAGACGTTTCGAATTAAGGGCCCCAAGGGGATGGAGACGCTGACGCTGCCGTGCTACTACACGCGCCATGGTCCCATCGTCAAATTCGACAAAGAGCAGCACCGGGCCTATGCGGTGAAACTACCTAATTACGATGGCGTGAATTACTCGAAAGGCCTTTACCTCCTCATGAAGGCGCAGAATCTCGAGGAGTTCAAAGCGGCTGTTGCACTGCGACTCATGCCGCGCTGGAATCTCCTTTTCACAGATCGGCAGAATATTTACTGGGTGCATAACGCCACGGTCGCCCAGCGCGCCGATGGTTTTGACTGGCGTAGGCCTGTGCCCGGCTGGCTGAAGGCGACCGAATGGGGGCCTTATTTCCCGTTGGAAAGATATCCGCAATTGCTGAACCCACCTTCGGGTTTCCTTCAGAACTGCAACAACCCACCCTGGCTCTCAACTGCCAATTCGGGCCTTGATCCGCTCGCACCCGCGCCCTATTACCTGAATTCGGTGCAGAAGCCGGAAATCAGCCAGGAAGATCTGAATCCGCGCGGGGAGAGGCTGTTGAAAGTGTTGGCTCAGGATAAGAAATTTACTTTAGACGAAATGAAATCTCTCGCCTATGACACGTATGTCGTACCGGCCGATGTTATTGTCCCCTTGATAGTGCGGGCGCTCGAAAAAAGCCAGAGTGTCGTGAACGATCCGCGTACCCGCCGGGCCGTCGAGACTCTTAAGACCTGGGACCGCCGTTCAGCCACGGATTCTGTTGCCCAGACTTACCTCCGATTCTGGGCGCAGGCATACGGCGAACTTTATTCCCCCGCCAAGCTCGGGCGCTTTCTAGCCTACTCGCGTTACAAGATCGACCTCGATTCCGCCGTGGAGCAGAAAATGGCACTGGGCGCATTGGGCGAGGCGGTTCAAAGGATTCAAAGGTATTTCGGTAAGCCGGAAATCCCCTGGGGCGAAGTGAACGTCGTCGTGCGCGGCGGCAAATTTCCGATGGACGGCACGGGCGTGTTCGACGTGCTCCACCCCGATGAAGGCCCTCAACAAGAGGACGGAACGTTCCACTGCGACGACGGCTGGGGGCACCTGCTGGTGGTGGAGGAGGGCTCGCCGAAAAAGGCTTGGAGCCTTCTCCCTTACGGCGAGTCGGAGAATCCGGCCTCACCGCACTTTAACGATATGGCGCGGTTGCACAGCCAGAGAAAAATGAAGCAGCTTTGGCTCTCGCCGGAAGAAATTCTTGCCCACGTAGAATCCGTCTGGGGTGATAAGGACCGGATGAATAAATACCTGCATTCATTCTTGCCAAACTAACTTGCCCTGCCTTGCAGCCTTCGCTGGAACCATAATGCAGCGCCGAACGCAAGTTAGAGTGGGAAAGCGACTGCTGCCGCACTCCAAGGCGCTTCGAGCATTCCTATACGTATTGGTGAGCGGTGGGAACAGGGATATTTCCCGGCGGTTGAGACTTCTCACTGTGCCTTGCGTGAACTCGCCACCAGCGTGAAAACCGCCTCGGCGGGAAGGTCGATTTCAGCACGACCCTCGTGTACAGGCACCGTCATCACTTTCTGGCAATCCAACTCCCGGGTGGTTTCATAGAGATCCCAGTTCGCGGGCGTGGCTGCGGACTGCGGCATCTCAACCGTGAAGTGGTTCGGGCCGCCTTCCTTCACACCCACGATAACCAGCGCGTCTGGGGCGGGACCTTGAAATGCTGACAGCGTGATTCCCGAGGCCTCGGTTGTAGCGGCGATTCTCCGCCAGCCCGGCCGCACGAAGTGATAGAGCTGCCGGGTGGCGTAATAACTCTTCTTGGGCGAATAAATATGGCTGGCGCTATGGAACAAGCCGTAAAAACACAATCGCCGGGCGCACTCCTCGTAATCGTCGAAGGCGTCGAAGAAGAAGAGGGCGCTTGCGCCTTGATTAAGCGCCGTGAGCGCGCGGCGGTTCGAGGCAAGAGAGAAATTCTTCCACTGGTTTTCAAAGGTCTTGTCCTCATCGTTCAAATCGCCGTACTCCGTCATCCACACGGGAATTCGCGCGTACTTACTGGATCTTACGCGTTCGACTTGCGGGCCCGACGGAATTTTCTCCGTAGCTGTGAGAACGTGAACACCCCCACCTGCTTCATCAGTTCGTCGTCTTTCAGAATGGGATCCGTGTAGTCATTGGTGATAACCGCGTTGTCCGGGACAGCCAAGCGGACGTCACCGAGGCCTTCCCTCTTCAATCGTTGCGCCACAGCCTCGAGAACTTTGGGCGCTTCGTCGGGATCGATGCGCGGGCCTTCCGGCGGATAGCAGTCAGTCTCATTGAAGGGGCTGAAAAAGTCGAAAGCAATGTGGGCTTGAATGCGGGCGTATTCCACCATCGTGTCCACTTCTTCGGCGAAGTCGTCGTACTTGGAGGGACTCAAGTGGTTTTGCAGGTTGGGCGGAACGTGCGGCTGGCACACTTTGTGCCGGGGTGGAGGTGGATTGTTGTCAGTCATCCAAGTCGGGACAGGCCCCATCAGCGCCAACATGGGGTGGATGCCACGCGAGTTCAGGTAGCGCAAACCATTCCAGGAGGCCTCAAAAATCGGCGTCGAGTAGCGATCGCTCCAATACTCCCAATCCTTGGGGCCCGGTGTTTCCTCCCAGTTGCTGTAGACCAGGTACACCACCACACGAAACATCGTGACCCCGAGATCGTCGATCAGCATGTCGAACATGCCCTTCATGTCGTCCCGGAAGTATGGGCCCGTGTAGTTCATGCCGAATCCCTGGATCTCTTGATACTTGTGGCTGGGATCGAGGGCGATCCGGGCGCTGGCCTGTCCGGTTTGGGCGCAAACCGGCAAGACCGCTCCCAACATCACCAGGCACAAGAAATGGGCTGCTCGATTCAGGTTCATGGAAATCTCCCTGTTAAAGGCGATGCTCAGGAGGGTAGTCGGGCCCTCAAATGAAGTCAAGTTGGAGGCGCACAGGAGGTGGCGTTCCGTTCAATAGGCTGAAAGAAATGCGGCGTGATGGAAATCGGGTCAAGATGCGTCGGCAGGCAACGCCGCGACCAAGGTTTCGGATCCCGCAAAGCTTTCCCCGCGCGGAGACACAAGCTCGTAGGAAATTTCTGTGGCAGTCTGCTTCAGAGCCACGGCCAAGTTGCGGACCTTTTCAAGCGGTATCTGTTCTGTGGTTCCCGCAAGGCTGATGGCCGCGAGCGCGCGTTGATCGACGTCCAGGATAGGTACGCCCACGCAGCGCACACCAATCTCATCTTCTTCGTCGTCGAGTGCGTAGCCTTGCTCCCGAACTTTGTAGAGTTCCTTTTTCAGGCTGGCAATTGTGACGATGGTGTTGTCGTTATGCCGCGCGAATCGTTGGGTGGTGATAAGTTGGTCGAATTGTTCCTCAGGAAGGAAGGCCGCCAAAGCTTTGCCGACGCCTGTGCAATTGATATCCAGCCTGCGGCTCACCCAGTCTGCGCCGGCGTTTGAACCCGGAGGCGATATCCTGTCGATGATGACCGCTTCATTACCTTCCAATACCGCCAAGTGAACAATGATCCCGGTTTGCCCCATCAGGTCGGTCAAGAAAGGCCTTGCCACTTCGCGCAGGCCCAGGTTGGCAAGCGCGCTCCGGCAAAGGCGAACGAGCCGGACGCCAAAGTAGAATTTTCCGGACCGGACGCTTCTTCGCAGGTAACCTTCCTGCTCGAGTGTCTTCAGGACCAGATAAGTGGAGCTCTTGGGAAGCGCCAGGTTGCGGCTCACGCTGGATAGCGAAGCTCCGCGCTTCGAGCGGGCGAGGAATTCCAGCACCTGCATCGCTCGCATCGTCGACGGAACGAGGTAGGTCCTCCGGGTAGGCATGATGCAAACCACCCTTCGATTACGTTCAACCTTTTGAACCAAAAGCCCCTGTTAGAGCCGGGGAAACTTGACACTGAACTCCCCTACACAGGTATTATACCTGCGTTCAGTGAATTGGGACAGGCCTTCAGGGCAAAGGTAAGGATCTATGAAAATCACCAATGTTGAGGGAATCATACTGCGTCTGCCCGTGCGGCAGGCGGTTGCAGACGGGACGCAGGACGACCTCCTGATCCGCATCGAGACCGATGAGGGCATTGTGGGATATGGGGAAGTCGATACCTCGCCGGAAGTGGGCCGGGCCGTGGTCAATGCAGAGATGTCGCACGGCACGTGCTACGGACTGCGTGAGATTTTGATTGGGATGGACCCCTTCGATATCGAGCAGATCTGGGAACGCATGTATCGAATGACCAACTATTACGGGCGCCTGGGCGTTGTGCTGCACGCCATGAGCGGCGTGGATATGGCACTCTGGGATATTTTGGGAAAAGCGGTGGGCAAGCCCGTTCACAAAATGTTGGGCGGCAGTTTCTGCGAGAAGATCCGCGCCTATGCCAGCATGCTGATGCCGGAGACCGAGGAGGAAGTGCGCGAATTGGTAAGCCGCTATGCGGAACAGGGATTTACCGCCATGAAGTTCGGCTACGGTCCCCTCGGCAAAGATGTGCGGAAGGACATCGCACTCGCGGTGGCGGCAAAGGAGGCTGCGGGACGCGATATTGAGGTGATGATCGACATCGGCCATGGCTACACCTTGAAGATGGCCATGCAAGCCGCGAAAGAATTTGAGTGCCTCGGCATTTATTGGATGGAGGAACCCTTTCCGCCCGAGGCCATCGATGATTATCAGCGCCTATGCGATTCCACCTCGCTGCGGATCGCTGCGGGAGAGCAGGATGTTGGCCGGTGGACCTTCCGCCGCCTGATTTGGGACGCCCACCTCGACGTAATTCAACCGGATATTTCCCGCGTGGGCGGCCTCTCGGAGGCCAAGAGAATCGCCTACATGGCTCACGAGGCCAACCGATTGCTGGTTCCGCACGCATTTCGAACCGGTGTGCTGGTGGCGGCTTGCCTGCATTTGATTGCCGCCATACCCAACTCAGCGTTCCTGGAATTTTCTGTGACGGATTCGGCTTTGCGCCGTGAACTCCTGGCCGAGCCGTTCAAGGTTGTGAACGGCCAAGTGGCTGTGCCAACCAAGCCGGGGCTGGGCGTGGAAATTAACGCAGAGACCGTCAAGGCTTACGCCGTTTGAAGTTGGGAATTGCCGGGTCAGAGCTTTGAGGCGCCCGCTATCGACTTTCAACTTTCAGCGGGAATGACGATGGCGCATGCGGACGGCTGACCGCTGATGGCTGAATGCTGATAGCTTCGCACGGAGACGGTGACGGATTGGAATGGCATCGCACTCTCTTCACGAAGGCAGGCTTGGGACCTTAACCACCCTCGATCTCGAAAACCGCTGGCTCAAGGTCCGCTTGCTTCCGGAAATCGGGGCGAAGATCTACGATCTGATTTGGAAGCCGACGGGGAAGAACTTTCTCTGGCACAACCCAAGGATTGCGCCTCAGGTCTACCCTATCGAAGCGGACTTTGACAATTATTGGTGCGGGGGCTGGGACGATGCGTTTCCCACTTGCGATGAATGCGTCTTCCGCGGGCAACGATACCCGAGCCTTGGAGAGATGAGGTCCCTACGCTGGAATGTCGATTCCGTCGGCCGCCGGGGAAAGGATGTGGAAGCACAGCTTTCGGCTTACGGTCCCATCAGCCCGGTGAAAGCTGTGAAGACGGTAACCGTGGAGGCGCTTTCGCCTGTGGTGCGGATTCAATACCAAATCACCAACCTGTGGCTGTGGCTCAATTACGGCGGATGGCGGGGGCTACATCACGTCATTGTCGAGCCCTGGACGAGCGTCCCAGTGAACCTTACGCAGGCTTACGAACAGAAGACCAGCCGGTCGCTCAAACCCGGGGAGGAATTTTCGGTGGAGGTGAGCGCCACCGTATACCACAAGCCGGAAACCTGGAGAGGCGCGCTGGGACGATTGCGATGATCTCTGTGCAAGACTGGAGTGAGGGTGGTCATGGAAGGAGGCAGGGCATGAAGCTTGAAGGCCGAGTTTCGATCATAACCGGATCGGCATCCGGCATCGGACGAGCCAGCGCCATAGAGTTTGCCAAAGAGGGCGCCAAGGTGGTAGTGGCGGATATCAACCTGGCCGGCGCGCAGGAAACTGTGCAGCA
Organism: uncultured Acidobacteriota bacterium; assembly: GCA_963770415.1. Lineage (GTDB taxonomy): Bacteria > Acidobacteriota > Terriglobia > UBA7540 > UBA7540 > CAVROP01. The sequence continues at coordinate 206,982 of CAVYPU010000017.1, forward strand.
GATCGAGGCCGCGGGCGGAGTGGCGCAGGCCCTCAAGACCGATGTGTCTTGCCCCGAATCGGTTCAGGCCCTGGTCACGCAGACGCTCGAATCTTTTGGTCGCATTAATGTGTTGTTCAATAATGCCGCGATCCAGGTCAATAAAACCGTGGAAGACACGACATTCGACGAATGGACTCGCGAAATCAGCATCAACCTCGGTGGAGTGTTTCTTTGTTCAAAGTTTGCTATGCCCCATTTGAGAAATACCAAGGGTTGCATAGTCAATATGGCTTCGGTCAACGGTTTTTTTGTTGAGCCGATGTGCGCGGGTTATTGCGCCACCAAGGGCGGAATCATCGCTTTGACCAAGGCGATGGCTATCGATCATGGTAAAGAAGGAATTCGAGTGAATTGCATTTGTCCGGGATACATCGATGCGGGGCTGGCATGGGGCTACTTCGAGGTCCAGCCAAATCCCGCCGAAGCCCGGCAAGCTGCCGGCAAACTGCACCCGCTCTGGCGGATAGGGCAGCCCGAAGAGGTGGCCCGCGTCGCCGTATTCCTGGCGAGCCAAGACGCCTCCTTCATGACAGGCGCAGCCGTGGAAGTGAGCGGCGGCTTTGGCACCGGGCTGCCGCCCACGAGCTAGGAGTCAGAAGTCAGAAGCCAGGAGTCAGCAGTCAGAATAGGCGAAAGTAAAGGACAACACACTTGGTGTCAGCAATTCGGTGGCCTTGGGCATTCTGGCTCCTGACTTCTGACTCCTGACTTCTTCCCCGGAGGTTTACATGGTCCCCGATCGGCTCGCTCGGCTTTCCAGCGCGCTTCGTGAAGAAGGCATCGAACACTCATTGCTGAGTTCTTACGTCAGCCTACGCTACTTCACTGGCTACCAGGCGACGGTAGAACTTGAGCCGTCCCCAATGACTCCGCTCCTGGGAGTGCTGCTCTGGATTCGCGGCGAGCAGGCAACTTTATATCTTGCCGACATGGAAGCTGGGACAGGCGTCGCCGGCGACGTCGCGCGCGAGAGCTTCTCGAGCTACGTCATCGAAAAGCCCATGTTCGCCGTCGAGGACCTTGCCGCCAAACTCATCGCGAAACTGCAGCCGCTTCCGAAGAGCAAAGTTGCGATTGAGCCGGAAGAAATCCCTGCCGCGCTACTCGACGCTTTGCGTGTCAAGTGTCCGAGCCTGGAGTTCTGCTCAGTCAAAGATAGGTTGTCCACGTTTCGCATGGTGAAGGACGCCGAGGAGATCGAAACCATGCGCGGCGCCTTGGCGTTGTGCGACCTCGGCCAAGAACTGGCCAAACAACAAGCCACAGCGGGGCGCAGCGAGGTTGAGATTTTCAGCTCACTTCGCGGAGCCATGGAAGCTCAGGAGGGAGGCCGGGTTCCGATCATTGCGGACGTGGTTTCCGGGCCTCGGACGGCGCTTACCGGAGGTCCGCCGTCAGCCCGCAAGCTCGAATCGGGAGATTTGCTGATTGTGGATTTGGTGCCGCGACATCTCGGTTATTGGGGAGATAGTTGCAACACCTGCTGCGCCGGTCAGCCGCGGAAGGAGTATAAGGACGCTTTCACGGGCCTGAAGTCTGTCCTCTCGGACGCAATCGGGATGGTGCGCCCGGGCCTTCGATCCTGCGACCTGGATAAATTCGTGCGAGCCGGAGTGGCGAAGCTGGGTGGAAGCTATCCGCACCACACGGGTCATGGCTTGGGGATAAGCTGGCACGAGGAACCGCGGATTGTCCCTTACAATCCCATCCCGCTTGAAGCCGACATGATTATTGCACTAGAACCCGGCATGTATTTCGAAGGGAACTGGGGGATGCGCCTTGAGTATGTTCTCAGAGTGACGGCGACCGGGGCGGAAGTTCTGTCGAAGTACCGTCATGAACTTTGAGGGTTCGGCCCCCCACCGGGGGAAGAGGCGGCACTCTCGACTCGGGCTCGGCTTGTCCAGCCGAAGAAAGGTCTAGTTTCAATTGAACGACGTCTCAGCTCAAGGTCAAGCAAAGGCGGGCGCACCGGTGCCCCGTTTGCGTCGTGTTCTCACTTTATGGGATCTGATTTTCTACGGCATCGTGCTGATCATGCCCATCGCGCCGGTGCCGATGTTCGGGGTCGCACAGGTCCTGTCCCACGGTCACTTCGTTACCACAATTCTGATTGCGATGATTGCCATGATGCTTACCGCGGTCAGCTACGGAAGGATGGCGACACTCTACCCCACCGCTGGTTCCGCCTACACTTACGTCGGGCGCGGGCTCAATCCGCATCTGGGCTTCCTCACGGGTTGGGCCATGTTTCTTGATTACCTGATCCAGCCGCTCTTGAACGGCATTTACGGGGCGCTGACCATCCAGCGGTTTTTCCCGTTCCTCCCCTACGCGCTGCTGTCGGCAATCTTCGTCGGGCTCATGACCATGCTGAACCTGCGCGGTATTCGCGCCACGGCACGCGCCAACGTCATCCTTCTCACGATTATGTGCGCGGTCATTGGCGTTTTCATGGTTCTGGCCGTCCGCTACTTGTTCCATTTTCAGGGATGGCCCGGCGTATTCTCACTTCAGCCTTTTTACGATCCCAAGACATTTGATCCTAAGGTCATCTGGACCGCCACATCCTATGCCGCGCTGACCTACATCGGGTTCGACGGCGTTACCACGCTTGCTGAGGAAGTGGAAAATCCCAAGCGCAACGTCATGCTCGCCACTGTTTCGGTGTGTCTCTTTACCGGAATCGTCGGGGGCTTTGAGGTTTATCTCGGCCAGCGTGTTTGGCCGGACTTCACGTCTTTCCACAACACTGAGACCGCCTTTATGGACGTGACTCACCGGGTGGGAGGACCACTGCTTTTCCAGGCTTTGGGCGTGGTGTTGATCCTCGCCACTATCGGCGCAGGCCTGACCGGCCAGGTTGGAGCAGCTCGCTTGCTTTTCGGCATGGGCCGCGACAACGTTGTACCCCGCAAGGTTTTCGCCTACCTCGATCCGAAGAGCAACACCCCCACCCGGAACATCTGGCTGATTGGAATTGTGGCGTATATCGGAACACTGTTTGTTACTTTCGAACAGGCAGGCGAGATCCTGAACTTTGGAGCGTTTCTCGCCTTTATGGGGGTGAATATGGCCACCTTCTGGCAATTCGCCGTCGTGCAGCAACCGGGCCGCAAGCGACGATGGTTCGCGGACGTGGTGATGCCTCTCATCGGTTTTGTGTTTTGCCTGTGGATTTGGCTAGGGCTGAAAACGCCCGCTAAAGTCCTGGGTGGAACGTGGTTTACGATTGGACTGATTTACAGCGCTATCAAGACTCGCGGCTTCCGCAAGCGGCCCATAATGATCGACTTTACTGAATCATGAAGATCGGACGATCGGCTGACCGGGTGATCGCGTGAACAAAAGATGCCCTGCAGCATTTACTCTGTTCACCCGATCAGCCGATCACTCGATCACGCGACACCTTTTTTGAGGAGAACTGACTATGTTTGCCAGTGACATAGAAATCGGGAAATTCATCCGCGAGAACCTTTACGTGGCCGCCGTGTGCGACATGCTGGACGGGCTCGGGTACCGCCAGCAGGCAATGCATCACCGCTTGCGCCCTTTGTTGCCCGACCGAAAGAACTGCGGCTTTGTGGGCCGAGCTCGCACCGTGCGTTGGATGGAGACCGACTACATTCGCGAAGGCGATCCCTACGGGCTCAAGATCGAATCAGTGGATGCGCTTAAGCCCGGGGACGTGATTGTGCATTCCACCGACTACGCAGGGACCAATGCTCCCTGGGGTGAGCTGATGAGCACCGTGGCGAAAAGAAACGGCGCGGTGGGTTGCATCTGCGACAGCCAGATCCGAGACTGCAACCGCATTATCGAAATGGGATTCCCCGTGTATTATTCCGGCATCCGGCCGCTTGATTCCATGGGGCGCGGCGCCGTGATGGCGTTTGATGTTCCCATCCGTTGCGGGGAAGTGCTCGTAAAGCCCGGCAGCCTGATCATCGCGGACTTTGATGGCATCGTGGTAGTGCCCAAAGAAGTTGAGGAAGCCGTGTTGGTGAAAGCGCAGGAGAAAGTGCACAAAGAAGACCTCTCCCGCAAGGAACTCCTCGAGGGCAAGTCGCTTCGTGAGGTGTACTTGAAATACGGAGTCCTGTGAACGTTCGCCGCTCCGCATTCTATTGCCCATAAGTATTTCGGCAATAGCATACGTGCTAACGGGCCATTTTGCCGTTGCACGCTCGTGGCCCCGAGATTAGAATCGTTGCCGCCTATGCGGAGAAGGGAAGTTTCTCGACTTCTCTCGCAAGAGTGCAAGGGGGGGCCCGATGACTTGGATCGATTGGGCGCTTATCGTCATAGTGGGGCTGCTCGCGGAATTCGTCATTAGGCATCGGTGGCGAATGCGTAGAGAGGTGGAAGAAGCTGGACCACCCGCGTCGGCGTTGAATCGGATGATCTCCTCAGCGGGCGACGCCACAGGCACACAGCGGCCGCCCGACGTTCCTTGGGCAGTGGAAGTGAAACGGATTTCATCGACTGAAGTCGGGGCCTTCAGCCGCTTCCGGGACAAGTTCGAACAGATGACAGTGGGATCAGGAGACGATGCGGCTTCGGTTTGGCAACCTCTCGCTGCCATCGCTTTCGCCGGCCGTGCCGAGGTCCCTTACGGATTAGAGCACTTTCAGGAGGTTTCCAGGTTGGCGGCCCAAATCGCGGCCCAGATGCGCCTATCGGCAGCCGAAATCGAAGAAATCCGCGTGGCGGGCGTCGTTCATGATATCGGCAAGACCCATGTTCCTGAATCCGTGCGCCTAACGCCGCAACAACTGACGGCGGAAGAATTCGAGGTCATGAAGGCCCACGCAGCCCTGGGCGCGAGGATATTGGAACCCTTGAGGGAAGAAGGTCTTGGGCGCATCGTGCGCCACCACCACGAGCGATTCGACGGCCAGGGTTACCCCGACCACTTGAAAGGGGAGGATATTCCTTTGGGGGCGCGAATCATGGCCGTGGCGGAGTCCTTCGATGCTATGGTTTCCGACCATGCCTACAAGAGCGCCCGCACTTTCGACGATGCCATTGCCGAAGTGCGCCGCTGCTCCGGTACTCAATTCGACCCGAACGTCGTTTCGGCCTTCCTAAATCGCGTCGAAGCCCACGGTGATCACCGCTATCGAATATAACGGCGGGTGGGAACGCTCGTCCAGACGCCAACTTGAAGCCACCTCGCATCACAGGCCGAGCTTCTTGGATGCCATTTGTGTGCCCAAGACGCGCGCTCGGATCTTTGCGAACGCCGTCTCGCGCGCAGTCGATTTGTCGTCACTGAAGGGAGAGAATCCGCAGTCATCCGTCGTTCCAAGCCGCTCGACTGGCAATTGCATTCAGTGGCCGTCAGGTATACGTTATTGGTCAGGCCCGAAGTCGATAATGGAAATTCCGGACAAGTCTGATTCCTGCTCTGTGGTCCAGGTGCGCCGTTTGCATCGAAGGGCGTTCCGGCGAAGGAGAAGATCATGTGCGTGGGATTGCGTCCGTTCCTGTTGCTGTTAGTCGCCTCTTCGCCATTGTCGGCGCAGGTCAACTTTCCTGCCCCGCGACCGCCGTCCAACGACATCCGACTGGAGAATTATGTTCCGATTCCCATGCGGGATGGAGTGGTGCTCTATGCGGATGTATATCGTCCCGTGGGCGCTGGGAAGTATCCGGTGTTGGTGTCGCGAACACCCTACAGTACCGAAAGATTTCCAAACGCCTATGCCGCGCCCGTATTTTTTGCGCGCCGCGGCTACGTGTTTGTCTTCCAGGATGTGCGCGGGAGGCACGAATCGGAAGGCAAGTGGGAACCGCTCCGCAACGAGCAGGAAGACGGTTACGATACGATCGAGTGGGCCGCCGCACAGCCGTGGTCGGATGGCAAGGTGGGGATGGAGGGGGCTTCTTACCTCGGTCACGTGCAATGGCAGGCCGCGCTCAAAGCGCCTCCGCACCTGGTAGCCATCTTTCCCACCCTCGCTTCCACCAACGCTTACCGTGATACGGTCACCTTCAACGGAGGATTCCGATTGTCACTCGCTTTTGGGTGGGGCCCGGTTCGGCAGGAAACCCGCATCATGCAGAACCCCGGTGTCTACACCATGGGAGACGGAATCGAGGAGCTGAGTTTCGAAAGAATTCTCTGGCATCTGCCCCTGAACGATATGCAGGAGTTGGCCGGCCGCCATGCGCAGTTTTATAAGGATTGGCTTGCGCATCCGGCCTACGACGGTTACTGGAAATCCATCAGCGTCGAGGAGCGCTTCGAGTCAATCGGAATTCCGGTCCATACGTTTGGCGGCTGGTACGACATCCTGGCGCAAGGGACGCTCAACGGCTACATGGGAATGAGCACGAAGGGCAAGACGGCGATCGCGCGCGAGAAGAGCAAGATGATTGTGGGCCCGTGGGGACATGGGCCCACGCGCAAATATGGCGACATCGATTTCGGCGAGCAGGCGATGGTGGATACGCAGGCCATGGAGCTTCGCTGGTATGACTATTGGCTCAAAGGAATCGACAACGGTATCCAGAACGAACCGCCGGTGAAGATCTTTGTGATGGGCAAGAACCAGTGGAGAGCCGAGAACGAGTTTCCGCTGGCACGCGCTCAGTACCGGAAGCTGTATCTGCAGAGCGGAGGGAATGCGAACGGCCAGTGGGGCGATGGGCGGCTTTCGTGGGATGCGCCGTCAGCCGACTCCCGGCCCGATCAATACCGTTACGATCCCGACTTACCGGTTCCCAGCCTTGGCGGCGCCAATTGTTGCGGCACGCCGACGCCAGCGGGGCCGATGGACCAGCGACCCGTGGAAAGCCGCCATGACGTGCTCGTGTACACGTCCGACTATCTGAATGAGGCGATCGAGGTCACCGGACCCTGAAACTGGTGCTGTACGCTTCATCCGATGCCCCGGACACTGACTTTGTGGCCAAGCTCGTTGACGTCTACCCGGATGGGCGGGCGATTAATCTGGCGGAAGGGATCGTGCGGGCGCGCTATCGCGAGAGTCTGAGCCGAGCGAAGCTGCTGGAGCCGGGCAAGATTTACGAGTTTGAGATCAACATGCTGGCCACCAGCAATGTATTTTTAGAGGGCCACCGCATTCGCGTCAACGTCACCAGCAGTCACTTTCCACAGTTCGACCGCAATCCGAATACGGGGGAGCCCTTCGGGACCAGTGCCAAGGTGCGAGTGGCAAAGCAGATGATTCAGCACTCGAGCACATACCCGACGCATATACTGCTACCGGTGGTGCAGTAGCGAAGCGCCGTCTCCCTCGCTCCCGTCTTCCGTTCCCCCTCGCAGTTTCCTCGACAGGCAGCAACAATGAGCCCCTAGGCTCGCATCTAACAATCTAATGATCGGGCCGGGAATTAAAAATGAAAACTCCGATTAATCCCTCGGTCGAAGTCATCGTTGTAGGAGCAGGTTTGGCGGGCACTGCTGTGGCTGCTGTGCTCGGACAGCAGGGCCGGCGGGTGATCCTTGTGGACCCGCTTCCATGCTACCCGCCGGTATTCAAGGCCGAGAAGATCGACCAGGAACAGGTGTATCTGTTGCGCAAGTTAGGTCTGCTTGGGCATCTTCTCCAATATTCCGGGCAAGTGCGCGAAGTACGAGTGGGCTATGACGGCCGCATTATCAAGACCGTCCGAATCGAACAATACGGCATCACTTACGCGGACATGGTGAATGGGCTGCGCGCGCACCTGCCAGGAGGGGTTGAATGTCATTTGGGAAGGGTCGAAGACATCGCGAACGGCAGCGACATTCAGCATGTCAGGCTCACCGGCGGCGAGGAGCTTTCCTCACGGCTCGTTGTGGTGGCTTCCGGCAGCAGCCCGAGGCTCGAAGCCCAGTTGAGGCTGCGGCGCAGAATGATCCAGAGAAACCAGTCCTTCGTCTTCGGATTTACGATCGCTCCTCTTGAATCGCAACTTTTTGATTTTGACTCGGTTACCTATTACTCCCTGGAGCCCTCGGCGCGAATCGACTACTTGACACTCTTCAAAATTCGCCAGACGATGCGCGCCAACCTCTTTGCGTTTCGTCCGGCCACCGACCCGTGGGTGCGCGATTTCATCCTGGAGCCGGAACAGATGTTGCGGCGCTATCTTCCCAAGCTGGGCCGCGTGACCGGTGATTTTAGAATCGTCAGCAAGGTTGAATCGGGTGGGGCTGATCTCTATCGCATGGACGGCAATCCTTCTCCCGGTGTGGTCATGATCGGCGACGCCTTCCAAAGTGTTTGTCCCTCCACCGGCATGGGTCTCGACAAGATTCTGACCGATGTGGACGTGCTCTCGGAGTGTGTCCCGGATTGGTTTTCCACTCCGGGCATGGGTTGCGGCAAGCTGGCGGATTTCTACAACCATCCCCGCAAGCTCGCTACGGATTCGCGAGCTCTTCACCGAGCCATCAAGCAACGCCGGGCGGCCACGAATACCGCGTTGCGGTGGCGGGCAAACCGCTTGCTGAGGCATGTGAGGTGGCACGCACTGGGCGCCATCAACGGCAGTGTCGCAAGAGGAAATCACGTTCCCAAGGCAGGAACCGCCAATCAAGCCCTTACCGCTCCTGAAGTGGAAGTCGCGATGCGTGGTGTTTTACGGGAGCGACCGCAGACGGCCAGGAGCGATCAATCAATTCACTTTGGCGCGCATCGCTTCGAGGGTCTTCGCCCTTGCGAGATCTCAGGTTTGGGTCAGGGTATGAGCGTTGAGGCGGGAAGGGCATCCCCGGAGGAATGGGCCGTTATCCTTCAGAATTTCTGTGACGCGAATCTGTACCAGACATGGCCCTATAGCTCAGCTCGCTGGGGAGGGAAAAGACTGGGCCACGTAGTCCTGAGGCAAGGGAACGAAATCGTAGCGGCGGCCCAGGTCATTTTCCTGAAGGTTCCGCTCTGCCCAGCGGGATTGGCCTATGTCAAATGGGGACCCTTATGGCAGACCCGCGGGCAAACGGCGCTCGCGAGCACCCTTCGCGACATGCTCATTTCTTTGCGTGGAATCTACGTGCATCAGGAACGCATGCTCCTGCGCGTCACTCCCTGGGAACTCGAGAATATCGAACCGCGAGCCGTTGTTTGCGAAGCGGGCTTTAAGGAGAACTTGGCGGCGGAACGATTGCGCACGGCCGCGCTCGACCTTTCACATTCGATGGAGCAGTTGCGGGCGAGTCTCGGCCGGCATTGGCGCTACAACCTGAAACTGGCGGAGAAAAACGAACTCGAGGTGCGCGAAGGATTCACGAATGACCTGATGAACGATTTCCTTGTGCTCTACGAAGATATGCGCCGGCGGAAAGGGAAGAATAAAATTCCGACGCTCGACTACCTTCCCCAGGTTCAACGGCAACTGCCGGAGGGGTTGAAATTGCGGATCACGATTTGCCGCCACGCGGGTGTGCCCGTCGCCGGCCTGGTTGTCTCGGCCATGGGCTCGAAAGCGTTCGCCGTGGCGGCAGCGACCGGCACATCCGGGATGGATCTTCGCGGCTCCTATTTAGTGCAATGGCGTATGATCCGGTGGCTGAAAGACCAGAACATCCGCTGGTACGACCTGGCGCGTATTAACGAAAAGACCCACCCAGGCACCACGCAATTCAAGCTCGGGTTATCCGGCAAATTGGGGAGCACCGGGGAGTATCTTGGCGAGTTTCAAGCTTGCGAAAGCACGGCGAGCCATCTCCTGGTGCGTGCCGCCGAAGGCCTGAGGTCTACCGGCTCGAGAATCTGGAATGCGATTCACGATCGCGCTCTGCCGGGGAGGGAAGCTACGTCAGATCCGATTAAGCCCGTACCAACTTCGCAAGCCTACGACACTCGAAATAAAATGGAAGAGTCCGGCCATGCCTGATGCGGCGGTTCGCGGGACAACTGCAAGGCTGTCCAAGGTGGCGCTCGAAGAAGATCTCCGCAGCCGGGTAGCTTCCGCCCTGAACATTTCCCCCGCATTGGTGAACATCGAGGGTCATTGCATCCGGTACATGGGTTTGTTCCTGCAGTGCTGGGGCACTGCCGCAGGAGCGCGCGTCTTTGCCAAAGTGTTTCTCGTCGATCGCTATCCCACACCTCCCCGCTTTGCCACTCCGGCGGAAGAATTGGCAACTCCGGAAAACCCCAATCGGCCCGTGGAAGCACAGATCGAAATCGAATCGAACAAGTTCCGGCAAATGCGCGCCTTGATGGGAAGCCAAAACATTCCCGCGCTTCTGGGCTGCTCTCTCTACCATCGAATTCTGGTGTACGAAGAGGTCAATGGTTTGCGCGTCGATTCTCTCGTGAAGAATCGTCTCGTGAACTGGCTCCGGGTGCGCGATCGGAATCGGAAGCCGGTGGAAACCGCTCTGCGCGAAGCTGGAGCCTGGCTTCGGACCCTGCATGACTCTACTTCAGAAGGATTTGAAAGCATAGAAGCCGGCAAGGTCATTGAGGACTTGCGTGCGCTGCTTCGGAAGAATCAAATGGAAACCTCGCCTTATGCGGCGATCGCTTTGAAGGCGCTCGAATTCACGCCTCTTGGACATCCCGCCGAGGCCTGCGTGCGCGTTCCGGTGGCGCTCAACCACGGCGATTTTACCCTGCCCAACCTCCTATGGAACGACGATCATCGCCATCTGTGGGTGATCGATTTTGAGCTCTCCGCCGCGCGGCCTATCCTGCACGATTTGTGCACAATGATCTTTGACCTGCGGAAACGCCTGCTCCATCCCCTGACATCACCACCAGCAATTGAGCGGTTTGAGAAAGCATTCTGGAAAGGCTACGGGGCCATTCCGGAAAATCTTTTGGCCTTTACCAATGCCTTGGCCACAACCCGCCTCTTTTACCACACCTTACCCAAACTCCGCGATTGGCAAGCGCAGAGAGGATTGTGGGCTGGGATCAAAGCGTCGTTGTACAACCGGGTCTTTGAACCCGCCCTTGTACGGCATCTTCTGACCCTTCTGTCCGACCTCGAAAGCGCGCGGCGTTCACGCAAACCGGCAGCATGAACGCCGCGCCACGGTTTGATACAAGCCCGCAGAGCTAATACTGCGTCAGGCGGCTTATCGACGATCGGTTGCCGCGGGTTCACGATTTTCCTCCTCTCAAGTTGTCATCGAGAAAGTTTGCGCTGGCGCGGCACTCGCTGGGTTTATTCGTGAGTGACGGAGTATTGGCGAGTAGTCCGTTGACGCCGGATACGTCTACCCCTGGCGACAAGGCAGATGTTGTTTCCCCGTTTCTCGGGCACAGTCCTGCGATGTCCCCCTCAGCGCATGTTCCGAGTGCGTCAACTAGGAGGAATCAGCAGGCGAACGTGGGCACCACATCTACGATTTGACTATACATGCATGTGGCTGCGCTCTGGATCTGGGACTCAACATGGCGATACTTTCTGAAGACGCGACGATCCAGGAGCTGAGCGAGTTCACTTCTGCTGGAACGACTTGACGTAATCCGCGAGATTGGCCACTCGCAAGCGAGCCTCTGACTCGTGTTGGTGTCCCATGGCCGTGAATATCGGGCCCCAGACCGGCATCTCCTTGGAGCCGTGAGCCGGCACTCCAGCGCGGCCGGTGATGACATTGACAACTTGGACTGACGGGAATCTGCCGTCATTCCTTTTTGCAAGACTCGTCAGGTCCCCTGGGGGCACTTTCAATTGGCTGGCGACAGGCCCATCTCCCTTTCCCTCTCTGCCATGACACGCAGCGCAATATGCCAAATACATCTCCTTGCCCGAGGTCGCCGAAGTGTGCGGGGCGGGAACGGTCACGACATTAGTCTTCTGCGCCAAGCCTAAGCTACAAAGGACAATTAAAGCAGAGCATAAAAGCACTGCTCGGAACTGCATGATAGCCTCCTTATGGCGGCAATCGGCAATTTCACACCATCATCACGACCCCAAGAATCGTGTGGTTGACCATGGCCTCAGAACTCAATGCGGACCTGAAAAGCGATCATGCGGGGCGAGCTATCGCCGCCCAAACCCACACCCAGCAGGCCCGTGGGCGGTGAAACCGTGTACGTCATCGCACCAAATCCAGTCGCGGTCGAGGGTTTCCCGGGGATGCCGGCGAGCAGCATACTCGGTAGCCCGAAATCCGGATGGTTGAACAAGTTGAAGAACTGAGCGTCCAGCCGCAGTTTTACGTGCTCGGTCAAGGGAAACCACTTCGTAAGATAGAAGTCGCTCCAGACGAAGTCTGGGCCACGAAGGGCGTTGCGCCCCAGATCGCCGAATTGGCAGGTCGCCGCGCTGTCCCCGCCGTTGCACTCCCCTGTGCTGGGGTCCACGGCTGAGGCGAAGGCATCAGGGTTAAGCCACTGAAGAGTGCCTGGCTGCGTGACACTCGGGATGGATTTCTGCTCATAAATCGGGACACCCGGCAAGAGGCTCGCAAATTGCGGTCCCGCGCCTTGCAGGATGCCGTTTCCATTCGCCGAATAGGGCGTACTAAGCACGGAGAACGGAATCCCGCTATGCAGGAAGAGGCTGCCGGAAACCTGCCAGCCGTTCAACGCATAACCCATGCGGTGATTCTGCACCTTGATGGGCAATTGATATACATACTGTGCGGTGAGATTGTGCCTGATGTCGTAATCGCACGGGCCATAGTTGCGCGCAAGATTTCCGGGCAATGGCGAAAGGATGGCTCCGGCGGCGAACTGGAGGAACCCGCCGTTCGAGACCGTGTCCATGCAGTGGCTCCAGGTGTAATTCACCTGTCCTTGCAGTCCGTGCCCAAGCCTCTTCATGCCGGTCAGTTGAAGACCGTTGTAGTGACTGTTCGCGCCGGTGGAGAACTGGGTGACCGCACCGAACCTTGGGTCCGTGGGCCGAAGGTACGGAAAAGGAGCAAAGCAGCCCTGGCACACCGTCTGGTAGCCGTTTACTTGGGTCAGGTACACCTGGTTCACAGCCCGCGTGCCCACGTACTGCGCGCTAAGGCTTCCTGTGTTTCCGAACTGATGTTCGACGCCAAAACTCCACTCCATGAAATATGGGGCGTGAAGCTTGCCGTCTGGTACCGCGGTAATTGCCACGGGCGGAAGACAGCTCGCAGGAATCGCTTGTGGGGACGCGCATGAAAGCATTCCTTCCCCAAATCCGGAAGCAAAGGTCTGGTTGGCTGCCGCGGTTGCGTCGATTGCGCTCGCCGGCACTCCCGTTGCAATGGCAGTCCCGCCAACCGTTCCCAGCAGACCCCCTTGGAAAGTCTTCACGTTGGGCGGATTTACGCCCAGCGTATCAGCTACGCTTCCCGGCAGAATATCGCTGAAGAGCCCGAAGCCCGTCCGAAGGACCGATCGCGGCGCAAATTGCCAGGCGATTGCGGTTCTAGGCTGCAGAATTGCCAGCGGCGTGGAAGCGAAAAGGTTGCCGAGGTGAGTTTGAATGGCGTCACTTAGCGGCTGATTGACGTCATGAGAAATGGCATTGAAAGAGCCGTGCAGGCGTGCAACTTGCAGGTGGGGATTCAGGGGATTGGAATTGAGCGTATCGCGGATGCCGAAGGTCCAGGTCAGCTTCGAAGTTACCTTCCAAGTGTCTTGCGCGTAGAGGTCGAGGTTAAGGAAGCGGAAGGGTTGGTTGGCGGCGCTGGGAAAAGTCTCCGTCGCCGTTGAAGCCACTCCGTAGATGAATTGCGGCAACGTAGCGTAGCTGACGGTCGGCACCGTTCCCTGTCCGAAATCGTAGTCATTCAGGCGGAATATCCGTGTGTTCGTTCCGAACCTGAACTCGTGCGCGCCATGGCTCCAGTACAGGTTGTCATTGATAAAGAAACGAGAGGCACGGCGGCCTTGCACCCAAGCATTGTCCATCCCTCCGAGAGTAGTAAACGGCGCATTCGCGCCGCTGCCTTCGAGCACTATAGGGAATGCGGCGAGCGTCTTCTGAAAATCAGTGGGAGCGAACAAGCTCTCATACCAGGAGAAGCCGGGATTAAAGTAGTTCACCAGGTTCTGGGAGAAAATGTGAGTGTAACCGGCGGCAAACGAGTATAGAGGTTGCGAGGAGATGGCGTCGAAAAGCGGATTGATGGGGTCGGTGTACGCGGCCTGCAGGCCTGTGTCAGTTTGAAAGCGAAACCAGGTAACGTTGCTCTGGTTGATGTCGTGGTCGATCCGGAGCGTCTGGACCTGTTCATGATCGTCACTGGAGTGCGACACTGACTGCCGGTTCGCGCAACCGTTTCCGTAGGGTGGACTGCCGGCTGCCCCGCTACCGTCCGAGTTGAACGGGCACCCGAGCACGGCAAGTGGCGTGCCGCTGGTCCTGCCGTACAGGGAAAACATCTTCTGATAGAAGGGCACCAATTGCGGCTCGGGCGCATAGATTGATCCCGTCACTGAGTCCGTCCCGCCCCGTGGCAACTGCTGCAGAACATGGTTTTGGAATGCGGTGGTGGGAACGGTAGTGGCCGAGACAATGGGAAGCGCGATCCGAACCCATTCGCTGTCGAAGAAGAAAAACAGCTTGTCGCGTACAACAGGTCCTCCCAAACTGCCGCCAAAGTGATTCACTGTTGATCGCGGCTTGTGGCTTCCCGGCGTGGCATTGGTGAAGAAGTTTGCCGCATCCAGTCTCGAGCCGTTCCACAGTTCGTAGAGATTTCCATGAAGCTGGTTCGTGCCCGACTTGGTGACGTAATTGACCTGGGACGCGCCGTAGCGCCCCTGATCGACCGCGTAGGAAAGGGTGTTGACGGTGACCTCTGAAATGGAATTGAGCCCCAGGACGAGGTTGGTGGAGAGCCCACTGTTCAAATTGGTCAACGGGTCGTTGGTTTCAAGCCCATCCACAATATAGCCGTTCGAGAGCGCCGGGAGGCCGTTGAACTGCACGTTGCCGTAGCCGTTCGTTCCGCCCACGAAATCATTGCCACTCCCCGCCGTATTGATCAGGGCGCCCGGGGCAAACTGCAAAGGATACGTGAGATCACCGCCCGGGTTGGGAAGGTCCTCAAGGGCCGGAGCACTCAGGTTTGCGGAAGTGTTGGGGTTGTCAGGATTGATGATCGGCGCCGCTCCGGCCACTTCTATGCTCTGTGATGCTTGCGCTAGTCGGAGCACGAAATTGACCGTCTGCTTCTCCCCCAAGCCGGAGAATAAGTTGTCAATCCCCTGCGGCTCGAAACCTGGAGCCTCCGCTTTAACGGAGTACGCGCCCGGCTTTAGCTGCGGGAAAGTGAACCGTCCCGCGTCGTCGGTAGTAACGCTTCGGTATAAGCCTGTCTCCCGATTCGTAATGGTCACGACCGCCCCCGGCACGGCGGCGTCAGAAGGATCCGTAACCTGTCCGACGATAGCGCTGGTAGTTTCGCCCTGCCCGAAACCATTGCGTGCACAGAAGAACTCTATGCTAGCGAACAGAAGAGCTAAAATCAGGATTCGGGTCATGTCCTTATACCTCTATGAACGGTGGAGTAGAGCCGATTTTAGGGCTTACCCCAAGAACGAGTATCATATCACTCGCAGCAACTCTGGAAGGCAGCCCTGGCGCCGCACTCGCTGGGATGATTCGTGAGTGACGGAGTATTGGCGAGTAATCCGCTGACGCCGCATTAGTCTATCCTTGGCGACTAGGCAGATGTTGTTTCCTCGAACCCCGTATCTGGGGAGTTTGCATGATTGCTGGTGGGACTGTTTTCGCCAACTATGGTGAATGATTGTGTCTAGTGAGGCTGGAGAACTGTTATCGTTCGGGACGCCGTGATATGCTTTACAAACCGAACTGCTCGAAGGACCTCAACAAAGGAGGCTGCGTGGAGATCGGAGAATTCTTCCTGGAACAATATGACACCGTGCGCGGAATCGTCAACGATCTCTTCATTAAGGGCTTGACTGACGAGCAGCGAGTGGCTGGCCTCGGTCGTCCTTTCCGCGTGAGCGCTAAATAGGAAGAGAGGTGACTGTCCCCGTCCCCCGTCCCCAAAGGACGCTGGAAGGTCCGCCTTGAACAGCTTGAACTCTGGATGGTGAGCTACCGCATTGAGGTCGAGTAACTTGGGGGTTCAATGCCAACCAGACCCTCTTCGGAAGAAAAGGTCCCTGTCGGAAGAATAGGTTCCTGACACATTTCTCTCCTCTCTCCCTACAGGAACACGGCAGAGATCGATGAGGCCGTTGAAGATGTGAACTTTGCGCTGGTATAATTACCAATCTGCAAAGTGCAGCGCAAAGAGCCGCGCGCCGTAGCGGCGCCCGTTGGCCCCAAGAATCTTTAGAGGCGCCGCTTTCAGGGCAAAAATAGCGGTGGAACGCGTTGCTTGTCCTCTGGCTTCCACTCATCGAACGAAAAGGGGATCGCGTGGCCAAGGAACTCCGTCTGAAAGTGGTCTTTCAGGTCGGTACGTCGCCTAACAAGTCGGTTCGCAAGGTCCAGGGTATTAACCTTGAGCGACTCGAAGGGCTGGTTAAGACGGCGTTTTCAGAGGGTTATACGTTCCGCCCTGGCCACAACCTCCGAGTGAGTGTCAGCGAAGGCAGCGGCGGGTATAAGAAGACCTGGGAACCCTCCGCGGCAATTGTAGTCGCTCTCTTTGGACGAATAACCCCTCTGCAGATCTTTAGTCTGTGCCGACAAGTCCACAGGTTCTTGGAGAAACTCCATTCCAGAACAGGCTTCAATCAGGAAGAAGTGTGGGTGGAATGCGAGCTGAACGGACGTTGACAAGTGCGGTGGAGTGGAATGACCCAGCGGAGTAAGCCTTCAGGCAGCTTGACGCAGGGTTTCAGCAATCCACCGTTTCCGTTTCCCTCACTCGTTGTGGAGCAACTACCGGCCAACGTGACATTTGATCGGTCCCGCTTCTTTACAGCGATCACGCAACACTACAAGAGAATTGGGGCTGAAAAATTGGGTGGCCGCGTCTTCAACGGCGTACCTGAAATATGCTTCACACCTGCAAAACCAACACCGCCTTTCGACCTCCAACACTTAGATCTGGATGCGATCCTGAAATGGGACAATCAATTCGTCACGCTATCCGGACGGCCAAAGCAGATGCCAAGGAAACAGTTTCGGGCGCTTAGTGAGCCAATGAAGAAGTTTCGAAGGATCAGCAGCCTTCCAAACTATGTCGCGCACAACGTCAATGCCGTGCTTTCGGACGGCTGTTCTTCACCGATAAGTCTTTGTACATGCCGATACGATGAATCCACAGGCTACTGTGAGAATGTGAGTCTTGGGGCACTGGACGTTTGGTTTGACTCTGAGCAGAATCCTACAAAATTCAGGAAAGCAATTGGGAGACTTCACACGTTGCCAGGTTTTGTGAACTCCCCATTTCTAATGGCTGGCGTTACCGTTCTCACCGTGACCCCAGACGGGAATGTGCTATTCAAGGAGAGAAGCGACCAGGTGGCTACTGATGTTGGATTGCTGAGCCTCGTTCCTGCGGGCTCGGTGGAGCCGTTCGCTGACATGGAGCGGCCGTCGCTTGTGTTTACATTCTTGAAGGAATTGGACGAGGAGCTTTTCAGAGGGCTAGACACCGAACTGACGACAAGCTGTATACTAGCCCAGCCGCACATCAACAGACTGTCGGGTTACCTTGAGTTTCTTGGATTCTCCGTGTCGTTCACAACGCGTCACATCAAGTTTCTGCTCCGCTTTACGCCACAAAAGTCGTGGTGGAACGAGTTCTATCTAGAAAGTGTAAGACTAAACTGTGAATTCGAGGGCACACGCCCGAAAGAGGAGCCGCCAGATAAACTTGTTCAAACCGTGAAGGCTGCTCCTGGGATAGTGCTACCTGCTTGCGCATCAGCACTGATCTTGAACGGGCTGCATCCAGTTCCCGCTTGGTGACGGGAAAGCCACACTCAGTGTGGTTCTGACTGTGGGTTCTTTCTTTGGTGAGGAACTTCCGGCCAATTGTATCAGGCATGAGAAAATCCTACATAAAAGCAGGGGTAGCGCGGAGGTACGCGTCCTGTGCGTTCCTCCGCGGCTCTTCGCTCACAAACAATGCCCGTCCGAAACCACCCGCGTGAAGCGCTGCACGGGCGCGCGACTACAATCCCCCGCCCAGGCCTACGCGAATGAGGATTCACGTCCCATCCAAGAGCCGCGGAGGAAGCCAAACTGCGGCTACCTCCGCGCTACCCGTGAAGTGCAACCCCTGACGCCCCCGAAGTCCGCTTCGAAGAAGTTTATGGCAAAGCATTCGCTGGATTGATCGCGAGTAACGGCATAATGTTTATCTATCCTAATTCCCCCGCCGATATGTCTTAGGGCAAGTCAGCTTGTCGAAAAATGGCAGCCGCCGTATCCCATCGCTTCCCAAAAAGAAACAAGTCCTTGATGGTCGCCTTGTGTTCACGAATACCCTTGCGTTCGCGAATACCGGGTTGCGATTCCCTATAAGGGTGTATTGCTGCGAGGGATAACGGCCCGCGATTCGGGAGGGTTTTGGGGTTTGCGCAACGCTGTACAGAGCGACATAAATTGTAGCACGGGCGTCCCGCCCGTGATCACGGCCGGGATGGCCGTGCCACGAAGGGATGCGCAATTATTCAAGTCGCTCTGTATAGTCGGCTTTGCGCCAGGTGGAGTCGCGATCGTATCGCGTAAGGGTCTTCGCGATTTCAGAGGTGCGGCGGCCGAGGTCCTTTTCGTAAACGATGCCGTCCTGGTCCACCAGGAACGTCATCACGCCTGAGGATCGATACTCGGCAGGGTAGGCGAGAAAGGCGAACCCGCCGGTCATCTTGCCGCCTTCGACGTAACTTCGAGCGCCGCCGGGGGCGTTCGGACCCTGGGCCTTCAGGATTCGGAAGAAGTAGCCGTTGAAGGGTTCCAACTCATGATTTGGATCTTGCGAATAGCCCTCGACCGCTGCGGACGCGAGGAGCGGGCCGATAGGGCTCTCGGCTTCGCCGGAGGACGGCTGCCAGTATAGGCCGTCGTGTTTGTTGGGATCGCTGAAGAACTTCTGTGCATATTCTTTGCTGCCATCGCCGTCGTGCGGCTCCGCGTAGTATTCCTTCTCCGCGTCAGCCAGCTCTCTGCAAGTTTGGATCACAGCCAGCTCATTTCGGCCGATCCTCCGATAGAGGATTTCTTGTTTACTTGCGGCGGTATCGAAATACCATGCGCTGCCTTTGTGGATGAGTGGAATGGGCGTGGGCCAGTTTTCAGCACCAATGTAGAGAGTGGTGTTCCCGTCAGGTTCCTCGACCAGCCGGTGCATTTGCTTGTATCTCTCGACGAATTCTGCCCGGTCATTTCTGTCTTCGGTCGGGTCGCCCGAGGAGATAATGTCTTTCCCTACCGGCCCGAGAATCTCGAGCAACGCCGAAACGTCGTTCGCCTGGAGCGCCTCGACTAATGCCTCAGTCGCCCCCGCAGCGGAGAGAAAGGTCTTTTGCCGGGACTGCTGAGCGGCGGACAAGAAGCCCGCGGTCGTCGCTGCGAGTACGGCAATGACAGCAAACACAACCCTGCCGCCTCCGGGCCAGACCTTCGAATGGCGTTCTGCGCACGACATCTTGATGACCTCCCTCGCTGCAGGTGTGAGTTAGCGCCACCCTGCGACGAAGTAGAACTCACTACGACAACGGGACTTAGCGGCGGCCGCCTCCACCATGGCCACCTTCCCCATGGAAGCCGCCGCCTCGCATACCTCCGCCCATGCTGAAGTGGCCGCGAGATGAAAAGGACCGTGCGTCACCGCCCCGGCTGATGCCGCCAAAGGCGCCGGAGCGGCCAGATCGTGAAGGGCCTGCGAAGGAGCGATTTCCAGATCGCAGGGAGGGAGCGGAGCGGCCTCTGAAGCCTGCCGAGGGACCGGGGCGCCCACCGCCTCGCGGACCCGGGGCAAAGGATCGCCCTGCGCCGGGGCCATACCCGCGCAGGCCGCGGTCGCCGCGGTTAAACGGCGCATAGCCGCGGTAATTGCCATGGAAATAGGCGTTGCGATCGTAGAACGCATGGCTATGGAACGCATAGGGGCCGCCGTGGAAGAACAGCCCACCACCGTACCCCCAATGGCAACCCCACGCGTTCCACCCCCAGCCAAATCCAAAGAACGGCCCGATGCCGAACCCAATGCCGAAGGAAATGAACGGGCCGGAAACGCCCCACCAGGGGTAGAATCCAGGCCAAAATGGCACAGGGTATCCATAAACCAGAGCGGGATCGTATTCAGGTACGTACACAACTTGCGGGTCTGCCGGCTGGATGTTCAACCGTGTTGCCCTGATTCGTCACGGTCTGTTGCGGGGTGCTTTTCAGATTTCCAGCCTCCTGCGCTTTCTGGCGCATGAACTGGATGGCGTTCATCACATCCTGAGGCTGATTGTAATTCGCGTCGCCGAGCTCGGAGGTCCACGAGAGGTCCTTGTCCATATTGGCAACGACGGAAGGGAATTGAGTCAATGCCTTGATGCTCGGGTCCCAATCCTGCCTGTCAACTTCGGCGCCCAATGCTTGGCCCTTCAGCCCCTGATTCTCTTGTAGGAATCGGTCCGCCTCGACAATCTCGGTGGGGTAGGCGGATGCTGCGAGGATTTGTGCAACCAGCGCGTCCGGATACAAAGCGATAGGTGCTACGAGTTCCTGTAGCTGTTGCGGTGTTAATTGAGCAGGCGGTGGCTGCTGCTGAGGTGCTGAGGGTTGGGCCTGTCCGCCGAGCGCCGGCATTGCAAACAAACGGGCTTGTGGCCCTGCCCAACTCAACACCAATAAGGCCAAGCTTAGTAGAATCATGCAGGCTACATTCCCGGGTTCATGGACACCCACTTTCATATGGACTCTCCTGGTCGAGCCGTCGGTGCTCGCCTGGATGCCGGCTCGGCGTACTTCGGCGGCTCAGGCCGACCCCGAGGGAGCTCGGACATATTTCCTGACCAGCGCCTCGATCTCGGAGGGCAACAAGGGCTTCTCCATGTAGTCGAGGGCTCCGGACTGCATTGCCTCGATGTAGCAGGGCATATCGATACACCGCGAGAGGACCACAACCGGCGCGTGGCGATCTTTCTCGATGGCCCGCGCCAGCACGGATCGTCCCTCAAAGTTAGTGCTCCCCTGGTTCACCAGAATGAGGTCGAAATTCTCGCGATCCACCCATGTAGCCCCGTCTTGGTAGGATGGGATCGACCGAACTTCGTAGCCATCCTGCTGAAGCACCGCGGAATAGTAGCGAAGGTCTTCCAAGTCCTCGTCTACCAACAGCAGCCTTCTTTTGATCAAGCCCATGAGCTGATCGGATTTCCTTGCATCCATGTCCGGTCCAACCATGATGACATCCTCCAATAAGTTATGAATTCGTCACTCCTATAACTGCCCAACGGAACCTTGCTTCGTCGGCGAACTTGACTTTCGAATTGAGAAACCTCTGCGGTTCCTGGTCAGGCGCATGCCTTTAGAGAACTGGTACGGCGCGAACTCCTTCCTTTCCGGCCCGCTATCTCGGCAAGCAGCCGGGGCCGGGCGCCAATCCTCCCACGCCGTGCTTTGGATTCCTGCCCGCGCAGCAGTTGGCGCAGTCGAACCCTGGCCTTGTAAAGCTGCGACTTGGACGTGCCAATGGAAAGCCCCAGGAGGCGCGCAATCTCGCGGTGGCCGTACCCTTCAACGTAGTGCAGGATAAACACTTCCTTATACCCTGACGGCATTTGCGCCACCGCGCGCTCAAGGCTGAGCCGGTCCAGGGCACTAATCAAGGCAGCGTCTGGAGCGCCCAAGACCTGTTCCAGGCTGAAAACTCCCTGCCGCATCTCAATGGTTTCGTCGAGGGCGCAGGTGGTGAGCGACTTCTTCCGCAGGCGCATCAACACTACGTTGACTGCGATCCGGTACAACCACGTGCCGAACGCGGATTCTCCTCGGAAGGAATCGATCTTGCGAAACAACTGTAGAAATACCTCTTGAGTCAGGTCTTCCGCCTCTGCCTCGTTGCCCACCATGCGAAGGCACTTCGAATAGACGCGCCGGCGATACGAGCGGTAAGCGTCTTCGAAGTCAAACCGAGGAGCCGATGGCAATTGCCTCGGCTTGGCGACCGGGACCGGCCGCGCGCTGATCTTCTTCGCGCGTTGCCAAGTTGTTTGCGCCCCTGCTGCATGATTCACAATGCCACCCGTTCTTGTGGTGAGCACGGCGGACGCTCGAAGACGACTGGGAACAGCTACTGTGCCTCGGTGGGCCAAGGGGTTTGAGCTTCGAGACGCGCCGGGACCCTTCGAACGCAATGCATTTTCCTGGCCCCATGTGGACGTCTGCAAAGAGCCTGGTAAAGCAGGTGGAATACCTGAATTCAAAATCACCCGAGCCATGCCGGGTTCGACCGGATACCTTGAAACCTGGGATTGCACATTTGCGCTCAAAAGCTTGCCCTCCCTCTATTTGACTTGCTGCTTTTGGCGGCGGGGTGACCGGATTCTCCGGCACTTGCCCGTCGGCGCGTGAACGATCGCCGCCCAACCTGCACCCCGCCATTACTTTTTATGATGGCCAAGCTTCTTTGCTCCTCAACCCTTACCTGCACTATCATTGTCGAGGCTAAGGGTGGCCGTGAGCCATACCAACTACGGGCTAATTTCAAATCGGAACCTAGGTAGCCTTTGTGGTTTTCAGTTTGGTAGGGTCACACGCACAACGTTGCTCCTGCGCCTCCGGCGCGCCGTGCCGTGCCGCTTCCCTTAGCTAAATGATTGATCTACGGTACGTTAAAAGGCGTGAGCCGGTCCCTACCTGCTTTCTTCCCTCGCAATACCGCCTCTTTGGTATTCCACTTGGTGTAACCTGCCGTTAACCTGAATATGGCGGGCACAGGGAGGTTCGGGGCTGAGGCAGAGTCCTGTCATGCCCATTCACAGCGGGAGCATCTAATTTCCATTGTTTGACTGACCGCCAGCAGGCTTCGCCACCGATTCACGCAAACCTTCCTTGTGTGTACCCTGGCTCACCCCGCCGCAGGCGACCGTACTTTCGAAATCCCAGGGCAAGCGATGCGTTCACCCTTCGAAAGATTTTCTGACTTTTTGCACCGAAAACGTGGCGTTGCGCCCTGGTTGAAGGCGTCGCCGGCGGTCCAATCCCCGGCGGGGACGCTCACCGTTGTAGGGCTCATGGGGGGCGACGCGAACCGCCCGGTCTTGTCCGGAATCTGCAGCCGCAATCAGTGGCGTCTGCTCTTTGCCGATACTTTGGAAGAGGCCAGAAAGGCCCTCAATGAGGTGCGGGCGCCGGTGATGCTTTGCGACCGTGATTTAGCCGGCGACGAGTGGCGTGCGACGGTCACTGATCTGGCCGCTTCTCCCCACCGGGCTTGCGTCATTCTGGTTTCAGCAGTGGTCAACAGCTACTTGTGGTACGAGGTGGTGCGCATCGGCGGGTTTGATGTGTTATCCAAACCCTTGCGCGAAGAGGAGGTGGTTCGCACCCTGCGGCTTGCGTGGTCCTATTGGAACAGCGCGAATAATCTGATCAGGAGATCCGGGGATCGGGAGATCGAGTGATCGCCTAAAGCTCCCCTGAAAATCACGTCATTCCCGCGCAAGCGGGAATCCATGGGTGGCTAAGGGTTCCCCGCTTTCGCGGGGAACTGGAGTTTCTACATTTCGGGTGAAGCATCTGTAGTGTTAATCTGGCGCGGGAAGGGCTCCGCCCACTGCTCTGTGGAAAGGCTCGGCCTTTCCAGGGCGTTCTACGTACTTATTTCCTTCGAGGAGGCTGCGCCTCCCATCCTTTCATGCTTACGATTTCCCGGGACGCTCCGTGGTAGCTCGACGAGATCGTCTCGCGCAGACCACGATGAGGGCCCGGCGAGGCACAGCCTCGCCGGGTGAGAAGGAGAAGAGGGTGGGAGGCAGATGGAAAGGCCGAGCCTTTCCACGGAGCAGGCGGCGAAGCCGAAAGAGGCGAGAGCGTTAGCAGCCAGTTGACCTCCATGTGAAATGTAGAAACTCCAGGGAAAGGCAAGCCTTTCCGCAAGTCAGGGCGGCGAAGCCGCACTCTGCCCATGGGACGCTCCCCTGAAAATCACGTCATTCCCGCGCAAGCGGGAATCCATGGGCGGGACAATGGGTCCCCGCTTTCGCGGGGACGACAACGCTAATCTTGATTAACCCGTCAGGCAATGATTCCCTTGCGCACCGCGTACAGAATCAGTTCCGCCAGGCTGTGCAGGTTGAGCTTATCCTGGAGGTTGCGGCGGTGTGTCTCTACCGTGTAGAGGCTGAGATTAAGTAGTGTTGCAATATCTTTATTAGACTTACCTTCCGCGAGCAGTTGCATAATCTCGCGCTCTCGCGAGGTGAGCAGCTCATAGCTGTCTTCGGAGCCGCGTTTTCGCATGTCCCGCACATAATCTTCCACCAGGATTTTGCTGATTTCCGGGCTGAAAAACGCCTTGCCTCCGCTCACCGCCTTGATGGCTTCGATGAGGTCGCTTTCCGCGGAATCCTTCAACAGGTAGCCCTTGGCTCCCGCTTTGAGCGCTCGCAAGACGTAGCCTTCGTCCGAGTGCATACTGAGGATGATGACGGAGGCCTGGGGCAGCACCGCGCCGATTCGCTGCGCGGCTTCGATGCCGCTCATGTTGGGCATGGCGATATCGAGAACAATGATGTCAGGATTCGTTGCCTCCGCCTGTTCCACCGCCTGGCGCCCGTCCGCGGCTTCACCGACCACCTCGAACCCCGCCTGCCTCTCCAGCAGAAGTCGCAGGCCGCGGCGCATAATGTTGTGGTCATCCGCCAAGAGAATCCGAATCGTTTTCTTTTCCACCCGCGTCCCGGCTCCTTTCGTGATCGTTGAACGGTAAATCAATCGCCACGATCGTGCCGCTTCCCGAACCGGAATGCACTTCGCACTTGCCGCCCAGCCTCGCCACTCGCTCCTCGATGCCCAGCAGTCCAAGTCCCTTCGTCTGGTCGACATCGAATCCCCGGCCGTCGTCCTGAATCGAGAGCGACAGCCGATCGGGCGCTTGTTGGACCCTGACCTGCACCCGGGTGGCTTGAGCGTGCCGGGAGCAATTGTTCAACGCTTCCTGGACCACACGATAAATGCACGTCTTGTACTCATCGGGGAGGTCGTCCGACGCGAGTTCGGCCGCCACGTTCACTTCCATCGAGCTATGCTTCGAAACTTCGCGCGCCTGCCATTTTAGCGCGGGAACTAGGCCCAGGTCATCAAGCATCGAGGGGCGAAGAAGCAGCGCCATATTGCGAACCACCCGCACCGATTTCTCCACCAGGCCTCTTACCGTCTCGACGTGGCCGAAGGATTGTTTGTCGGCCAGGATGGTAGGCTCTACCGAAAGATTGCGCAGTTCCACCAGGACCGCCGACAATCCCTGGCCCAACTCATCGTGGAGCTCGCGGGAGAGAGAGCGCCGTTCCTTCTCCTGCGCCTGCACCAGGCGGGCGGAAAGCTCCTTGAGCTGCCTGCGTGCTTCCACAACTTCTTCGTACTGGATGCGCGCTTGCGATTCGAGCCGCAAGATCTTCCACATGCTGAAGGCTGTGAGCCCCGAACCCAAGAGCAGCGCGGCGAAGAGAATGACCGCCAGCCGTCTCTGGAATTTCGACAAGAGGGAGTCCACCTGGTAGTTGCCGGCGCTCAATTGCTGCTCGTTGATGTTCGCGATTCGACCCGCCATGGCAAGCACCGCCGCGCGCCGCGGAAGGACCTGGAGCCTGAGGAAAGAGTAACCGTCCCGGCGGCGCTGGGCCGCGTCCCATTTCAAGATGGGGTCGAGCGTTTGCCAGTAACCCGAAAAACCCGTAGCTAGCTCGTTGTAAACCGGAGCCTGGCCCGGCCCGAGTTCGCGACGGAACGCCTCGAGCGCCGCGTCCATTTGCGTGTGCAACTCTTCGAGACTGATTCTGGATGACTCCGCAAGATGGGGATCGGGCTCGAGCAAATAGTCGCGAACATAGGTCCCGGAAAGATGGAGCTGGGAACGGATGTCGTTAAGGGTGTGATTCTTCAGCAGAAAATCTCTTCGAATCTGGTTGTCGGTGCGTCGAATCTGGCTGAGTACGCGCAGGCCATAAATACCAGCCAGTGCCATGATTGCCAGAAGGCCGCCAAAGCCGGCGCCCAGCACAAAGCGCGTGCTCAGTCTAAGCGGGTCAGAACCGCCTGCCCCGAGGCCGTTCATGGCTTCCTCCAGGCACGGGTGTCTGTCGGTGGGGTCAAGTCAGTCAGCATACCGCCTTTCGTTCAACCCACGCCCATCTTGCCCAGCCTTGCAGGGTAGGGAAATGCACCTCCTCCGGATGCCTTGGCTCGTACCGGCACCTGACTGTGGCCAAAGGGCGCTATGGATCATAGTTTAGATGCTTCAGGCCCTGTAAATGTATGTCTTGATTCCGACGGAGGGTAGGGGGACGGCTTGCCGTCCCCTTCGAACCCACAGCCCTCTCCTTCGGGGAGAGGGTGGCCTGCGACGGCGTTTTCTCCAGCCGCCGCAGGTCGGGTGAGGGGTTATTTCCTAACCGGCCACGAGACCCCTCATCCGCACAGGCGCTAAAATAAGGGAGAAGCGGTTGATGCTGAATGCCCGCAGGGCATTAAGATCATTAGCCGTAGGTGAAACCTACGGAGAAATGACCCTTTCCTTGTGCTTGCCTCGACCCCGGAGGGGTCGAATTCAACCCCTGCGGGGTTGGCTGAATCTCGTAGCCCGCACTTTCCGTAGGTTCCACCTACGGCTAATGATCTTGGGTCCCTTCGGGACCCGTCAAAAACGTTTAGTGTAACGCCTATGCCCCTCATCCGTCACGCTCCGGCTGATGACTGCGCCGGAGCGCGACACCTTCTCCCCCTGGGAGAAGGCTGTCAACGCAGACGGGGAAGAGTGCCGGATATCGAACTTCCAGCGGGCCGTTGGCCCGTGGGTACGGCAAGCCCTACCCCTACAGATCGTAGGGAAGTTGGCGCTGGCCGCCGGGTTTGCGGTCTGCGGCTTTGCGTGGTATGGCGCGAGTCCTGAAAGGGTGGTTGTCGAAGAGACGCAGACCGCAAACCCGGCGGTCAGCGCTACGCCGATCTAATCCTGATGGATGAAATTAATGAGGGAACTGCGGACTTCCACACCCTTTTTGTAATCGATGAAGCCCTGGTCCCGGAATTTATTCATGAAGTGGCTGATCCGTGCCCGTGTGGTGCCCACCATCTGGGCCAGATCTTCCTGGCTCAATTTGGGCATGGTCTTGCCCGGCTTGCCTTCCTTGTCGTTATTGGACAACAAGAGGAGTACGCGGGCCAGGCGCTTCTCACTGGAATTGAAGAGATGATCGACCAAGTCGTCTTCGTACCGCATGTTACGGGCCAGGAGGAATGAAACGAACAGCTCTGAAAACTCCGGCTGCTGCTGAATCAGGCGCACAACCGCTTTCTTGGCAATTTTCAGGAGGACGCAATCCGAGGCTGCGCCGGCGCTGAACCGGCGATGTGACTGGCCGGCCAGGCACTCTTCACCAAAAAAACTCTCTTTGTCCAGCATCGCGACGATCGCCTCTTTCCCCTGTTGGGAAACGACGGTTATTTTAACTCTTCCCTCCAGGATGTAGAGGACGTTATCGGCCACGTCGCCTTGCACATAGATCGTGCTTCTCTGTTTATACCCGGTCCGTACCCCTTCTTTGGCGATAAAGCCGAGTAGCTTGAGCGAAGGAGCGGAAGATGAATCGATCGGAAAATCCCCCGCCGAGTTTCTGGCCAGAAGTGTTGGCATCGTAACCCCCTGCGACACGCCTTTGCGCGCTGACCAAGCGCGTCCCCGTCAACCGGCAGAAGCCACCAGGAAAAAGAGCCCGGCGCCGACAATCCCATTGGGCTCAAGTTCGGACCTCAACCAGAGGTCTCAGTCCCCAGCATTTTCCCCGGGGGCAACCCCTGCCCTGACGAGGGAGTCACCCCTACCTGGTTGACCTATGCGAACGACCTTCCCCCATTACGCTAGGCTGTGCTAAGGGGTAACGTCAACTAGGAGTTATTCGTAAGTTATATTACTGAGTTACTGAATGGTATATAAATATAATCACTGAGTACACAACTGATTGCAGATGTACTGATGAGTACTGTCTTTGCTAGTCTTCGACAATCTTCTCTCTCACCGCGAATCGAACCAATTCGCTGAACGAGCGCAGCGCCAGCCTGCGCATAATCTGCGCGCGGTGGACTTCCACGGTCTTGGTGGCTATCCCCAGCGCATCCGCAACTTCCTTGTTGGTCTTGCCCTCGGCCAGGAGCCGCACTACCTCCACTTGGCGCGGCGTCAGCGCGCGGGGCTTCGGCGGGACTCCTTTTGAGCGATTCGACTTATCCTTCAGGAAGCCACCCAAGACAATTGCGGACACTTTGGCGCTGAAAAAAGTGTTTCCCTGTCGCAAGGCCCGAATAGCCAAAAACAAATTCTGATCCAGGTCCGATTTGAGGACGTATCCCCGTGCCCCAGCATCGAGCATCTCTCGCACCAGTTGATCGGATTCGTGCATGGTCAGGATCAGCACGGGAGTTTTGGGCATCTCCGCGTGGATTTGGCGCGTTGCCTCGAGGCCGTCGATCTCCGGCATCGAGATGTCCATCACGATGACGTCTGGTTTAAGCCGCTTTGCCTTGAGGATGGCCTCCGATCCTGTCGAGGCCTCCCCGCAAACTTGCCATTCCATCTGTCCTTCCAGCAATGCACGCACACCTCTCCGCACGATGCTGTGATCGTCAGCCAAGAGGATGCGGGTTATGGGCATGCAATAACACTCCGCTTCGACAGCACTAGTGTAGTGTCCGAGAATTAACTGGACAATGACTTACGGCTATTTATGCTGCGAGGCAGCAACGTTTAGGCATAAATCGTAATCCTGAGATTGTCCATCTATTTATCGGACACAAGACTAGAAACTCCAGCCCTCTCCCCCAAGGGGGCGAGGGGGTCGCCTTATTTCCCTTGCACCTCCGTCTTGCCGAGCGGCAGGACGGCCCGCACGGTGGTGCCTTTCTTTCCGGAGTTGATCTCGAGCCGCCCGCCGATCTGGTTCACGCGCTCGCGCATGCCGGCGATTCCGACTCCCACGCGGGGGTTGCCGGTCTGGCTGTCGGGAAGGTCAACAAGGGGCATTCCTTTTCCTTCGTCTTTCACTTCCAGAGCAATTTTGCCGTCGGCCTGAGTCAGGCGGATGCTGGCGGTGGGGCTGCCGGAATGGAGATGAATGTTCATAAGGGCTTCCTGGGCCACGCGGAAGAGGGCAATCTCCATGTTCTGGGGCAAGTGGCCGAGCTTGGCCGGGAAATCCAGGTCAACTTTTATGCCCGAGCGTTCCGCAAATCCTTCCGCAAACCACCGCAGTGCTGAAGTCAACCCCACTTCCTCCATAAGCGGCGGATGCAGCAGGTAAGAGAGGGTTCTGATCTCGTTCGAACACTGCTTGGCGAGTGAAAGGCTCTCAGCCAAAGTTGCGCGCACCTTCTTGTCCGATGCCGCACCCGATTTTTGGAGCAAAGCCAGATTGGCGACCAAGGCCGTCAAGCTGGGTCCGGTGATGTCGTGCAAGTCACGGGAGATGCGTCTGCGCTCTGCATCCTGCATTTCCAAGAGTTGGCCGGCCAGCTTGCGCAAGGACTCTTCGGCGTCTTTCCGCTCGGTGATATCCATTACGATGCCTTCAATCGTCATGTCGGGTTCGCCTTCTGTGTGCATGATGGATACGTTGGTCATGACCCAGATCGAGCCCTGGTCCTTGCGGGACGTATGAAGCTCGAAATTCACAGGCTCGTTCTCACTCTTCAAACGAGCCAGGAAGGCCTTCATATCGGGTTCCGAAGAATAGAGGTCCGTCAGGTTGCGAGTCATGATCGCTTCCGGCGAGTCGAACCCAAAAATCTTCGCGAAGGCGGAATTGCACTCGAGAAAGCGCCCCTCCAGGGTGGCGCGGAAAACGCCTGCCAGGTTATGTTCGAAGAGCAGACGGTAGCGTTCCGCCACCTTGCTCAAAGCCCTCTCCGCGTCGGTCAGGCTGGTCTTCAATACGGTAATATCAATCCATGTAATCACGGCGCCGTCAAGCTTGTTTTCGGAGGTCTTGTAGGGACGAATCCGCATGGAGTACCAGCGGCCCAGGTTGTCCTGCACCTCGGACTCCTTGAAGCTCACTGTGTCGATGGCTTCGAGCGCGGACTGCTCCAGGTTCTGAACCATCAAGTTTGGTTTGAGGTCGCTGATCGGCCGACCCACGTCGGTGGGGATGAGGTTGAACAGTTTTTCCGCCGGAGGAGTGAAGTGCCGGATGCGCAGGTCGTTCCCCAGCATCAGCATGGGGATGTTGACGCTGGCGAGCAGGTTCAAGAGGTCGTTGTTGGCGATGCTGAGCTCGAGGTTGCGGTTCTGCAATTCCTCGTTGAGCGTGGTCAGTTCTTCGTTGGTGGATTGCAACTCCTCCTTGGCCGTCTCCAGTTCTTCATTGGTGCTTTGCAGTTCTTCGTTCGAGGAGAGGATTTCTTCGTTCGCCGATTTCAACTCCTCGTTGGTGGTCTCGTGCTCCTCGATGATGGATTGCAACGTGCCCTTGGTCTGCGTCAGTTCTTCGTTCAGCCGGGCGACTTGCAACTGGAGCGGGTTCGGGGTGGCCCCGCGGGCTCGGGCTTCCTTCCTGGCAGCCCTTTCCGTTTCCGGTTTGGGCGGCGAAGCCTCCTCGAAGAGCACCAGGAAATAGCGCTCCGCGGAGGTGGGACCCTTGACGGGGATGACTTCGATATTGACCTCGACACGGCGCCCGTTGAGCTTGATGGGAACTGCCGTCTTGCGGAAGGCGGCGTTATCCTTTCGGGCCTTCTGAATGGCGGCGCGCAAGTCAAGCGCCAGGCCTTCCCGCGCCATCTTGGGAAGGTTCAAGCTGGCTTGGCCGGGCGCCGGCTCGAGGTATAACCCGGTATGCCCGCGGAACTGGAGGATGTCGAGGTCTTCGTTCACCACCACGCCCGCCGGGGCGAATTTCGCCAGTAGCAGGCGGTCCACTTCCTTTTGAATGTCAAAGGGGCTCGCGATCTCCAATGCCTTCTTTCCTCCCGCCGAGCGCTCCAGCGTGTATGCGGCGCGCGGCAGATCGATCGCTACCCGGCCTGGAAAAGGCTTCTTGGCGTAGATCTTGTGTTTCTTGTCGGCCATCGAAAAAAAGTTCGCAAATCCCCCAATGGTCTCGGAATTCCCCAGCAACAGATATCCTGCGGGCTTGAGGGCATAATGAAATATCGGGATCACCCTCTTCTGTAGTGCTGATCCCAGGTAGATCAACAGATTGCGGCAACTGATCATGTCGAGGCGCGAGAAAGGCGGGTCCTTGGCGATGTCCTGCCGCGCAAACACGCACATGTCACGGATGGCCTTGTTGATCTGATAGCCCTGAGTGTTCTTGGTGAAAAAGCGCCGCAGGCGCCCGGGCGAGACTTCCGCCGTGATGCTGTCCACGTAAACGCCCGCCCGCGCCTTCTCCAGACCCGCCTCGCTGATGTCGGTGGCGAAGATCTGAATATCCGTCGAGCCGGCGGCGTCACTGAGGTATTCCAGCAAGCTGATGGCGATGGAGTAAACTTCCTCGCCCGTCGAGCAGCCCGGCGCCCAGATGCGGATGGGGTTCCCGGAAGGCCGGTTCTTGACCAGGTTGGGGTAGACTACCTTCTTCAGGGCTTCGAACACGTCCGGGTCGCGGAAAAAACCCGTGACGTGAATCAGGATGTCCTGGAACAGGGCGTCCAGCTCCGGCCGGCTATCCTGCAGCCGGACGATGTAATCCTTGAGCGTCGGGGACTTGTGCAGCAGCATGCGCCGCTTGATCCGGCGCTGGATGGTGGAGAGCTTGTAGTGCGTGAAGTCTACGCCGGTGGCGGCGCGCAGCAGGGCGAAGACTTTTCGCAGCTCGTTATCACCCTCGGCGGAAAGCTCCTCTTTCTCCGGGGCTAGGCGCACGTAGGGATGTTGCGCGAGGCGGATCAACTCCCGGGCGATAGCGTTGGGCGGCAGAATGAAGTCAACGCAGCCCGTGGCAATGGCGTTGCGCGGCATGTCGTTGTATTTCGCCGATTTGATGTCCTGGGCAAAAGTGATTCCGCCCTCGGCCTTGATGGCTTTGATGCCCAGGGTGCCGTCCGATGCCGTTCCGGAAAGAATCACGCCAATCGCCTTGTTCCCCAGTTCTTCCGCGAGCGAGGCCAGGAAGAAATTGATCGGCAGGTGCGGTTGAGCGGGCGCGCGGGGCATCAGGTTCAGGTGGCCGTTCATGATTCCCATGTTGACGTTGGGCGGGATCACGTAAACGTGGTCCTTTTCTACCACCATCCCGTCCTTCACCTCGGTGACGGGAAGCTTTGTGGCGCGGCTCAACAGCTCCGTCAGCGCGCTTTCGTACTTGGGCGCCAGATGTTGCACCAGCACAAAGGCCGTGCCGGTCATGCGCGGCAGATGCCCCAGCAGTTGCGTGAAGGCTTCGAGACCCCCGGCCGAGGCGCCGATGCCCACAATCGGGAACGTCTTGTTGGGCCGCCGCGGCCCCGCGCCGACGTCAGGGAACGCAAGCCGACCCTCGGACTTCGTCGAAGGACGGGCGGGTTTCATGGTTGCCTCTCGGGGGGCTCGTTAGAGGCTTCCGCTCTCGCCCCCCCGGTTACTTGGAGTATACACCTAGTGTCGATTAAGATAAGGTCAATAAACAAGTTCGTTGCGCTGAGAATGGCTCTCGATCTCTGCACTGGGGGGCCGGAACCTCGCCCAAAGTCTCGCAGGGCAGTTGGAGGGAGATTCCCCCCGCTGCCCCAGACGGGTGCCGTAATCGAACCTAGAACTGTGTTACTTAGTCTACACGCTTACGCTACACTCCGTGGGCCGAGTTTGCAATAGCCGAGGCTCGCGTTGGCCCGCCCGGTTGCGGGCTTTCGGCTGCGTTCCCTGGCAAACTTGGGATAGAATCTTCTCTTCAGAGCGGAACCGACAAAATCTGGCCTGATTCCTGAAAGGGGCTTCATATGTCTTTTCGGTCGGTGTTCATTGCCGTGGTGATTGCCTTTGCCTTGGTCCTTACGGGGTTTCTGATCAACCGGGCGAGGCCCAGCGTCGAAACTGAACAAGCCAGCGCAGACATGGTGCGCGCCACCGGCAAGTGCGCCGAGTGCCATGCGCGAACGCAGTATTCAGTTGTGCACGAGTACGAGATGAGCCTGCACGCTCGCAAGGGTGTGAATTGTCTCGACTGCCACCAGCCCACGGCAGGCCAGGAAAAGAAGGACCACCACGGGTTCACAATCTCGGCGAAGCTCACAGCGGGCAATTGCCGAGGCTGCCATGAGAACATCTATCAGCAATTCCTGCGCAGCCGGCATGCGGCGCCCGCGTGGGCCGCGATCTATGGCGAAAAGGGGCTCACGTCGGAGCAGGTGAATTTCTCCGAAACGTATCAACCCGGAGGCACACGCCGGCCGTCGCATCCCTTTGTGCAATCGGAAGGCGGACCGGCCATGACGAGCGGCTGCGAGCAGTGCCACAGTGTTGGCAGACCCAATGCCGACGGCACCATCGGCAACTGCACGGCGTGCCACACCCGGCACACGAGTTCGGTTCGCATCGCGCGCCTGCCGAGCACCTGCGCGCAGTGCCACATGGGGCCGGACCATTCCCAGATTGAAATCTACGAGGAGTCGAAGCACGGCGTGATGTTCCAGGCGCAGGAACGACTCTTGAACCTCAACGCGCCGCCCAAGACTCTCACCACGCGCGACATGTTTGTTCCCACTTGCGCCACCTGCCACATGAGCGGCATCAACGGCCTGGGGGTCACGCACGATCCCTCGGAGCGCCTCTCCTACTACCTCGCGAATGCCATCACCGAGAAGCGCCCGAACTACGCCGCCGCGCAGGCCAAGATGAAGCAGGTGTGCACGCAGTGCCACACGCCGGCGCTCATCGACCGGATCTACAGGCAGGCGGAGCACGTGGTTGAGGTCACCAACCAGCGCGTGCGCACCGCGCAGGACATCGTGAACGGACTGCGCAAAGACGGCGTGCTCACCGGCCCGCCGTTTTCGCAGCCCATCGATTTCGTGTATTTCGACTTGTGGCATTACGACGGGCGCACCAGCAAACACGGCGCGTTCATGGGCGGGGCCGACTTCGTGCAGTGGCACGGCAACTACCCCATGCTTCAGAAGACCGTGGAACTGGAATCGATGGCGGCGGAACTCAGGAGAGCGCATGGGCGCGCCAAGTAAACGCGGTGAGGCATTTACGAAAGGCATGGGCGAGCCGCCCGAAACCTCGTCACCCCCGCGAAAGCGGGGGTCCATTTTCGGTCCGGAACGCAATGGATTCCCGCTTGCGCGGGAATGACAAACATGGCGTGATTTTCAGGAGAGCGCATGGGCGCGCCAAGTAAACGCTGGTGGATGGAGCACGAACTCTGGGTCGAGGTGTTCGCCGCGCTGAACCTCACTGGCCTGACTTTCGACATCTACCTCGCGCATTCGGTAAACCAATTCCGCAGCCGCGCGGAGTACATCCCACTCATCTTTTCGGCCCTGTCGCCGTTCATCATGATCGCGGCGCTGGCGGAGCGCAAACGTCGCCGCGCCGTTTGGAAGGCTCTGGGCTACATTGTGGGCTGGGGCGCGATCATAATCGGGCTCACGGGAGTCACGCTGCACCTCGAGAGCCACTTCTTCATCGAGCGCACGCTGCGCAGCCTCACTTACTCAGCGCCGTTTGTGGCGCCGCTTTCTTATACCGGGCTTGGATTCCTGCTGGTCATGAATCGCATGGTGGATGCGGAGTCGCTCGAATGGGGCCAGTGGATTCTGCTTTTTGCCTTGGGCGGCTATGTGGGAAATTTCGTGCTCAGCTTGGCTGACCACGCGGAGAACGGCTTCTTTTTCCCCGTCGAATGGGTCCCGGTTGCGGCGAGCGCGCTGGCCGTGGGCTTTCTGCTCGTGCCGCTCATCATGGACGTTCCACGGTCGTTCATTGACCTATGCGCCGTGGTCCTGGCGATCGAGGGGGCTGTGGGCCTCTGGGGATTTGTGCTTCACGCCACCAGCAACCTCAAGGGGCCTTCCATTCACATGTTTGACAACTTCATCTACGGCGCAGCACCCCTGGCGCCGCTGCTCTTTCCCAACCTCATGGTGCTGGGCGGAATCGGGCTTTGGCAGCTTCGTGCCATGAAAAGCGCCCCGCACCCATGACGCATAAGCGCTAACTTAACATCATCGAGTGGTGGCAATGTAGGTCGGAATGACGGCCAGCGATGGGGAGAGTGCGGCGGGTAGGGCTTGCCCTACCCCTGGAGTTTCTACATTTGTGTCCCATGGGGAGAGTGCGGCTCTGCCGCCCTGACTTGCGGAAAGGCTTGCCTTTCCGCAGCTTCGCACTATCATGCGTCAGTCGAGGCTTTGCCTCGACTGAGTCTTCGCGATGCTCATCAATGAAGACAACCTGTGCCTGTTCATCCAAAAGGTCAATCCCTAATCCGTCGATAACCTCGCTGCTGTAGGGGGACGGCTTGCCGTCCCCGCATTTCTGCCGGCCTCGACAAGGGTAGGGCAAGCCCTCATAAGCGCTAAGATAGTACATGACATCGCTCAAGTTGAGGAGCCCGTTCGCGGTTCCCTTCCGCGAGCTCTGCGGCGATTTCATCCCAGTGTTGCACGACGTACTCCAGCGGCACTTTCGGAGCGATGGCCTGTTGCACCTGGTGCAGCGCGAATTGAAACTCACGCCACCGACTGCCCTGGACCGTCGGATCCCAGTTCGTAGCCCCAGGGGGAAAATGACGAACCCAGGCGGACCAGCTTTTGGGTGAGCAGCGCCACCAGCAGTTTTCCGTGCAACCAGGCGCGCGAGCTCCGCGCGTCGTGCTTGGGCAAGTGGCCGATCGCCAGCAGCGACTTCAGCCGCTTGAACACCAGTTCAATTTGCCAGCGGAAGCGGTAGTACTCGAGCACTTGGGGGGCCCCCATTTCCGGCACCCGCAGGGTCGTGAACACCATCACATAATGGGCGTACTCGCGCGTTTCCGGCCGCACCCGAATCTGCTGCTTCTGCTCGCGCCGATCCAGTTGGCGCTCCGCCGCGGCGATGGCCTGCGCACTTTTGCGCACCGCACACAGACGTCCCTCCACGCGCTGCTCCCCGGCGTGCAGCGCCGCTGCCCATTGCCCCGCTTGTCCCGCCGCCAGCGGGCGCAGTGCCGGCAACACCCGGAACGGCTGGTCATCGGCCGCGAACAACGGCACCGCACTGTTCCACCGCACAATGATGTCGCCTCCTTGCGCGCGCACCCTCGCCACCCCGGCCGGATGGCAATAACCGCGATCGGCCAGAATCAGATCTCCCGCCGCGACCCGGAATCGCTCCAGATTCTCCGCCGTCCCCGCCCCTTTCCGCGCGCTGATCAGCAACTGGTCGCAGGCCAACTCCGGCAGCCGCAGGCTGTAATGAATCCGCCAATGCGAACCGGTCGGGCCCGGTTCCTTGATCACCGTCCCATCCAGCGCCCGCAGACGCCGCCGCGGCGGAGGCCCCTTCCAGCGCACCCCACTTTCCGCCAGCAACGCCTGGCAGAGGTGCTGCAACCAATTCTCCGACTGGCGCAAGCGATTCAATAGCGTCACATCGCTCACCTTCGAAAGCCCCGCCGCCTGGGCGCGAACCGTGGTCTCCCGCAACGAGTAGCCGCACCCCACGTGCATCAGCAACCTGCGCAGCAGCGCCTCCACCGAGTCCAATTCCCGCAAACGCTCTACCGCCCCGCTCAGCCGCGCCGCCCGTTGCCAGCTCGGCGGTAACAGGCCCACTAAGATGTCCCAGTCTTCGTCGAGTGCGTTCATGCTCAGCAAGGTACAGGGAAAACCGACAAGCGTCAAGCAGTATCTTAGCGCTTATGAGGGCAAGCCCTACCCCTACACCGCCCGGGTCGAGCCGGGTCCGGGCAAGTCAGGGCGGCAGAGCCGCAAGACGCGATGGAATAGCCAAGTTGTTTACGATCTCACAGGCTTCGGATAGCCCCTATCAGATCGCTCCCAAGCTGTGCTTTGTCAAGGCAGGTATCGGCGCCCGCCTGAAGAGCGTTGGGCAGGAGCAGAATGGCATCGTGCTGACTGAAGATTACGATCTTGATCTGGGGATTCTCCTGACGGACCAAGCGTGCCGTCTCGAGTCCATTGAGAACAGGCATACTGACATCGAGAAGGAGCAAATCAGGGCGCAGCTCCTGCACCATTTCCACGGCCTCAGGACCACTGGACGCTTCTCCGCAGATTTCCCAGTCCCCCTGCGTGGAAAGCAGTTGCCGGACTGCTCGGCGAACCGGTGCATTATCATCTGCAATCAAAATTCGCATGGACGCGATTCATGCCCATGAACAGCGGGCCTACGCATGTTGGGTGATATCGGGGGAGGCTGCCTCTTCGTCCTTCTTGATAGGAGAGGTGGTGCGAATCTCCTTCGTCAATTGCTGCACAAGTTCCTCGGCTTCTTGTATAGACCGCGCGATATCGGGAGCCTTTTGCTTTGCGTTCTCGACCAGTGTGGCAAGGCTGATCCCGAGTACGGTGAGGATTTGACCGGCGCTGTCGTGGAGTTCGCGCGCGATATGCCGGCGCTCCTCGTCTTGCGTATGGAGCAATCTCCAGGAAAGCGAGCGAAGCTGCTCCGACTGGCTCAGCACTTCGGCGTTGCGCTCTTCCAGGACTCAGAATAATTGCGCTTATTAACACAACTAAGCGCTAGACGCGCGGGCTGGACCTCACCTCCGCCCATTTTTCCTACCCTCCACGCAATTTTCTTGCTCCCTCAGGTTATAATTGCGCTTTTGACTTGTCCCAAACGCATCGCTTGAATATTCGCTTCGAGGCAAACCATGAAACTCTGCAAAATCACTTTGCTGATGATTTTTCTCGTTTTTGCTTCGCACGTTCTCGGTCAGACTCCGGGCGAGGCCGCCAAATCGCAACTGGAATCCGTCACGCCCCATGTGGCGATCTATCATGAGGCGGTGAACGTCTCGGTGATTCAGCAGAACGGCAAGACCCTGCTTATTGGGTCCGGCGACGGCACGATCCTTGAAGCGGCAAAGAAACTGGGCATCAATCCCATCGAATGGGTTCTCTACACCGACCATCACCGCGACCAGTGCGCGGGCGCGGCCTTGCTTAAAAGAGCGGGCGTGAAGATCGCCGCGCCCGCCGGCGAGGCCGAGTTCTTCACGAACGCCACTGGAATTTGGGACGGCGCGAACACCATTCTTTACGACCGCATGGATTTTCGCCCCGACCTGTTCATTCTTCGCAGCTCCGTCGAGCTGGACAAAGAACTTCAGGCGGACGAAGTCTTCCATTGGCAGGGTCTCGATTTTCAAGTTGTCCCGACGTCCGGCCCAACGGACGGCAGTGTGTCTTACATCGTGGATATCGATGGCAAGAAGCTCGCCTTTACGGGAGACCTGATCTACGGCCCCGGCCAGCTTTGGAACTTCTACATGTTGCAGAAGCGGTTCCCGGGCATGCGCGGCGACTACTGGGGATTCGGCGGGGCGGCTCCCGAGTTGCAGAAGAGCTTGGATGCGGTGCTCTCCCGCGAGCCTTCCATGCTGGTCCCGGCGCATGGCGTGGTCATGCGCGATCCGAACGAGGCGGTCAGGAAGTTGAAGGAGAACCTTCATGCCGCGATGGCCAACTACATGACCACCGCGGCTTGGCGAATCTACTTTTCCGGAAACTTCTTCGACGTTCCCGAGAACTTCACCTTGCCTGACAACTCCCATCCTCCGGCCGATCTCGACGTGCCCATGCTGCCCACGCTGCCTTTGCCGAAGGGCCCCGCCTGGCTGCATCACGCGGAATCCACTTCCTGGTATTTGCAAGCTGAGGATGGAACCATCTTCCTCCTGGATTGCGGGTTCTATTCCCTGCTCCCCGCTCTCGCCAAACTGAAGAGCAGTGGAGCCATCAAGGGGATCGACGGCATCTGGATTACGCACTACCACGACGACCACACGCAATCCATCAATGCGGTTCGCAGCGCTTATGGCGCGAAGTTCTACGTGCAGAAGGAGCTTCAGGACGTGCTCGAGAATCCTTACGCTTATTCGATGCCCGCCACGACGCCTGAGAGCATTCATGTGGACCACGCGCTCTCGGAAGGCGAGGTCATCGACTGGAAGGGCTACAAGCTGACCGGGTATTATTTCCCTGGGCAGACGATCTACCACGACGGCCTGCTGATCGAGCATGACGGCACGCGCATCTTCATGACCGGCGATTCCTACGCGGACTTCGGCATCGACGACTATTGCAGCAACAATCGAAACTTTCTGGGTCCTGACGATCCCGGCTACGAGCAATGCTACCGATTGTTGCTTAAATTGAAACCTGACGTGCTGGTGGCCTCGCATTGGGGGCCGGTGCCTTATTCGGATGAGTACATGCAGAAGGGCCTCAAGCTCTTCGAAGAGCGCCGCGGACTTTTCGCGAAAATGTTCCCCTGGGACGATCCCAACTTCGGCCTGGATCCCGAATGGGTTCGCGCTTATCCTTACCGCCAGTTCGTTCTTCCGGGCCAACTCGTGACCGTCGAGGCCCGGGTCTACAATCATGGCGGAACTCCTCGCGAAGCCTCGGCCGAGTTGCGCGCTCCCGCGGGATGGCGAGTACAGAAGGCCGATTCGGTCATGATCCCGCCCCACACCGAAGGCAGGATTCGACTCAAGGTCCTTGCGCCTTCGAATCCCCTCAGGCGTCGAGAGGTTTTGGGACTCGCGGTTCATTTTGCAGGCCGGAATCTTGGCGAAACGGCAGAAGCCATAGTTGATTACCTGGAATAAAGACGACAAACGTGCAACAATCCCGGCGGGCGCTACGCGAAGCTCTGCGGCCCCCTGGGACTGGTACTCAATGACGAAAAACGTCGTCATAACGGGCACTTTGGAAGGGCGGGGCTTCAGCCCCGCCGCCTGAGGGCGCCCGACGAGTTGGGCCTTTAGGCCCTGAAGCCAGGTTGCCTCAGGGGCTAAAGCCCCCGATTAATAAACCGTTTTGTACGGCGGGACTAAAGCCCCGCCCTTCCTGGCACTCGCGAATATTACTCGGACTTTCGTCGGCAAGAACTAGTGATCCGCTTCGCGCAGGTCGTTTCTCTGCGCCGCCTGACTTGAGTCGCAAGCCTCAGATGAAAGGATAAGACCAACCATGGGTTATCTACTTGTCATCACCGCGGGCATCATGCAAGGGGCTTTCATGCTCATCATGAAGAGCACCAAGAAGTGGGCATGGGAGAACACCTGGTTCATCTACTCTTCCACCGCCTATCTGATTTTCCCCTGGCTCTTCGTCCTCTTCACCATCCCTCATCCCCTTGGCGTACTGTCCGCGACATCCAACCACACGCTGCTCCTGGTCGAGATTTTTGGCCTTGGATGGGGCCTCGGGTCGCTCACCTTTGGTCTGGGCGTGGATCGCTTGGGACTGGCCTTGGGATTCACCGTCATCATCGGAATTGCGGCAACGGCCGGGGCGCTCATCCCCATTTTGGTGATGGAGCCTCGAAAGCTGCTGCAGCCGCAAGGCATTCTGATGCTCGTTTCCCTGGCGCTGGTGATTCTCGGTCTCGGCCTCGGCTCCTGGGCCGGAAAGCTGAGGGAACCCGGCGAGGCCTCCGCCGGTGGCGCCAAGCGAAGTTCGTTTGCCGTCGGTCTTGCCATCTGCATTGCCTCCGGGTTCCTTTCCGCCTGCGCGAACCTGGGCTTCACTTTCGGCGCGGAATACGTGCGCCGGGCGATGGACCTGGGCGCAGCAGCGTCGATGGCAGGCAACGCCATTTGGGCTCCGCTCACCCTGCCGCTCTTCGTCTGCAATGCCGGTTACTGCGTTTGGATGATGCAGAAGAATAAGACCGGCGGGCTGCTGTTCTTGGGTGGAACTCGCCATTACTGGGCGCTCGCCTCTTTGATGGGACTCGCGTGGATCAGCGGCTTTGTCATTTACGCTCCGGCCACTCGCCTTCTGGGCTCGATCGGGACTTCTGTCGGCTGGGCCATGATGATGTCCACCATGGTCATCACCGCGAACATCCTGGGATTCATCACAGGCGAGTGGAAAGGCGCCAGCCGCAAGGCCTACAACCTCGCCGTTGCCGGTGTGGCCATTCTCATCCTCGCCATCTGTGTGGTGGGTTACGCGAACCACATGTAATAGACACCCTCCAGGCGGGCAGGCTCGGCGACTGGAGACGTGTACGGCGGCTGGCGACTGTGGATCTGGAGAAGTTGGTAGCGCAGACTCTCTGGTTTTGAGAGTCTGCGGGTCTTCCACTGTCCGAACACCCCGCGTTGCGTGGCTTCCTTCCACAACAGAGCCGTATAGTGTACACTCCGAGCGACCGGGGGTTTGAAAATGACAATCCCCGTGGGAAAAGGTGCCCTCCATGCCAGGATTGCTGCGGCCGACTCACCTCTTCATCTTCTTATTCGTATTCCTGATCCCACTCGCGTTGAACATGATTGCTATTGTTATTGTCTATGCGGATTATCAAAGGATTCCTCCGAGATTCAGGAAGCTCGAGCCTGGCCTGGTTTGGCTGCTGCTGATCCCCTGCTTTCACGTGGTTTGGAATTTCTTCGTCTACCCCAGGCTCGCCGAGTCTTACAAAGCCTGCTTCGACTCGATTGGCGACATGTCGGTGGGGGATTGCGGGAGGGGCCTGGCGCTTGGCTACGCGATCTGCGCGGCGGCTTCCGCTGTTCCGCTTCTCGGGTGTCTCACCGGGCCCGTCGCGCTGGTTCTCCTGGTGCTTTTCCTGGTCAAGGCAAACGAGCTCAAGAACCGCATACCGAGCACGATTTAAAGCCGGGAGTTTTCAAGACATGCAGGGGATCAGGCTCTTACAACTCGGAGCGGGGGCGGCATTGGCTACAAGTTTCGTGATCCCCGCCACGCGCCTGCCCGCATTGCCCCTCTGCCCCTTCAAGTTGCTGACGGGTCTGCCATGCCCCGGGTGCGGATTGACGCACGCTTTTTGTGATATCTCCGCTGGCCATCTCCAGGCCGCCTGGCAGGCCAATCCCTTCGGGTTTCTCTTCTACGCGCTGGCTCTTGCCTGCCTTATCTGGCCGCTCGCGTGTGCGAGATTTCCGCAAGTCGAAACCTCCCTGCGGCGCGCCCGGCTGCTCCTTTGGGCGCCAGCCACGCTGATTGTCGGAATGTGGATTTACGACGCAGTCCGGATCGCCCGCCTTTAAACGCCTAATCGTCATTGTGATATGCTACTGGGAAGGACAGTCCAGAGGCAGTTATGTATGAGGTCCTAGACCTTCCTCCGGTAACCGACGAGACCCTGGAAGAAGTCGTGCGTCGCATTCTCAGCGTCGGGTCGCCGCTCAAGATTGTGCTTTTTGGTTCGCGGGCCACAGGGCGCGCGAGCGAGAACAGTGACCTGGATATACTGATCATCGAGGAATCTTCCTTGCCCCGATACAAGCGGGCTGCACGATACCTGCGGGCATTGGTCGGCGTTTTCCCGGCAAAAGATGTTGTCGTATGGACGCCCGAAGAGGCCGCAGCCTGGGCGGGTGTACCGAACGCGTTTATCACCACAGCCCTCAACGAGGGGAGAACGCTCTATGCCCGATAATCTCGCGCTGGTGCGAGGTTGGCTTCTTAAAGCCGACAGTGATTTCAACACGGCAGAGCTCATTGTACAAAGTGAGGGGCCATTCGACACCGCTTGCTTTCATGCGCAGCAGGCGGTCGAGAAGTACTTGAAGGGATTGCTGGCATTCCGTGGACAGCCTTTTCCTCCAACTCATAATCTGGAAGAGTTGCAGCATCTGGGTGAGATGCTCCCGGCATGGCCACTGGCCGCGCTGGACTTGACCGAACTGACTTCTTATGCGGTCGAGGTGCGTTACGATTTTGAGTTTTGGCCGGACCGCCAGACGGCAGAGGACGCTGTGAGGTTGGCTGGGGAAGTGCGACAGCGCGTCCTCGGAGTGATTCCGTTGGAAGCCCAGTCTGGCTCCCCAGGGGCTTCCAAGGTCCCATGAGGCGTATAACCGGCGCCCTATTTCGCCAAGTTGCGGAAGACCCAGAAGAGCGAGGCGGATAGAACGATCGAAGCGGGCAGAGTGAGCACCCAGGCCATGGCGAGGTTCCGCACGGTGCTCCATTGAAGCCCGCTGTGGTTGGCTGCCATCGTTCCGGCCACTCCTGACGAGAGCACGTGGGTGGTGCTGACCGGCATGCCGAACCAATCCGCCGCGCCGATGGTGAACATGGCGGTGATCTCCGCTGCAGCGCCCTGCCCGTAGGTCAAGTGGTTCTTCCCGATCTTTTCTCCCACGGTCACCACGATGCGCTTCCACCCGATCATCGTACCGAGCCCCAGGGCGAGCGCCACGGCCACCTTTACCCAGGTGGGGATGAACTTGGTGGCGGCATCGATATGCGACTTATAGTTTTTCAGCACCGTCGCGTCCGCCGCCGAGAACTGAGGCTGGCCCGACTTCTGCATCATGCGCAATGCTTCGCTGACCACGTACATGTCGTTGCGGAAGTTGCGAACTTTATCCTGCGGCACGGCCTTCAGTTCCTTGTACATCGCCGACTCGGTGCCGATCCCATTCACGAGCTCACGCATGGCCAGCATGGTATTGGGCGTGAAATTGCGAGTCCGAATATAGTCCGTGACTTCGTCGCGAGGGTCGGCCACCACGGCGCCCGGCGTCACGTAATGCCCCAGCGTCTCCGCCGTCTGCGTCGACACCGCGATGAAGTCTTGCGTGTCCCGCGCTGACATGGCGTGATTCACCGCGTAGGCCGTGGGCACGGTGCCGATCAGAATCAGCATGATCAATCCCATGCCCTTCTGGCCGTCGTTCGAGCCGTGCGCGAAGCTCACGCCCGTGCAGGTCAGGACCAGCAGGGCGCGAATCCAGAACGGAGGCGGTTCGCTTCCCTTGGGCGCCTCGTACAGCGCTTTGTTTGGGATCAGCTTCTTGCATACGACCAGCAAGAGGGCCGCGCAAATAAATCCGACGATGGGCGATATCAGCAAGGTCTTTCCGACATTTGTCGCTTGCCCCCAATCCACGCCGCTTGTCCCCGTCTTGACGGACATCAATTGGTTCGCGATGCCCACTCCGATAATCGATCCCACCATGGTGTGTGAACTCGAGGCAGGCAGTCCAAAGTACCAGGTTCCGACGTTCCAGATGATGGCAGCCACGAGCAGCGCAAACACCATGGCAAACCCGGCCTTGCTCCCGACTTGCAGGATGAGTTCGACCGGCAAGAGCGAAACAATGGCGAAAGCGACTGCCCCACTCGATATGAGCACGCCGATGAAATTCCACATCCCTGACCACACCACCGCCACATGCGGTTCCATCGAGTGCGTATAGATCACGGTGGCCACAGCGTTCGCGGTGTCATGAAACCCGTTCACGAATTCAAAGCCCAACGCAACCAGCAGCGCCACCCCAAGCAGCACGAAAGGCATGAAATCCGGTGAATGAATTTCCGAAAGGTCAGACACCAGATGCACGCCGGCGTAGATGAACCCGACCACCAGAGCCACGCCAAAGATCATCATTCCAACCTTGGCGGACTTTCCCGCCCCGCCTGTCAACTTCGCATCCAGTACAGTTGCCCCTGTCGCCATGCCTCATCCTCCATGTTGT
This sequence comes from uncultured Acidobacteriota bacterium, assembly GCA_963770415.1. Lineage (GTDB taxonomy): Bacteria > Acidobacteriota > Terriglobia > UBA7540 > UBA7540 > CAVROP01. The sequence continues at coordinate 251,675 of CAVYPU010000017.1, forward strand.
TGGTGGTTTTGCCCCGAAGGGTTGACACTACGGTCCCGGTGTTACAACAGTGTGAAACGCAGATGAAGCTTCTTGCGGATGGGCATAGTTACGCCGTGGGATGCAAAAGGCCTACTAACCTTGCCAGCCCCGGTAGGAGCGGCATCGGAGGTTGCCGCCGGTCGGCTGGGAGTTTTGAGCGGCTTCGCCGCCCTGACTTGCGGAAAGCCTACGGCTTTCCGGCCCATTCTGCGCCCTTCGTACTCCTTCGCTCTGGCTGGGAGGCTCAGCCTCCCAGCCAGAGCGAAGGAGGTTGTTCAATTCGAGTGTTCTGCGGAAAGGCAAGCCTTTCCGCAAGTCACGGCGGCAGAGCCGCACTCTGCCTATGGGACACAGATGTGGAAACTCCAGGGGTAGGGCAAGCCCTACCCCTACACCGCCTGGGGCGGCAGAGCCGCACTCTGCCTATGGGACACAGATGTGGAAACTCCAGGGGTAGGGCAAGCTCTACCCCTACACCGCCTGGGGCGGCAGAGCCGCACTCTGCCCATGGGACACAAACGTAGAAACTCCAAGGGTAGGGCAAGCCCTACCCCTACACCGCCTGGGGCGGCAGAGCCGCACTCCGCCTATGGGACACAGGTGTAGAAACTCCAGGGTAGGGCAAGCCCTACCCCTACATTGCCTGGGGCGGCAGAGCCGCAAGTCGCGCAGAGTCCCAACACCATGGGACGGGCGAGGGGGCACTTCAGTTTGTTCCGAACTATCGCGGGGAATGCGGTGTATTATAGGACGGTTCTTGCGCCGTCCGGGCCCCTTATGCGCCCGGACCCCTCGTGCGCTGGTGGAGGAAAACGCATCATGCACTTTCAAAATGGTTTCGGAAAAATGCTCTTCGCGCTTGCACTCTGTTTCATCCCGTGGTCGCTCTCGACTTCGCAAGCCACGGGAATCGACTTGGTCAGTGAAGCGTGGAAGGCCTCATGGATCGCCCATCCTGACGGGCCGGCGAGGGAGTTCGGGGTATTTCATTTCCGCAAGAGTTTCACGCTTGATTCGGTCCCCCAGCACTTTGTCATCCACGTGAGCGGCGACAACCGCTATGAACTCTTCGTAAATGGCGAGCGCGTGCTGGTGGGCCCGGCGCGCGGCGACCTGAATTACTGGCGCTACGAGACCCTGGACATCGCCCCGCACCTCATCGCCGGGCGCAACCTTCTCGCCGCCGTGGTGTGGAACTTTGCGGAACTGGCGCCCGTGGCGCAGATCACGAACGAAACCGGCTTGATCGTCCAGGGCGACGCCGCAGCGGAAGCAGATCGTGAACACGGACAATTCCTGGAAGGTTTATAAGAGCCCGGCCGTTCGCCTGATAGCGCGTGGACCCGGAGAAGATGGGCGGCTATTTGGCTGCCGGCCCGGGCGAAGAGGTGGACGCCTCCCAGTATCCGTGGGGGTGGGAGAACCGCGGGTTTGACGATTCTAGCTGGGTTGCGGCGATGCCCATCGCCCACGGCGAGTCGCGCTCCATTCGCACGCACTACGGTTCACCCTGGATGCTGATGCCGCGCACCATTCCCCTGATGGAAGACAAGCTCGAGAGGCTGGCACGAGTGGCCCGCCCGAGCGGCGTCGGAGGCCCCACCGGAATTCCTTCAGGGTCGAGCCCGGTGACCATGCCTGCCAACTCCAAGGCTCGCTTCCTCTTCGATCAGAGCTATCTGACGACGGGTTATCCGGAACTTGTCACCAGCGGCGGGCGCGGCGCGAACATCACGCTGACTTACGCCGAGGCGCTCTGGAAGGGCCATGAAAAAGGGCAATCGCAACGAGATCGAGGGCAAGGAAATCCGCGGCATCGAGGACCGTTTCCTACCGGACGGCGGCCAGCACCGCCTGTTCCGCCCGCTCTGGTGGCGGGCCTTCCGCTACCTGCAATTGGATCGTGGAGACGGGCGCGGAGCCGCTCGTCCATTGAGGACCTGAGGTCGCGCTTTACCGCCTATCCCTTCAAAGCCAAGCCCAGCTTCGAGAGCGACGATCCCGAGCTCGCGAAAATCTGGGAAGTGGGCTGGCGCACGGCGCGGCTTTGCGCGCACGAGACTTATATGGATTGCCCGTACTGGGAGCAACTCCAATACGGCGGCGACACGCGCATCCAGGCGCTCATTTCTCTTTACATGACCGGCGACGATCGCCTGGTAAAGAATGCCATCGAATCGCCTCGAAGAATCCCGCACGCCGGAAGGCTTGACCCAGAGCCGTTACCCCGACTTCGTGCCGCAGTATATCCCGGAGTTTTCGCTCTTCTGGATTGGCATGATGCACGACCTGTGGTGGTACCACGGCGACGTGGATTTCTTGCGCGGATACCTGCCCGGCGATCGCGAGTGCAATGGGCTGGTTCGACCGCGGCATGCCGCCGTCGGGGATGCTGGGGCGGCTGAAGTGGTGGAACTTCGTGGATTGGCCGAACCAGTTTGACGACGGGCGCCCCCCTGAAGATGCTCAGGGCCGCTCCTCCATGCTCAGCCTGCAGTACTCGATCGCGCTCGGCAATGCGGCGGACCTCGAAGACGCTTACGGCAGCAAGGAGCAGGCGGCGCGCGACCGCCAGCTTGCTTTGCGAATTGCCGCCGACGGTCTATCGGACGTGCTGGGATTCCACGCGAAAGCTGATCGCGGACACGCCCGATCACAAGACCTTCAGCCAACATGCGAACATCCTGGCGGTGCTTGCGGATTCCATTCCCGCAGCCGAGCAACGCGCAGTCATGAAAACCGTGCTGAGCGATTCCAGCCTTACCCCGGCCACTTATTATTTCCGCTTTTATCTTTTCCGAGCTATGAAGAAAGTGGGCCTGGGAGATGAATACCTGGCGCAACTCGGGCCCTGGCGGCAGATGCTGGCGCTCGGCCTGACCACTTGGGCTGAAATGCCGGAACCCGGCCGTTCCGATTGCCACGCCTGGAGCGCGCATCCTAGCTTCGACTTGCTGGCCACGGTGGCGGGAATAGAATCCGCTGCGCCGGGCTTCCGCGCGGTCGCTATCGAGCCTCATTTGGGCCCGCTTCAACACCTCAAGGCCAGCATTCCGCACCCCGCCGGGGACATCAGCGTTTCTTACCAGCGCAAAGGACAAGGCCTTTCCGCAGACGTGACCTTGCCGGGTAAGCTCTCAGGGTCCTTCACCTGGAATGGGAAGAAGACCGCGCTGCACCCGGGACAGCAGCACCTCGATGTTCAGTAGGCAGAAGGCGGAATGTAGAAGGCAGAAAGCAGAAGGCAGAAAGCAGAAGGCGGAAAGTAGGGGGACGGCTTGCCGTACCCCTGGAGTTTACACATTTCACATGGACGTGAACCGGTTGCTAACGCTCCCACCTCATTCGGCTTCGCCGCCCGCTCCGTGGAAAGGCTCGGCCTTTCCATCGGCCTCCCACCCTCTTCTCTTTCTCCCCCGGCGAGGCTGTGCCTCGGCGGGGGAGAACATGCGCGACGCCAGTATTGGAGAAACACGGAGTGTCCCGGGAAATCGTAACCACGAAAGGATGGGAGGCATAGCCTCCTCGAAAATAATAAGTGCGGAGAACGCCCTGGAAAGGCCGAGCCTTTCCACGGAGCAGCGGGCCGAGCCCTTCCCGCGCCAGATTAACACTACAGATGCTTCACCCGAAATGTCGAAACTGTAGGGGGACGGCTTGCCGTCCCCAGTGCACGGGGTAGGGCAAGCCCTCATAAGCGCTAAGATACTGCTTGACGCTTGTCGGTTTTCCCTGTACCTTGCTGAGCATGAACGCACTGGACGAAGACTGGGACATCTTAGTGGGCCTGTTACCGCCGAGCTGGCAACGGGCGGCGCGGCTGAGCGGGGCGGTAGAGCGTTTGCGGGAATTGGACTCGGTGGAGGCGCTGCTGCGCAGGTTGCTGATGCACGTGGGGTGCGGCTACTCGTTGCGGGAGACCACGGTTCGCGCCCAGGCGGCGGGGCTTTCGAAGGTGAGCGATGTGACGCTATTGAATCGCTTGCGCCAGTCGGAGAATTGGTTGCAGCACCTCTGCCAGGCGTTGCTGGCGGAAAGTGGGGTGCGCTGGAAGGGGCCTCCGCCGCGGCGGCGTCTGCGGGCGCTGGATGGGACGGTGATCAAGGAACCGGGCCCGACCGGTTCGCATTGGCGGATTCATTACAGCCTGCGGCTGCCGGAGTTGGCCTGCGACCAGTTGCTGATCAGCTCGCGGAAAGGGGCGGGGACGGCGGAGAATCTGGAGCGATTCCGGGTCGCGGCGGGAGATCTGATTCTGGCCGATCGCGGTTATTGCCATCCGGCCGGGGTGGCGAGGGTGCGCGCGCAAGGAGGCGACATCATTGTGCGGTGGAACAGTGCGGTGCCGTTGTTCGCGGCCGATGACCAGCCGTTCCGGGTGTTGCCGGCACTGCGCCCGCTGGCGGCGGGACAAGCGGGGCAATGGGCAGCGGCGCTGCACGCCGGGGAACAGCGCGTGGAGGGACGTCTGTGTGCGGTGCGCAAAAGTGCGCAGGCCATCGCCGCGGCGGAGCGCCAACTGGATCGGCGCGAGCAGAAGCAGCCGATTCGGGTGCGGCCGGAAACGCGCGAGTACGCCCATTATGTGATGGTGTTCACGACCCTGCGGGTGCCGGAAATGGGGGCCCCCCAAGTGCTCGAGTACTACCGCTTCCGCTGGCAAATTGAACTGGTGTTCAAGCGGCTGAAGTCGCTGCTGGCGATCGGCCACTTGCCCAAGCACGACGCGCGGAGCTCGCGCGCCTGGTGGCACGGAAAACTGCTGGTGGCGCTGCTCACCCAAAAGCTGGTCCGCCTGGGTTCGTCATTTTCCCCCTGGGGCTACGAACTGGGATCCGACGGTCCAGGGCAGTCGGTGGCGTGAGTTTCAATTCGCGCTGCACCAGGTGCAACAGGCCATCGCTCCGAAAGTGCCGCTGGAGTACGTCGTGCAGCACTGGGATGAAATCGCCGCGGAGCTCGCGGAAGGGAACCGCGAACGGGCTCCTCAACTTGAGAAATGTCATGTATTATCTTAGCGCTTATGGGGCAAGCCCTACCCCTACACCTTTTCAGAGCGGAAGGCAGAAGGCAGATGAGTAGTCAGCAGGAAGTGCGAAGTGGGCAGAGGGAAGTGTGGGTCTGAGGGATTCAACGGCCATCTCCCAGGGGGCAGAGGCGCTAGAATAGTCCCGATCGGGTTCCGGAGCCCGCCGCAGCGGGCGCAAGAATGTGGCCCACGGCGACAGCCGTGTGGAAAAGGCAGGGCCGATGCTCTTGAAAAAGCCCCGGCAGGGGCGACAGAGCAGTCTTGATAAGCGTAGATCTTCTGTCGCCACTACGTGGCTCAGCGTGCTCTCTCGGTGCCGTCATCCCACGGCTAGGAAGGTGTGAAAGAATCGATCCTACGTAAAAACCTGTCATTCCGAGCGCAGCGAGGAATCTGGCCCTGCCGATGGAAGTCACTGATAGTGGAGGAGAAACAGAGCGAGATTCCTCGCTGCGCTCGGAATGACACACGCGCGCTTTGATGATTCGTCGGCGGCAGATGATTTTTTCACAGCTTCTAGCGCCGTGGGCCACGTTCTTGCGCCGCTGATGCGGCTTGGCGTGGCGTGACGGTGCTATTCTAGCGCCTAAGTCCCATGGGGGAAAAGATGTCGCGCTTCGGCGCTTTCACCAGCCGGGGCGTGACGGGTGAGGGGTCTCTGTTCAGAACCCGAATTCCTCCTCGCCTTCAAATGCGCAACGACCCAATCGTCAGGAGATTTCCATGAGATTCAGACGTGGGGTATTAATATTATTCACCGCTATAATATCTGTGATTGTATTGCTAATGTATCGCCCGGCGGGCGGTGCAGCGCAGCCAAAAGGGGGAACCGTGACAGTCACCGTAGGGCTTACGGAAGCCGATGTGACCGGCAACGATAACATTGCCATTCAGAAGGCTATCGACCGCGTGGCCCAGGGCGGCGGCGGAACCGTCCTCGTCAAGGCCGGGACGTACACGATCAACAACTCCGTCCGCCTGGCCAGCCACATCACGCTGCGCGGCGAGGGGTTGACGAAGACAATTCTCAAGAAAGCGCCCGGGGTTAAGACCAGGCTCGCGCTCGACTCCGACTACGGTGAGCTTATAGCCACCGTCAAAATGCCAGCGGATTCGCTCCGGGCATGGGCGTCACGATCCTCGATAAGGTCTCGCCGTCCGGCTGGACCCCGAGCGTTCGCACCATCGTCAGCATTGAAGACCGACGCTGCACTTCGACCGGTTCCTGCATATGGATTATTCGGTCGAGAACGCGGGCATTGTATTTAATACTTTCCCTATAGTCGCAGGTTTCGATGTGGAAGATGTGCGCGTCGAGGCGCTCGCCGTAGATGGGAACCGGGGCGGCGGCGAGGATCTGGACGGTTGCCAGGCGGGCGGAATTTATTTCTTCCACTCCAAGCGAATGACCATCCGCAACTGCGTGGTGCGGGATTTCCCGGCGACGGCATCAGCACGCAATTCGTGGAAGACCCGGTGGTGGAAAACTGCGAGGCTTATGGGAATGCGCAGTTGGGCATTCACCTGGGCACTGGCGCCTTGCGCGGGCTGGTTCGCTACAACCGCGCCCACAATAACGGCGCGGACGGCCTCTTTCTCTGCTGGCGGGTTCAACACGCGCGCTACGAAGAGAACCAGTCCTGGAACAACGGCCAGGACGGAATCTCCCTCGGCCACAAAGACACCGACAACGTTTTCTACAAGAATGTGGTGACGGGCAATGGGCGGGCGGGAATCTTCTTTCGTAACGAATCAGAGAATAATGCTGCAAGCAGAAATACCTTTACAGAGAACACCATTGAAGATAATGGGTCGCCCCGGAGCGGACGGCTTCGGATCCCGCATCGAAGGCACGACGCGCGAATCTTAAGTTCGCCTCCGATACCATCCGGGGAATACACAAGGCGATAGCTAAGCCTCATGGCATATACCTCGGTCCCAAGACGGATTACGTCACCTGCGAGCGCAATGTTTTCGCGGGCAACTGAAAAAGGCTGTGGTGAGCAGATCCCAGGGAAGCCACAACAAACTGCAGGAGCCTGGAAATCGATCGAGGACGGGGTGCGGGATAAGGGGCAGGGGCGCCAGATTCAGGGCTGCGTCGGGCTGCCAAACATGCCGAAGGGCATCGAAAGGTCAAGTTAGCCGTAGATGAAACCTTCAGACGAGAAGGCATGCGTTGAGTATCCGAGCGACCCCGAAGGGGTCGAATTCAACCCCTGCGGGGTTGAATTGAATACTTTGGGACGACGTTTACCGTAGGTTTCACCTACGGCTAATGATGTTGGGTCCCTTCGGGACCCCGTCGCAACGCTTAATCTGGCGCCTACGCGGGGCGGGGGCAGGGACATTCCAAGAGTTTCCTAACGCGTTGGGAAATCCCCCATAAGCGTGGCTTAATGCCAGACGTACCCAAAAGCCCGCCTTGGCGGGCGATATAGTGTGGCCCGCGGCGAGCCAGCCGTGGGGACAGCGGAAAGTGAGAATCTGTTTTAAGCCCCGGCAGGGGCGACATAATCCCGAGGGATCGGGGAAGCTTCTTCTGTCGCCACTCCCGTGGCTCAAGGGTGCCCGCGCACGTCGGGTCCCACGGCTGGCTCGCCGTGGGCCACATTTTGGCGCTGCTAACGCAGCTTCGGACAATGGCGAAACCTTTATGGCGAGCCCTTTATGTAATCGCCTATGGCGCGACCCCCCGCACCCGGTTGGGTTTTCACACAGACTTTTGAGGTGCTCGAGTCGTAAAGCCCCCCGGCTTTGCCGGGAGATACCTACTCCCCATTCCCCAATTCTTTCCCCCGGTATCCAAGGCGATAAGAAATCTGTTGGCTGGTGGCGTGAACGAGGCGGGCAATCTCCGGCAGGCGCGGAGGCGTGAGGCGCGTGGCAGGCCCGGCGACTCCGAAAGCCGCAAGCACTTGACCGGTGCCGTCAAACACCGGGCCGCGACGCAGCGGACGTTCTCGTCAACTTCTCCCAAGTCCACCGCGTAACCCTGCTCGCGCACCCGCTCGAGTTCCTTCCGGAGGCCTGTGATACTCGTAATCGTATTTTGAGTAAAACGACGAAAACCCGATGTCTGGGCGACGTGGTTCAACACCTCCCTGCTCGGCTGAAAGGCCAAGAGGGCCTTGCCGACGCCCGTGCAATGAAGAGGGATCGCACCGCTGAGCCGCTCTTCGAAGCTCTCCGCTTCCGCACTCGCGAACATCTCAATGGAAATGGCATGCCCATCCTGGAGAATTGCCAGATGGACCGTTTCCTGGGTCTTTTGGTTCAAATCTCGCAGCAGAGGTTGCGCAACGCGGAGGAAATCAAGCCGGTCCGAACCCGCAGGCCCATTCGCAACACCTTAAAACTGAGCTGATAACCGCGATTGACCGGCGACTCCTCGACCAAACCGTGGCGGACCAGGTTTACAAGCAAACGATGAACCGTGCTGATGTGAAGGTGCAGGCGGCGGCCCAATTCTGTAAGCGTATAGGTCGCTTTCCCTCCTTCCGCAAGGACTTCCAAAATATTCAGTGCTTTGACCAGCGATTTGACGGTGTAGGTGCGTCCGGGTGTGCGCGGCGGGGTTTCGGCAGATTTCATAGGGCAAGAATTATCGCAGAAGTGGATAATTTGTCAAGTGCTTTAGTAATAAACACCCCGCTCGCATGCCCTCCTGCCATCTTCTCCGTTTCAAATTTAAACCTTGATACGACATCGAGATAGGTGGCATCGCGAATTCTTCTATGCTTAGGTGTTCAAGCCGTTGTTTTTCGCGACGGAGCCGCATGGCATCTTTGTCGGTATCGTGCGTAATCCAGGCTAGCCCGCGCATTCGAGACAACTGCCAATCGCCCCCGTCCCTTCAGCAACCTGCTATAATGCAGGGCCATGATACAAATGAACTCATCACTTTCAACTTCAGACCAACCGAAACGTTTTCTCATTACCGGTGCCAAAGGTTTCATTGGCGCGTGGATCGCGAAGACACTGCTGGAAAGCGGCAATTCGCCCAACATATTTGACATCGACCCCGGCTTTCAGCGTTTGAGCGCTATCCTGAGCCAGGAGCAGCTCAAAGAAGTTAATTTTATCCAGGGCGACATTACAAAATACGCCGACGCGGAGCGCGCCATCGCGGACAATGGGATAACTCATGTCTTGCACTTGGCCGGTTTGCAGGTGCCCGGGTGTGCTGCTGACCCTGGCGCGGGGCGATGGTCAACGTTATTGGCACTCTGAACGTTTTTGAGGTAGCCCGCAAGCGGCGAGACTTGGTGAAGCGAATTGTATATGCCAGTTCTGCTGCGGTGTTCGGCCCCGAAGAGGCGTACGGCGGAGTCACGGTTCGAGAGGGCGCGCCCTTGCTTCCCGGAACACACTATGGTGTTTTCAAGCAGTGCAACGAAGGCAACGCGCGCGTTTACTTTCAAACTGACGGTATCCCGAGCGTCGGCATTCGCCCCTGGGCCGTTTATGGCGTGGGCAGGGACCAGGGAATCAGTTCCGGACCTACCAAAGCCATCAAGGCCGCCGTTCTGCGGCGTCCCTACAAGATCGCTTTCACCGGCGGCGTTGACTTGCAGTACGTGCGGGATACCGCACGCGTTTTCATCTCGCTGCGCGGAGCGGGATATTCCGGGCGCCAAGGCCTATACACCGCGCGGAAGTGTGATTCGCGTCGAGGAATTTATCCGCACGCTGGAAGAGTTTTTGCCGCAGGCGCGTGGGCTCATCACTGCCGAGGGCAAGAAATTGCCCATCGCACCGGATCTGGACGACAGCGCCTTGCAGCACGACTTGGGCGAAGTTCCCCACACGCCTCTCGAACAGGGCATCAGGGAGACGGCAGACATATTCGAACGCCTCGAGCGGGAAGGACGCCTCGAGGTCAAGGACCTGGAAAGCTAGCTTGCAGAGCAAGGCTTCCTGTTGTTCGGTGGCATTCAGAGCGTAGCGGGGAATCTTGCTTTGCCGCTCGAATTGGGAGAATTGGTAGCCCCGCCCTGAACTCCAAGGTCTGCGCCTTTTCGATCTAAATGTGGGGACTAACCGCGGACCTAAAACGCAGGTCCGCGCTACTCGTTCACTTTTGGGAGTTCCACCTATGCTGAAGACGACCGACAGCTCGAATCCCCACCAGGTGTCGCGGCTGTTCCTGGCCGGAGCTACGGTTCCATTTGTTCTGGTCACCGTGCTATTTCTGCTTTGGGGCATTCCGAGCAACATGAATGACATCCTGATCAAGCAATTCATGAAGTCATTCGAAATGACACGCCTCAAGGCCGGCCTGATCCAATCGGCTTTTTACATGGGGTACTTTGTGCTCTCGATGCCTGCCGCGCTCGTGATGCGAAAGTATGGTTACAAGGCGGGCCTGGTGACGGGCCTGTTTCTCTACAGCGCCGGCACTTTTCTTTTCTGGCCGGCTGCCCACGTTCGGGTTTATGGTTTCTTCCTTTTGGCGTTGTTCGTAATCGCCAGCGGCGCGGCGTTTCTCGAAACGGGTGCGAACTCCTTCATAGCTCTGCTGGGAGATCCGAAAACCTCCGAGCGGCGGCTCAATTTCTCGCAAGCCTTCAATCCCCTCGGGGCGGTGACCGGTGTGCTAGTCGGGACTATCTTCATTTTCTCGGGAGTGGAGTTGCGCCCTCAGCAGGTAAGCGCGCTCAAGGCTGCCGGGACGTACGATGCATACCTCGCGACGGAGACGATGCGAGTGGTGACGCCCTACCTTGTGCTCGGCACCGTGGTTTTCATCTGGGCGCTGCTCATCATCCGAACCAAGTTTCCCAAAATCGCGGAGGAAGCGAGCGCCGAAGGCGGCCGCTCGCACGGCAGGTTTAAGGACTTGTTTCACCATTCGCATTTCGTTCAGGGAGTGGTCGCCCAGTTCTTCTACGTCGGGGCGCAGGTAGGGACCTGGAGTTACTACATTCAATACATGCAGGACTACACCCACCAACCGGAAAAGGTGGCCGGCTACTTCCTGACCGGCAGCCTTGTGGCGTTTGGGATCGGCAGGTTCACGGCTACTTACCTGATGAAGTTCTTCCAGCCGAGCCGCCTGATGGGGATCTACGGATTCGTTAATGTAGCCCTCGTGTTGATCGGAGTTTTGTTTCCGGGTTGGGTGGGGGTCTGGGCCTTGCTACTGACCAGTTTCTTCATGTCGCTGATGTTCCCCACCATATTTGCGTTGGGCATCAAAGAACTGGGGCCTAACACCAAGGTGGGCGGCTCGATGATCATCATGGCCATTATCGGAGGCGCGGTCGCCACGCCGATCATGGGGTTGCTGTTCCAATTGACCCATAGCATGGCCATGGCCATGATCGTGGTCCTGGTCTGCTACGTTTTCATCACTTACTACGCCTTTGTCGGCTCGAAAGTGCGAACCCCAAAGGTTGCGGAACTGGTGGCAGGGTAAGTTTCGCTCGGGGCTGAAAAAACCGGCGGAGGGTCCTAAGAGAGCGGCCTGCGCGCACAGTCTGTGCGAAATGACCAAAGCGACTCTCGCAAAGCCGCAAAGGTCCATAGGACGCCAAGCGGAAGCCGATTTGCTCTGCGGCCTTCGCGTGCTTTGCGACTTGGCGTGAAACCGCATCTTTGAAGATAGTGGCGAGGATTGGCTTATGGAACCTACACGATTAGAGGACGTAGCGATAATCATCAAACCCGAAAAAGACAACGTTGCCGTGGTGACGGCTGAGTTTATCGAACTCGGAACTCCGCTCAAGTATGGCGACCAATTGATGTCGATGTCCGGGCGCGCTCTGCGCGGTCAGAGCTTCGCCATCAAGGACATTGCAGAAGGTAAGCCCTTCATTTCGCTCGGCGATCCGATCGGTTTGGCCTCCGTTAAGCTGAAGCCCGGCGACCCGGTGAACGAAACCAGTATCCAGCGGCGGTTGCCGCGCTTGCGGGCGGAGTATCGCGACAATCCCGAGCGCGCCCCGCTTGACTCTGAGTTGGCGAGCCTGACGTTCGACGGCTACCTGCGCAACGACGGGAGCGTGGGAATCCGCAACCTGATTGGCGTTGTGACCTCCGGCATGTGCTCGTCCACGGAGGTGAAGGAAATCGCGCGGCGCGCCATGCGCGGAAATCTACACGCGCGAGAAATTCCCTAACGTCGATGGCGTGGTCCCCATCGTCCACGAATCCGGCTGCGGATTGCCGGATGGCAAACGCGGTCGAGATGTTGAACCAGTGGCTCGCGAACACGCTGCGGCATCCCAACCTGGGCGCGGCGGTTTATGTTGATCTCGGCTGCGGGAAGACCTGCGTGGAATGCTCGGCTCCGGTTCTTTCAAATTGGCGTGCCGGATTACAACCAGCGCGTCGTAAACATGACCATCCAGCACCTGGGCGGAAGCCGCAAGACGGTCGAGCGGGGCCTCGAAGTCGTCGAGAAGCTGCTTGATTATGCCAACGGATTCAAGCGCCAGCCCGCCCCCATCTCAAAGCTGATCGTAGGTACCGAATGCGGCGGGTCCGACCGCTGGTCGGGGGTGACGGCGAACCCGTCGGTGGGAGTCGCTTCCGACATGTTTGTGCAGTGCCGGAGCCGCAGTTTTCCTTCCTGAGATCCCCGAACTCCAGGGCGCCGCCATGGTGGACCTGGTGCGCCGCGCCCGCACCCGCGCCGTGGGGAAGAAGTTGATGCAGGCGCTGAAACGGTACGAAGCGTACGTCAAGAAGTTCGGCGAGGATTTTCGAGACAACCCCTCGCCCGGCAACATCAAGGGCGGGCTTTACAATATTTACTTGAAGTCAAGCGGAGTGAAGGCTAAAGGCGGGACTTCCATCGTCGAAGACCTGATCGATTACGGCGAATGGCTGGGCGAGCGCAAAGGCCTTTACGTTCTCTATACTCCGGGCTACGACCACCTCTGCACACCCGCCCTTTTCCTAAGCGGCGCGCAGGTGTTCTGTTTACCACCGGCCGCGGGACCGGAATCGGCTGCGCCCTGGGGCCGGTCATGAAGATTGGCTCCAACCCTCAACTCGCACGAATCCTACGAGGACCTGGATATCAATGCAGGAACCATCCTCGAGCGCACGGAGACTATCGAAGACGTGGGCCGCAAAATCTTTCAGGAAACCTTGGACGTAGCTTCAGGCCGCAAGTTGACGCGCGCAGAAGAGTCCGGCTTCCACCACGAGTTCAAGATCTGGGAACAGCTCTGGCCGGCGCTGTAGGAAAGTCTTAATTGGTCAGTTTTCAATCGTCAGTTCTCACATTCAAGAACCGCTTTCTTTCCCCCCGTCTTTGTGCGACAATACCGAGGATTTTCGAGACGCGGTCCTCCATGTATCCTGCCCGAAGTTTTCCATGTGATAGACAGCGTGCCGCCGATAGGTTTGCAAAGAGGTATGGAGATTTCCGGAACGAAACAGCCAAGTAAGATAATAACCTTGCCGCGAGTCATGGTGGCCACAACCGCCATGCTCACCTTCATATCCTTCTGGCGGGCCGCTGCCATTGTCCTGAACGATCTTGCATCTTCCGCCTTCTACGCGGGAGGCATCGCCGAGGAGGCGGTAGGCAAGTCCGCTCCCTGGTTCATTCTCGGAATCATGCTCTTCTCTTATGCGGTCCGAGCAATCTACGTAGAAAGCTGCAGCATGTTCGTGCGTGGCGGCGTCTACCGGGTTGTGAAGGAGGCCATGGGCGGGACGCTTGCCAAAATCTCCGTTTCGGCCCTGATGTTCGACTATGTCCTGACAGGACCCATAAGCGGTGTCTCGGCGGGCCAGTATTTGGCAGGGTTCATTAATGAAACCCTCCCATACCTGCACATTCATATCGTATTCTCAAGCAATCATGTCGCCGAGCTTTTTGCGATCCTGGTAACAATTTACTTCTGGTGGGAGAACGTCAAGGGAATTCCCGTATCCAGTGAAAAGGCGCTCCGCATCATGCAACTCACCACGGTGATGGTGGTGGTTATGATGGGTTGGTGCGGCTACACTCTCTGGGTGCGCGGATTTCACCTGCCGCCTTTACCTTCCCCCGCGAGTTTCCACTTTTCTCCCGGCGCCCTCGGGTGGCTGCGCACCAGCAGCCTGCCTCGCACCATTGGTTTGGTCGGAGTCCTGATTGGTTTGGGACACTCCATCCTGGCGATGAGCGGGGAAGAGTCTCTGGCGCAAGTCTACCGCGAAATCGAACACCCGAAGCTGCCCAACCTGAAGAAGACCGGTTTGGTCATATTTGTTTACAGCATGTTGTTCACTTCGCTCGTCTCTTTCTTCGCCGTCATGATTATCCCCGACGCCACCCGAAAGGGTTTCTATGAGAACCTCATCGGCGGCCTGGCGATGAACGTTGCGGGTCCTTTAAGCTTCCGGCTGATATTTCATGGGTTCGTCGTTGTGGTGGGCACGCTGATTCTTGCCGGGGCCGTGAACACCGCCATCGTCGGTTCGAACGGTGTCCTGAATCGGGTTTCTGAAGACGGCGTGCTGACGGATTGGTTCCGGCGTCCGCATCCGCATTACGGCACATCCTCGCGCATCATCAATCTCGTCGCCGGTTTCCAAATCCTTACGATTATCCTAAGCCGCGGCAACGTTTACCTTCTTGGCGAGGCTTACGCATTCGGCGTGGTTTGGAGCTTTGTGATGAAGGGCCTCGCCGTGCTGGTCCTTCGCTACAAGCAGGCGGGAGTCCGCGAGTTCCGCGTGCCGCTGAATTTCCGGCTGGGCAAAACCGAAATTCCCGTCGGCCTGGGGCTCATCACGCTCACGCTGTTTGCCATCGCGGTCACCAACCTATTTACCAAACAGGTGGCCACGATCTCCGGCGTTGTCTTCACGATCGTTCTCTTTGGGGTATTTACGGTTTCAGAGCGGTTTGCTCATCGGAAGGGAACGGCTCACACTGAACTCGACCAGTTTCACTTGGCCTCCGGCGAGGATATCACGCCTAAGAGGCTGGGCTGCAGGCCGGGGAATATCCTGGCGTTGATCCGCGATTACAACACTCTTTATCCCTTGAAACGCGTTCTCAAGCGCGTAAATCTGGCCAAGCAAGACGTGGTGGCGCTTCACATCCGAGTGCTGATGCGCGGCGGGTCAGGCGATGGCGGGTTGATGCCCGATCAGTCTTTCGGGATTAACGAGCAGCTTCTTTTCACGCGGGCTCTCTCCTTGGCAGAACGCGAAGGCAAGACCATCCACCTGGCTATGGTCTCGTCCAACGAAGTCTGGGACGCGATTCTGCGCTCGGCTCAGTCGCTCGAATCCTCGGCGGTGGTTGTCGGGCTCTCCGCAAAGATGTCGATTACGGAGGAGGCCCGCGAGGCCGGCGTCGCCTGGGAACGGCTTCCCGAGCCGAAGCCGCGCTTGACGCTCGAGATCTTCACTCCCACAGGTGAGGAGGGAATCTACTTCCTCGGTCCTCATGCGCCTCACCTTACGGTTGACGAAATTGATCTTCTGCACAGCCTTTGGCTACGATTCAGTAGCGACCTGGCGCCCGAGGAACTTCATCACCACGATATCGTTCATTTCGCCTTGAACGAGCTCAAGCAAGAGGTGACCGAGGGTAAGAACGGCGAAGTCCGTGCAAAGCTCAGAAAGTACCTCGAAGATAGAAAGTCCCACCGTTCTCCGGATTCCTAGGACTGCACGAACCGCGCCCGCAATCCGGCAAATAGAATCCACCCCCTAATCCGTTGATAACGACGGAGGGGTAGGGGGGGGCGGCTTGCCGTCCCCGCATTTCTACCGTCCCCGACAAGGGTAGGGCAAGCCCTACCTCTACACCGTCTGGGTTGGGACACTCTGATTGCTGATCAAGGTGCTTGTTTTTCTTCGGCAGGCCGAAAGACCTGGGTGAAGAGAACGCCGACTGAAACCAGCGCTACGCCCCCGAACACCAGGCCGTTCAAATCCTCATGAAGGAAGAAGTGGGCGAAAAGGGTCGCCACGAGCGGCGTGAGCGAGGAGAAGGCGTAGACGCGCGCCACGGCCATCAGGCGCAGCGCCGTAAACATGCAGTAGATGGCGAGGACCCCGGAGAGAATCCCGCTCGAGAGCAGTGCAAGCAGTGAATGCCAGCCTGTGCCGAACAGCGCCAGCCCGCGGCCCGAGGCGACGAGCCCCACCAAAGCCACCAGTTCGCTGGTAACAAACTGCAGGAAAATCGCAGTTGATTGGTGAGCGCCGCGAAGCTGGCCGTCACGCCATAAGACTCCGGAAATCCCATAACTGAGTGCCGTAAAGAAGGCCAGGGGGATCGCCCAGAACCAGAGTGGTGATGCCGGGTGCCCCTTGAGTTGCCCCCAGGAAAGGGTGACCAGACCGCCGCCGATCAGCACCACGCCTAACAAAGCAAAGCGCGGAATCCGCTCGCGCAGGAAATACCAGGCAATCAGCGTCCCCCAGATGACATAAGTTTCCTGCACTGGGATGGTCACTGTGATGCCACCCACGCGGATGGCAAAATAGTAGAGGAACAACCCCAGCGTGGAAAGGCCGCCCGCCCAGATGAAAGGCAAGATTGCGCGACGGCCGATGTACCTCGGAGACCCCGGGCGCAGTTGGTCGAGCGTCTGGTGCTTCCAGACCAGGTAGATACCCAGAAGCAAGCTGGGCAAGCCGCGCAGAAACGGCCCGATCAGCGGGTCGGCATGCGCGACTCCTTTGCGGTCGAAGATGTTGGCCGAGGCGTACCCTAGGACCAACCCTATGGCCCATGGCTCACCGCGGCGGCGTGCGTTCGGCAGGTTATTCATTCGCGGTAGTATAAACGAGTAATGATTATAAGGGGACTTTGTTTACTGTCAAAAGAGGAATGTATTGCCGCCGGAAGCTGCGTTAGCAGCGCCATAATGTGGCCCACGGCGAGCCAGCCGTGGGACCCGAGGTGCGCGGTCACCCTTGAGCCACGGTAGTGGCGACAGAAGGATCTTCCCCCATCCATCGGGATTACGTCGCCCCTGCCGGGGCTTAAAAGATATTCTCACTTTTCCGTGTCCCCACGGCTGGCACGCCGTGGGCCACACTATATCGCCCGCCAAGGCGGGCTTTTGGGCACGTCTGACAGTTAAGTAAACGCTTATAGGGCTTGCCCTACCCTTGTCGAGTCCGGCAGAAATGCGGAGACGGCAAGCCGTTCCCCTCGAGCAGCGAGGTTATCGACGGATTGGGGTTGCTAATCTCGTTACTAATCTCGTGCTTGAGTTCCGCCTCTTTGAAGTGTTACAATCCACTGCGTAATTACCCGACCTTCGGGGCAGGGTGAGGGAAGGAGTTGAATGCGCGCCTTCCCGATTCCCAATCGGCGGTAAAGCCCGCGAGGGGTGGTTCAAAGCGCTCGAGCCAGCGCAGGTGTCCGGGAGAGTATTCTGAGGTTGCCGGACCGAGCGTGGAAGACCTGCAAGCCCCAGGATCCGGTGAAACTCCGGGGCCGACGGTACAGTCCGGATGGGAGAAGGTCAGGACGGAAACGGTCTGACGCGCTGACGTGTTTCCATGCGCTCGCGTGGATAGCGTTCATCTGATCCGCGCTACAGGCCCGCCCACTGTCCCCTCCCTTTTGCCCCAGATAAGAACTGGGATGCCAAATCAAACCAAGAGAAGCTTCACCACAGAGGACAAAGCGTTCAGAGAGACGAGGCCGCTTTGGAGTGCGGCAGCTTGCTGCCGCTTTCGCTCCGGCCAGCTTGCTGGCCAGGTACAGGGCTGCGGCGCCCCAGGCGGTGAGGTGCGAGCGAGCTCATCGGAGGAAAGCGGCAGTAAGCTCCCGCACTCCAGAGCTTCGCATCGTTCGACATGCGCAATATTTCTGACAACCGCTTTTCTATTCATCCTTGCCGCGCCGCCGCGTGATCTCCGCGCCCAAACCTGGAACAGCCACCTGGAGGGCATGGTGCTTGACCCAAGCGGCGCTGTTGTCCCGTCGGCTTCGCTCGAACTCCGCAATCCTGCCACGGGCCTCACCCGCCGCACCGAAACCGGGCCGGACGGGCTTTACAGTTTCCCCCTCGTTCCTGTGGGGAACTATGAACTCGAGATCGCCAAACCGGGTTTTGTATCCAAGGTCCTCCGCCCCTTGACGCTGCGAGTTGGAGAAGCCTCGCGGGTAGACATTCGCCTCGAGATCGAACGCTCCAAAACTCATATCCAGGTTGACACCAGGCCGCCGCTCGTTGAAGCCGCGTCGCCCGCCATCGGGGACGAAATAGAAAATCGGCGTGTCGCCCTCCTCCCCCTTAACGGCCGCCAGTTTTCCCAACTTGCCTTACTTGCGGCGGGTGCGGCGCCTCCCTACCCGAATAGCTCGACCCAGCAGTTCAACACCGCGGCCATGGGGCTGGGTTTCTCGGTGAACGGCCAGCGCGCCGAGCGAAACAATTTCTCTCTCGACGGAATCACCCTGATGGAACCTTTCGCTTACAGCCTCACGGTGAATCCCTCCATCGATGCCATCCGCGAGTTCCGCGTCGTCGAGGACTCCTACGGCGCCGACCAGGGCCTCACCTCCGGCGCGCAGGTCAATATCGCTTCGCGCTCCGGGTCCAACGGCATTTCCGGGACAGCGTATGAGTACGTGCGCAACACCGCTCTCGACGCCAAGAATTTCTTCGACGACCCGTCGCTTCCCATCCCTCCTTACCATCAGAACCAGTTTGGCGCGAGCCTGGGCGGGCCGATACGCCGTAACCGCACCTTCTTTTTCACCAACTACGAAGGGCTCCGCATCCTGCAAAGCGTGACGAATACCACGCTCCTTCCTACGAATGCGATTCGCCAGGGTGACTTCAATGGAATTAATCCTGAGACGGGCAACCCCTTTCCTGCAATTATCGACCCCAATACCGGGCAGCCATTTCAGGGAAACATCGTCCCGCCCTCGCGACTCGACCCGTTGTCGCGCGCCATCCTGGCCCGCATTCCTCTGCCCAACAACCCCGGCGCGCCGTCCGGCGAAAACAACGACATCAACGTGGGGCTTCGCACCGTCACCTCGGACCAGTTCGTAGCGCGGATCGATCATGAACTGACGCCGAAGGAGCAACTCTTCGGGCGATTCCTTTTCTTCAATCAATCGCAACTGTTTCCATTCGTTCCGGACTCGTTCGCCGATAATCCCTCCGCGCCGCCGGGATTCGGCACCAACCACGACGATTCAGGACGCAACCTCGCTCTCGGTCTCACCTCGGTTTTTCGCCCCACGCTCATCAACGACTTCCGCTTCGGCTACGCATATTATTACGGGACCAAAGCAGCGCAGAACATCCACAGCGGGTTACTCGAGTCGCAGGGGATTGTGCGCGCTCCGGGCGCTACCAACGACGGCATTCCCGCCATCGACGTCCCGGGCTATGCCGACATGGGCGATAGCGACATCTTCCAGCCTCAAATCCGCCGCGACAACACTTTTCAGTTCTCCGATAACGTGGTTTGGGTCAAGGGCCGGAACACCTGGAAATTCGGCGCGGACGTGCGGCGTTACCGCCTCTTCTATCTTGTCGAGGATTTTGGCCAGGGCGTCTTTTCCTTCAGCGACGCGGCGAGTTCTGTCTCCGGCTCCGCCATCTCGGATTTTCTGCTGGGCCGGCCTTTTCTTTCCTACGCTCAGGCGGGCAACTCCGGCGGAAACGATCGCGTGGATTATTTCGGCGCTTATTTTTCTGATGAATTCCGCGCCACGCGCCGCTTGACGCTCACCTACGGCCTGCGCGAGGAGTTTTACTCTTCCCCCACCAATGCCGATGGGCGGGCATCGATTCTTGATCCGAGCGACGCCACGCGCTTCATCGTTCGCAACGACAGGGGGCAGGCAGCGGCTTTGCTCTGCGGACCCGCTGGTTAAAAGTCTTCAGAGTCTCTATGGCCTTTCGTTCATCACTTCTCAGCAAGCCGGGCTGCCGCCCTCGCTGATCCGTCCGGATTGGGCGGGCTGGGCCCCGCGTTTCGGCTTCGCTTATGATCTGGGATCGCATGGCCATGCGGCGCCGCTCAGAGGCAGCACTTCAGTGCGGGGCGGATTCGGCGTCTTCAATTCCCTCAATGAACTCGACTATGCTTCCGAGACGCGCTTGAGCCCGCCCCTCACCGAATTCCTTTTGGGGCTCGACTCGTGCAGGTTCTATGGCGCGGGCGCGTGCGGCCAGTCCTATGCCCCGCCGGTGCTCACTTATCCGCTTGCGTATACTCTTGGCAACCAGGAGCCCACGGCCATCTCATCGCCGCCCAATCTCCGCAACGGTTACGTTTACGAATGGAGCCTGTCGGTCGACCATGAAATCGCGCCCAATACCGTGCTTTCCGTGAGTTATGCCGGTTCGGACGGGCACAAACTGCCACGCCGCTCGTTAGAGAACCAGGGCATTCCGAATCTGCCGGACGAAAGGCAAGGCGGGCATCCGCAACCCGGATCGAATCAGTTCATCCGGGCCACGGACGTTAACTCAAATTACAACGCCTTGATCGTGCGCCTGGAACGGCGATTTTCCCACGGCCTCTCTTTTGTAGGCGGCTACACTTTCGGCAAATCGATCGATACGGCTTCCGGCCTCAACGGGACCAATCAGGCTCAAAATGTTTATGATCTCAAAGCCGAGCGCGGCCTTTCGGATTTCGACCTCCGCCAGCGTTTCGTCTTCTCGAATAACTGGGAGCTTCCTTTTGGCGCCGCCCGCCCGTGGCTGCGCAGCGGCCCGGCGGCTCGCGTGTTTGGCAACTGGGACTTGTCGAATATTCTCACCTTCCAGTCCGGGCAACCTCTCACCGCCACGCTGGCCACGGCGCTGAGCGGCACCGACTCGAACGGCACCGACCGGCCGGACTTGATCTCGAGTCCCGACTTGCCCAGCGGCGAGCACACTCCCACGCGCTGGTTCAATACGAACGCCTTCGCCCCTCCGCCTATTTATAGCGACAGCCTGGGCGCCTTCAGCATCCCCGGCAATGAGGGCCGCAACGTCATTACCGGCCCCGGCCTGGCGGCCTGGGACATGAGCCTCGAGCGCCGCCTGCGATTGTCTGAACAACTGAACCTGGTGTTCCGGTCCGACTTCTTCAACCTCAGCAACCATCCTAATTTCGACCGTCCCGGCCTTATTTACGGGACCTCCAACTTTGGGTATATAAGTTCTGCGGAGAATTCGCGGCAGATTCAGTTCTCCTTGCGGTTGAATTGGTGAGGTTTTATATGGAAAAGCTCCAAGACCGTATCGCTTTGATTACCGGCGCAGGGCGGGGAATCGGCCGGGCCATCGCGCTAGGTTACGCCCGCGAAGGCGCGTCCATAGCTGCAACCGCGCGGACGGCGCACGAACTGGATTCGCTGGTGCGTGAAGTGAGCGAGTTGGGGAGGAAAGCAATTGCTATTCCCGCCGACCTTGCACGTCCCGCCGCGGCGGGCGAGATCGTTCGGAAAGTTCTCGAGGAGTTTGGGACGATTGATATCCTGGTAAACAATGCCGGCGTGGGAAGCAGCGGCAGCGCGCGGCCCCTGGCGGAATTTGACGACGCGTTCTGGAATCTCACTATCGCTGTCAATCTCACCGCCCCGTATCTTTTGTGCAAGGCCGTTCTCCCAACCATGTTGAAGCAAGGAAAAGGCCGCATCATCAACATCGCCTCGATTGCGAGCAAGATAGGATTGATGCACGGGGTTGCCTACGCCGCATCGAAACATGGCCTGTTGGGACTGACGCGGACTTTGGCGCTGGAAGTAGCGAAGTCGGGAATTACCGTAAACGCGCTTTGCCCTGGCCCCGTGCGCACGGCCATGCATGACAAACGCCTTGCATACGACGCCCAGCGTCTTGGAGTGAAGGCGGAAAATCTGGAGAAGTCCCTTACCCCCATCGGCCGGCGCCTCGAGTCCGAGGAGATCGTGCCGCTGGCCGTGCTCCTGGCCAGCGATGGGTCCGCCGCCATCACCGGGCAGGGATTCAATATTTGCGGCGGGATGGTGATGTCCTGAACAAGCACCCTGCGGCCTGAGCGTTCCAGCACATTCACATTGGATGAATATATTGCTCTCTTCCTCAATCGAGGTCGGGTGAAGGGTTTGTCCCGACCTGCGACGAGACCCCTCACCCGTCACGCTCCGGCTGATGAAAACGCCGGAACGCGACACCCTCTCCCCAGGGGAGAGGGCTGTTGATTAAGGTCGGGAGAGGGCTTCCATCTAATAAGTGTAGTGGCTCATGCCCGTCGGCTGACGGGCATCTGGAAACCATGAAAATGTGATTCCCCCTTTCCCTAAACTCTCGTCATTCCCGCGAAAGCGGGAATCCACGGATGAGGGTCCCCGCTTTCGCGGGGACGACGACAATTGTGGTTTTGGATAATCGACTTTTTCAGAGCAGTTGACACGACCTTTGGAATGGGCGACGCTTAACCTGTCCAGACAAAATATTCAGGAGGTGCTTATGGCCACCCTTTTAGCCGATGTTTCTGAATTCCTTTCTTCGGCGCCGATGAAGCTTTTCATTGGGGGCAAGTGGGTTGATGCAGTCGGCAAGGGGACGTTTGAGTCGCGCGATCCAGGAAGCGGGAAGGTGCTCGCGGAGGTTGCTGCTGCGGAGAAAGAGGACGTAAACCGGGCAGTGGAGGCTGCGCAGCGAGCGTTCAAGACCAGCGGTTGGGCGACTCTGCCCGCGAACAACCGTGCCGTGGTGTTGCATCGCCTGGCCGATTTGATCGACAAGCATCGCGATACGCTGGCGCAAATTGAATCAATCGACGTGGGGAAGCCGTTCGCGCAGGCGGCGAGCTTCGACGTGCCGTTCGCGGCCCAGACGCTGCGCTATTATGCCGACCTGTCCGTGCATACGCGATCGCGGGAACCGATTGCGGTTTCAAAGCATGAAGTCTACACGCTACGCGTCCCTCATGGAGTTTGCGCGTTCATCATACCCTGGAATTTCCCTTTCACGCTGCTGAGCTGGGGACTCTCGCCGGCGCTCGCGGCGGGCAACACGGCGGTGGTGAAACCTGCCGAAGACACTCCGCTATCAACCCTTTATTTTTGCCGCTTGGCGCGCGAAGCCGGCGTGCCGGACGGCGTGATCAACGTCATCACGGGTTTCGGCGATTCCGCCGGCGCGGCTCTGGCTGCTCATCCGGGCATTCGCCGGCTGTCCTTTACGGGTTCGCCGGAAGTAGGCCGAAGCGTTGCCGCGGCCTGCGGAGAGAACCTTGTTCCGGTGAAGCTCGAGTTAGGCGGCAAGGGGGCGGCAGTCTTGTTCGAAGACATCGATCTTGACCAAACCACCGACGCCCTCGTCGCAGCGCTCACTTTGAACACGGGGCAGGTCTGCTGCACGGCAACGCGTTGGCTGGTCCACGAGTCGATCTGGGACCCCCTGGTCGAGCGCGCCAAGTCTCGTTTAGAGCGCTTGAAGATCGGCTACAGCCTTTCGCCGGCGACAGAAATGGGCCCCGTTGTAAGCTCGAAGCAGAAGGACCGCGTCCTGGGGTATCTACGACGCGGGGAGGCAGAAGGCGCTTCTGCGCTGCTTCAGGGCGGGGAAGCGGAAGTCCCCGAGTTCAAGGGAGGGTTTTATGTTAAGCCCGCCATG
The DNA here is from genome assembly GCA_963770415.1 of uncultured Acidobacteriota bacterium. GTDB lineage: Bacteria > Acidobacteriota > Terriglobia > UBA7540 > UBA7540 > CAVROP01. The sequence continues at coordinate 275,270 of CAVYPU010000017.1, forward strand.
TTGACCGGCTCCCCTGAGAACGTGTGCGCGCGGGAAGAAATCTTTGGTCCGGTTGCTTACCTCATGCCTTTCAAAGCTGAAGCGGAGGCTGTGGATTTGGTGAATCGTTCCTTTTACGGTCTTGCAAATAGCGTCTGGAGCCAGGACTTGGGTCGCGCTCGCCGCGTGGCGGAAGCTATGATCTCCGGGAATAGCTGGATCAACGCTCATAACGTTTTCGCGCTGGGGATTCCGTATGGTGGCACGAATCTGAGCGGCTTCGGCGGCGGGGTGCTGGGCACTGAGACCTTGTTCGATTACCTGAGACCTCAATCCGTGGTTCGTCCGTTGAGCTGACGTTCTTACTACCCCTACCCCCTTCTGGAAGAAAATGACAGATTGCCTTTTTGTTTGATGATGGCAATCAAAATGCACCAAAACCCTTTTTGACGCATTTGCAGGGTGAAGTGTCACACGAAGTGCAATCTGACTGTATGTCAACAGGGGGATAAACTGTGGATCGAAGAAACTTTCTCCAAAGTCTCGCAGGGCTTGGCGTAGCGGCTTCGGGGTGGCCTGGCGCGGCCTTGTTAGCCCGCGCCGGCGGCCCGCCTGCGTACTTTGGGTTGCATCCTTTCATTGACGCGCATCCGGAGGCGGTGTTCATCCGCAAAACGGCCGTAAAAGTGAAGGACGATTCGGGCGCCAAGAGGCGGGAGGCTTTCGAATTTGCGAAGCGGATTTTCACCTTGCGCCACACGCCTGGGATCCCCTTGTCCGACAGGTTTGCGATCAAGCCTAATCTGACGGCGACCGATGGGACGGGGTTGAGGTATGCCATCGTAACCGACCCGTTCGTCGTCGAAGGCTTCGTGGCCGGCTTGGGAAACGTGGGAATCGATGCCGACAGCGTGTATGTGCGGGATGGCCTTTGGCCTGACCAGCCGGGCATTGGCTACCGTGAAATGAGCCAGCGCAGCGGCGTGCACTACGATGACAGTGACTCGAGGGAACCGGAGTCGAAGGAATGTCCGGATGGCGTAGTCTTCAGGCGAACGAAATACCTTGGCCCCTTCAATTACCCCGAGTCCCACCTATTCAGCATTTCCAAAATGAAAGCGCATGGAATGGGGCTGACGCTGTGCGTCAAAAACCTGCAGGGAACCAACGCTCAACCCTACCTGCAATTCTGCGGCGGCCTTCAGCGCCCCATCGCCCAGGATTTTCAAACGGACGCACAGCGCCATGTGGGCGCCCTTTATGCTACACACCGGCAGGCGGGGATTCCCCGCTGGGATACGGAGCGAGGCGAGTGGATGGAGATGTGGGCCCAGCGCACGCTCGACTCCTACACGCTGATCCGTCCGTCTATCCAGCTCAACATCATCGAGGCCGTCTATGCACAGAACGGCGATGGTTTTCGCACCGGGCCCGGACCCCATGGTGAGCCCGAAGTTTTCATGACGAATATGCTGATATTCGGAAAGGACGCTTTCCGGGTGGATATTATCGGTCATTGGCTGGGCGGCCACGAGCCTGGAAACTTCGGCCTTTTCCATCTGGCCAAGGAGCGGGGCCTTTCGAGCGCACTCAATCCACATAATGTTCCGATCTATCTCTGGGAAGATAATGGTCCCAAGCTCACGCCGCTTGACCAGTTTCCGCGCACTCCGCTGACGACGACTTACCTTCCCAAGCAAGGCGAGTCGCCGTATCACCTCTGCAACCAACCGTTCGCCTACCCAACGGAAACGCACTCTGCCTGCCTAACGGGCGGTGAGGCGCCGGGCTTGCGCCTGCTTGGACATGCTAAGCTCGGGAAAGGGCCCTCATCGCTCCTCTTTGAATACAATCTTCCCGCGGATGGACACGCCGCAGTCGAGATGTACGACGCGCTCGGCCGGCGCGTGGGAGTGTTGGCTCAAGGATGGACCAGGCGGGGCGTGCACTTAGCAGATTGGAACACGGAGGACGCTGCCCCGGGCCTCTACTCCTGCCGGCTCACGGCCGCTGGCGTAACGCTCGCCGAACCAGCGTGGGCATGAAGGCAATGGGAGACTGGCTGATTCAGTGATTGCAACCCTTTATTGCAACCCTTGAAAAACCAGTCGGTCACTGGCGAAGAAATTCAGTGTGGAACAGAGTGCAATGGATAAGCCATTGGCGAGCGTTCCGTTCCAGGCGAGGCTGCCCACAAAGAAGCGCATCAGGATGATGTTTCCTGTGATCGACAATGCGCCGTTCGTCATATGGAATCGCGCCAGCCTTTTCCACATGCCCCTCCTGTCCTGGCGCGAGCGATCCGACCAAGTCCACGCCTCGTGCCAAAAGAAGTTGTGGAGCACTGCCGCCTCCACGGCCAAGCCCGTGGCAAGCAGGTAGTTCAACCCCAGCCCACCGCTCAGCACCGCCAAAGCTGACAGTTGTACGACAACCCCTAACACTCCGACCAAACTGAAGGCGACCCAGCGCTTCATTCGTGCCCCCTTCCAAAGCTTCTCTCACCCCAGTGATTTCGAGTGGCGCGATGATTTTCACTTTGCGTTTTGTTTCGTCCCTAACAAGGGGAGAGATTTCTCGCTCCGTCAGGAATGGCACCCCTGCGTTACGCCGCTCTTAGGCGGGCAAGCCGATACAGCCGAAGAGCCTCTTCCGGTTCGCGGCAGTCGCTCCGCCAAGTAAAGAGCGCAAGTGTTCCGAACCATGCAGACCACAAGCCTCAGCCCCAGGTTTGCAATCGCGATGGTTCCCCCAACATCAAACAGTCGGTAAGTGCCGATGCCCGCCAGATGAACGCAAGGCTTAAAGAAGACATACATCGTTCCTACGGCCAGAATGATCCGCAGTTCGGTCGGGCCGAAGCCTAGGAACGAAAGGTGAAACACATGCTGAACGTGCGTGGCCAGAAATTCTTCGGCCGCCACCATGAGGTAGGTAGCGAGCAATACGAGAGCAAGGAGAGGATTCATGTAACCGGAAAGGGCCATGCCGCCCACCAGAAAAAACGTGCCCACGATGTCGAGCACGTGATCCACGTAGAAGCCGTACCTGGGCCGCTGAAGGTGGCGTACTCTTGCCAGGGTGCCGTCCAAGCTGTCTCCAAACCAGTTAACAAGCAGAGCAAAAACGACGACGAATAAGGCCAGCCTGTTCCGGCTGGCAGTCCAGAAGGATAGCCCTGCCAAAAGCATGGCAGCGAAGCCCAGGAGCGTCAGATGATCGGAGTTGATCCGCTGCGGGAGGCGTTCGGCGAGCCACACTAAAACCCGCTTCTCGACCGGCGCCAGCATGCTGCCGTGTTCCCGGATATGGAGTGCATTAGCTTCAGTTAACATGTTTATCTCTCTAATAACGCCTCGGTTTGAACTTGTAGCGGCGGGTCCACGTCGTCATTTCGTGGTGTCGGCCCGCCGCTACCCCGTGTCGCACCTGTGCTTAGAGCAGGCGGCATTCCATTCCATGCCGACTGTTAGCTATTGAAAGAACATAGAGCTAGGCCGATTGCAATGAGCTGCCACGCCCGGCCGATTGGAGCAAGTTGCTGTCGGTGTCTGCTTTGTCTGGCGGTTCAGCCGTACCCTGACGAATTGCTTATCGACAATCAGGCGAGGTGCTCTGAAGAGTCTGTGTTAAAACACAGCCCTCTCCCCCCTTGGGGGAGAGGCACGCGACGGCGTTCTCGCCCGCCGTCCCATGGCGGGTGAGGGGGCTCAATCCGGAGCAATTACGACTTCATCCAAGGTTTTCACACAGACTCTGAAGCCGCGCATCAATCCGGCTTTCTCGATCCCGAGCAGGCAGCGTGACCGAATCGCCGTTGAGCCGAATCGTGCACTGGCTTACAATACCTCGGCAACCAGCTTGCAGAGCATGGTCTAGACTGTAGCGACTGCGGGCAACACAGGTCGGCAATCTTATGGAAGCGGCGTACGAACTCAATCCTCTTGTCGCGTTCAAACTGATCGTTTACACGTTCGGTGCCCTCGTTTACTTGTTTCTCATGGTCCTGATTCTGGGGAACCGCTGGCTGAGGCGGCTTGAATGGATGCTGTTCGGGTTGATGGCAGCGCTGTTCCTTTGGAATGCGGGCAACTTACTGGCGTTGAATGTCGGTCTCTTTTACGGCGTTGGTCCTGCCGTGCTCTCTCGAATCTCCCGTCTCTTAAGTGCGGTTGGCCTGATTCTTATCGTGGCGCTTCTGGTGCAGGTACACTTGAATTACCTGGCACGATTCCGCCCGCCGTCACGAGCCGCGATGCTCCTCTCTGGCGTCTTCTCTGTCCCCCTGATCGCCGCGCCGTGGATCGTGGGCAGGCTGGCCGGACGTCTCGAGGTCGATTCCCTTCAGGCGCTGGGCGGCTACACAAAGATGCTGGCGGCGTGGCTTGTGGCTGCGCTCGTGACCTCCGCAGCCATCAACGCATGGCTGGTTCGCCGGCGTGTGGAACCTGACGCACGCCTGCGGCGGCTTCATGGTTGTCTCATGGCTCTTGAATGCGCGCTGGCACTGGGTTTTGCCTGGGTCTTCCTTTTGCGCCCGGCCCCGCATCAAGGGCTGGGGGGATACGCGGCGACCTTCCTCATGCTAATGACCGTGGCGCCGGGCGGACTCGTGGCCTTCTCGATTTTCCGTTACAACTTGCTCGACCTGCGTGTTCAGCGGAACGTCGTCTATTCCGTGGCGGCAATTTTTGGGCTCCTCATTTACATCAATTTCATGCGGCGTTTGAGCGGCCTTCTGGAAGCTCACGGAATTCTCCCATCGGCAGTGACCGAGGCGGTGATGATTTTTCTTCTTGTCATTTTTCTTGAGCCTGTTAAGAAGTTGATCAACCGCATCCTGCACGAAGCATTTGTCTCGGAGTTCGAGAAAGTTCAGAAGCTGGCCACGGAGATCCAGGACTTCGCCAAGCAATCCGGAAACGTCGAAGCGCTTATACATCACATCGAGTACCGCTTCACTGCCGAGTTGGGGCTCGAAAAAGTGGTCTTAGTCAGGGGCGGCGACGCGGCCCTGGCCGTTCGCCAGGAAGTGAACAGCCCGGCCTTCGATCCCGCCACGCCGACTTCTCTCTATAACCAGGAGGCAAGGTCAGGCGGCGGTGGGCGCATGAAAACCACAGCTAACCAATCCCAGCCTACCCTCAATCAGCGATGGGAGCGAACTCGACGCTTTCCAGTCCACCGCGGCGCCGAAGTGGCCGCCGTGCTCGAGGTTACTCCCCGCACGTCCAATCTCTCCGGCGAGCAATTCGGCGCCTTGGAGTTCCTGGCGGATCAACTTGCGCCCGCGCTGGAGCTATGCCGCCTGATCGCGGACAAGATCAAGCTGGAAAGGGAACTGGCGGAGAAACAGAAGATGGCGTTCCTGGGGGACATGGCGGCGCGCATCGCGCACAACGTCAAGAACCCGCTCAGTTCCATGAAGACGCTGGTGCAATTGCTCGAGCGGGATGCATCTTTGCCCGTGCGCGCGCAGCAGGATTGCGGAATGGTGATCGGCGAGATCGATCGGCTCAACAAGAACGTTTCGCAACTCCTTCGGTACGCGAAGCAGGCGCGAGACATCGACCGCCCTTGCGATCTCGGGGAAGTAGTGAAGCGCGTGATAGTCCTCGGTCGAGCCGAGGCCGACCGGCTGGGGGTGAAGCTGGAATTCAGCGTGGCGTGCGCGTCGCCTCGAGTGGAAGGCGGGGAGGAAGCCGCGAATGACATCGTCTCCAATCTCGTGGTCAATGCGCTCGAGGCCACGCCCGCAGGCGGCACGGTCACAGTCCGCATTATTCCGGATGGCGAGAGGGCTGGGGTTGTTATGCTTCAAGTGGAAGACCAAGGGCGGGGAATTACGGCGTCGATTCAGGAGAAAATCTTCCAGCCGTTCTTTACCACCCGGCCGGGGGGCACGGGGCTCGGCTTGGCCATAGTTAAACGCCGTGCGGAGGAGTTCGGCGGCGCAGTCGAGTGTGTCAGCCCGCTCGACACAAACGGCGGCGCACGCTTCGTGGTGAGGTTCCGGCTATGCATTCCGTCCTAATCGTTGATGACGATCGCACGGCGCGTTACGGCATGCGCCGGGCGCTGGAAGAATCCTACAAGGTCTTCGAGGCTGGGAGCGCCAACGAGGCGCGCCGGGTGTTGGTTGCGGAAAACCCGGACTTGCTGCTGCTCGACATCGAGATGCCGGAGGAGAACGGTCTGGACTTTCTGCGCGCGCTCAAAGACGGTGGCGACAAGCGACCTGTGGTGATGATTACCGCCTACGGTTCCGAGAAAATCGCGGTCGAAGCGATGAAAAGCGGCGCCTACGACTACCTGCCGAAGCCTTTTGAAGTGGATGAGTTGCGGCTGGTCGTCGCGAAGGCGCTCGAGCACGCCGACCTTGCCGAGGAGAACCGGCGTCTGAAACGCCAATTGATCGCGGAGGGCCAGTTCGGTTCGATGATTGGCGCGAGTAAGCCCATGCGCGAATTGTTTGAACTGGCGGAGCGCGTGGCGCAGGCCGATGTGACCGTATTGATCCAAGGGGAAAGCGGAACCGGGAAGGAGCTTCTGGCGCACGAAATCCATCGCCGCAGCAACCGAGCCATGAAGCCGTTTGTGGCGCTGAACTGCGCCGCGTTGCCCGAACACCTCATCGAAAGCGAGCTATTCGGGCACGAGAAAGGCGCATTCACAGGGGCCACGGCGCAAAAGCGAGGCAAGTTCGAACTGGCCCACCAGGGCACGCTGTTTCTCGATGAGGTGGGTGACATGTCGCTCGCTACCCAGGCGAAGCTTCTGCGCGTGCTCGAGACGCGGAAGGTGGAGCGGTTGGGCTCGACAGGCTCGCTCGATGTCGATGTGCGCATCCTGAGCGCCACGAACAAAGACCTTCCGGGGGAGATTGCCAGGCAGAACTTCCGCGAAGATCTCTATTTCCGCCTGCGCGTGGTGCTGCTTCGCCTGCCGGCCCTGCGCGAGCACCGGGAGGATATTCCGCTGCTCGTGCAGGAGTTCCGCCGCATGCTGGGCGAGAAACACCGCCGCCCGGAGTTAGACGTCTCGCGCCAGGCCGTGGAGCGTCTCGTGGCTGCCGAATGGAAAGGCAACGTGCGGGAGCTTAAGAACGCGCTCGAAAGCGCCACCGTGATGAGCCGCAACAGTGTTCTTCTCCCCGAGGATTTCCCGCCTGACTCCTTGCGCACCGTGCCGGGATTTCAACCTGGTCACGGGGAGAGCGCAGGCGCTTCATTGCTTGCCATCTCTGATTACCGTGAGGCTAAGCGCCAGTTTGACGTGGCCTACATAAAGACTAAACTGCGCGAACATAGTGGAAATATTACCCGCACCGCCGCCGCCATTGGAATTCATCGCCAGAGCTTGCAGGAAAAGCTGCGGGAATTGGGTATTCAGGCGGAAAAGGAATAGTGTAGAAACCTAACCTCCCTGACATAGCCCGGCTGTGTCGTGCAACCCCATGGTTGCCTGAAACCGAGACGCTTTACGCAAATGCCCCATGCTACAAGGACCCTCCTCCTGATCACCGCTTCGTCTCCGGAGATCCAACGCATCCGGAGGCCGCGCGTCCTGAATTTCCAGCAAATCACCATGCCGTATCTGGCTGCCTTTGTGCCTCCCCACTGGACCGTGCTCCACGTGGACGAAGCCGCTGAGCCAGTCGATCTCAATGCCCATGCGGATCTGGTCGCAATCACATTCCACACTCCGAGCGCGCCCCATGCTTATCACCTTGCAGCCGGATTCCGCGAGCGCGGAATCAGGGTGGCACTTGGCGGACCGCATGTGACGCTCGTGCCCGACGAGGCGCAAAAGCACGCGGACGTGGTTTTCATCGGCGAGGCCGAATCCCACTGGCCACGATTTCTCGCGGAATTCGAGTCCGGGCGCTACCGCGAAAGGTACCAGTGTCTTGAACCACCCGCGCTCAACGATGTCCCGATGTCGCGGCGCGTTCTATTCCACCGCCGCGACCATGCGGCAGGAGTCCTATTCGCCACGCGGGGTTGTGCTCATCGCTGTGAATTCTGCACGCTCGCCGTGATGTACATGAGCCGATTTCGCAAGCGGCCGGTGGAGGCCGTGGCGCGGGAGTACGCTTCCTTTCGGGGCAAGGTGGTTATCCTGTGGGACGACAATATTGCGGGCGATCTCGCTTACGCCAAAGCGCTTTTCAGGGCTCTTGCTCCCTTCCGGAAGTGGTGGAGCAGTCAAGCGAGCATCTTTGCGGCCGAGGATAATGAGTTCCTGGAGTTGGCTGCCGAAAGCGGGTGTAAGCAACTGTTCATCGGATTTGAATCCGTATCGCAGGCAAGCGTGAATGAAGTTTCAAAAGGGTTCAATCGCGTAGAGGAATACGCGCGGGCGGTGGAACGCATTCATGCTTGCGGCATGTCTGTCCAGGCAGGAATTGTCTTCGGATTCGACCACGACACGGAGGCGGTGTTTGGCCAGACGCTTGGACTTCCTGGAGTCTACAGGGGTTCAGAACGCCACTTTCAATATCCTGACGCCTTACCCCGGCACGCCCCTGTATAAGCGGCTGGATGGGGAAGGCAGAATCCTCACCAGAGACTGGAGCAAATACAACGGCCGGACCGACGTGGTGTTCGAGCCCCGGCACATGAGCCCGGCGGCGCTGCAAGCAGGCTTCAGATATGCGAACCAGCGATTCTACTCGTGGCGTAGCATATGCAGGCGCTTGTCACGTTCCCCCGTCCAATTGTTTTGGACCCTGCCCTTGAACCTGGCCTACGCTTTGGCCCTGCGCTTTTAAGGGCTCCTCAGAAGCGCGCGACGCAGTGTACCGAGGGCGAATGGTTTGGTTGCGGGGGCTTGCACTGTACCGAATGCGCCAGTAATTCCATTCCAATCTCCGTCGTCGGGCACTCGCAAGCTACTTTTGGGACAGGTGTTGCGGTGACCTTCCGTACGGCAAGACGACCGAAACATTCCATCGACATCCGTTAACCCGCACACTGTGTCGGGTCTTGGGCGTGACAGGGCAATGCTTACACCAGCAGCTTGGCATTGCCTCCTGCTTTGCTGCGTCGAGTCAACGGGCGCTAGATGGGCAGCGAAGCTCTGAGCGTCACCTGCTTACTGGCTTTTCGGTCCTCGACAATGATCTGGCCGTTTTCGAGGCGTACATCGTCAACGCCGCGCATACCCTCGGGCGTGTGCGCGTAGAACATGAGGAAGTGGGATTGAATTCTTGTGCGCGCCGGCAGCCAACGGTAAACGGGAGCCCCGAACAGGGAGTTCAACTGCACTACCTCGCGCCGTGGCACATCGAAGGGTTGGGTGGAGAACTCCAAGCCATGCGCCAGATTCCCATCCGGCGGATAGTATTCCCAGCTCTGCGTCCACGGAAACTCTTGGGGCTTAAACAAGTAGCCCAGCAGCAACCGCTTGTCCGGATTGAGAAATGTGATAAACACCAGGCGGCGCGACGTATCCATCAGGCACGCGTAATGGTCGCCTGAGTTCAGCTCAGTTGGAGTTTCGCGCACGTTCACTTTGGGTGTGTGGAGCCCCGGCGCGTCCGGCCAGATGAAATCTTTATCAGAGGGAAACCGGTGCGGCATTCCCTCGTTTTCTAGAATGTAAGGCCGGGTCTTGGCGCGCTGCGCCGATATATCCACCACCGTCACTCCCAGCTTGAGAAACGGCGGCCCCACGGTTGCATGCTCGGCCCAGCAGGCGGGGCGATCGAACGCCAAGAGGCTCTCGAGTTCGCTCTCAACATAGGCGACGTTCTCTCCATCCACCATGCGCACTGTGCGCGTGAAGAACTCCTGCGTAAGCGGCAGCTTGGTGGTCAGCGTCAGAGTGGTGGTGCGGCCTTCTTTGGCATAGGACTTCACCTCGAACTTACAGCCGTGCGCCTCACCATGGCCGGGCAGGCCCGCCGCCTCTTCCTCCGGCGACACCGGACCGAACCCGTCCACGCAAATGAAATGACCCTGCGCCGACTCGGGAGCATGCTCCTTGCCGAGCTCACGCGCCACCCGGGTCGGGTCCCACAGCGGGCTAAGCTTTTCCGGATCGTCTGCCAACACAACGCGCGCGAACGTGCTTCCCTGTGACAGAACCGTTAGCTCCAAGGCGCCGTTAGACAGCAGAAACGCGTCAAGCCCTTCGAAAGTGGTTCTAGGCGGTTCGCTGCTTCGGCCCCAGGCCAAAGCGAACGTGAACATAATGGTTGTAATGAGCACGATTCCGAACCAGGATTTCCGTTTTTTGCCTCCGGGCAGCCCACCACGGCGCTCGTGGCTGGCTCGCTCCTGCATGGCGGCGCAGAGTCGCCTGATCTGCATTTCTATCGCGACCGTTGCTAGTCGTAAACCCATCGAATCTCTCCTTCCCTGGTCAACACCACTGCCATCGCCCATGTCTGACGATGCCCTCTATCCTGCCATCACAAGCGAATCCCACGCAAGCTGCTACCCTCATGCGTTGGCTCCTACTGCAGCCAGTCCTTTGTTTTCTATAACATTCTGGCTTTGTTCCGGCGATTTTGAGGTTTCGCCGTCGTCCTCTACGGGGGTGGCGCAGACATTGTCTTGCATGTCTGCGCCTTGTGTCGCCGACGCTTCCTCCGCGCTTTCCACCGGCTGGCGCAGACCCCTGCCGTTTGGGGTCTGCGTTTCCCGAAGGGAAGGCGGCGCTTCACCATCCTGCCCTGAATCGCAGACGCTGACCGGCGTGTCCGCGCCAGCCTCGAGCATTTCATCGCCAGGAGGTCCGGCGGCCTCTCTCTGCAGTTGGGCATGTTCTTTGCGCATGGTCAGGAGAATTCTCACCTTGCGGTCGATCGCGCGGTCTAGCCCAGCTTCCTGCCGCAGCAGCATTTCCCAAGTCTCCCCCTCCGGAGCCAGGCAGGCGTCGCGGTCTGCCGCGTCCCTTTCCTCCTGCGCCTGCGACCTCGTCCTGGAACTCCTCTTCCACGTCGGCGATCTCTTCGTCCAGCAGGGCCAACAGTTCCTGATAGTGGTCTTCGACGCCCGCCTCGCCGCCCTCAAAGTATTGGCTCACGAAGTCATGGAGCGGCTTGCTCGTCCTGCTCGCTCGGGGTTCGCCCGTCCCAGGAAGAGCCGCAGCAGTTGGCGCAACCGCGCCGGCCGCCAGCCCGACTCTGCCCTGGTAATACGTTCGATCCGCCGCCGCTGCCGGGGCGTGAAAACCCGCCGCCGCACCTGCTCGCGCAGCACGCCCAGCAGCGAAAGCAGCAGTGCGCCAGCCGCACCGGAGGGGTCGTCGGGCTTGCGCCAGTCGACGGCGTCCATCGCCGCCGCACTGGGAGGGATCGAAAGTGACGGCGGCAAACTCCCGGCGAGCGTTCGCGTTGCCGCTCCTCGACCGCCTGGAGAGCGCGCCGCATCAGGCCCGTCTGCATGCGCTCGAGGCGTTGCGCCGCCAGTAGAGCCTGGCCAGGTCTTCGAGTTGCCGGTCCCAGAGGGCGTCGCCGGGGCCGTAGGCGGTCGAGAGTTCCTGTTGCAAGGCTGCATACCGTTCGGGGTCTTCGCCCAGGGCGCGCATGACGGCGGCTTCGTTTTCGGGCGCCGCATCGCAGCCGTGCTTGAGGGCGTTCATTTTCATGCGCTCTTTTCCGGCCTCGCTGCGAGGCCCGGTGGAGCGCTGCGAATTGCGCCGCGCGGCGTCAAGCCGCTGGGGAGTAAGACAAGTAGATTTGCGTAAAGACATAGTATACTCCATAATTGGAAATTGGGAGCAGGGGCGGCAGGCAAGCCGTCCCCGAAAAAGGTGAGAAGGACGTTCACAGACTTACAGGCTACCACTAGGCCACATAGCTTGTCAAGTGGAAAAAGGGTAAACTGCTAGCCGACTAGCCCTGGCTGGCGCAGACTCCTGCCTTTTGGAGTCTGCGATGTCCCGAAGGGACAGGTCTGCGCTGCCCGCTCAGTCCGGTCGATCCATGCGGAGCACGCGGCTGGCGCAGGGCGAAGCCCTTCGCCGTTTGGAGTGCGGCAGCTTGCTGCCGCTTTCTCTTCCGCCCAGCTTGCTGGGCGTGATGCTTGGCGTCAAACATGTATTGGACGGGAGAGCAACGCGGGAGTCTATATTCATCCCAAGTACCGCAAGCGCTGAAAACAAAGCGGCAGCAAGCTGCCGCACTCCAAACTGTTCAGCCCTACAGGGACGCCTACCTCGCGACAAACAGCGTAGCGACGTAGGCGCCACCCGTGAACCGCGGGGGAATCCGTCGGCTGGCGGGATACCTCCGCGCTGCCCCTACACGCCTAAACTCGAAGGGCTGTGATGAGGCTATTGGCCGCGTCAATCAAGATGCGACCCTCCGTAGCCGACAAAGCGCGCAAAATGACCAGAAGTCGAACCTCGAAGATGAATTCGTTCAGGTCTCGGATCGCAGCCCCAATGTGGCTGGATTCGGAACCGGCCCGCTCAGGCTCGAGCGCTGCCCGCGCGGCTGTAGCGGGCGCTGTCCCCAAAGCCGCCAGCGCTGCGTTGAGCGGCGCAAGAAGCAATTGGCCCACCCCAGGCCTGATAGTTCCGGCGGAAACGACGTTCTTCACGGTGCTTTGCAGGTTGCCGACTTGTGCCTGGGGAGTATTTTCGAACTTGGCTTTTTCATTGCCTACAAAAGATGTCTGGGGCGCTCCTGCGGCGCGCAACACAGATGGAGTCCCTCCCCTGGAACAATACGCCACCCAAAGTCTCGCCCTTGAGAACTCCGGCTGTATCTTGGCTCTGGAAGCCAGTGAACATAGTGGTAAAGTGGCAAACGAGATCTGGTATACCGTCACGATTGACATCCCTCCCGCGTGCGTCGCAGAACGCCAGACTCTGTTCGTTGCCGGTCTCACCAAATCTCAGTGAGGCCCTATCGACGGTGTGTGGCGCATCGAAAGTGGCGGTTGAGAGGATAGCGACAGGAATTGTTCCTTTGCAATTGGGGTTGAGCCTCGCTGGATCCTCACCAGGCTTGATATCAATAACGATCGCTTTAAACGGGTTCGTAGGGGCTGGAATCGAAACGGGATTTCCGACCGTCGGGGCACGAGACGGGTCGCTCCCGTAAATGTCAATGGTCGGGAGGGTGGAACTCAGATCCGCACCGAATAAGTAGTCGCCTGCTGGTGACTTCGTCGGTAATGGGACGCCGGAGCTATCCAGAATGAAAAACGTCAGCCGGTCCGGTATTCCATCTGCGTCATCTTTCGACGTGAGAGTTACCGTAAAGCTTAACTGGTTTCCGGGGGCGAACAATTCAAAAAACCAGCCCAGGGAGGAACTGTCGCTAATCGTGATTCCTGACTCTAACGAGCCGCTAGCACCTCCGAACGTATTGGGGTTTCCAAGCGAACTCCCCCCACCAAATGATACGTTGCTTACCATGATGGTGTTATTTGCGTCGCCGATTCCACTGCCGTCAGTAAACGCCAATCCGAAGTAGAACGGGCCGGCTGGGTGGCTAACCAAGGATGTCGTATCCAGCGTAAGACTAAGGCTTGTCTGAGCGATAGCCATCGTCTGGACCGAAATCGTTACGAAGACGAACAAAACGATCTTTGATATGCGTAGCATAGTGTTTATCCTGCCTCATCTAGAAGGCTGTCCACTGAGCACCTTTGTTGTATACCGGATGTTGCCGAAAACGTCCCTGAACCAACCGAGGGAAATTTCGGCCGATTGGCCGGGTCTCAAGCCGGGGAGGGGCATGAGATAATCGCCTTTCGACGAAAAGCAAGTTGTCTCTAGTTGATCTCCATTAAGTAGGCTGTCATCCGGATACCCGTAATGCGTGGGCTCGCCGAGTAGTACCAAATACAGGGGACCAGGCATGACCGAACCTGAGTTATTCCTCACGGTAATGCTCTGCGAGTATTGATAATCCGAAAAAGGAACCCAAGTGAGTCCACTCTCCCAAACACTCACCTGTGATGTCACATCAAGCGCACCGCAGGCTCCAGCCCCTTGAGTAACGGAGAACGCGCTGCCGGCGATCTTTACCGTTCCGGAACGCGCGCTGCCTGTGTTGTGGGCGACGCTAAGCACGACCACTCCGCCGCCAGAACCAGAGCCGCCGGAACGGACTGTCACCCAGACGACATTGCTGACTGCTGTCCAAGGACAGCCGACTGGCGCGGTTACTGACACGCTGGAGTTTCCGCCCGTATCGCTAGGTGAAGCGAACGTTGGGGCGATCGCGTATGAGCAAATAAAAGCGGCTTGAAAGATACTGTACGTCTGCCCGCCAACAAGAATGCTACCCGCTCGCGGACCGCCAGTGTTGGGAGCGACGATATAGGTGATCGTACCGGTGCCAATCCCCTGCGGGGGACCACCACGCGGCGAAAGGAAAGGAGGGTTAATCCAATCAGCGCTGAAAGCAAGGGTCCAGCCACATCCCGGTGTAGTGTTGACAGTAAACGAACCCATCCCCCCGGCCGCGCTGAACGACTGTCCCCCTGGTGAGATCGAATACGAACAAGTTGGACCCGCCGGGGGGGCCGGGGCGGTGATCGCCACCCAGATGGGTGTGGTTCCCGCAGGAAACGTTCCGAGCGGCGTTAGAGCGCCTGTGGTTGGATTAATTGCGTACCCCGAAACATCGTTTGAAAGCGCATCGGGCACGTAAAGGAACTGGCCGGATGGGTCTACCGCCGGTGATAGGGGAACAGTACCCGCCGGAAAAGTTCCGATGACCGACAGGGTGCCGCTGGCCACATCGATGTTGAAACCCGTGACACTAGCGCAGCAACCAGAGTTGACAAAGGCGAAATGGCCGGCCGGATCGATTGCCGCACTAAATGGCTGTGTGCCAGTCGGAAATGGACTCCCCGTGATTTGCGACAACGAGCCGACGCCTGGGGTGATGGTGAATACCGACACATCCCCACTGCCCGGATTTGGTACGTAAACAAAACGGCCGGTCGGGTCTGCCGTTAGGGACATCGGATTCTGGTCAGCCTCAACCGGGGAGTCTGACACGGCTGTCAAAGAGCCGCTTACGGGGTCGATGGTATATTCCGAAATACTCCCAGGTCCGACACCATTGCAGCCCTGTCCATAGCCGCAGCTGGCCACATAGGCAAATCGTCCTAACGGATCTACCGTGACACCGTGTGGTTGCGACCCGCTTGGAAACGGCGAACCAGCTATGGGCGCAAGCGCTCCTGTGTTCTCGTCGACGGTAAACCCCGAGACATCATCCGCAAAAAGATTGGTTACATACGCGAAGCGTCCTGTCGGATCCACCGCTACCGAGATGGCGCCTGAATCCGTCGCGAAGGGGGACCCTGGAACCGGGGTAAGGGCTCCGCTGGAGTTAATCGAAAACGCTTCAATGCTTGCGCCGGCGAAGGGTGCAACGTAGAGGAACTTGCCTGTTGGATGCACGGCGAGGGCATTCGGAGTGCCTACCGCGCTCGAAAACGGGGAGCCCGGGAGAGGCGTAAGAGTGCCGGCGGTAGCGTCCATCGCGTACGCAGATATATTGTCCGACCCGCGGTTAGCGACATAGACAAAGGTTGGTGCCTGGGGAATTCCGATGACCGCGAACGCGTGAAGCCCTTGACCGCTAGTGCTACCCGGCCTGAACGGCCCACCATTTAGGCTTGCGGTGGTGAATCCTTGCACTTGGTCCGGCGACCCACAGCAAGCGCCGCCAATGTTATTGATCCACCAGACACCCACGGATGTTGCGTCCGCCATCCCGGCGGTTATCCAGTAGCGCCGTCCCGCACGGAGAGTCGGTTGCAGGACGGAATTCATCGTCATGATTGACGGAGAGGCGCTTAGCGTGTTATCAAGATTCCAAGACTCCAAAAGTCTTCCAGGGACTCCTCCGGAATCTTCGTACAGTCCTACGACCATATAGTTTTCGCCGGAGTTAAAGGACAGCAATGCTTGCACCCGGTTCAGCGCGTAACTCTGTCCTACAGGGGTAAACGCAGCACCGATGACGAAGGTGACTCCTGGCGAGTATTGCCCGACAACATAACCCCCGGGTGCTGCGGTACCGTTGAGGTCACTGAATACCGTAGAAGGAGCGGCGGCTTGCGCAGATAGATTAAGTATTGCGGAAGCCACAAATAACGCAAAGAATAGGATCGATTTCGGCATCGAGCACATACCTCCACAGAGAATCGGACGCGCTATATCACAGAAGTTTTAGAAAAGCACAATAATTGCCGAATTCGTAAACGCCAGCTTTAAGTTTGCCGCAGCAAAAAGCGATTCGCGACTGAAGTGGCCGTCTAGAACCAGTTGGCCCGGCCGCTCGCCAAGTGCAGGCACGCAAAGATCCCGCGTCCAACACGTCGAAACCTACCAGGACCACGCAAGAGGAATCTTACGCGCGCGTCCGTCTGGCCTTGATTGGCCTCGAAGCTCAAAGGCAACTTGGCGTAGGAAACGAGCGGCTTCGGGGCGCGAAATTGGCTGGCGTCGGTCTTAGAAAACTGACGAGCCGCCTGCCCAACTTGGAATAGGTATGCCCCGCTGAGGCAGAGTATGAGAACGCATAATTTCCCGAGAAGGCTTCGGCGATTCATATTGCACTCCTGACGAAGGATGGCCATCGAGATAGCTTCGGATTTAAATCGAAACAAAGAGCTTCCTTACTTCGGCTCTTGGCGGATGTTGCAACCGATACTTCCCCTTTGGTAGAATCCGCTCCATGCCGGATCGAGACCACCCTGCAAGCGATCCGGAAGGGGCGGAGGATACTCGGGGAGTGTTCTCAATGTCTTTCGGGAAAGCTTAAGAAATTCTGAAGGTTTCGATGAAGGGTCAGCCTGTCCGCTTCTACGAATTCGGGCCTTTCCGCATCGACGTGTCGTCGCGCATGCTGCTGCGCGATGGCAAATCTTTGCCTCTCGAGCCGAAAGTGTTCGATACGCTGCTGGTGTTGGTTCAAAACCATTCGAGGGTGGTAAACAAAGACGAACTGATGGACGCGGTTTGGGGGCCGGATACGTTCATTGAGGAAGGTAGCCTTACCCGTAACATTTCGCTATTGCGAAAAGCCATAGCCGATGGGCTCGGGGTCGCTCAGTGTATCGCGACCTTTCCGAAGCACGGTTACCAGTTTGTGGCGCCGCTGAGGGAGGCGACAGAAACTCTCCCTTCGGAACCGGGGGCGGATGAGCGTGGCGATGCGGCCATGAGGACCGACAATGGGCAACCGCAAGGGGCGCCCTTGCAAAGGGAGCGTGAGGGACGAGGTTGGTTTGCGGAGATGATGCGTCGGCATCCCGTTGTGGCTCTCGCCGCAAGCGTGGCCATTTTGGCGCTGGCTCTCGGCTACTGGTTCGTGCGTCCGCTGCCGGCGCCGGTGGTTGGCAGTGATCGAGCGCTGACCGATGACGGTCTGGAGAAGCGGGGCCCGCTGCTTACGGACGGACCGAGACTCTATTTCGAGGAGAGGGTTGACGGTAGATGGGTTCTGGCCGTCATGCCAAGCTCGGGAGGTGAGATCGCCATTTTTCCACTTCCGTCACCTGAAGTTGCGATCTCAGACATTTGGCCTGACGGGTCGGACCTGGTTGGCTGGCAGTTGGTCCCGGGAATTCCAGGGGGGAAACTGCTGGTTTGGCCCGTTCCGAGCGGACCTCCGGAGGCTCTTGCCGGCTTGCAAGGCGAGTGGCCGGCTTGGTCCCCTGACAGAGCCAGGATTGCTTTCAGTGACGGCATTCACAGCTTGTATGTGGCAGGGCGGCACGGGGAGAGCCCGCGGAAGATCGCCTCGGTGAAGGGACATCCACATAGACCACGCTGGTCGCCGGACGGAACGTCTTTGCGTTTTTGGCAGCAAGACCCCAGTAATGAAGCAACGTCCATTTGGGAGGCTCCGGCGGCGGGAGGCCAGCCACACCTTTTGCTTACTGGGTGGAAGAATTCGACTGGGGACCCTGCATGGACTGCCGACGGGAATTACTGTCTCTTCCTGTCAGACGCAGATGGCAGGAATGATATCTGGGCGCGACGTGAGGAATGCAATCCGCTTCGCTGGCGGTGTCGAGAGCCGGCGCGAATCGCCGCCGCCGTTGGCGGCTACGGGGACCCGGTCCCAAGCCGGGACGGCAGGAAACTGTTTGCGATCAGCGGACAGTACAAGCAGGAGTTGGTCCGTTACGACCTGAATTCAAGGACGTTCGTGCCGTATTTGCCGGGCCTTCCAGCTGCTGCACCGGACATTTCCCCCGATGGAAAATGGGTTGCCTATGCGCGGCTGCCGGAGCGCACCCTTTGGCGGAGCCGGCTCGATGGTAGCAACGCCACTGCCTTGACAGCTCCCGGTGCAGAAGCCTACTGTCCTCATTGGTCGCCCGATGGCAGGCAAATCGCTTACATGTCTGTATCCGGCGAGAAACAGTACAAGGCTTACCTTGTCCCTGCTGACGGTGGACGCCCTCAGCAATTGGTCCCAGGACCGGGAGAAGAAGGCGTACCAACCTGGTCTCGGGACGGGAATTTCCTGGCCTTCGGAAACGTCCTGCACGGCTTGCCCGCCTCCCAAATGACCATCCGTTTGCTGGATTTAAGAAACCACCAGATCTCAAGCTTGCCGGGCTCGAAGGGGCTATGGCAGATCCACTGGTCGCCCGACGGGCGCTACCTTGCGGCTCTCGCCGTGGGTGAGGAGTCTAAAGGGGGGTTGCAATTCTGCCCAGCGCTGCTACTTTACGACTTCAGGTCAGGCAAGTGGACCACGTTGGCAAGAATTTGGGCCATTCGCAACATGACTTGGTCACGCGACAGCCAATATATTTATTTCGACAGCGGACTGCCAGACCTGGGAATGTACCAGGTAAATATCATTAGCAAGAGGATTGATCTGCTGGCGAGCCTGAAGGGTTTTGCCGCGGTTCACGATGACTGGATCGGCGTGTCGCCGGATGGGTCCCCCATGATGATGAAGGACAGCCGCATTGACGAAATCTACGCCTTGGACGTGCAGTGGCATTAGGGCCCTCCTACCGATTGAGCGGATGGGAATCCAGATAGGCCTTTGCCGCGTCGGCAAGCAAATCGCGGTGCATGCGCATCGGATCGCCAAGAAAGGCTGCGCTTGCGGCTTCATCCACGACGTGGGGGGTGACACCGTTTCCTTCTCTAAAGGGGCGAGATATTGGGGTTTGTCGCGCCCCTTCAGGGCTCGTCCCAAAGAGTAAATGGCCACCCGAGACCCAGGCCGTTAGCCTGGGCTCCGTTAGCTCGCCCCTTTGGGGCTGGGGTTTTGAAACACCTTCTAGTGCTGAGTGGTTGGGCTCGTGGCCTGCTGCTTCGTGAAATCGAACGTGCAAGTGCGGCCCACGATGCCGAGACCTTGGCTCTTGGTGCCGGTGCCCTGGGTTTCAGTGAATTGGGCCTTGATGTCGTAGCTGTATTCCTCGCCCTTGTGGGCCAAGACTCCACGGGCATACTGCCTGGAGGCGACGATACCGTTGGCAGATAACTTGGAAGTGCCGTCCTTCTTTATCTTGCCTTCGATTAGCAAGTAGCCGGGTTGCCCCGCCCTGCCGCGCTCACCGTGAAAATTGCTGTTCTGGATAACACTGGGAAACTGCCAGGTGTAGCCCTCCGTGTTGCCCTTTGCAGGGCAGGTGAACTTTGTAACCCAATTGCCGTCGAACTTCTCCTGCGCCACCGAAATCCCAGGCAAAAGGAGCAGGGCGCAAACAACCGCAAGCCGGACCGTACTCCGCATTTTCTTCCCCTCCTTGGGGCAAACCTCGCAGCACAACTTTATCGGCAGGTATTCTATACCCTTTGAATTATTGATCGTGACAATAAAGTCTCTCGGCAAACCCAGCCCTACTCCTGGCTCTTCTTGTGGTACTTGCGGGGGCGTTTATTAGATTCCAGGATCTTCTTTCGAAGTCGAATGGATTGGGGCGTCACTTCCACGTATTCATCTTCGGCGATAAATTCAATCGCTTCTTCGAGGCTCAGCGGGTGGATGGGGACCAAGCGGATGGCTTCGTCGGCGACGGAGGCACGCATGTTGGTTTGCTTTTTTTCCTTAATTGCATTCACGTCCATATCGTCCCAGCGGGCGCTCTGGCCGATGAGCATGCCTTCGTACACCTCGATGCCGGGACCGACGAACAGCTCTCCGCGCTCCTGCAGATTGTAGAGCGCGTAGCTGGTGGTGCGGCCGGGGCGGTCGGCGATGAGGGCGCCCGTCAGGCGCGAGGACATGTCGCCCTGCCAGTCTGTATAGCCATCGAACAGTGTATTCATAACCACGGTGCCGCGGGCCAACTTCAACACCTCGCTCCTCAGGCCGATCAAGCCTCGCGAGGGAATGGCAAACTCCAGCCGCACGCGCCCGGTGCCCGTGGTCGTGTGGCTTACGATTTTGGTGTTTACACCTTTTCTCGTGCCGACTTCCTGCATCAGCACGCCGACGAATTCCTGCGGCGTGTCGAGGATCAACTGCTCGACCGGCTCCTGCAATTTGCCATCCACCGTGCGTGGGACGATTTCGGGTTTACCCACCATCAGCTCGTAGCTCTCACGCCGCATGGTTTCGATCAGGATGGCAAGCTGCAACTCGCCCCGGCCGAGCACTTTGAAGGAGTCGGTGTTATCCATTTCTTCGACGCGGATGGAGACGTTGGTCAACAGCTCCTTGTCTAACCGATCCCGCAGGTGGCGCGAAGTGACGTACGCCCCCTCTTTGCCGGAGAAGGGCGACGTGTTTACCGTGAAGACCATGGAGATGGTCGGCTCGTCAATGGGAATGCGCATGAGGGGGCGCGGCGTATCGACGTTAGTCACCGTCTCGCCGATGGTAATGCCCTCGACACCCGCAATGGCCACGATATCTCCGGTCACGGCCTGCTCCACGTCCATTCGGTCGAGGCCTTCAAAACCGTAAAGCTTGGTGATGCGCGTTTTCTGAACGCTGCCGTCGAGCTTCACAATGGCGACTTCATCACCGCGCAGAAGCGTTCCGGAAAAAACGCGACACAGCGCCAGCCGGCCGTGATAATCGCTATGATCGAGATTAGCCACGAGCATCTGCAAAGGACCGTCGGCCTCCCCGTCAGGAGCCGGGATCGTATTCAGGATGGATTCGAAGAGAGGCTTGAGATTCTCGGAGGGGTCCTCAAGCGAGGTCTTGGCAACGCCGCGCTTGGAGACGGCGTACAGAATGGGAAAATCAAGCTGGTCTTCGCCGGCGTCGAGGTCAATGAAGAGGTCGTAGACCTCGTTCACCACTTCCTGGGGACGCGCGTCGCTGCGGTCAATCTTGTTGATGACGACAATGGGAGGGAGCTTGGCCTCCAGCGCCTTGCGCAGGACGTAGCGCGTCTGGGGGAGCGGTCCCTCGCTCGCGTCCACCAGCAGCAGGACGCCGTCCACCATCTTCAAAGCCCGCTCGACTTCGCCGCCGAAGTCGCTGTGGCCCGGTGTGTCCACGATATTAATCCGCACGCCGCGGTAGGTGATGGCGGTGTTCTTGGCAAGTATGGTGATGCCGCGCTCGCGTTCGAGCTCGTTGGAGTCCATCACGCGCTCGATCACTTCCTCATTTTCCTTGAAGATGCCGCTCTGCCTGAGCATGGCGTCCACAAGCGTTGTCTTGCCGTGGTCCACGTGCGCGACGATGGCGATGTTGCGGATGTTCGGATTCATTTAGGGCTTCCTTGAGTTTCTCGCGTGTTGTTCAACGCTCGACGCTCGCCGTCGAGCTTGCGTCCTCCGGGTGGAACTTGTACGAGTGTCCTGTCCCACGTAGCAATTTCCAATTGGCAGGGGTGGCGCAGACATTGAAGTCAATGTCTGCGCCACCCTTCGTTATCAAGAATTACATGGGACGCCTCACTGGCCTCGGGACTCGTCCTCGGTGGGACCGTCGGCCGCGAGATTGCCAAAGGCCGCGGCGGCCGTGGAAAAACTCCCTCGGAATGCTGAAGGCTGTTCCAAACGTGCCATTGCCGAGAGCCGGCAGAATGTTTCAAGAGTTGTCGTTGAATTCGATTCCTGGCAAATCGTCAAGAGGCCGGGAAGAACTCTTACGGGGCGCCAATACGTTACAGTCGCAGGCCTCGCCCGGGCAATTAGGGCTCGGCTATCAAAAAGCAACCCTCAAACAACAGAAATATCCTACACCATCGCTAATTCGCAGGCAAGGCAGGCACTCTTCAGCTTATGCTTTGGCGTCAAGTGAGGGATGGCCCGAGTCCGCAACACCAGTCTCAAGGCATCGAGGAAGCGAACGTCGTTGTCCACGATCATGATGCGCGGCGGGTTTGCGCCGGGTTCATCTATTTGCTCTTCTTTCACGTGGAGCTTCTCTCCTGGCTACGTTCTGCGGGTTTGAGGGGAAAACGAATAAAGAAGGTCGTTCCTTTGCCCACTTCGCTGTCAAAAGTCAAAGAGCCTTGGTGGCGGTCCACCACCACAGAGCGGGCAATCGCCAGGCCTTGCCCCGTTCCCCGTCCCACTTCTTTGGTGGTGAAAAAGGGATCGAAAATCCTGGCTTCGGATGGCCTCCGGAATGCCGGCAGCCAGTGTCTGCGATGGTGATCAGAGCCATCGGCGCCTTCGAGCACTGTGTGCACTCGGATCCTGCCTTTCTTCCCTGTCCCTTTCACCACGTCGCCGATGGCAGTGGGCGGCGTTCACCAGGAGGTTCAGGAAAACCTGGTTCATATCGCCGACATTGCAGACCACCGGCGGCAGGTCGCCGAAATCGGTTTCCACATCGGCAACGTATTTCAGCTCGTTGCGCGCCACGGTCAGGGTGCTCAGAGCGCCTTGTTGAGGTCGGCGGCGGCCATTTCCTTGCCTTCCGGGTGAGCGAATTCCTTCATGGCGCGCACGATGGTGGCCACCCGCGTCACGCCTTCGAGCGTTTGCGTGAGCGCCTTGGGAATCTCCTCCAGCAAGTAAGCGCAGTCGGATGCTTCCTCGACCCTGCGCCCACTTCCGCCAGCAGGTCGGGTCTGGGAACGCCCGCGCTCGCGGCATCGCGGAGTTCCTGGTACTTGTCCGAGGAGGGTCTGCAAGCTCGACGAAGGAATCCTGCAGGAAACGCGTGTTGTCGCCCACGAACTGGATGGGCGTATTGATTTCGTGGGCGATTCCGGAAGCCAGGCGGCCCACCGATTCCAGCTTCTGCGCGTGGCGCAG
The DNA here is from genome assembly GCA_963770415.1 of uncultured Acidobacteriota bacterium. Taxonomy (GTDB): domain Bacteria; phylum Acidobacteriota; class Terriglobia; order UBA7540; family UBA7540; genus CAVROP01. The sequence continues at coordinate 298,382 of CAVYPU010000017.1, forward strand.
TTCCATCTCCGCCTCTTCCCGCCCGGTGATGTCGCGGGCAATGCCCTGCACCCCAACCGGCTTCCCGTCTCGATAAATCAGGCGGGGCTTCACTTCCAGACTCACGCGTCGGCCATCCTTGGTTGTGACGTCTACTTCCTGCATCGACGTCAGGTTCGCCCGCAAGCAATCGCGTGCGGCTGCCCTTAGCCCGCTCCCAATGTTGGGGGGCCACTAAGTGCCAAAGGTCAAGTTGCGCAATCTCCTCCCGTGAATACCCGAGGAATCGCCTGGCCCACTCGATTCATGGAGGTCATGCGGGCATCAAGGTCCGTGGTGTAGACGATGTCACTGGCATTTTCGAAGAGCTCGCGGTAACGCTCCTCGCTTAGGCGGAGTGCCTCCTCCGCGTGCTTGCGGTCGGTGACATCCCAGGCGACACCGGTTATGCCGGCTGCTTCACCCCCCTGATCCCGCCACACTTCTCCTCGGTTGGCGACCACGTGAATACTTCCATCGGGCCAAGTGACCCGAAACTCGCACTCGAAGAGGAGTCCCTCTCGGATCGATCGAGCCATTCGTTCAGCCGCCGCGCTCCGATCATCAGGGTGTACAGAAGTTGTGAAATGCTCGTAGTAGTTGTTCTCCCACGCGTCCGGTTCGAGCCCGTAAAGTGCGGAAACTTGGTTGTCCCATCGAAGGATTTTCTGATCGGGACTCCAACTCCACGTCCCGGCTTGGGCGGATTTTAAAGCCAAATTGAGCCGGTCGGTGGCTTCGCGCAGAGCTACCGCCGCCCGCCGATGCCCCGTAACGTCACGAAACGCCCACACTCGCCCAACGCTTTTTCCCTTGACTAGCTGGGGTTCCGAGTGCCGCTCGTAGATGTGTCCATCCTGGAGCTCGAGGACGTCGTCAATGTGGGCCTCGTGATCCGTGTTGGCTTGGCGGATTTTGTTGACGAAGGCGTCAGGGTCCTTCAGTTGGGGGGCGACGAACTTCACCGCCGATTTGTGATCATACGACCTCAGAATGGACTCCGGAATAGCCCACATCTCCGCGAATTGGCGGTTGTAAGTGACAATCTTGCCCGCGGAGTTGACCACCAGTATTCCATCCCCTGTTGATTCCAGTGTGGCCCGGACGGTTTCCGTTCGCTCGTCAACCCGCCTCCGCAGAACCGTCACCCAAAGGGCGATCAAGAGAATGATCCCCGCCAGCGTCGCCACTAGCGCCGCGACCCGGTCGCCTGTCCACCAGGAGGGTCTCTTCAGCACCACAATGTCATCTGCTGACCGGAGGAGAATCCTGAAGCCCTTCGGCTCGCGCTTGTCGTCCACCTCAGCCAGCGAAACTCCTGTCAATTGCAAGAGGCTGCCATTGCGCAACGACCCCAGCGGCGACTTCTTCGTTTCGATGCTCAGCTCTGCCCGGAAAGTCACTCCACCTGCCTGGAGTTCCAAGATTTCCTCGCCGGGCCGAGTTGTACGATTCAGCAATCGGGCCGAGAGGCGGACCAAGTCCGCATTATCAACGCCCGCTTGCAATTTCTCGGGGCTCTCCGCGATAGGCTCGGGGACCGGGCCGGAACCAACTCTCTGGATGACTGCATCGCGCATAACCGGCATGTAGTCGCCAATGACTGGGAACCCTACGGCGTCGATCAGGTCACCGACTTTCAGCGGGAGTGGCTGAGTCGTTCTGACCCACAGCGCTAGTCCATGGTCACGGATGCTGACGGAGCGCCCCAACTCTTGCATGAGCACGGCGCCTCGGACGTGCACCCGGTGGGTAAAGGCGCCCTCAGGAGTCAGCCGGAGGAACAAAGGGATCGGCCGAAGGGGCAAGGAGAAAAGTCCTTGCGGTGGCCGCTCCACGATCTGAACGTTGCTCCAATTCGGGGTGAGAATCTGGAAGCCGATGAACCGAGTGGAGGTGGAGTCGTAAAGTCCAGCGAAGACACCCCGGATGCGGACCCGAGCGTCTATAATTTCAGGTGGAAACGAGGGATGGCTTAGGACGAACACATTGCATTCGAATGCCCCGGAGGAGAGGTTCAGAACCAAGCCACCATCCCGTTCTGCTGCCGAGCGCACCACCCCTTGCACTTCGATCCACTGACTGTCCAGCCGGCCGGAGACGAGTTCGTCGCTGGTGGGCCGCACGGGGTTAGGCAGGGGAGCCTCGCCCAGGCTTCGAAACTTTGCGCCATCGATCTCGGGAGCGAAGTCACCCACACCGCTTTCACCCTCGACCTCCACCAATTCTCCGACGTGCAAGTCGGGCCTGGAGTGGCCAGAATCGACCCAAATTCCTGCGGTCGAATCCTGGATGAACAGGTCCCCTGGGCCCAAGTTGTAATACGTCACTACCCCACGCATGCGAACTGGATAGCCGCGCGCTGCCTCCTCGGGTGTCAACCGTCTGATCTGTTCGACACGCGCGAGGGTTGGAAGATCTGTTGCCGCCGGAATCTGACACTGGGCGGGGACCACACCGAGCAGCCATCCGAGCAGCAGCGTGGCCGTGCGCAGCCGCCTGATCAAACGATGGTAGTCGAATGGGGGCGACTGCTGGGACCGGAAGCGGGTTGTTGAAGAGCTCGCCGTTGTGTCGTCCCCGTGCGCCTGGCGACATTCCTGATCTGCCGTGTCTGTGGTCCACCAGTTCAAAGCGCCTTCCGGCCTGCACCGCTCGCCTACCCGTCGTCCTACTTGCAAGTGGACCGAATATCCCGGTGCGTGGCCACGATCGTACGCAGAAGCCATGTGCTTCGCGACAGTCTCCTAGAGGCATATCGGCTGCCAAGCAAGGTTTCTTTATCGCCGCGCCAATAGTTCTTGACCGGCGCCGGGTCACCTTGGCATGCAAGATTGCGGCGATCACTTTAACCCTCTGGAAGAAAGGAGCGGGTAGCGCGGAGGTAGCCGCAGTTTGGCTTCCTCCGCGGCTCTTGGATAAGGCGTGAATCCTCATTCGCGTAGGCCTGCGCGGGGTTTCATAGTCGCGCACGTCGCGCGCCGGTGGACTGCTTCACCCTGCTGGTTTCGGACCGGGGCCGTTGGTGAGCGAAGAGCCGCGGAGGAACGCAAAGGACGCGTACCTCCGCGCTACCTCTGGCGGCACCTGCTACCGCCGGCACGTGTGCGCCACCCGTGTTGAAATTTGTTGAGGCGAGCGCAAGCTCAAGCTCTAGCGCAGGCGTCGAATCGCGGAGCGGCCCTGCCTGGTCGCCCAGCGTTTACTGATAACTGATAACTGTCGGGTAGCCTTCGTTCCCAAGAGCTTCCTCCATTGAATGACGTCACGTGACCGGAGTACTGCGCCATGAGAGCCCTGCGGTCCGGCCTCCTAACCGAGACTCGTCAGCCGGTTCAGTCCGTCCAGGTAGGCTTTGGCGCTGGCTTCGATCACGTCCGTGGAAGCGCCCCGCCCCACGACCCGTCGCTCCCCTTTTTCAAGCTGCACGGTGACTTCACCCATGGCTCCGGTGCCGCCCGTGACGGCGTGAATGTCGTAGCGCACGAGGTGAGCCGAGTCTCCCGCCAGTGCCGTGATCGCCTTGTAGACGGCGTCCACGGGACCGTTGCCGATGGCGGCTCCCTCGCGCACGTCCCCATGGACGCGCAAGCGCAGGGTGGCGGTGGGGATGGCCGACGTGCCGCTCGAAACCTGCAAATATTCGAGTTGCCAGACTTCGGGAACCGGATGCAATTCGTCGCGCATGATGGCCACCAGGTCGTCGTCAAAGACCTCGAGTTTCTTGTCCGCCACGATCAGGAATCGCTGATAGATGACGTCCAAGTCCTCTTTGGAAAGCTTGTGTCCCAACTTTTCGAGGCGCGCGCGCAACCCCGCGCGTCCGGTGCGCGCCGTCAAAACCACGCGGCTTTGCGCCAGGCCGACGTCTTCCGGGCGCATGATCTCGTAAGTCTCGCGGTCTTTCAGAAATCCGTCCACGTGGATTCCCGAGCTGTGCGAGAACGCATTCCCGCCCACCACGGCTTTATTGGGCGGAACCACCGTGCCGAACAGATCGGACACCAGGCGGCTGGTGCGGTACAGTTCGCGGGTGTCGATGCCGGTGGACACGCCATAGTAGTCGGCTCGCGTGCGGAGGGCCATGACGATCTCTTCGAGAGCGGCGTTGCCCGCCCGCTCTCCGATTCCATTGATCGTGCCCTCCACCTGGCGGGCGCCGTTCGAAATGCCAGCCAGCGAGTTGGCCACCGCCATGCCCAGGTCGTCATGGCAGTGAATGCTGATGGTCGCGCGCTGGATGTTGGGAACACTTTCGGCAATGCCCCGAATCAGCGCGCCGTACAGCTCCGGCACCGAGTAGCCGGTCGTGTCCGGAATGTTGACCACAGTCGCGCCCGCATCAATGGCGGCCTCGAGGATTTCGTAAAGGTACGCCGGCTCGGCGCGGCCGGAATCTTCGGCGTAGAACTCCACATCATCAACGTGGCTGCGAGCGCGCTTGACCGCCTCGACGGCCATCTGCATCATCTTGACCTTCTTCTCTCCCAGCGTCTTGCCGTATTTCTCGTCGCGGAACTTCCCCATGATGTGGATATCCGAAACCCCGATGCCGGTGTGGATGCGCGGCCTTTTGGCCTTAGCCAGCGCCTTGCCGCAGGCCTCAATATCATCGGGCACGGCGCGCGTTAAACCGCAGATCACCGGACCTTCAATCTCCTGCGCGATGCGCTTGACGGCCTCGAAGTCTTCGGGCGAAGAAGCAGGATATCCTGCCTCGATGACATCGACTTTCAGCCGGGCTAACTGCCGCGCCAGCGTGAGCTTGTCCGGGCTGCTGAGCCTCGAACCAGCGGCTTGTTCGCCATCCCTCAGCGTTGTGTCAAAGATCGCTACTTTCTGTCCTTTGCTCATTTCGGTCATCTCCATCGTAAGGAACTCCCAGGCATTCTCCAGATCCAAATGGGATCATTGCCTGCGGAGCACGGCTATGCTGGCTTCCAAATTACCACGAAATGGCTGTCCGATTGACTGTTCTGGCCCAATCTACGGCTACGCCGTGCCACCCCTGGCGAGCAGGCCTCCAGCAAGCTTCACTTCCGAACTCGCCAGCTTCCTGGCCCCTGGGCCGCTTCCGGCGGTTGGGCTGGCCTGGTTCATGGAGGGCCTTGGTTTCGTCGAGGTGCTTGTGGATAAATCGTCCGGTTCCAAGGTATCATGGACATTCCCCCGTAAGAGCCGAATTTTGCCGAAACGACCACCACTGAAATGACTTGCAGATGGTAGCGCAAGCGTGGGCCACGATAGATGGGACATGAATAGAGAGGCATGGACGCTAAACTTGATATGGAGGTGCCGGCGATGAAGGGTAAAAGGATGCTGACGATTGCGATTATTGTGGGAGGGCTCGCCGTCGTGGGCGGCTGGGCCATTTCCGCGCAGGACAAGTACACCGTGAAAGTGCCGAATGGGCTCGCGTTCTCTGAGTTCAGAGGATACGAGGCCTGGCAGCTTGTCTCCATCAGTCAGAACGGAAACCATATTGCCGCGATCCTCGCTAACCCTGTGATGATCAAGGCCTACTTGGCCGGCGTTCCCGGCAACGGCAAGCCTTTCCCCGACGGCGCCAAGATGGCGAAGATCCATTGGAACCCGAAAAAGATGGAGACGTTCCCCGCAGCGACGGTGCCAGGCACCCAGCATGACGTCGACTTCATGGTGAAGGACAGCAAGAGGTTCGCGGACAGCGGCGGGTGGGGATGGGCCGCGTTCGACTATGACGCCACATCCGATACGTTCACGCCCGGCACCTTGGCGGACAAGCCGCCGCAGGGGAACGACGCCAAGTGCGGGTTCGCGTGCCACACGACGGTGAAGACAAGAGATTACGTTTTCACGGATTACGCGCACAGGTGAAGCGGTATGAGGTGCATATAGATCAGCAATGAACACGCAACTCGCATCCCGAGCGCTGGGATGGCGGATATGAAACTCGCGTAGGGCGAGCAAGGCGACTCAGTGGCTGCATTAACCATGCAGAGGCCGAGTCCGTATTTGACTCCCGAGTGGCCGGCAAACCGGAAGTAATGGCACGAATCGGGTCTGCCGGGATTACTTCCGAGCCGTGCGTTATACGTCCGAAACCTGTAACACCAGCCTTACTTCTGCATGGCTTATAATAGGAGCATGTCTCTGACTGGCGGCGAAATCACACACGTGAGTGATACGGCCCTAATGGTGGCCGCTTGCCGCGCGCATGAAACTGAGCTGGAGGATGCCTTTGTGCGCGATCCCTTTGCGGCGCGGCTGGCTGGAGAGCGTGGGCCGGCCATCCTTCGCGAATTACCACATTCCGGAGTGGTGCGCCTCGGGCTCGCCATTCGCACTCGCTTTGTCGATGAACTGCTCCTGGAAGCGTTAAGCGCGTACCCCATTACAACCGTGTTGAGCGTCGGCTGTGGTCTCGACACGCGCCCTTGGCGCCTTAGCCTGCCATCGAATCTGCGCTGGGTTGAAATCGACTTCGCCGACGTACTTGACTATAAAGACAAGCTCATGTCGGGCGAGAAGCCGACCTGCCGCCGTGAGCGCCTCACTGTTGACCTGAACGATTCGGAGCGGCGCCGCGCCATGTACGAGGCCGCCGGGTCTGCGCCTGCGCTGATGATCACGGAAGGTTTGCTCCTCTACCTGCCGGCCGCTACTGTAGAAGCGCTGGCTGCCGAAAGCTGGAAGCAGTCCGGTGTAGCCCATTGGGTCAGTGATGTTACCACCAGCGCGTTCAGCGAGGTGCTTGGAGGAGGAACTGACGCGCTCCGCCCCATCCGACACGTGCAAGCATCCGATTGTCTGAAAGGCGAACAGATTCTCGACCTTCTACATCGCTACGGTTGGATGACTTCGGGGTGGCGAAGTTATATCACTGATGTTGGCTTTGTGCTCGGGCGCATCCGCCGCATAATGGGCGGCGCTACACCTCCTTCCCTTCCATACCCACCGAACGATCCGACCGGCGTGCATCGCTTCGCACGCGTGTGAGCGCATTTTGAAGTGCCACTCGCATGCAAACTCCTGAGATACGGGGTTGGGTTCACCGAAGGGGACTTCGGGTGGAGTAAGGGGTTACGCATCCACGAATAGTGAGTACCTGTGCGCCAGAGGCGTTGGTTATGATGTCTGCGTCCGAGGTACCCCCGGAAGGCGCGAGACCCGATCAGTAAATTCGGAGGACAGGTGAAAACGTTTGAAACTCTGTTGCGCAGGTGTTCGGTGCTGGCGGTCTGTGGATTGTGGTGCTGCATGCCGGTCGAGGGCCAATCCGGCCGAGAGTATCCCCGCACGCCCTGGGGAGGCTATCCCTATCCCGCATCGTATGACGCCGAGATTGCCGACCCTGACGTTCACCGTGTCCTGTTTGAGAATGCCAACGTCATGTTGATCGAGGTAGCGAACCCGCCCGGACTCGGGGTTCGAATGCATGGGCACCCTTACCCCTCAGTGTTCGCGCGCGATACCGGAAGCGGCCAGGGTGTCGCCGGCATTCCGGTCGAGGATACCCACCTCGATCCCGAGAGCCCCTTCGCGAGCAAAGGCTGGGGCCAGGGAGCGGCGCCGCCAGGTTTGGAGTTTCCTCGTTGCACGACGGCCCCGCCCGAGGCGCCGCATAAGCCGATCAATCATGGCACGGTGCCGGTGCATTTCTATCGCATCGAGTTCCGCCGGCTGGACGGCGAAGGCTTTCGGACCCACTGGGAGGATTGGTATCCGTGGATGCTCGAGCCCGCTGCACCCGCACCGAATCTGCAACTCGGAAGCGCCTTGGGGCCTAAATGGTCGGAAGAATGGCCGTATCCCCTCCCATACGATTCCGTGCTTGCCGCACCGGACAACTACCGGCTGCTTTATGAAGACGGACACGTTCGGCTTCTCGAAGTTACGGTCCGTCCCGGCGAAACCACTCCCCCGCACGGTAATCCCTATGCGTCCGTGCTGGCGTTCAATACCGTTGCTGTGGACAAGCGGGAGATCGTCGACACAAAACTCGACCCGGCATCACCGCTCAATAGCTTCGGGCTTGGGCGGGGGCCGGCGCCGAGCGTTTTCAATATGACGGTACCCACATGCTCGACTGTCGCCGCGCAGGCGCCGCATACGATCCGCAACAACAGCGCCATCCCATTGCATTACTACCGCATTGAATTCAAGCGCATCGACGGCAATGACTTCCCATCCCGCTGGCGTGAGTGGTATCCGTGGATGAAGTACATGAAGAATATGCGCTAGCGATCATCCCGCCACACTAAGAATCTCCGAGGCGTTTTCCCCCAGCCCGCGCAGCCGGTCGAATTCTTTCAGCGTTGCGTCGGAACCCGTTTTCCCGTATTCTGAAAGCCATGGATGTACAACTCACCCCGGATCAAAAAGCCTTCGCCCGCCGCGCGATTGAAAGCGGACGGCTGCACTCGGAACAAGACGCCGTGCAGGAGGCGCTTGCTTTGTGGGAAGAACGCGAGCGGCAACGGACGGAATTTCTTCTGACCCTCGACGACGCCAAGGCTTCGCTTGCCCGTGGCGAGGGCCGCATGATCACGCAGGAATCCATGCGGCAGCTTGCCCAGGAAGTGAAGGAACGCGGACGCGCGCGCCTTCTCGCTGAACTTACCACGTCCCGCTGATGGCACATCGCTTAGCGCCCCGCGCCGAAACCGATCTTGACGATATCTGGTATTACGTCGCGAAGGAAAGCGGCAGCATCGAGATTGCCAACCGTTTAATCGACACCCTCACCGACCGCTTTTTCATGCTGGCGGGCTTCCCCTATGTCGGCCGTGCCCGCGATGACGATTTCGGCCCCGGATGCCGCAGCGTGGCGGTGGGGGAGTATGTCATCGTTTACTGTGTTGAAAACGAGGAAGTGCTTATCCTTCGCGTCGTACATGGCCGCCGCGATCTCGAGGCCCTTTTCGACCACTGAGACGCCCCGAGGTCCCAAAAATGGAAGATCTTGCAGCGTGCGCCGGAACAAATAAAACCTGCCATTCCGACGTTTCAAATCTTAGTCTCAAAATAAACCAACGCACAGGGCTGCTATTTTTTCTTAGGCGGTGGTGCCTTCGGTTGCGCAGGTGGTTTTACAGATGACGGAGGCGGCACGTAGCCCTTCTTCTCCGTGGGGGTCAGAACTTTATTCATTTGGGCGTCTCCATGGGCAAGGTTTTCAAGTGCAAATTTCGACCAACACAACAAACCCAGGAATAGAAATACGACGCATCCAATGTTACACCAGTTGGTAGCCTGGCTCCATCGATTTTCCCCCCGCTTAAAATCCTTATTGCCCATCACCTTTTCTCCAACCTCAATCTCAAATAGACAAGCCCTGTGGCTGAAGAGGAACGATAACAAAATTGCCAGCAATCCAAGCGAGAACAACACCCATGATGTCCCCAACCACTTTAGAGTTTCCGGCGCGGGTGTTGGGGCGATGTCTTTCAGGAATGCGATGGAGAAACCGAAAACCGCCGACCCAAAAGCCAGTACAGCCTTGTCGAACGTCCGCGCACTCTCTCTTGCAGCATCCACATACTCCTTGCGCTCGTCACCTAGGATGTCATTCGCCATACGCCACGTCGGTTCCTCTTAAATCCCAATCCGCTCGACTTCCCCCACGCTGATGTCATCGTTTGGCCCGCGGGTCGGGCAAGCTCCACCCCTACACCACCACTCGTTATCGAGGGTTTAGGGTACTTCAGTTCCCCTTTACGAATTCCACGTAGCCATGCTTGCGAAGAAACCTGAAGTATCCTACGAAGTCGATCTTTGTGGGACCAAGCTCCATGCGGGTGAGATGGATCACCTCGGCGAGCGTCCGATGCCCGTCGCACCAATACAAGGCTGTGATAACCGGTATGTCCCATGAGCCGGAGGGGTAGCCTTCGCGTTTGTCGGGCGAGAGATCGTCGAGAGTGATGGTGCCAATGCGGTTCCGCTTGACGATGATCGAAGCCGCATCCTGCGCATTCTGATCGGAAGTTTCGACGGGCTCTATGGGTGAGGTGATGCCGAGCGCGGTGGCGCGGGCGCGAACTACGTTCCGTATGCGCATCGTTTGGTCGTCACCGAATTTGTTGAGCCGCTCCACGAGCGGAGTGACGGACGTCCGCAAAGCCGCTCGATCGGACTCCGGGGCCAGACGGTCCACAGAATTAACCGCCTGGACTCCGCGCCCCACCAGGTACTCGGTCTTCTGCTTCGCCTCTGTGAGCAACGTCCCAAGTTCCTGCGGATCCTTTGCGGCAGCGATGCGATCCATGTACGTTTCAAGCGAGCTGAGGAGCATGTCGTAGCCACGGCTTTCGCTCAGCTCAGCCAGCCACTTGGCCTCATCCGGGCCGGCATTGGCGAGATAATAGAGAAAAGCTGCGTCCACGACCGTAAGATCTCGAACCGAACGCCAATCGACGCGGTCGGGCGTATCCTCGCTGTTGTGGTGTGTGGTGACCCCGCTGCCGCTATAAACCCAGATGTTTGGGACCCCGATCGTAGGATCGCCCATGTAGCTGTCCGTCCCAGTACCGAAGGGGCTCACGTGCCAGGGCCGGCCGGGCTTGTGAATGAAGTCGTAAGTATTGCCGGGGTCCACCGTTGAAAAGTAATCCTCAGCGACCTTTAGAATGAATGCGTCAACGTAAGAGCTGGCCACCTGAGGATTCATGTAGAACGTGTACTCCGTGCCGGGGAGGTCGTAAGAGGCGGCAGGCGTGTCCAGGCAGATGGCGGCGATGGTCTGGCGCATGCGGTCAGCGTGGGTCGAGACGTAGTGCATGGAGCCGTACATTTCCCCCATGGCCAAAATGCGGATACCCCGCCGCGGGCGAGGCAGCTTTCCCGACGCAATCAGGCGATTCAGAGTGGCAGCAGCCTCGAGATTCGCGGCCACGCCCGTATCGTTATCCTCGGCGCCTTGCTCGGAAGTATGGCCGAGGGCGAGAACCTCTTCGGGACCGTCTCCCGGGATCACGGCCGTCGCGTACGGATAGGGCCCGCTGTAGTATCGGCTTTGAACGGTGGCATGGACGCGCACGGTGCCGTTCTTGGCGATGAGTTTGCGAACCAGCGCTGCCTCCCGAGGCGTGATCGAGAAGCATAGCAAGGGAGTGCTGATCTTAGTAAATGCCCAGCCGTTGTCACCCCAGGCGTTGACCCATTGGCGGCCGTCCAGCAAGGTGGGATTCTCGCTGAAGGCGTTGATCGCTCCAAGGGCGCCAGCCTTAACGAGCGGCCATTTCAGCTCCGCAGCATTCTCAGGAGTCAGCACCAGCTTGCCGCGCAGGTCCAACTTGGCGATGGCATCGGGGTTGGTATCCTTCAGGTCCACGACTTCCGCCGTGACGCCTTCGGGCGGGGTCGAGCCGCTCCACATGCAGAGCGCACAGGGCACCTTCTGAAAATCGGCGATGATGCGCTCTTCGCTCGGCAGCGTGGAGTCGATGATTTCGAGCCGGGCTTCCCTAGCGTCCCAGGCCATCGGCTCGGTCCAGTATCCGAATTGACTCGTGCCGTCGGCGGGCGCGGCAAGGACTTCCGCCTGCTTGAGCCCCATGCCGGTCAGGGCGCCCCTGAGGTACTCGGCAGTCTCGCCGTACTTCGGAAAGGTGGACCAGCGATCGGTAGTGTACAGCCGCCGCATGAATTCCATGGCCTCTTCAGGATAGACGTTGGAACGGATTTCCTGCATCACCTGTTGCAAAGTGACGTTTGCGTCAGAGGCAGGAGCACCCAGCCCTTGCACACAGAACACTAATAGGACACCCACGAAGATCAACGCTCGCTTCATTTGGCTCCTCTCTTGATATGAAGACAATAAACTGGTGCTGGCCGGTCCGCGCCTCGCAGGGGGTGGCGCCGACATTGCTTTCTATGTCGGCGCCACAGGGCCGAGACAAACAGGGTAATGTCTGCGCCACCCCAGCCCGTTTCATGGTTTCTGGGTACTCGCCAGCCGACGGGCATGTGCGACTGAATTGAAAATAACTCCCCTCCCTATTGAGGAGGGGCTGGGGGTGGTGGGTGACATTCCAACGGGCCAACCACCCCCTACCCCCTCCTTAGCCAAGGAGGGGAGTCGATTTTCATGGTTTCTGAGTGCGCGCCAGCCGACGGGCATGTGCGACTGCCATGAAAATGGACCCCCCTCACCCGTCCCGCGTCGGCTGGCGAGAACGCCGTCGCGCGCCACCCTCTCCCCCAACGGGGAGAGGGCTGGGTTTTTACGCAGAACCGCATGGCCACGGCTAACAGCATTAGAAGTAGAACTTCAAGCCAAACTGAATGTTGCGCTGTCCCTGCGAACTCAGGACCTGTCCGAACTGGGAGCTGTCAACATTATTGTTAGGCGCGTTGAAGATTGGGGTATTCGTGAAGTTGATGAACTCTGCCCGAAACTCCAACCGCTTCGACTCTGTGATGGGGAATGTTTTCCCGAAACTTTGATTCCACTCGCTCTCGCCCGGGCCGCGCACTGTCGAATTGGCGCAACTCCCGAACGTGAGCCCTGCCGGCTGACTAAACTCGTTCGTGCCAAACCAACTCCCTCCTGGGCCCACTACACGTGAATAGCTGACGGGACCGAGACAATCCGCCCTCATCCCTCCCGATAACGTACCGGAGAGATCGTTGGCCATGATTGTAATCGGGAAGCCGGTATGGAGAGAAACAATGCCACTAAGCTGCCAGCCCCCTAAAACACCATTGAGGATTGGGTTCCACTGGCCCCCCAAGCGCTTGCCACGGCCGACCGGTAGCTGGTAAACGTAGGCGCCGCTGAAGACGTGAGTAACGTCAAAGTAAGACGGGCTCCACTCCGCCCGCCGGTTGTAAAGATCCTCCCAATAACCGTAGTTCCCGGCCGCCTGACCGCCGTCACCGTAATAGCCAATGGAATTGCTCATGGCTTTACCAGTAGGTATAAGAGAGCTGAAGCTCCAGCCCTTTCGTCATGTGCTTGACCAAACTCGCTTGCAGCGCATCATAGGCCTGATCGCCATTGGAATCCGTGCCCTGGACTCCGACTGCGGCAATAGAGTTGACCAGGATCGGGTCACCGCCCAAATATAGACTGGGGCAAGGCTGGGTGGCCGTGGCCGGGCAGCCGGCAATACCAGGCGCGCGCAACTGGTTGTAAGCCATCCCATTAAGCAAATGGACCCCATGCTGCCCGATGTAGCCAACCGAAAGTAACATATCGCTCGGGAACTGATGTTGCACGGTCAAGTTCCACTGCTGAACCTGGCCCGGCTGAAAGTTCGGATCCCACGGATTAAGCTGGGCGTCCGAAATGGATTGGCCGGGGCAGCCAACACCGACAGACCTTGGTCGGTGGTTGATCCCGGCAAAATGAGCTGGTGCCCGGTGGCGTAAACAGCCGAGAACTGTGTCGAGAAAGGCGGGTTCAGGTTCTCCCGGTCGTTTTCTCCGCTCCCTTCGAGGAAGGAAGAAATAGTATAGGCGCCGCGGATAACCGTGTTCTTGCCCAGGAAATGCGGCGTATAGGCAAAGCCAAAGCGCGGTTCCCAATCTCGCCAGTAGGCGTTATAGAGCGCGCGACTTTTGAGCACAACGCAATTTGCACTGCCGAGGATGGCAGCGCAGTTCCCCACAACACTTTGCCGACGGGAACTCGGCAGCGCCGCTATACAGCCCAAAGTTGTCCTGTCGATTTAAGACTTCGTACCAAGGCTGGTTATATTCCCAGCGCAGGCCCAGGTTCAGAGTGAGATTGTCGGTAACGCGCCAATCATCCTGGGCATAAGCGCCAATGACCGAACTGCGTTGGCCCGTGGTTCCGTGGTTAATGCCCAAGGTGACGGTCTGGGGGAGACCCAGGAAGAAGTCTGCTTCAGGCAACCCGACGGATGTGGGGGAGAGTGCGAGAGGGCCGCTAAGTATCTGGCCATTATAGCGAGAGAGCCGAATTTGCCATTGTTCCCTGCAAAGTAGGCATTAATCTGATGCCGCATCACCGAAGCGCCGAACCGGAAGGTGTGCCGGCCCTTGGTAGTAGATCAAGTCCTCCATGGGTTCAATCGTGGTAGTCGAAGAAGATTGATCTGTCTGATCCGCCTGGCCAAGCGAGGTGGCGAGCCCACCGGGGAAAATGAGCGCCAACAGCCCGGGCCCGTGGATGTTGCCATCCGCGATCCCGAGATGTTCACCTAAATTGCCCACGCCCGGCACATCGTTGCCAAAATTCAAAGAGACACGGTTGAACCCAATCCGCGTATCGCTGACTAGGCTTGGACTTATGCTGTGCGTCCAGTCAACGACGGCGCCGCGGAACGGCGAGGTATTAAACCCCTGCCCAAGCAGCAGCACTGAGTTGAAACTAGGGTTGTTTTGGTAGCCTTGCGAATAGCGGCCAAAAATACTGTCCTTGTCGCTTACCTTGTAGTCAATACGGGCATCACCTTGATCGTTGTTCAGGTAGCTGTAAACGGTATTGTAGGCATTAAACTGTAGACTGCTATTGACCGGTTGGGGATAGAGCCCCGACGCGAACA